>CAZOGL010000008.1:12506-25294 GCA_964579575.1 uncultured Eggerthellaceae bacterium | reverse complement strand
GAGATGGAGCCCGAGGGACCGTCCAAGATTTGGGGATTCTAGGGTTCGGGCGACTCCTCGAGTGCGCCTTCGAGTGCGGCGTTGACAGCTTCTCGAGTGCGCCCTGATAATTCTCGCGCGCATCCCCCGCAAGAGCGACTACTCGAGCGCGCCTTCGAGTGCGGCGTTGACAGCTTCTCGAGCGCGCCTCCTCATTCGCGGCGTTGACGACTCCTCGAGCGCGTCTTCGAGTGCCCCCTGCGAGCGAGCCACCCTCTATGGCGTGGGCGACCTGTGGGTTAGGCGTGCAACTTGGCGCCACCTCGCGTTGTCAACTTATCGTGCCGCGTACAGCTTGGCGCAAAGAGCTACACTGGTGAGGGCGGCCTCGATATCCTCTGCAGTGTTGTAGACGCCAAGACTTATGCGAGTCGTGCCCGAGACACCAAGGGCGTTGCACAGCGGCAAGGCGCAATGGCTGCCGCCGCGAACGGCAACACCCACGTTGTCGAGGAGCCTAACGATTGGCGTGGGCGGCAAGCCGCGCAGGGAGAAGGAAATGAGTCCGTTTTGGCCGTCTGCGGCGGAATGGTCGCCAAACACGATGGCGTCGTCGATATGGGCGAAGCCGCGCATGGCATGGCGCGTAAGGGCAGCTTCGGCAGACTTTATGTTCTCGACGCCAAGGGTCTCGACGTAGTCGATGGCCGCAGCCCAACCTACGGCAGGGGAGATCGGCTGGGAGCCCGCCTCGAACTTCGATCCGCCAGGGTGGGACTCAAAGTCGTAAGGCGTGACGTGCATAACCATGCCGCCACCCACGTTCACGCACTCCATCTCGGCAAACGCTTCGGGGGCGATCCAAAGGCCACCGATGCCTTGGGGGCCGTACATTTTGTGGGCGGACATGGCGACGAAGTCCACGCCCAAAGCCTTCACGTCGACTTTGCCATGGGCAAGGGATTGCGCCGCATCCACCACAAACCGTGCGCCGGCCTCGTGCGCCATGGCCGCAAGTTTGGCGATGGGGTACTCGATGCCTATGGTGTTGCCGACCTGCGCGCACGCGACAAGTTTCGGCTTCGTTTCAAGCGCCTGCGCATATGCCTCCATGTCGATGCGGCCATGGGAGTCAAGCGGCAAAACGATGAGTCGGGCGCCTTTGCGCTCAGTCAAGGTTTGCCAGGGAAGCATGTTGGAATGGTGCTCAGAGGCCCAACAGATCAGGGTGTCGCCCTCGCCGACATTCTTGTCACCCCACCCTTGAGCCACCAGGTTGAGAGCGCCGGTGGCGTTCATGGTGATGGCGAGCTGCGGGGATTTGCGGTCCATCATGCCCTTTGGCTCATCGCTGTTGATGTAGCGAAGCACGCTGGAGCGCGCACCGTTCCATGCGTCATTGGATCGCTTCATGAGGCCATAGATGCTACGGCGGATATTGCAGTTTGAGTGGGTATCGTAGTCGCGTTGCGCATCGAGAACCGCGCCGGCGCGCTGAGTGGTGGCAGCGGAGTCGAGATAGACAAGCTTACCCTTGTACTCCGGGATGTTGAACAGGGGAAAGTCGGCCTTGTTCCGCTTGCCAAAGGCGTCGGCCAAAGCCAGGGCGGCCGCTTCGCCTTCATCGTCGGGGACCATGGCTGCGATGATTTTGCGGGCGATGGCAACAAGTTCACGGTCGGAGTCGCTGGCTTTCTCGAGCTTGTGCTTGGCGCTCTCCTCGTCAAGCTTGGCAATGCGAACAGCCTCGAGGGCGCAAAGGTTGAGATCAGCGAAGAACTCCTTGGTGGGGTCGCTGGTCTTTCCGGGATTTGGTAGAAGTTGGTCCCATCCGTTGTCGTGCTCGAAGGCGCTCATGGTGGTAACGCCGCGGTCGGAACCATTGTTGGTGGGGGAGCACAGATCAGACGCACCAAGGCCGGAAAGCCAGCTGGCGCGGATGAGCATAGGGGTGGTGCGGGTGATGCGGCACCAGGTCAGGGCCATGTCGGTCTTGTGCTCATCGATGTCGGCTTGCAGGGCGGCTAAATGGGACTCGTCAATACGGACCTGCTCGGCATTGAGCAGGTAGACGAGTTCCGCGCCGGCCGTTTTCGCGACCTCATCGGCGACATCCAAAACAGCTTTCGTGATGCCGAACAGCTCGAAGTTTGCTGCCGCGCGGGTAATCTCGAGTTCGTCCTTGACGCTCAGGCTGCGCACCTCTATAGGGCGCGTGACGTCAAGAGAGCCGACGCACGTCTCGATATCCCTTGCAAGTGCGGGACGCGTGAGGATTGCGATGGTGGATGCGCCAGCTGCCTCAGCTGCAGCGATGGCCTGCGCAATCACGGGTTTGCCCTCGTAGACCTGTAGGGCTCGGCAAGACGCCTCGGCTCCCGACGCAGGTGTGCACTCGACCTTTTCGCGGTCATCCTCATAGCTTACGACCAAAGGCGTGTCGTCTTCGGAAAGGGCAAGTACCAATGCGGCAATGTTCTTCTCAACCATTGTGACTCCTCAAATCCTCAAAGCGGTTCTTCAGCACGTTTTTCCTGATGGAGTCTATTGTACGCATACAAATGATAGACCGCGCCATGTCTTTGGGAAAAGGCGCTGCGAACATCGGGCGGAGAGGCAAGGCACTCGTCCGCCACATCCCCGATTGCGATTGTCGCCAGTAACTAGATGCCAAAATGCGGTGCGACGAGACACCACACGATAGGGACGAGCAGGGAGGGAAGGAAGTCGAGTGTCTTAAGCTCCTTGATGCCCAAGATTGAGATGCCGGACATCATGATGAGCACGCCGCCCACAATCGAGAGCTCGGTCATCATGGGCGTAGTGATGAAGTTGCCGAGCAACAGCGTGAGTCCGTAAATCAATCCTTGCCAAGCGAAAAGCACGACAGCGGCAAGGGCCATGCCGACGCCATAGGTCGATGCGAGCACCATAGCGGTCACCAAGTCGAGCATGGCGTTGGTGAACAGGAACGTCGTGTCGCCATAGAGGGCGCTTTGGACGGGGCCGAGGATCGATAAGGTTCCGACGCAGAACAAAAGACAGCCAGTAACAAGGCCCTGACCGAGCTTCCCGTCGCCTTTGCGCGAGGTCAGCGCGTCCATGCGATCGCTAAGGCGCAAGAGGGTGCCGATAGCGGCTCCGATAGCGAGACTGGCTATGAACAACACAGGATACGTGCTGTTTGGCATGTTCTGGATTGCGGCATTCGCGCCTAAAACGAACGCGGCAAGACCCATGGCGGTAAACAGGGCGTCGTTAACCCGCTCGCTTATGAAGCGTTTGAGCGTGCCGCCGATAAGACTGCCCACGACGATGGCGCAAGCGTTTGCAATGGTTCCGATCAAAATAACCTCAGTTTGGTACGTGTGTCTCGATTAGATATGTTGCTCCCAATAGGAGCGGCTCTAGATTGTACCGCAAACAAAAGGCGCGATTGGACGGATATGCGGCCCAATGGGCGCAATTCAACAGGTGCGACCAATTTGTACTGGCCGCATGTACGCCCTTGTCTGGCTGTCAAAGAAGCGCTAGAACCAGGGCTTTTGACCGAGTTCGTAGGTCAGATAGAACTCCTCATCGCTCTTGGTGAAGTAGATGATGCCTTCGATGAATGCGATGATTTCAATGACGCCAGTGGCGAGTCCGAAGGTGAAGATGCCCGCGATGATCGAGATGAGGAGCATGATGACACCTTGCTTGGTGTAACCGAGATAGAATTTGTGAATGCCGAGTGTGCCAAGAAAGATGCCAAGGAGGCCTGCGGCGATCTTGCTCTTTGTGGCAGCATTCGTGGCGATGTTGGTCGGTTGATAGGACGCGTAATTCATCTGCTCATAGGACGGAGTCTCGACGGTGGGTTGGGCAGAGGCCGAAGTGGCAGGCGTCAGCGGAGCGCCGCAGTTGCTGCAAAATTTCGTGCCACCAGGTACCTCAGATCCACAATATTGGCAATACATAGGGACTCCTTCCAGGAGACACAAGCGAAACGATTTTAAGTATTCGCGCGCATTGAAGCGTATCGAACTAACTGCTCGTCAGGCATTATACACGTGTTGGCCCAAAGTCGAAACGCAACCGGGCGTCCGCAAGACCAAGATAGCCGCCAAGCGCCCTCGAGCCCGCAGGTCCCTTGCTCGAAGCAGAATTGGAACCCCGTTTTTTCTCCAACTTCGACTCCGAAGTTTGGGCAAAGCCTATACATTGCGAATTATCTCAGGATAGCTATAATTGTCCCGGCTTGTGCTCAAGAAAGGGTCTCAGGAAGGGGATTATATGAGGTCACTAACCCGTCGTGATTTCGTGTCGCTGGCGATATCAGCCTTGGCGTCCACAACGCTTGCTGCATGCTCTTCTCAAAATTCGGGCAGCTCAAGTGCTGCAAATGCATCTAAAGACCCGGTAACTCTCCAGATATTTGCTGCCAATTCCTTGACTGAGGCCATGGATAATGCCATTGAAATATATAAGACTTCCCATCCTTGGGTGAGTTTCAGGGATTCGCAATATCTTTCCTCAGGCGACCTCAACGCGCAACTCCAATCTGGCGCATATGCCGACGTCTTGATCTCGGCATCGGCGGATAAGATGGATATCGCTCAAAGCAAGGGGCTAATCGTCTCCGACACAAGGCGGGACCTGTTCAACAACGACCTTGTCGTGTGCGCACGTCAAAATTCCGGCTATAGGATTTCCTCCCTCTCAGATGTCGTATCAGGAGGTTATAAGCTTGCGGTAGGTGACGAGTCCGTGCCAGCGGGCAACTATGCTTGCCAATCCCTCTATTCTGTGGGGGCTTACACGAGCGCTGAAGGTAGGGGCGGGTTCTTTGTTGGCATCTCGCCGCTGCTCGATTCCTCTGTTGGAAATGTTTGCAAGCATGTCCAATCTGGCCAGGTCGATCTCGGCATTGTGTATCTGTCCGATCTCTATCGCTTTCCCGGTCTCGAGATTGTCTACGAGATTCCCGAATCGGTGCATGACAGGATTATCTATCCGGGGGCGATCTGCACGACATCCTCTAAACAGGAAGCAGCCCAGGAATTCTTGACCTGGTGCAAAAACGACACCGATGCGATTTCAGTGTGGCAACAGTGGGGCTTCGCAATGGCGTAGCGAAGTGGGCGTCGCCGCCCTCGGCCTTAGCAACATCGGCGTCATCGGCGCGACGATGGCGTTGTAACGATGTCGTGACGTGGGCGTTTTCGGTGCGACAATAACTTCGCAACGGTTTGGCAATGTCGCTCGCAACGACGCCTTCTAAAACGGCGTCCTTTATCCACAACGACACCCTTTACGTAGACTAAATTGAATTATTCCTCACTGTAATTATTCTAAGTCGTACTAGAATTCCCCTCTGTGTGTAAAGACGACAGAAAGGGGTATACCTATGATTAAAAGGCCTAATTTCAAGGGCCTGCGTACCAAGCTTATCGGCATGGTATGTGCATTGGTGCTATGTCTTGGTTTGGCACCAGCAGCGGCTTTTGCCGACAGTGGGACATTCACCGCGGAAGACGGAAACGTCTATCACTGGTGGAACTTCACCTCAGGATCCGCAATCATTGTGTCGAGTATCGATGTCAACAACAGCGATGTCGTCATGCCTGACACCATTGAGAATTGCCCGGTTTCGTGCTTGGGCAACGTCATGATTGAATACTGCACGTACGCAGATGGCCAATCGATCAAATCTCTTACGCTCCCAGCTACGATGGGCTCCTCGGGGTGGCAGCGCCAGATGCACGACTGCACCAGCCTTGAGAAGCTTACCTTGCTGGGCGGATACAAGATTGACAAGAAGACCTTTAAAAACTGCACAAACCTCCATGATGTCTATCTTTTAGGCGACCAGACCAATCTGGATTTCCAAACGCATAACGCTGATCCGGATTCCACGTTCTACGGGTGTAAGGCGATCCGCTTCCACACCTACGCGGACAACGCTAACCTCACCGCCCTCGTCGAGGGCTCCAACGCCACCGCGGTGGCCGAGGGCGAGGACGCCTACACCTACTCCATCGTGCGCCACTCCAAGCTCGAGAACGCCACGATTGAGAAGGTCGACGACCAGCTTGTCAAAGCCGAGGGTGCAAAGCCGTCCCTAGTCGTCAAGGACGAGTTCGGCAACAAGCTCACCGAGGGCACCGACTACACGGTCACCTACTCCGACAACACCGCGGTCGGCACGGCCACCGCGACCATCACCGGCACCAACCGCCAGGTCGAGGGCTACCCCTCCGAGACCACCTACGTCTACGAGGGCACCAACTCCGTCCAGTTCCAGGTCAAGGACCTCATCTTCCACACTTGGGACGCTTGGGGCCTGACCGTCATCTCCTCCATCGAAAGCGCGGTCTCCGACGTCGTCATCCCCGACGACCTCATGACCGAGGGCAACACCGGCATCGCGCTCGGCAACAAGATGGCGAGCCTGTCCACCTTCACCGTGCCGCTGAAGAGCCTGACGCTCCCCTCCAACATGGTGGGTTCGAGCTGGTCCCAGCAGCTGGCCGGCCTCACGGACCTCGAGAGCGTCACGTTCATGAACGGCTACAAGCTCGAGAAGAAGCTCTTTAAAAACTGCACGAACCTCCATGACGTCTACCTGATGGGCGATCAGACCAATCTTGACTTTAACTCCTACGATGCGTCGAGCAACTCTGCGTTCTGCGGGTGCAAGGCGATCCGCTTCCACACCTACGCAGACAATGCTAACCTCACCGCCCTCGTCGAGGGCTCCAACGCCACCGCGGTGGCCGAGGGCGAGGACGCCTACACCTACTCCATCGTGCGCCACTCCAAGCTCGAGAACGCCACGATTGAGAAGGTCGACGACCAGCTTGTCAAAGCCGAGGGTGCAAAGCCGTCCCTAGTCGTCAAGGACGAGTTCGGCAACAAGCTCACCGAGGGCACCGACTACACGGTCACCTACTCCGACAACACCGCGGTCGGCACGGCCACCGCGACCATCACCGGCACCAACCGCCAGGTCGAGGGCTACCCCTCCGAGACCACCTACGTCTACGAGGGCACCAACTCCGTCCAGTTCCAGGTCAAGGACCTCATCTTCCACACTTGGGACGCTTGGGGCCTGACCGTCATCTCCTCCATCGAAAGCGCGGTCTCCGACGTCGTCATCCCCGACGACCTCATGACCGAGGGCAACACCGGCATCGCGCTCGGCAACAAGATGGCGAGCCTGTCCACCTTCACCGTGCCGCTGAAGAGCCTGACGCTCCCCTCCAACATGGTGGGTTCGAGCTGGTCCCAGCAGCTGGCCGGCCTCACGGACCTCGAGAGCGTCACGTTCATGAACGGCTACAAGCTCGAGAAGAAGCTCCTGAAGGGCTGCACGAACCTTCACGATGTCTATCTTGAGGGAGACCAGTCGGGTCTGGATTTCAACGCCTATGACACCTCAAGTTCGTCTCCGTTTACCGAGACCACCAAGATTTGTTTCCACGTTGACGAGAACAACGAGAACCTTACAAAGTTTGTTGAGGCGTGCAATCTTGATGAGTCCTACGAGTACACGATTGACGTTTTGCCTGGTGACAAGGCATTTGTAAAGCGTTTGTACCGAAATGTCATGGGACGTGTCGCCAGCGGCGAGGAGGTCGACTTCCAGGCCGACGCCATGAAGACCTACGGCGCCGCCCAGATCACCTATAACTTCTATGACTCCGAGGAGTTCGCCAACAAGTCCACCACCATGACCAACGAGGAGATTGTCGAGAACGTCTACCAGACCCTGCTCGGCCGCGCCTCCGACGAGGCAGGTCTTGCCATGTGGAAGGGCTACCTCGACAACGGCATGAGCGCCTGCGCGCTCGTGGCCGGCTTCGCCGAGTCCGACGAGTTCAAGGCCCTGTGCGCCGGCTACGGCGTCGACGCGGGCTCCGCGGACTGGCTGCGCGCCAACAAGCTCGAGTCCCGCGACAAGAACCCGGGCGTGACCTCCTTCGTCTACCGCCTCTATACCGTCGTGCTCGACCGCGCGGCCGACGTCGCAGGACTGAACGTCCAGTGCCAGGCGTTGATCGACGGCGCGGCGTGTTGGGATATGGCCACTAGGTTCTTCGACAGCCAGGAGTACATCAACTTTGACAAGTCTGACACCGCGTTCGTGGCTGACTGCTACAAGGCCATGATGGACCGCGAGGGCTCCTCCGACGAGATCGATGCCTGGGTCGCCCGCATGGCCAAGGAAGGTCTGTCCCGTGTCGACGTCGTGAAGGGATTTTGCCAGTCCGACGAGTTCGAGAAGATCTGCCAGGACTGCGGCATGACCTCCGGCATGCGATAAGCCTTAGCAACTGGTTTAGCTTTTGGCGGGTACCAACTTGATATCGGGTGCCAACCTTATACCTGGTTCAAACCTTGTACCAAGTACCAACCTGTGACTGGTACCTGGTACCCACCATATCTCGCCAGATTGAAATACCCGACAGGCGCCAGGCGCTCGTCAGGTTTCAACAAATTTGAGGAGGGGCGGACAGACGTCTGCCCCTCCTCTCGGGTATCCATCATTCCTGCTTTGCCCTGACTTGTTCTATACGTTCCGCTTTCAAGAGAGGAGGGAATCATGGCACAATCCCCTGCCGCACACAAAACTCTAGCCTTTTTCAGCTTGCTGATTTGTCTTTTGCTTGCGCTTACGGGAGCTTGCGCGATGGTTCCCCAGACCGCATTTGCCGCCTCTACCTTTCAAGCGGAAAATGGCAACGTGTACTATTACGGCCCTCTTGGCAATGGCGTTGTCATCTATGGAGTCGTGGAGCTTGTCGATCCTAATGTCATCATCCCTGATGAGATCGACGGTTTGCCCGTCACCATTATTTGGCAATCCGCTTTCTCCATGTACGATGGCCGTGATTTTATCGAGACCGTAACCTTGCCTGAGAGCCTAACCTGCGTTGGATTTAACGCGTTCAAGAATTGCTCGAACCTTCGCTCTGTTGAAGCGCATGGTAGCTTTTCCATGCAAAAGCAGGCGTTCGCGTTTTGTGAGAATCTTACCGAGTTCAACTATACCGGCGACATGTCCAATTTTGCCCTCGACAAATACCCGTCAAAGGAGATGTGGGACACCTATAAGGGAACTCCTTTTGAAGGAAGTCGCAATGTTGCGTTCACGGCCGAGCAATGTGACGGACTTGCAGAGCTTGTTGACATGATTAACACCACCTCTGCCGAGGCAGGAGATGCCCACCATTTGACATACAGTGTTATCGGCACCAATCCTGAGCCTGAGCCGGATTCCTCGTCGGACTCCGATTCTGATCAAGATGATGCCGATAGCGGGGGAGACAGTTCCGGTTCTGCGCAGGATGGCAAAGCTGATGCGTCGGGCACTTCAAGCAACTCGTCTGTCAAACAATCTGACGACGACAATGGCGCTACATCCGTCGTTGCGTCCACCCAACAAACGTCTGTAAAGACTTCTGACGCTGCGTTGTCTTCCGCTTCCTATAGGAAGGTTAATGCCAGCACCACGACGCCCACCGCCTCCTCGTCTTCCGAGGTAAGTACGGCTGCGACTAGTTCTGAGAGCAAGGGTTCTGACTCGCCTGGTGGCACGGCCGCCCTTCTTGCCCTTGTTCTTGCCGTAGTGGTTTTCGGCGGTGTTTTTGAGGCCACCAGATACACGCGAAGCATGCGTCGCCAGGTTGTTGTTCCTGGCGCCTCTTGTGACGTTTCTGGCGAAGATGAGAAATGATGCCAGTTGATAAATGACACTAAATAACAAACGATGACAAATGACGATACATAAGGCGTTTTTGCGATAGGAGAAAGAGAGAGCGAATGAACGAGTTCATGCAGTCAGGGGCGTCAAACGCCATGCACGAGGTAGCTCAGTGTCTTCTTGTACCTGTAATCGTCCTTTTGGCAATTGGGCTGCTTTATGCGATTGCCCTGATCGGAGCCATGGTTGTTGAAGCTGTGGTAGAGAGGAGTCACGCAAAGGAGTATACGCCTCGCCTTATCGAGGATATAGCCAGCGCTGATGCCCAAACACTGCCTCGTCTCATTTCCGAGAGCGAGTTGACCTCCCGACAACGTCATTGTCTGGGTGAACTTGTGGGGAGACTCTATCTTCCCTCCGAGATGGCCGAAGGTGTGGCAAAGCGCCTTTTGGCAGACGAGTCGCTCTACTATCAAAAGAAGGTCGGACGAAGCGACGTCATCAGCAAGGTGGCACCGATGGTTGGCCTCATGGGCACGCTTATCCCCTTGGGCCCAGGAATCATGGCTCTTGGCGGAGGCGATTCGTCCACCTTGTCCTCCTCCTTGCTTATCGCGTTCGATACCACCATCGCAGGTCTCGTTGTCGCCGCTCTTTGTCTTCCGGTTACAAGGGTCCGCTCACGTTGGTACAAAGACTATCTTGTCAGTGATGAGGCCTTGATGAACGCGTTGCTTGATTGGGCAATCCAGACAAGGGCCGCTGGTCTTGAGGTTCCTCATTTTGAGATGCCGGTCTTACCTGAGAAGCCCATAGCGGCAGACGGTTCCGCCGTGCCGGCTCATACCAGCTAGGGAGATCTCATGCGAAATCTTTCAACCACTGCGGCCTTTGACCAAGAATGGGTTTCTACGACTGACCCCATGTCGTCTATGGGAAACCTTATGGACGTGATGCTCGTGTTTGCGTGCGGCTTGATGCTTGCGCTTGCTACGTATTGGGATGTCGGACTGTATACAACTGATGAGACGGCCACTGATGAGACGGCCGAGAACGACATGACCCAAATTGAGGGAGAGCTTTCCGAGGGACAAGCGGTTTCCCAATCCGTTGAGAACGGCTTTAGCTATGTCGGAGAAGTGTACCGCGACCCGACTACTGGTGATTTGTATGTATTGGAGACAGATAATGAGTAACGCCAACAACTTGATGCTCAACACGACAAAGACTCGCTTCCGTACTGGTCTCATGGGACTTTTGCTGCTTGTTACAACCATGATGCTTTGCGTATTTACTTGCGCTTCCGCGGCATGGGCAGATGATGAAACCCTTCTCGAATTTACCGCCGAGGATGGCAACACCTACAGCTACTCCAAGGACGGCACGTCGGCGACCATCCGAGGAATTGCCGCGCTTGCTAATACCGATTGCGTCCTTCCATCCACGATCAACGGCTTACGCGTGACCGCTATTGCAGAGAACGCCTTCGAAGGCCAAGATCGCGTCACGACACTCGTCATTCCTGACAGCGTTGTCACGGTTGGTCAGATTGCCTTTGCCGGTATGACATCTCTGGTAAGCGCACATTGGCCCGAGACCTATGTAGGGATCTTCCCCGACAGTGTCTTTTGGGGATGTACGAGCCTCACCGATATCAACATTCCCGATGGCATCACCCAACTTGGAGGATGGTGCTTTTACAATTGCAGCTCGCTTGAAACTGTGACCATTCCCGAAAGCCTCACCTCAATCGGCAAATATTGCTTTATGTGCGACAACGAAAACGAGTCCTCCTCGCTTAAATCGGTGAAGTTCTCCGGCACTCCGGCGGTGACGAGCATGGGTAACTATGCCTTCAAGAACTGCGGCGAGCTAACCGATATCGAAGTGCCTTCAACACTTAAGATGCTTGGTGTTGAGGTGTTCAGAAACTGCAAGTCCGTTGAGCGTCTCGTCATGCCAAGCGGCGTTGTCTCCATACCTGACAAGACGTTTAAGGGTTGCAGCTCTCTGCGCGAGCTTGTGTTTGCAGGGAATGTCCGCGAGCTTCAAAAGCAGGCAATCGCGTATTGCCCTTCTCTTGAGCGCGTCGTGTTCTTGGGTGACGTCACGAGCATCACTTTGTTGGGCGATCCGTTCTCAAACACGTTCAAGACGACTATCTATACCTATCCTGAGTACTCTGGTGCCTTGTCTGAGTATGTCAAGGAGGTCAACGAGGAAGAGTCGGGAGAGGAAGGGACCTACGAACTTGCGATCGGCGATGTGAACGATATCCTCTCCGAGCTCACCGATATTTCCACGGGGACGCAAAAAGTTTCCACCCCCGTCACTCCGACAAACGCGACAACGGCAAAGACTACGAGCGGCAGCCTTAATGTTCCGATTATCGTCATAGCCTGTCTCTTGGCTTTCTGCGTTGGTGCAGGAGCAGTGTTTTTTGCGATGCGTCGCAAGGGCCGCTAGCAGGAGCAACGATACGGTCCATACGTCGTCATGTGCTTTACGACCAGCTTGAGGGCGTCGATGTCCTCCTGGGAATGCTAGAGATGCTACTCGTGCGCCCTCATGGTCGAGGCTGCAATGCTAACGCTGGGTGCGCAAACAAAGCGCTCTCATGGTCGAGGCTGCGATGCTAACGCTGGGTGCGCAAACAAAGTACCCCTCATGGTCGAGGTCGTGGCGCTAAAATCTAGGTGCGCAATAATGGGACACCCTCATTTTGCCGGTTTGGTATAGTTTTGCCAGACAAGCAAGTCACGAAAGGTTTCAACCATGGGAGTTCCTGATTTCAACAACGACGGCAGGATAAGCTTGGGCGAGGGCATGACCACCTTAGGGATGCTCGGCTACTTTGAGGATGCCGACCAAGGGTTTGGCAAGCAATCTTTGGACGGGCAGGATACCGACCAAGATTCGTATGGACAATCGGACAACGACGTAGTTTACCGATCCCAGGGGACAACAAAGGGCGGTCGGTGGTTTAAGTGGGTAATTGTTGTGTTGGTGATTGCCACGTTCATTATCCTTCCCAAAGCGTGCCAAGGATAGACGCCAATACATGGAAAAGGGCCTTCCTCGGAAGGCCCTTTTGTAGAAATCGCAGTCGCTAGCTTAGCGC
>CAZOGL010000008.1:0-12406 GCA_964579575.1 uncultured Eggerthellaceae bacterium | reverse complement strand
CGTCTCGATCTTCTCGGCCGCATAGCGCAAGCAAGGCTTCGTCGTCAGGAAGGCTGCAAGCGCGAGCAATACAACAAGCACACCTGAGCCGATATATACCCAGATGGTTGCGTCCATTGACTCAAGAAACATTCCGAGAAGGCCGAGCGGATACGCCGGAGCGGAGAAGACGAAAAATAAGACGAATCCGATGGCAACCCAAAGCCCCGTGTTCTTGATGGCGGTTTGGGAGCTTGACCAATGAAGGTTTGCCTTACGTGCGGCCGTGCGCATCTGGAGATTTGCGAGAAGGATCACGACAAACACGTCAGTGACCAGGGCGGCAATAAGCATTGGAATGTTCACCACCCCATACGGGATCGCCATCGCAAACGCGATGATCTCATAGATGAGACCGCCAAGAGCCAAGGGAATCATTGCAACCTTGAGCTTTGCGCTGACCTGAACACGATACTCGACAGGGAAGGTCTTCATGAAATCGAACGCCTCACCCTCGCGGGAAAAACTCGAGGTTCCCGTAGTCGCGACAGCGGATGCAAGGCCTACGGTGGAAATGGCCATGGTAACGCCTAGAAAGATAGAGTAGGCGAGGGGAAGTTTGGCAGATTCGACAACTGCGCTGACAAAACCTACGGGAGGCTCGCCGTCGCCGCCGCTCACGTTGGACATAATCAGGAAAAAGAGCGGAAGGGCAATAGCGAATATCCAACCTTGGATGAAGTTGGTCTCCTTAAAGTAGGACTTGAACTCCTTCCAGAAAAGCGCGCGGTTGATGCTGCGCGAGGCGCTTCCGCGCTCGAGCTTCTCGTCATTGATCGCATTGGCTTTTGAGCGAGCGTTAGCCATGCCGAGTGCGGCGGGCAGGTATAGCGCGGAGAGCACCACATACAAAAGCGCAACGAACACCGCGACGATCACAATTGCTGCGAGCAGGAACAACGGTCCTCCCGTCAAAGCCTTGCCAAGACACGCCGCGAAGGGAAGTGACCATGCGATGTTGGAGATGTCTGCCAACGTGGACAAAAGGCTGGCCGCGCGATCGCCAGATGTGCTCGCGTCGGTTACGCTGTTCGTAAGAACGTTGAACACGATGACCAGGACGCACGCTCCGATGGCGCCGAGGACGGTGAGCATGTCGCGGTTGCGTACCTGGCGGAAGACCTTCATGACCAAGGTCAGCAAGATCGCAATAATGCTGACAAGACCCAAGGGGATGATGAGGACGCCGACGATGGCGAGAACGAGCAGGTAAGCATCGAATCCGGTACTCACGAAATAGCCGATGGTGAACGGCAAGACGGTGCAGACGGTCGTTGCATAGGCGAGGGGTACGCATGACATAACGCGCGTCAAGCCGATTTGGCTGCTAGAGAGAGGCATGGCCGCCAAGATGTCCACGTCAGAGGACATGAACATCGCTCCGAGCAATTTTTGGAACGCAGTAAAGAGGACGAAGGTGCCGCTTAGCCAGAAAAGGAGCATAAACAGGTTCGTGGGTATGTCCACTCCCGGTATCAAAAGCGCGACGGTGGGTACGAGTACACCTGCGTAGTTACCGCCAACGCCAAAGAGCACGGCTACGATGACGCCTAGGATGACGTATCCGATAATGTTTGAGACTTTGGTGCCCTCTTCGGTTTTTGCGCATTTCTGCGTGACGCGATAGAGCGCGAGGAACTTGTTCATGACGACCTCCTAGCGCGCCTGGGCGGCTTCGTCGTCAGCGGAGCGCTTGCCCACAATCTTCATAAAGATGTCTTCAAGCGAGTTCTCGTTCGGGTATTGACCGCGCAACTCTTCGAGTGATCCTTGGAATTTTTGGTTGCCGCGTTGGATGATTACGACGCGGTCGCAAAGCTTCTCGGCAACCTCGAGGACATGGGTGGAGAACAAGACGGAGTGACCCTTTTCGGCATGCTCGCGCATCATCTGCTTGAGCTCGTAGGCCGATTGCGGGTCGAGGCCCGTCATAGGCTCGTCAAGCAACCAAATCGCAGGATCGTGGATGAGTGCGCCCATGACCTGGATTTTTTGGCGCATGCCATGGGAGTACGACAAGATCGTGGAGCCCAAGGCGCTTTGGATGTCAAAACGCTCCGCGTATTGGTTGATGAACTCCTTGCGACCAGTAGAGGGCATCTCGTAGATGTCGGCCATGAAGTTCAAGTATTCCAATCCGGTCAGGCGCAGGAACCGATCGGGGGAGTCCGAGACATATCCGTAGGACTTCTTGGCCTTGAGGGGCTCCTTAGCAATATCGACGCCGTCCAAAAGCACGCGGCCCTCGTCGGGAGTCAGGATACCGGTGATCATCTTGAGAGAGGTGGTTTTGCCGGAGCCGTTAGGTCCGATAAAGCCGGTGACCTCTCCGTCGCGAGCTGTCCATGTCGTGTGGTTTACTACGGTCTTGTCGCCATAGATTTTCGTGAGATTCTCGACCTCGATCATCCTAGGCTCCTTTCAAATTGTTCTATCGTACTTATTTAATGCGCTGTCTTGTCGTGCAAAAAATCGTCTATATGACCAACCTTTGAGCTGTGAGGCTCTCGTTGACCTTTGAGAGGCGGAACCAAACGGATGCGGGCACGTCGCAGTTTTGCAAGGCTGCGCTCGGGTTATTGCCGAGGGCGCGATCTTTTACGATGAGGGTGGAGCATGGCACCGAAGAGTGCTTCATGAACAACGAATCGTGGCCCACGCACAGACCGATAATCAAATTGAAGTCGGTTCCTTGTTCGTTGAGGCGACGTGCTTGCTCAATGGGGTTGCAAGACATCGCATGGGGGTTTGCGCCGCTCTCCTCGTTGCAACCGAACTCAGAGGCGGGAATCGAGCCGAACTTGCAACTGGTGCCGAACACCTCCCAGCCATGGTTGCGCAAGATCTTCGCGACAATAACGGCTTCGCGTTGCAGGGCGCCGCAATTGGCGATACCGATCTTGCGATAGCCCATGCGTCGCATGAACGCCATGGTCTCCTCGACGCGGCAAAGGCCTTCGCGCCCGACGAGATCAGTGGCCTCGAGAGCGGCTTGCTCCATTTTCAGGTCATCGCCCTTATACGCCTCGACCATGCGGCGACGCTCAGCCTCTGTAATCTCGGCGCCTTCGCAAAAAGCGGGATGCTTTCCGTCTTTGGGATCTCCGCAGCCTGCCAATAGGCAATCTGCGCATGAGTGGGTCAACTGTTCGTCCATGTTTTCTCCTCTGGTCTTGACCTGTAACCGCTTCGAAAGCGTCGGTTGCAAAGTGCTTCGTATCAACACGGTACCGATAGTACCGACGGGTAATCAGGGCTTAGGCTTCTTCTGTCGGGCGGATGAAAGCGGCGCGAATCTCAGCTATGTAGAGGCGGTGGTAGCCCTCCTCGGTGTACCAACGCTCGCACACGCTCGGGGAGCAGAACGTATCCTTTGACAATTCCTGGGAACACACCGTCTCGCAAAATAAGACCGCCTGTGACTCCTCGATAAAGGGAGCGTGGAGGTGCTCGTCGATGCCGTGTTTGGGGTTGTGCGTCACCTCGGCGCCGCACCAACCACAGGTAAGACCTGCGGCCTCGATCTTGTTAGGTACGTCCCATCCGTGGGTGGAGCCAAGGAAGGTCTTTGCCTTTTGCAGTTCACGAGGCAAGAAGCACAAGTTGAAGAACGGTTGCGCATCGAGGATGTGGCGGGTATAGCGGAACTTTTCGCCGCGCACCACGACGAAGGCCACGGGTTTGTTCCACATCACGCCAAGTCCGCCCCATGAGCAGGTCATGGCGCCAATCTCTCCCTCCGGCTCGCCTGCGACAAGCTCCATCCAATCCTTGCCGATTGCCTTAAACGGGGAAAGCTCCAAGTCGTTCGGGTCGATTTGGTCAAATCCTTTGAGCTTCGTGATCATGACGCGTCTCCTTCTCGTGTCGTTTTGGATGGCGCCATTATACTACGCTGCGGCGATTCCTCGGGACCCGCGCAGGGTTCACTGTGGCGATTCCTCGGGACCCGCGCAGGTCGTTTGGCCAAGGGCCTATCCGGGCCGGGCCAAGGTGAGGCTTGAGGTCAGATCGAGATTGGGCTTGAGGTCAGGCCAGGCTTAGACCGAGTCAGGCCAAGGGTCAGGCCAGGCTTAGACCGAGTCGGGCCAAGGGTCAGGCCGAGGTCGGGCTTGAGGTGAAACTGAGATCGAACTAAGCGTCAAGCAAGCGTCAGGCCGTACGTTTCGAAAGTCTGCCCAAGGCCACAACGGCTGCAATCGTGAGCGCCATCAGAACCGCCACCCCGATAAACATCGGCAGGAAACTTTGGGTGGCGTCGATGAGTGTTCCCCAGATGAGAGCCGAGACGGCATTGGAGACGCTGGCTACCATCGATACCTTCGCGTAAATCTTGGCGTAGTCCTTGTTGCCAAACGCATTACGCGTGAACAGCGGCATCATGACGTTCGTGATCCCGTAGTAGGCGCCGAACAGCAACGCAGCCGCGTAATAGGCGGGTGCGCTCTCGGCGAAGAGCGCGAACAACGCGATGCCCGCGATGCCCATCAACAAGGTGACGACGGTGCTTGTCTGGGGTCTTGTGTCTCCCACTGCGCCTAACGCGAGTTTTGATATTGTTTGGCCGGCCATCGCGACGCTCGAGGCTGTGGCACCGAGCAAGGGCAGGGCCAAGCCGATCTGGAGCGTGGTGGCGTAGCTAGGAATCATGAAGTAGACGTACATGCCGATGTTGAGGAAGAAACATATGGCGCAGATAAGCAGAAACGCGGGCGTTCGGTAGGCTTCGCTTGCCGTGACGCCTTGGCTGTCGCTTGTCTCGATATTGTCGGTTGTTCCCTTATCGCCCACGGGAAGCAGCCCTTTGTCGGAAGGGCGGCTTCGAACCATGAGCAACGTCACGGGAATCGTGCACGCGGAGAGCGCGGCAAAAACGAGATAGGTGGCAGACCACCCAATCGATTGGATAAGCACGCCTCCCACGGAGGACCACACCACGCCTCCGACGCCGGTGAACGCCATGGCCAAGCCCAGCATCGCGCTGCCTCGCTTGGAGAACCAGCGGTTGATGAGGGTTGAGGGCGCCAAGAACAAGAGCATGGCGATGCCGATTCCCATGGCGAACGCCGCGACGTAGAACTGCCAGAGCTCGGTCATGCAAGAAAGCCACAAAAACGCAGCGACGATGATGACGACAGCGCCGGTGAGGCAAAGTCGCGCGTCTTTGTTGTTGAGCAGTTTGCCCAAGATTGGCAAAGTCACCAACGCGGCAACCCAGAGAAACGTCGTGTAGTAGCTGAGCATGCCCTTTTCTACGCCCAAGCTCTCCGATACGCTGGGGTAGAAGATGCCGGCACAGCTCAAACCGAGCGACAACGGCACGAAACTCGTGATGACCAAGGCGGCCACCACCAGATATCCAAAGTGTAGACCTGTCTTGCGTGTCTCTTTTGGCGTAGAGTTCTCTCCCATAAAACCTCTCCCAACATTTATCGGTTATTTATTAACCGATAATAGAATACTTATTGTAGCGGGGCAAGAGCGCGCACTATACTTTTCCGAAACGAAGTCACGTTTGCGGAAGGAGGGCATGTCAGCATGGGAGGACAAAAAGCGTCGCTGGCGGACCAAGCCTTGCCGACAAGCCAGACGTCGTCGGATCAAGCATTGACGACAAGCCAGACGCCGGCGGCCGACCAAACGCCGGCGGCCGACCAAACGCCCCTAGCAAGTCAAACGCCCTTGGCAAGCCAAACATCCCTGGCAAGCCTCCATTATCCCCTCTACGCCGAATTGCCAGACCAACTTCTCTTCATAGGACAGGTTGTCGATTTCATAAACGAGGTGCACGCCCCGCTCTCTCCCCGCGCCAGGAATGGCAAGATCTTCACCGACGCCATGGCCACGAACTATGTGAAGCGCGGTCTCACCCCGCCCGCCATCGGGAGGCGCTACGGCAAGGACCACCTCGCGCTCATATTGTTTGCCTCCACTGCGAAGCTTTGTTTTTGCGCCAACGACGTGATGGATTTGGCGCACGAGTTGTTCCCCGACGGCATGATCGCAACATCCCATGATGAGTTTGCGCGTGCGATTGCTGCGGAACTCGAAAAGCCAGGTAGCGCAGGTACGTCCGCTTTCGCGTTCGTTGCGCGTTCGTTCGTGGCTCGCTGTGCCGCACTCGAGTGCTTGCCCGCAACAGATCTCTCAAGAGACAAATAGCTCGGTTAGGAATATACTCACTCAATCACCCGAGAGAAGTTGAGATGAACCGAGGATATATGCCCGAGAAGATCATTTTGTCCGCTGATAGCACCTGTGACTTGAGCCCCGACCTCAAAAAACGCTACGACGTCCATTACTACCCGTTCCACATCATCTTTCGCGGGGTGGATTATCTGGACAACGTAACGATTACGCCCGACGTGTTGCACAAAGGCTACTACGAGGACGGGAGCCTACCCAAGACAGCGGCTATCAATGAGGCCGAGTACCTTGAATATTTCCAACCGTTCTTGGATGAGGGCTACAAGGTAATCCACTTCAACCTCGGCGCGGCTCTTTCCACCGCCCATGAACATTGCCGCATGTTGGCGGATAAGTTGCCGGGAGTGTATGCCATCGATTCGCGCAATCTCTCGACAGGAATCGCGTTGCAGATTATCCGCGCAGGCGACATGATTGCGGAGGGGAGATCCGCCGAGGAGATTGTTGCCGAAGTCGAGTCCATGCGTTCTCGTGTGCACAGCTCCTTCATCCTTGACACGTTGGACTTCATGGCGGCCGGCGGGCGTTGTCCCAGCGTTGTGGCGTATGCGACGAGCGTCCTCAAGATAAAGCCCGAGATCGTGGTTCACAACAACGACGGCTCTATGAGTATTGGAAAGATTTATCACGGTAAACTCGAGTCGGTCTTTGAGCGTTATGTGCGCGACGAGCTCGGAAAATACCCCGATGTAAGGCCTGATCATATCTTCTTGACGAGTTCTGGCGTGGATGAAGACATACATAGACACCTTGAGGATGTTGTAAGAGAGTGCGTGCCTGAGGTGCGGGAGGTTCACCATACCCACGCGAGCTGTTGCATTGCGAGCCATTGCGGTCCCGGCACCTTGGGGGTGCTGTTCGTCACGGAATCCTAGCGCTTTCGTGCGTTTGCCAAACTTGTTCGCGAGGTTTCTCTTCTAACGAAGACGCCCTCTGTGCGCGCCGATGCTACGCTTTTTGCCAAGACACGCCTGTGAGCGTTTCTCTTCTTGTGAAGACGCCAAACCACAGGTAAGCCACAGGTAAGCCACAGGTAAGTCACGTAGGTCGCTAATCTTTGGTAGCCGTCGAAAAAAATTAAGCACCTTTCGAAGAGATTCATAGACAAGTGTTGTCGGAGTGTTCTAGTATCACATTGTCTCCATAAATTCTGCAATGGAGGCATTTCTGTTTGCGTCTGTTCTGCCGCTTTTGTGTCAGTTCCGGCACCCTTTTCCCTAAAACCACATAGACAAAACCACATAGACAACCACACAAGGCATCGCCTCTCGACTGCGCGAGATCTGCTTTATGCCAATTTGTGTGACGCGTCTGTGTCGAGAAGAAAGGAATACCATGGATTTCTTGACCAAGAAACCCGGTCTGCTCATCGTTGGCCTCTTGTGCGGCGTTGGTATGGCCATCCTTGCCGCCACAGGCAACCCTGCAAACATGGCCATGTGCGCCGCTTGCTTTATTCGCGATATGGCAGGCTCCTTGAAGTTGCACGAGGCCGCTGCTGTTCAATATTTCCGTCCCGAGATTGTGGGACTTGTGGTCGGCTCCTTCGTCATTGCCCTTGCTACCAAGGAGTATCGTTCCACCGCAGGCTCTTCTCCGATGGTTCGTTTTGCCCTCGGCTTCATTATGATGATCGGCGCTCTTATCTTTTTGGGTTGCCCGCTGCGCATGGTGTTGCGTATGTCTGCTGGCGACCTGACCGCTTGGGTTGGCCTTATCGGTTTCATTCTCGGCACCGGTACGGGTGCGTTCTTCCTGAAGAAGGGCTTCTCCCTCGGCCGCGAGCATGACACGGGCAAGGTCGCGGGCTCCGTTTTGCCGGTCCTTTTGATCATCGGGTTTGTCATCTCTCTTACCACCACGGTATTCGCGGTATCCGAGTCCGGACCTGGCTCCAAGCAGGCCCCTTGGTATCTCGCAATCACCATTGCCTTCCTCGTCGGCGCCCTTGCCCAAAAAACCCGAATCTGCTTTGCTTCTGGTTTCCGCAACGCATGGCTGCTTCGTGATTTTACGGGCCTGATTCCGGTCGCAGGAATCTTCATTGTCATGGTCATCTACAACGTCGCTACCGGCAACTTCAAGCTTGGTTTTGATGGCCAACCCATCGCGCATGCTCAACACCTTTGGAACATCCTTGGTCTTTACGCAGTCGGTTTCGCGGCCGTGCTTGCGGGCGGTTGCCCGCTCCGCCAGATGATCATGGCTGGTCAGGGCTCTTCCGATGCTGCTGTTACCTTCCTCGGTCTGCTCGTCGGTGCTGCGTTTGCCCACAACTTCGGCCTCGCTGGCGTTGCTGCTTCCGCAGCCACCGCCGAAAAGGCCGCTGTTGCCGGTGGCCCCGCGATGGCTGGTCAGATCGTTCTCATCGTCTGCATCGTCCTTCTGTTCGTCATCGCCGCAGCCAACATCCACAAGAAGAAGGCTCTGGCCGCAAAACCCGCCGTCGCGGCTTCAGCTGAGGCTGCCCCGGCGGCAGAGTAACAATCGCCAGAAGAATCGTTTGAGAAAAGAGGATACCTATGATCGAAGTTGATGCACGTGGCCTTTCTTGCCCCGAGCCTGTTCTTTTGACCCTCGACGCAATTGAGGCGGCGGGAGATGAGGCAGTCCTTGTCATGGTGAGCGACACGAACCAACGTGACAATTGCAAGACCCAGGCGCAGCGCAAGGGAAAGACCGTCACGGTCGAGCAAAAAGGCCAGGACTACTATCTGACCATTCAGTAAGCGACCTGGATGTCGCGCGATCCGGCCCCCAGAAAGCGGAAACAGTGTCAAAGAAGCAACCCTACAGCGTTGTGACGTTTCATACGACGGCCCAAGCCCTTGGCTTTAAGGCGCACGTTGTTGAGACGGAGCTTTGCGGGCGTTTGGCACCGATTCCGCGACAGCTTTCCGCTGGCTGCGGTTTTGCGTGGATTGAGCCACAAGAAAATGCGATCGCGCTTGACAGGGAGCTTTCTAACTACGACCTCGGATTTGAGGCGGTCACACCGCTCGATTTGTAAACGTGACCCGTTGATAGTGCCTCCTGCTTCCCGGATGACGAGAAGCAGGAGGCACTTTTGTAATTACGAGGGTCTTTTCAGGTTTGTGGGATTTATATCAGCATGACGTTATATTCCGCAAAGTCGTGTTATCCTTGCAAAAGTGCTGTTCAGCGGCGAGCAGCGAAATCGAGCAGCGAAAATGAGAGTTCAGAGAAGAGTTGCATGAACGCGCAGCGCGTAAAGACAGTTATCCTGTCGCGTAAATTCCATATCACGCTCATTGTGCTAGGTGCGTTGTACCTTTCAATCAACGCATTCCACAATCAGGTTTGGTTCGATGAGAGCTACTCCATCGCTATCGCCACCCATTCTTTCACCGAAATCTGGACCATCGGTTCTGGCGATGTCCACCCCATACTTTTCTATTGGGCCTTGCATGTCCTGTATTTGGTATTCGGGTCCAACCTTGTCGTGTATCGTTTGTTCACCGTAGCGGGTTGTGTGATGTTGGGCGTTTTGGGCCTGACCCATATCCGTCGCGATTTTGATGTGGTGGTCGGCCTGATCTTTACGTTCTTGGCCTTGTTTTTGCCCTATATCATCCAAATGGCCGTGGAGATTCGCATGTATTCCTGGGTCACGTTCACGGTCATGGCTTGCGGCCTCTACGGGTATCGTATCGTTGCCGTGTTGTCCAAGACGCCGCCGGACAAAATTGCCAAGCTTGCGAGCGGCAAGCGCATGTGGGCGGGCGCACCTTGTAGGTGGTGGGTGCTGTTCGCGCTATCCAGCCTCGCGAGCGCATATCTGCAGTACTACGGCACCATGTCCGTCTTCTTTGTGAATCTCACCGTGTTTCTCTACCTGCTTGTCAATGCGAAACGTAACGTAAAGCCGTTGCTTCTTTTTTTGCTTCTGGCATTTGTCCAGGTTGCGCTCTTTCTTCCGTGGTTCTATGTCGCGGTCATCTCCCAATTTGGCGTCGTGTCAGGGACCTATTGGGCAAAGTTTCTCTTCCCGACGACCTTGTATGAGCTTTTGTTCTATCCCGTGCGTACTACTTGCATCGCTTCTGGTTTGCAAGGCAACTATGGCTTGGCGGTACGTTGGGCCATCATTATCGCGTGCGTCGTGGCGGCCGCCCTTTTCGTTATCATGGTCGTCTTTGCGATACGCACGGGTTGGAGAAACCACAAGAGGCGCAAGGATGAGGGCAGCGTTGAGAGCCTCGGTGTCCTCGGACGCTTTTGCGAGTGGTCTCGTCGCGACACGGTCTCGCCGTATCTCGGCGCGTTTGGAATCTACCTTTGCGTATTCCTGTTCGCGCTGTTAGCAAGCGTCATCATGAATTCGATGATCTTGTACTATCGCTACCTCTACGTGGCGTTGGGCCCCCTTCTGTTGGCGATTGCCGGATTGCTTTCCCATGTGAAGCCGCGTTGGGTGGCCTATGGCCTGCTCAGTTTCGTCATGTTCACATCCCTTGTCCAGATGGTGCTGTTCACAAGCGATTGTTATAGCGAGCAAAACGACGATGCTATCGAGGATTTGCGCGAACTGTCCTCCGAGGCCGATCTGGTCGTTTCTTCCGATATCGGCATCATGGGCGTTACCGCTGTCGTGTGTCCCGATATTCCCCAGGTGTACATGAATTGGCAAAAGGGCAATTGGGGCAAAGCTTATGATGCGTACAACTTCAGCATGAGTTATGAGTATTCGTGGGAGTCCATCATCAATGACTACCATGGCGAGTTTATCCTGCTTGCACAGACCGCCTTGAACCAGGACTCGCGTTCGGTGACCGATCTCGACAAGCGTGACGACATCGAGCTTGTAAAGGAAGAGACGTACTACCGTCCCTATGAGCACACGAAGTTCACGGTCGCGCTGATGAGGAAGAAGTAGCGCGTTGGCGCGACGAGGTTGCGCGACGTGGTCGTGCGTCGAGGTTGCGTTGCTTCAAGGAAGCGCGCCGGCCTCGTGTTTGCGCCTCGTGATTGCGCGACGTGGTCGTGTGTTGTGGCCGCGCGCCGGCGGGCCTCATGATTGCGCCGCTTGCGCCTAATCAAGCTGCTTTTACCATGAAATTATCATACCAGCGCGAAAGATAATTTGAAATTGGTAATCTATCTCAGTAGGCACAACTCCTAGGTAGGGGGTAGCGCATGTTCAAGCGGTTTTTCTCTTTTGTCGCGGTATTGGTTCTCGGTTTTTGCCTTTTGATTCCTGGTTTTGCCTTTGCGGGTGAAAACGAGGAGCTTGGATATCGGCAATTTGATTTAAATCTCACCCAATGGGGCGGAACTGGTCCCACATCGAGCGATGTCTCGTCTTTTGCTGCGAGCGATGATGACATCAACGCTGCGAAAGCTGCGGTCCTTGCGGGTCTTGAGGAACAAAAAGAATCGATTAACCTGCGCGAATACAAGTTGACCTACGACGAGGCCGTCGCATTGGCCTATGATGTGATCTTCGATAATCCGAAGCTGTTCTATGTGGACTCTGGCATGAGCGCCTCCTACTCATTGGCGACGGGGTATGTGTCGGAGTTGTCCCCTGATTACGTTTCGACTGACGAGAGTATTGACGAGCTCAAGGCCGCCTATGAGGCACAAATCACGGACGCGTTGAGCTGGGTACCCGCGGATGCTTCTGACCCGGAAAAGTTGAAGGCTATCCATGATTGGATTTGCTACCACAACCAATATGACTATGACGAGCTCAATTCTCAAAGCGCCGGCAATGCTGTTGGAACGGTTAACAAATGGGTTCACTCTGCATATGGTGCGATGGTTGTCGGAAAAAGCGTGTGCCAAGGCTATGCGCTCGCGTTTGGTGACTTGTGTAATCGACTGGGCATCTCTTGGAAATATGTGCAGGGTATGCCTGACGGGGTCATCGAATACCCTGATGGTACGAGCGAGCCGAATTACACCCATGGTTGGAACGCGGTTCAGGTGGACGGATATTGGTATTTTGTTGACGTGACGTGGGACGATCCGTCGGCTAGTAACACAAATCAGACACCATACCAAAGGTATTTCCTGAAGAGTGATGCGTGCTTCTCCGATCATGAGTCTTGGAATTTCGACCTCAATCCAACGTCGACGCAATATGACAACAAGGAATGGCAAACGTATACTGCCAGTGCGCCGAGGCCCGACCCCG
>CAZOGL010000007.1:34464-53057 GCA_964579575.1 uncultured Eggerthellaceae bacterium | reverse complement strand
GAGGGTATTTATCGGCTGCTTGGTAGGGGGAACAGCACGTTGTTGCGATACAATAGTACGGTTATACAAACAGCTACGCGCGCGGCAGAGCGAAACGCAACGCAAGCACGTGCAGGCACGCGGCAGAGCGCAACGTAACGTATGCGCAAAGCAACGCGTGCACAAGCATGCGGCGCAACGCAACGCGTGCAAGAGATGAGACAGGGAAGGATCATTGATGGATATCTACAAGGAGTCTTTGAAACTCCATGGCGAGTGGGGCGGCAAGCTGAACACGGTGAGCAAAACGCGTGTCGACTCTCGCGAAATGCTCGCTCTCGCGTACACCCCGGGTGTCGCTGAGCCTTGCCGCGCGATTGCTGCCGATCCGGAGGCGGTGTACAAATACACCATCAAGCGTGACACGGTCGCTGTCGTCACCGATGGCTCCGCCGTTCTCGGCCTCGGCAACATCGGCGCTGCCGCCGCGGCTCCCGTCATGGAGGGCAAGTGCGTGTTGTTCAAGGAGTTCGGCGACGTCAACGCATTCCCGATCTGTCTCGACACCCAAGATACCGACGAGATCGTCGAGACCGTCATCCGCATCGCCCCGATCTTCGGTGGCATCAACCTTGAGGACATCTCCGCACCCCGTTGCTTCGAAATCGAGGAGCGCCTCAACGACGCGCTTGACATCCCGGTGTTCCATGACGACCAGCATGGCACTGCCATCGTCGTTCTCTCCGGCCTCATCAACGCCTTGAAGATCACGGGCAAGAAGCTCGAAGAGTGCCGCGCCGTGGTCAATGGTGCGGGTTCTGCCGGCATCGCCATCGCCAAGCTCATGCTGTCCTACGGCTTCAAGCACATCACCATGTGCGACTCCCAAGGCATCTTGTCGAGCAAATCCCCGCGTCTCAACGATGCCAAGCGCGAGATGCTCAAGGTCACCAACCTCGACGACATGAGCGGAACGCTCGCTGATGCCATGGTCGGCACCGACATCTTTATCGGCGTCTCCGGTCCTGGGTGCGTCACCGCTGACATGGTCCGCTCGATGAACGAGAACGCCATCGTTTTGGCCATGGCAAATCCCGTCCCCGAGATCATGCCGAGCGAGGCCCTCGCCGCTGGTGCCCGTATCGTGGGTACCGGCCGCTCTGACTTCCCGAACCAGATCAACAACGTCGTCGCCTTCCCCGGCATCTTCCGCGGCGCCCTCCAAGCCCGTGCCGAGCGTATCACCAACGACATGAAGCTCGCTGCCGCAGTCGCTTTGGCCGAGTTGGTGGATGATGACAAGCTTTGCGAGGAGTTCATCATGCCTGAGCCCTTCGATCCGCGCGTCAAGGATGCTGTTGCCAAGGCGGTCCGCGATTGTTGGGAAGCAAGCCAGGCAGCGAAGTAATCGTACCTATGGGCACCGAGGAGACAAAGCGCGTCGTAGATGCGGCGCTTGGAGAGACGCAGGCAAAGCCGCAGACTGCGAGCGCGCCGCAAACAATGCCGCAGGCGGTGGCTGGAGAGGCGAGCACGCCGCAGGCGTCGCAGACAAAAGGCGTGTTCATCACCTTTGAGGGTGGTGAGGGCGTTGGCAAGTCTACCCACATCCGGTTTCTCACCGAACGCTTGGAAGAGCGGGGTTATGAGGTCCTGCGTCTGCGCGAGCCAGGGGGAACGAGCATCGGCGAGGATTTGCGTGCGGTGGTGCTCAATGCCAACAACGTCGCCATGGCTGATGAGTGCGAGTTGCTCGTGTACGAGGCGGCCCGTGCCCAAATTGTTGCGGAACGTATCCGTCCGGCCTTGGAGCGGGGCGCTGTTGTCTTGTGTGACCGCTTCGCCGACTCCACCGTCGCCTATCAGGCGTATGGTCGCGGTCTCGATCTCGACTTCGTCAACCAAGTCAACCGTTTTGCCACCCAAGGGGTTTGGCCTGACCGCACCATCGTGATGGTGTGTGAGAGCGCCGCCGAGGGCTTGGAGCGCGCGACGCGCCGGTTCGGCGCCGACCGCCTCGAGTTGGCGGGACTTGATTTCCATGAGCGCGTTAACCAAGCCTTCGTGGACATTGCCAACGAGGATCCCACTCGTATGCGTATCGTTGATTCCCGAGGTCGCAAGTCCGACACGGCGAAAATGATCTTCGCAGCCTTGGCGGACCTGTTTCCTTGGATGGACGAGGTCCTTGGTCAAGAGGCGTATTTCGCCTCATTGAACTCGGCAAGCGTGCTCGAGGCGGCTCGCGTCAAGAGCCTGGCTTCCAACGAGACTTCCAGCGAGGCCAACGAGGCCGTCAACAACGACGTCAACGACGAAGCCAAAGAAAAAGCCAACGACGAAGCCAACAAGGAAGAGTAAGCGTAGATGGCGGACGTGTTCAACGGCATATGGGGCCAACCCAAGGTGAGGAACTACCTGAGGTGCGCTTCGTCCCGGGGCGCCTTGAGCCATGCCTACCTGTTGTGCGGACCTGCCGGCAGCGGCAAGGTCTCCGCGGCTTATGCCCTCGCTGCGTCCCGCCTTTGCAAGAAGGGTGGTTGCGGCTCTTGCGAGATTTGCAAGCGCGTCTTGCGTCGTCGCCACCCGGATGTGCGCTACTACGAGCCCGAGGGTGCGGCGGCATATTTGGTGGGCCAGGTTCGCGAAATCATGTCCGACGTCGTTCTCGCCCCGATCCAGGCGGACGCGAAGGTCTACATCATCAACCGCGCCGACCTGCTCAACGCCGCTTCAGCCAACGCTTTCCTCAAAACCCTCGAGGAGCCTCCCGCGGGCGTCATGCTCATCCTCCTCGCGCGTACGGTGGATGCGGTGTTGCCGACCATCGTGTCCCGTTGCCAAGTCATTCCGTTCCGCACTGTTCCGGAGGAGGAAGCGATTGGCCTGGTGAGCCAAAATGCCGGCGTCCCGGAGGAGCGGGCGCGTATGGCCTTGGCCGCATGCGACGGTTCCGCGGAGCGCGCGGTCGACTTTGCGAGGTCGAACAAGTGCATGGCGCATATGCGCGATGTGTTCGAGATGATGGGAACCTTGCGCCAATGTGACGATTGGGACATCATCACCATGTCGAGGAAGCTCGTCACGTTCGCGGAGGCGCCTTTGGACGACGTACGCCGCGAACAGGAGGAGTACCTTGAGGCGAACGCCGACTTCCTCAGTCGTGCCGCCGTGAAGCAAATCCGTGAGCGTGACGAGCGTGCGACCAAGTCGGCGACCCGTCAAGCCCAAGTTACCGAGATGTCGTTGCTGAAGAGCTGGTTGCGTGATGTGATGGTTCTTTGCATCGGCGCTGAGGACCTCGTGGTGAACACCGAAGCGCTCTCCGCGTTGGAGGATGCCGCGTCCCATACCACCGAGGCTGCGGTCGCCTCCGCCATTCGTGCGGTCGATACCGCTATTGAGACACTTTCTTACAACGTGTCCCCGCAAACCTGCATGGATACGTTGTTGTTCGATATAAGAGAGGCATTGTATGACTAGAATTGCACCGGTACATCTTGCATTCAACCCGAAGACGCTTTGGTTTGATGCGGGCGAGCTGGAGATCGAAAAGACCGACTTTGTCGTCGTGGAGACGGCGCGTGGCGTCGAACTCGGACATATGGCCAGCGAGGTATTCGAGGCCGACGAGGAGCAACTTGCCCACCTCAAGAGCGAGTTGCGCCCTGTCCGTCGCGTTGCAAGCGAGGAAGATCTTGCCCGCGGCGAGGAGATGGAGGCTCGCTCCAAGGAAGCCATGCACACGTTCAAGGAACTTGCGGCCGAGTACAACGAGAACATGCGACCTGTGGCTGTCGAGTATCTCCTTGAAGGTGACAAGGCCGTGTTCTACTTCGAGGCCGAGGAGCGTCTCGATTTCCGCGATATCGTCCGTGAGCTTGCTTCCCGTTTCCATGTCCGCATTGACATGCGCCAAATCGGCATCCGCGACGAGGCGCGCATGATCGGCGGCATCGGCCACTGCGGCCAAGAGCTTTGCTGCAAGCGTCTCGGTGGCGAGTTTTGCCCCGTGTCCATCCGCATGGCAAAGGAGCAAGACCTCAGCCTCAACCCCCAAAAGATCTCGGGTGTATGCGGCCGCCTGATGTGTTGTTTGCGCTATGAGTACGAAGCGTACAAGGACTTCCATTCCCGCGCACCGAAGCAAAATGCGACAATCCAGACGCCGGACGGTCCCGCGAAGGTATGCAACCTCGATGTCCCACGCGAGATCGTCGACATGAAGATTGAGATCGACGGTAAGACAAAGACGATTCATGTCCCGCTTGCCGATATGGATGAGCCCGAGGAGGGAATTACGCGTCCCAAGAGCGTCAGCGAGGAGGCGTGGCGCCGCGCCGTCGAACCGCCGATGGCGTCTTTCGCTACGGCCCTGTTCCTCACGAGTCAGTTTACCGGCAGCGACAAACTAGGAGACGCCCGGGCTGTTCGCCGCAACAACGCCAATGTCAAGAACGCAACTGGTTCCACCTCCATGGTGGAGATTCCCCAAAAAAGCTCGAGTCGTCGTCGCCGTTCGCGGACAGCTGCTGGGGCCACGACCTCGACGCCTACCACGACGCGCGTACGCCGTCGCCGGTCCACCACGGTTTCTGCGGATGGCGAGACGACGGTAACCAAGGAAGTGGAGACAGCGGCGACAGACGCCCCGAAGTCTGAGAAGCCTGCCTCCCGTCGCAGGAGGTCTCGCGGTGGCCAACGTCGTAACCGCTCTGTTGAGGGGGTTGCGGCAAGCGAGGGCGCGGAGGGCGCGACAAGCAGACCCTCCCGTCGTCCGGGTCAAAAATCCTCCAGCCTCTCCCAAGCACACGAGGCGGATACCCACGAGGCGGATGTCAATAGGGGCGAGGACGGGAGGAAGAGCGGCGCGTCCCGTCGCAGGAGGCGTAGGCGCTCCTCCCAAGGTTGCGCCCAAGGAAAATCCCAACAGGAGGGAGGCGGCGAGGCCAAGCGCGAGGGCGATTCCGACCACCGCGAAGCCGCTTCTGACCAGCGCGCAGGCGCCTCTAATCACCGCGAGGGCACCTCTGGCCAACCTACAGGTGGTGAGCGCCACCGTCGACGCAGGTCCCACCACTCTGGAGGAAAGAAAGAAGGTGAATCCTCCAATGAGGCTTAACCAGCCGTTGCTGACCGATCTCTACCAGCTCACCATGGCCCAAGGTTATTGGGAGTGCGGCAAGCTTGATACCCAAGCTTGTTTTCACATGTACTTCCGCGACTACCCCTTCAAGGGTGGGTACGCAGTCGCTTGTGGCATGAGCCAACTCGCCGATTTGGTGGACGGGTTCTCCTTCTCCGACGAGGACATCGAATATCTTGCGAGCATTCCCGCCCCGGGTGGGGGAACTTTGTTTAAGGCGGGTTTCCTCGAGTATCTTCGCACCATGGAGTGCAAACTTGAGATCGATGCGGTCTTGGAGGGAACAATCGTGTTCCCCCACGAACCCATGGTCCGCGTCGTCGGCCCCATCCTCCAATGCCAACTTATCGAGACCCCGCTTCTCAATTGCGTAGGATTTGAGACGTTGATAGCCACGAAGGCCGCTCGCATCTGCACTGCCGCCAAGGCACCGGTTGCCGAGTTCGGTCTACGACGTGCCCAAGGGGCCGCTGGTGGCACGTGGGCAAGCCGCGCTGCCATCGTCGGCGGATGTGCCAGCACCTCCAACGTTCTTGCAGGTCGCGAGTTCAATCTGCCGGTCTCCGGCACCCACGCCCACGCATGGGTCATGTCCTTTGGCGACGAGTTGGAGGCGTTTCGCGCCTATGCCAAGGCATTCCCGACTAATTGCGTGTTGCTTGTCGATACATACGACGTTGAGCAGGGCGTTCGCAACGCGATAACGGTCGGACTCGAGATGAGGGAGCGCGGCGAGCACCTCATCGCGATACGTATCGACTCCGGAGACCTTGCCTGGTTGGCGAAGAGGTCCCGCGCTATGCTCGATGAGGCGGGGCTTACCGATTGCGGTATCTGCCTGTCCAACGATCTCGACGAGTTCACGATCCTTTCCATCCTCTCCCAGGGTGCCAAGGTCGACTCTTGGGGGGTGGGTACAAAGCTTGCCACCGCTTTCGACCAACCGACCCTCGGTGGCGTATACAAGCTTTCCGCGACGCGCGAACCAGGTGGGGAGTGGGTCGGCCACATGAAGATTTCCGAGACCGCCGCAAAGCGCACCATCCCCGGTGTCCTTGACGTTCGCCGTTACTATCACGAGGACGGTAGAATTGCCGGGGATATGATCTTCGATACGATGGCGGGCGTGGACGGTCGCGAGGTCATCGTCGATCCCCATGACGACCTGCGTCGCAAGAAGCTCGGGGGCAAGCGCTTCGAGACGTTGCTCGCTCCTTTGTCCCGCGAAGGCAAATCCGTGCTCGAACCTAAATTCCGTTGCGCTCTCGAGGCGAGAGGGCGCGCCGCAACAGGCCTTGAGACCCTCGACGAGAGCCAAAAGCGCCTTTTCAACCCGCATACCTATCCTGTTGGATTGGAATATTCCCTGTTTAAGCGACGCCGCAGTCTTGTCGAGCGTCTGCGCGGCTACGACCAAGACTAGAGTTGAGGCGAGGCCAGTTACGACCAAGACTAGCTGGGACCCGCAGCTACGACCAAGGCCAGCCGGGACCGATGCCGCTAAGCAGGGCTACTAAGAGAGAAAAACAGAGAGAGTAAAGAGAGAGTTTTTGAGGTAAACCAACCATGATCCAAATTGTGACCGACTCCACGGCATCACTTCCTCGTTCGTTGACGGAGTCGTTAAACATTGATGTCATGACGCTGCATGTCCACTATGACGGCAAAGAGTACAAAGATGCGACGATGGATCTCGATGAGTTCTACCAAAACATCGCTGACATGAAAAACAATCCGCCTAAGTCGAGTCAGCCGAGCCAAATCGAGCTTGAGGAATACTTCGAGAAGGCCGTTCGCGAGAAAAACCAGGTGGTCGGCATCTTCATGTCGAGCTCGATGAGCGGTACGTTCGAGGGCGCGTTGCGCGCCGCGCGCGTTGTGGAGGCTCGCTGCAAGGAGTTTTCCTACGCGTTCGTCGACGCGCTTTCGAACAGCCTCGACGAGGGCTTCGCCGTCCTTTCCGCCGTTGCTGCCCGCGAGGCGGGCGCGTCATGCTACCAAGTTGCAAAGGAGGCGGCGGACACCGTTGGGTGTACGCGTTTCCTCTTTGCGCCCGAGTCCTTGTCCTACCTACGCGCTGGTGGACGCATCGGCTCCGGAGCCGCGCTTTTGGGCAATGCCATCAAGCTGACGCCGATCTTTACGGTGAGTGACGGCGTTGCGACCGTCCTCACAAAGGTCCGTACGCAAAAGAAAGCCGCGGTGCGCATCATGGAAATCTTCGCCGACGACATCAAGGATCACGAGCTAAACGATGTCGTTGTCCACTATATCGGATCGAAAGAACCGGCTCTTAAGTGGTGCAAGAAGAGCGTCGAGCCCTTCTTGGGACGCGAGGTTCCCGTTTTGCCTGTCAGCCCCGTTATCGGGTGCCATGTCGGTCCTGCGTTCGGCATCGCCTACCAATGCAAAAGTCCGCTCAAAGGCAAGCTCGTCAAGACGAAGCCTGAGATCGTTTGCAGTGCGAAGCTCAATCGCGAGAAGATGCTACAAAGATTGCCGTTCGTTTCCCGTTTCATCTAGGTATCATTAGCGAAACGCAAAGAAGAAAGGGGTGGCCACGATGACAAAGTGCAATCTCATAATCGATTCCTGTTGTGACCTTCCATATTGGATGATAAACCGCGAGGGCGTGGAGTTGCTCAAGTTCCCGTATCTCATGAGTGACGGAGACCGTCTTGACGACATGTTCGTGAGCTTGGATCCCCATGATTTCTACGAGAGCATCCGCAAGGGCGAGACTCCCTCCACGGCGCAGATTCCCATGATGAGCATGGTCACGACTCTCACCAACGCTGCCAGAAGCGGCGTTCCCACCGTCTTCCTTTGCTTCTCCAGCGGCCTATCTGGCACATATGACTCCGTATGTATGGCGCTCGAGCAGGTCAAGGGTGACTACCCTGATGCCGAGATCTACGCGGTTGACACCAAGCTTGCTTCCATTGCGGAGGGAATGCTTGTCTCGGAGGCCCTGCGCCAACGCGAGGCCGGTCTGACCGCCAAGGAGCTTGCAGCTTGGGCGGAGGAGGCAATCTATTATATCAATTGCCTGTTCATGGTCGACGACCTGGATTCCCTCGCCCGTGGCGGTCGCCTTCCCAGCGTCGGTGCCTATTTGGGTTCCAAGCTTGACGTGAAGCCCATGGTCAATTTCGACTTGGATGGCCATCTCTCCATGGTGGGCGTGAGCCGCGGTCGCAAGAAGGGTATCCGTCAAATCGCCGAGTCGTTCGAGAAGAATGCCGCGCCCGAGCCGGGAGCGCGTCGCGTCATCATCGCCCATTCCGATTGCCCCAAGGATTGCGCGAAGCTCAAGGATTTGTTGCTCAAGATCGACCCGGAGCTCATGATTATCGAGTCCAATGTCGGTCCTGTCATCGGTTCGCACGTGGGACCTGGCATGCTCGCTTGTGTCTATTGGGGAGAGGACCGTCGCAAGAACCTTTCGCTTGCGGACCGTATCGCCAAGCGTGTCAAGGGAGAGTAACACCAGTCCAAGAGGAGGGACCCAAGAGGAGGGGCCCAAGAGGAGCTCAAGAGGAGAGAGGGAACTGCTGTGAAGAAGCTGTATGCGTTTCGTGGCCACGAGGTCATCGAGTCCGTCGTGGATGCAAAGCTTGAGGCGGCTGGCTATACCCGTGTCGAGGAGATTCGCAACGCCGAGATTGTCGTGACGTACTTCACGAACCTGTCGGCATTGGAGACCGCCTATTTCGATGAGGGCGGCATCGTGGAGGAGGCTGCTCCGGGCACGCTTGTCATCGAGATGTCCGCCGAGACGCCTACGTTCGCACGCGAGCTGTTCGCCATCGTCGATGCGTCCAAGATGATGTTTGCCGAGGCGCCTCTTATGGTGCTTGATGGGTGCGTGGACAACGCGTTTGCCGAGAAGGAGAACCTCGCCTGCTTCCTCGCTGCGGAAAAGGATGCTGTCGAGGAGGCGCTTCCCGTGCTTCAGACGCTCGTAGGTGCGATTCATGAGACGACGGGGTGTGGGTCGGCAAGCATGAGCCGTGCTGCCTACACGATCCAGAGTATGGCGGAGTTCACCGCGGCTATCGAGGCTGACGCGCTCTACCGCGCCGTCCGCATGATGCCCGCCGGCATAGGGGAGGCCGCCATGGGCAATGCCGGCGCAATCTCTCTCGCCGCCGACGCTATCTTGCGTGCTGTGGATGAGGGTCGTTTTTGTGGTACCTATACCGTTGAGATGATGATGGGTGAGCTCGCTGCTGCCCTGACCACGGCTGAGGAGGCCGAGATCTCGCTTCCCCAGGCTGAAAGCTGCTTGCAACTCTTGGAGATTCTTGCCATCATCGGTGGGGCGGACAACGGTCCCGCTGTCCTTACCATGGCATTCCGTGACCAATCCGAGGTTGAGGCCATCGGATTGGATTGGGGACGCGCAGCCAAGTTGAGCGAGACCCATGCCCATGAGCATGACGACGACGATTATGACGAGTACGACGAGGAACTCTCCGACGACTTGATGGTCGATATCATGGCGCGCATGTTCGACGACGCATCCGGTGATGAGGATGTGATTGACGAGGAGGAAGAAGACGAGGAAGACTATGGCTTCCTTGACGACGACCCAGGTTACGACGACAACGACCGTGACTATGTTGAGCTTGCTGACCAAGAGGATTACGACTTCGAGGACTAGTACTCGATTTCATGCGTTTCTAGCCTGGTAGCTCTGCGGTTGCAAGACATCGCTCGGGGCGACCGAATGTACGCCCACATCTTGATTTCATGTGTTTCAGGACCGGCTCCGTGACTGGGGTCGGTTTTTTTCTTGCGGTGCGTCGTGATAGGTGTGTTTTGCCAGGTGCGTATCGCGCGACGTTGTCTTATACTGGGCTGAGGCTATGCCACCGTATGAACGTGCGGTGTTTGGTTTCGAATCTAGAGAAAGGATTCCTATGTTTTGTCCCCAATGCGGTAACAACGTGCCAGATGGCGCTACTTTTTGTGCGACATGTGGTTGCTCTGTCGCCGTGGATGCTCCGGTGACGGATTCCGCTCCCGCCCAACAACCCCAACCGGCCCCGGAATATCCCCAGAATACATACGCTCCTGCTCAGAAGGGTTGTGTCTCTCAAGCGTGGTCGGACATCGTTTCCTCGCCGAACTGGGTCAAGCGCATCTTGTTGCTGATGATTATGAACTGCGTTCCGATTCTGGATCTTTATGCGGGCGGCTATGTTCTGCAGTGGGGTTCTGAGGCCGCTCGTGGAAAGGCCGGGTCATTGCCGGTTGGCTCCTTCGATCGCAAGACCATCCTGCTTGGTTTGGTTCCCTTCCTCTTGACGATACTGCTCTTGTTGGGTGTGACTGTTCTGTTGCTCTTCTGCATTATCCCGGTTCTCGGCTATATCGTCTGTTTCGTCGGCATCGTGATGGCTAACGCCTTCTACTACATGGCATTGATGCGTGTCGGCGCCACGGGCAAGGTAGCTAGCGCGTTTGACCTCTCCGAGCTGTTCCGCGCATACCGTAAGAATCTTGGAGGCTTGGTGTTCGCAACCTTGATCCCGGGTATTCTTGGTGGTTTGGTGGTCACCGTCATTGTTACGATCATCATCACCATCGTGACGTTGTTCAACTATCCGACGATTGCGAACATGAGCACCTACACGCAGTTGTATTACATGAACAATCCTGCTGCGCTGCTTGGTGTTTCTGTTGCCTTCCTTGTCGCGTTAGTCCTCGCTGTCCTCGTTGCCCTTCTTGTGCAGGGATTTGTTGACCTTTGGACCATGCGCGCCGTTGGCCATTGGGTGAACCGCACCGTTCCCGAATGGGCTGCTGAAGCTGCTGAGGCCACCGGAGTTGCTGAGGCTGCTGAGGCCGAGCGTCCTTCCACGGGCGACGTTTCGGATGCCAAGGTGGAAACGCCTGCCGAGTAGGGTTTTCCTGTATCAAACGTGAGGGTTTCCCTCCAAGATAAGACGCTTCTGTCGCGATGCGGTGGGAGCGTCTTTTTGTTACGGGAGCTATCGTGGGGAGGCCGCGAGTTGCCGAGGCTACCGCGGCGGCTATTGCGAGCTGTCGCGGGCTTTGCTGTGGAAACCTACCGCTTGTTGTGGAACGTCGTGGGGGGCTATTGCGGGGAGGCCTTGACGACCCCGGTCATATCGAAGGACGGTATGAAGCTCTCTCGGTCAGCCTCTCCATCTTGCCAAAAATACTCGTCGAGGCCAAGGTTATCGGCGTAGTCAAGCAAGAGCTCGTACTCTTCGCTTGATGGGTGGAGCAACAGGTTGGGGAACTGTCGGGCGGTGGGGCCGTCGGGGTCGATGACGGGCGTGTACTGGTTCATGAGGGAGATAAGTACGCGACCGCGGAAGTGGCTTGCCAACATCGCGACCACGGCATGTGAGTCATTGAGATGGCCGGGCAGGAGCAGGTGACGCACCACCACGCCGCGAGTCAGTCTCGTCTGCCCGTGATAGTCGTCAAATTGCGGTGTACCGACTTGGGCGATCATGGCCTCAAGGGCGGCATAGGCAACGCTGGGATAGTTCGCGGCGTGGGAATAGGCGCGAGCTGGGGCCGCGTCGGCGTACTTGAAGTCCGTTAGGTAGACATCCACGATGCCGTCAAGCGCGGCAATCGCCTCAGGCGTCTCGTACCCGGATGTGTTCCATACCACAGGCAATCCCATACCCTGGGAGCGCGCCTTCCTGATTGCTTCGGCGATGAGCGGGGCGTAATGGGTGGGAGTGACCATGTTGAGGTTGAGCGCCCCTTGCTCCTCGAGCTCGAGAAAGATTTCCACAAGACGCTCGAGGGTGATAGCGGCTCCAGTGTCGCCGAGGGCGATATGGCGGTTTTGGCAATAGACGCAACGCAGAGGGCAATAGCTGAAGAACACGGTTCCCGACCCGCTCTCCCCGCTGATGGGAGGCTCCTCCCAATGATGGAGGGCGGCACGGGCGATGCGTAATGTGTTGTTTGCGCCGCAAACGCCAATCTCGCCCGCAGCGCGGTTGGCGCCGCATCGTCGGGGGCACCAGTCGCACCTCGTCGGCAACAATGTCGCGTCGATGGTGGGTTGTGTGTCTTGCTTTTCCATGTTTTATAGTCTACCAGCGAACGGATTACGCGGGTATGAGGTCGCTTCGGGGCGCTTGGTTCTAGATGGCCTCAAGTGCCTGGTCAAGGTCGGCAATGAGGTCGGCAACATCCTCGATACCACAACTCAGACGCACGAGGTCGGGCGTGATGCCGCACTCGATGAGCTCTTCGTCGTTCATTTGGCGATGGGTGGCATTTGCTGGATGAAGCACACACGTGCGCGCGTCGGCCACATGGGTGGCGATTTGGGCAAGGTGCAGGTTCTTCATGAAGGTCTCTGCTGCCGCGCGTCCTCCTACGGGAGCGAAGCTGACGACGCCGCAAGAGCCGCATGGCAGATACTTCTTGGCAAGTTCGTAGTTCTTATCACCCTCGAGGCCGGGATAGCGCACCCAAGCGATTTTCGGGTGGTCGGCAAGGTGTTGTGCCACGGCAAGGCCGTTGTCGCAATGGCGACGAATGCGCAGGTGAAGGCTCTCGAGGCCGACGTTGAGCAAAAAGGCATTCTGGGGTGATTGGATGGACCCGAAGTCACGCATCAGTTGGCTTGTGGCCTTGGTGATGAAAGCGCCTTCGAGGCCGAACTTCTCGGTGTAGACGACCCCGTGGTAACTCTCGTCGGGAGTGGTGAGGCCGGGGAATTTGTCATTGGCCGTCCAGTCGAACTTGCCGGAATCAACGATGGCTCCGCCGACGGTCGCGCCATGGCCGTCCATGTATTTCGTGGTGGAGTGGGTCACGATGTCAGCTCCCCACTCAATCGGGCGGCACATGACCGGGGTGGGGAACGTGTTGTCGACGATCAGCGGCACGCCGTGGGCATGGGCTGCGTTTGCAAAACGCTCGATATCGAACACGGTCAGGGCGGGGTTGGCGATGGTCTCACCGAATACAGCCTTCGTGTTGGGACGGAAGGCCGCCTCGAGCTCCTCGTCGGTGCAATTGGGGTCGACGAAGGTCGTCTCGAGACCCATGCGTGCCATGGTGTGCTTTAGCAGGTTGAAGGTTCCGCCGTAAATCGCCGTGCTGGCAACGACGTGGTCACCGGCGCCTGCGATGTTGAAGATGGCAAAGAAGTTGGCAGCCTGGCCGGAGCTGGTCAGCATCGCCGCGGAGCCTCCTTCGAGCTCACAGATCTTGGCGGCAACGAAGTCGTTGGTGGGATTTTGCAGGCGCGTGTAGAAATAGCCAGCTTCCTCGAGGTCGAACAGGCGGCCCATGTGCTCGCTGGTGTCATATTTCCATGTGGTGTTCTGATAGATCGGCACCTGGCGGGGGTCGCCGTCCCCGGGATGATATCCTCCTTGGACGCAAGTGGTTCCAATTTGCTCGCTCATGACGTCTCCTTCTTTCGTTGCTTCTTTCGTTGTTTGTCCTTGTTGCTTGTCTTTTGGTTGTCCTTGTGGCTTGTCGTAAAAATCGTCGTTAGGTATTGTGCCACTCCCTAACGATTTGGGCCGTTGATACGTGGTAGTTTTATGGCATGGCTAGCTATCGATATAATCGATAATCCGATACATGCCAACATTGATACCATTACCCTATTATTAAAGCGATTATTAAAACGCTTATTGAAACGCTTATTGAAACGTTTACTGAAACGCCCCGAAAAGGAAACGCCCCAGAAAGGTGGCAGCTATGCCTATTCGTATTCCTGACCAGTTGCCCGCAACCGCAACTCTCGAGCGCGAGAACATCTTCGTCATGACGGAGCACCGCGCGATGCACCAAGACATCCGTCCTTTGCACGTGCTGCTGCTCAACCTTATGCCTACCAAGATCACCACCGAGACCCAAATCCTTCGCAAGTTGTCCAACACGCCGCTTCAGGTAGAGGTGGAGTTGCTCAAGACGGCGACCCATATCGCAAAGAACGTGTCCGAGAAACACCTGGAAACGTTCTATCGAACCTTTGAGCAGGTTAAGGACCGCCACTATGACGGTATGATCATCACCGGCGCGCCGGTGGAGCTTCTTGATTTCGAGGACGTGGATTATTGGCCCGAGCTGTGCCGAATCATGGAGTGGTCCCGTACCAACGTCCATTCCACCTTGCATATCTGCTGGGGTGCCCAAGCTGGCATCTATTATCACTACGGGGTGCCGAAGCACGTGCTCGACAAGAAGATGTTCGGGGTGTTTGACCACACGCTTGTCAAGAGGCACAGCCCGCTCGTTCGAGGGTTCAACGACGTGTTCCAAGCACCCCATTCACGCTATACCGAGGTGCTCGCTGAGGATATCGAGGCGAACCCCGAGCTTGAGTTGGTTGCCGTGTCGGATGTGGCTGGTGTCTATATCGCAAAGAGCGTCGACAGCCGTCGCTTCTTCGTGTTCGGCCACCCCGAGTATGACCGCGATACGCTCAAGGCCGAGTACGACCGCGACATTGCCAAAGGCCTCGACATACAGGTTCCCGCGAACTACTATCCCGACGACGACCCGACCAAACAACCGCTTTCCACTTGGCGTGCTCACGCCCAGCTTCTGTATACCAATTGGTTGAACTACTACGTTTACCAGACCACTCCATACGATTTGGAGCAGGCAGGCGTCGAGTAGGCGTTTGGTCTTTGGCGGTAACTTTGCGCGCGGCCTTTGGCTTGGGGCGGACGGGCGCCGAGCAACCGCGCGACATCCAACAGATGGAGAGCCGCCGTTTGGCATACGCTTGACGCTCGTCCGACGTTCGCCCGGCACCTGTTTCAGTGACGGGGGTTCTCGGATTTGCGTTCCTCGTTGGCTTCAAGGGTTACCACAACGGGGGCTGACAGGGGAGGGAAGGCCTGCTTGTCGTCAAAACCTTCGGGAGTGGTGCGTAGGGCTATGCGACCGTAGATACGCAGCCCCAGTTGGTAGGCACATTTTCGAATTTGGGAATCGTAGGCATCCATGATTGTCTTGATGTGGGGGTCGGCGCTGAACAGGACGCAACGGTTCTTTTGAAAGCGCAGCGGAACATCATCGCCTTGGGTCACAGGGACAAGGTAAGCCGCGTTTATCTTCTCCAACACGACATCTGCGCTCTCGCCAAAGGTGAGGCAAAAGGCGCGCTTCAACGTTTCGAGCTTCTCCACCATAGGGTTGGCGCCGCCGCCGTTTCTCTTCGAGGTTCCGTTTTGGGAAGACGCGGCGTTTTGTGCGGTGGCGTCCATGGCACAGCGCAAGGCTGCGGATGTTTCGGGGTCCTTCACCTTTGAGGCGAGGGTTTCAATCTCGGTTGAAGTGAGGTTGTGGCGGGTTACATCTTGTGAGCCTGTGGCCAACTCCCCGTTGACGTCTTCGAGGAAGTGCGCAAAGGGGCGACGCTTGCGCATGCCGTATTTTGAGGCATGGATGATCATCTTGTCGTAGCGGATGCCGCGTCGGGCGAGTTGGAGACGAATCCATTCCTGGCGCGCGTCGAGCTCGGCACGAACAACGCTGTCGTCGCTGTAGATACGCAAGACGATGGGGACTTTGCCTGATTTGCGCGGTGCGTCATCCCTCATCACGTAGACCCCTTGGATGTGTTCCAACATGTACGCCCCGGCCTCAGGGGTTTCCATGGAAGCCATGAGGGCACAGGCAAAGGCGGTCTGGATTCGGGCCGCGCGTGCTGCTTTGACCAGGTCGGGGTCGATTTGGGAAAGCAAGGCGTTGTTCAGGCTGGAGAGGGTTTGCATGGGTTCCTTCGGGTAAGACGGGCGCGGGCGTAATGGTTGTCCCCATGATACTTCATCGCGCATTGGCGCGCACCAACTCGGGTTTCTTTGGGTGTGGGGGAAACGAAACTCACGCGATTTCTTGGTGGTAGGAGATGGACTCGATGAGTGTTCGGGATGAAGGTATTTGCGCAGGTAGATGCCAATAGGCGGAGGTTGGGGCGGAATGAAATTATACAAATTGTATAATTAAAGGGCATAATCTTAATTCTTGGAGGGGTTGAGAGGAAAGTAGGCTATACTTTGGCTAGTGCCAAGCGATTGGCACGTGCTATAGCATTCGAGAAAAGGAGAAAGAAAATGGCCGAGGAGAAGTTGGTCCGCAAGGAGATTCGTTGCCCTGAGTGGGGTTATGGCAAGACTACCCATGAGGATTATCAGCTGCTGCATCGTTCTTTGCATCAGCATCGTTCCAGCCGCAACTAAGCTAGAACCAAGCTATCTTGAGGGCCCTGTTTATCAGGGCCCTCTTCTTTTCTATACGACTATATAACGATACTATTTGGCGATACTGTTTGGCGATACTGTTTCGCGATACAACCAGGTTGAGGAGGTGGGTTCGTGGCTCGACCGAGAAAGGACGCAACCGGTCCGAAGATCGAGGAGCGCATCATAGAGGCGTTTTGGACGCTTTTAGAGGAACACCAATACAGCGAGATCACCGTGAGCATGATCGTTGCCGAGGCGAAATGCAACCGCGGCAGCTTCTACTACCACTTCGTTGACATGTCCGATCTGGTCGACGCCGCGATTGAGAACGATTTGGTGACCGAGGGAAACCTGCCGGGTCGCCTATTCCTCCTCGCTACGGGTGCGAGCCATATCCCGAACCTTTTCTCCAAACAGAGCGTGCCAGTCCGTCATATCGCCTTGCTCATGAAACGCGGTGGGTACGAGAAGATCTCGTTTCGGATGCAGGAGTACATCGAGCATATGTGGACGCGGGTGTTTTGCGACGAGGGGGAGGAGTTGTCACCGGATGCCCGATTCGTCATCACCTACTCAGTCGGTGCCTTGCTTGCCCTCATCGCGCGCTATGGTAACGGGATTAACGATTCCTCCCCGCTTGAGGGCCTGTTCCTCGGCGAGGTTGGCGGCGTTGTCGTCCGTAACCTTTGCAGCGCCCAAAACATGTCCTTTGAAGAGGCGCTTGATCGACTTCGCAATCTCCAATATGTGTCGAAGATGCGCACTCGCCGCCGCGTGCGTTCATGATTGAACCCATCAGTTCGCTCGTTATTGCCAAAATCCAAGAAACCAATTACTGTCAATCACACCAGCATCAATTCTGTGGTGAGGAGATCTTGTGCTGACCTACGACATGGACGCGCGTGGGGATGACACGCGTTACGGGTATCTGTACCGCTGCATCAAAGACGACATCGTCTGCAGCCGCATCGTGGCGGGTTCCCGCCTTCCCCCCAAGCGAAAACTCGCTGAGCACCTCGGCGTCGGCGTGGTCACGGTTGAGAGCGCCTATCGTCAACTTGTGGCTGAAGGCTATGTGGAAGCGCGGGAACGAAGCGGGTTCTACGCGATCGACTTGGGCGGGAGCGTGGAGTTGGGTCGCGCGTTTCCCCGTGGTGTCACCGATGCGCAAAGGCCGACGCGACAAACCTCGACAAGTCCTGTTGGCGCTTATGTGTCCAAAAAAACTGATGGTCTCACGGTCGATATGACCGGAGCCCATGTCGCCTCGGGGATTTTTCCTTACGTCCAGTGGGCGCGCACCTTGCGCACCGTGTTGACCGACGAGAGCGAGGAGTCCTTGGTGGAGGCCACGGGTCCTGCGGGGTGCCTGCGCTTGCGGGAGGCCATCGCCGCCTATTTGCGCGGCTTTCGCGGGATGGATGTTTCGGCAAGCCAGATTGTGATCGGTGCCGGTGCACAGGTCCTCTATGGGCTCATCGTCCAACTGCTCGGCCGCGACGCGGGCTATGCCATCGAGAACCCGGGGTATCCGCGCCTTGCGAAGATCTACCAAGGAAACGACGTTGCGCTTGATTATCTCAAGATGGACGCTGCGGGTGTGTCTATCTCTGAGCTTGAGGAGTCGTGTGCCAGCGTGCTCCATATCATGCCAGCCCACCAATTTCCCACCGGGCGCGTCTATCCAGTCAGCAGGCGCTACGAATTGCTCGCCTGGGCTAGCGAGCGCCCCGATCGTTGGATCGTGGAGGACGACTTCGATTGCGAATTTCGTTTGGCGGGCCGTCCCATCCCCTCGCTGCAAAGCATCGACGCGCAAGGGTGTGTCATCTACACGAACACGTTCACGAAAAGCCTTGGTCCCGCCTATCGTCTCGGGTATATGGTCTTGCCTCCTGCCTTGGCAAAACGGTTCCATGAGGAGCTCGGGTTCTACTCTTGCACCGTGGGCACCCTCGACCAACTCACCCTGGCGCGCTTCATCGAGAGCGGGGAATATGAACGGCATGTCAGCAAGTTGCGGACGCATTATCGACGCACGCGGGATGCGCTGTTTGAGGCGTTGCGAACCAGCAGGCTTCCCGCTTTGGAGGATTTCGCCATCGAGGGGGCTGATGCGGGTCTGCACTTCGTTATCTCCTTTAGGGATAGGCGCAACGAGACCGAGCTTGTCGCTTTAGCCGAGGCTGAAGGAGTGGCTCTGAACCCGATGAGTGGATATTACCTGCCTGAGAGGGTTGCGCCTGAGAGGG
>CAZOGL010000007.1:13572-34364 GCA_964579575.1 uncultured Eggerthellaceae bacterium | reverse complement strand
GCGCTCCACGCCATGCGATTTTGGAAGGAGCGGGGGGAGATGCTTCCCGCGACGGTGCGCATTATCTTTGGCGCGAACGAGGAAAACGGCATGGGTGATGTGCCGTACTATCGCGAGCGCTACGAGGACCCGACGTTTCTGTTCACGCCCGACGCCGAGTTTCCGGTGTGCTATGGCGAGAAGGGCATGTGGGGCGCGAAGATTTCAAGCGCTCCTCTCGGCGAGACCTCCCTTGTGAGCTTGTGGGGCGGCACGGTGGCCAACGCGGTTCCCGGCGTCGCGGGCGCGATTGTACGTCTGGGTCAGGACAGGGACCCGATGGCGTTGTCCCGACCTGAGGGTATCACGGTCAGCCCGGTCGAGGACGACCAAGCGCGTGAGCTTGGTTGTGTGGGCGATACCTTGGTGCGCATCGACGCTACGGGCAAGAGCGCCCATGCAAGTACGCCCGAGCTCGGCGTCAACGCCAACGGCATCCTGTGTCACTACCTTCTCGATGAGCATCTCGTCGGGGAGATCGAGACGACGTTTTTCCAGTTCGCCATTGCGCTTATCGATGACTGGCACGCAACGGGATGGGGCATCGATTGTGAGGATGACGACTTTGGCGCCCTGACCGCAGTCGGCTCCGTGATTGCCATGGAGGAAGGCCGCCTCACCCTTTTGGTGGATTCCCGCTTCCCGACGACCACCGATGTGGCGACGTTGGAGCGCACGGTTCGCGAAAAGGCCTCCGAGCACGCCATCGAGCTTTCGGTGATAAGTGAGGTGGAGCCGTTCTTGGCGGGGCATGACGCTCCCGAGGTCAAGGCGCTTATCGATGTGTACAACGAGGTGACAGGGGAGGATGCCAAGCCCTTCACCATGGGCGGTGGCACCTATGCCCGTAAGTTCAGCCGCGCGGTGAGTTTTGGCGTCGAGAAGCCTTGGGAAGATACGCCTGCATGGGCGGGAGGAATGCACGGTCCGGACGAGGCGGTCAGCGAGGCGTTGTTGCGACAGGCAACCAAGATATACATCTATGCGATTGAGCGACTTTGCGCTATCGTAGCCCGGTAACTTTCTTCGCTGAGAGCGTGGCGGTGGGCTTCCAAAAACTTGCCCAGAACATGCGGATTTGCCCTTGCGTGCCGCAAAACTTTGCAGTACACTATCAAATCGCGTCCAAAGCGATTAACAAGTAATTGTGGGTATATATATAAGAAGGAAACGGAAAATGGATATCATTCGCGCCATCGAGCAGCAGCAGATCAAGGAAGTCGCCGAGTTCCACGTCGGTGACACGGTTAAGGTTCACTATCGCATTACCGAGGGTAACCGCGAGCGTATCCAGGTGTTCCAGGGTGTTGTTATCCGTCGCCACGGTGCATCTTGCCGCGAGACCTTCACGGTTCGCAAGATTAGCTTCTCTGTCGGTGTTGAGCGTACCTTCCCGGTCCACTCTCCCAAGATTGAGAAGATCGAGGTTGTCCGTCACGGCGATGTCAAGCGCGCGAAGCTTTACTACCTCCGCAACAAGGTTGGCAAGGCTGCCAAGATCAAGGAGAAGGCTTATCGCTAGTCCTTGTGTTTCGAATGGAATGCAAACCGCCTCTTCGGGGGCGGTTTTTTTAATGCCTGCGGGCGGGATGTTGCTTGGGGTTGGGCGCGCATGCCGTTTTGGGTCGGGCGGGCGTGGCTACGTTGTTGCATCGGGGTGTTATTAGGTCGGGTGCGCGTGGTCCCTCGTCCAACGGGGCCAATCGCTTTGCCCTGTGGTAGCCTATGAAAGGTTCACGAGCGAGAGGAAGACGACAGATGGGAACTACGGTTTCAGAGATCAAGGCGATGCTCCAAGTTGCCGACGCGGACGAGTTGGCGGCGTTGGAGCGCTCTCTTGTCGCCGATACGCGCAAAGGTGTTGTCCAAGCGTTGCAGGTTGCCCGTAGACGCATCCAGGCCGAGGCGGCGGAAAACGCGCGCCTTGAGGGGATGTTCGCCTACCAAGAGGAGCTTGCAGCCACGCGTGGCGGAGGTGTCATCGTCGGCCTTGATGAGGTGGGTCGCGGTTCTCTTGCAGGTCCCTTGGCGGTTGGCGCCGTCGTGCTTCCTCCCGATGTGCGCATCGTTGGGCTCAACGACTCGAAGCAGGTCACGCCCGTAGAGCGCCGACGTATCGCCGAGGAGGTGCGCGCTTGTGCTCTCGCTTGTGCCGTTGTCTATATCCAACCAGCTGAGATTGATACGCGCGGAATCGGAAAGTGCCTTGTGTCAGCCTTCCAAAAGGCGATTCGCGAGATTGAGGCTTTGGGTGTTGTGCCCGATGTTGTCCTTTTGGACGGCGTCGCGTTACACATGGATCCCCGTGAAATCAATGTCGTCAAGGGCGACGGAAAGTGCGCCAGCATCGCTGCGGCTTCCATTGTCGCAAAGGTTGCCCGAGACGACCTTATGTGCGAGCTTGCGAAGGAATATCCAGCATATGGGTGGGATGGATGCAAGGGGTATGGAAGCGCGGCCCATATCGAGGCAATCAAAACCTATGGTCTGACGCCATACCACCGTGTTTCGTTTTGCTCCAATCTCATGCAGGAGACGCTGTTTTAGTTTTTAACAACGCCCACCCGACCCCTTTCCACAAAGTTTTCGACTGACGCATCGACGCGTCTTGTTTTCGTTTGCCCCGCTTGAAGACAAATGGGGCACAAGGCGGTTGTTTTTGGGGATGGCTCTTGGGGAGCAAACCGGACAAAACAGGGACAAAAGCCGTACAGATGACGGGTGAAAAATCTGGCCGGTTCGGGGATGGAGTGCGGCAAGAATCGCGCAGATGATACCCGCTTTGCCTGACAACGCCAACCTACCATCATCGCGGACAGCCAAATTAGGCTGCCAGATCCCGATGAGCGGAAAGGAAGGTGGGGGCCCATGACGGGAACAACCGATTGCAACGTTGATGAGAAGGTTGAGCAAAGCGGCGAGGAGAAGAAGGAACTAAGCCACAATCATGAAATTGGACGGCGCGGTGAGGATGCCGCTGCACGATTTCTCGAGCGACGCGGTTATGACATCCTCGAGAGAAACTGGACCTGCGAGTTCGGTGAGGCGGACATCATTGCGCGCAACGAGACGGCGATTGTGTTTGTAGAGGTGAAGACCCGTACCGATGAGCAGCTCGGCTTGCCAGAGGAGGCGGTGGGGCCGGAGAAGCGCAAGCGCTACGAGCGTATCGCAGCGGCATATCTCAGGGACAACGATACCTCGGAGGTCGCAATACGCTTCGATATCATCGCGATCTTGGTGATCGCAACAGATCGTGCCCTCGTCCGACACCACATCAACGCGTGGGGAGTTGTGTGAGGTCATGGCACAACGATACGGGCGGTTTGCCGTGCGAGGAGCCACGCTTCGTGGCGTGGAGGCGGTGCCGGTCACGGTCGAGGTCGTCGTGTCCCAAGGGTTGCCAGGCTTCCATATTGTCGGCATGCCCGACGCCGCAATCAAGGAGGCGTGCGAGCGAATCAGGGCGGCATCTCGTGCTTGTGGGTTTTCCATGCCGAGGGAGAAGGTCGTCGTCAACCTCGCGCCCGGGTCCCTAAAAAAGAGCGGGTCGGGGTTCGATTTGCCTATCGCGGTGGCCTTGCTTGCCGCCACAAGCCAGATAAACCCTGCCATGGTTGAGCACAAGATGTTAGTGGGGGAGTTGTCTCTTGACGGCGAGGTGCGTGCGGTCCCGGGGCTTTTGGCCTACGCCCTTTGTGCGCGAAGCTTGGGAGAGGATTTCGTATGCGCTCCTCTTGCCGAGGGACTGGTGGCGATCGACGGGTTGGATGCCTACGGGGTGGCGACCCTCTCGTCTTTTCGACAAGAGGAGCTCGATCCACAGGCGCGCGCGGCAAAGGCGCCAAAGACTTCCACGGCTGATTTCAAGGACATAGCGGGACACGATGTGGCGAAGCGGGCGCTACAGGTAGCTGCCGCGGGCGGGCATGGCCTGCTCATGATGGGACCGCCTGGTTCGGGCAAGACCATGCTCGCCTCGCGTCTTCCCTCGATCTTGCCGCCCCTTGACGAGCGCGAGCGCATTGAGACCGCGGTCATACACTCCGTTGCGAAGGAACCTATCGAGGGGATTCTCAACGGGGTGAGACCCTTCCGCAAGCCCCACCACTCGGCAACCCTCCCAGGTCTTGTAGGTGGTGGTAATCCTATGAGGCCGGGAGAGGTGACCTTGGCCCACAACGGGGTTTTGTTCCTCGACGAGTTGGCTGAGTTTCGCTCTGCGGTGTTGCAGGGTATTCGTCAACCTCTCGAGTCCGGTGAGGTGATCTTGACGCGAGCGGACGGGTCGTGTCGCTTCCCGGCGCGGTTCGCTTTGGTGGCTGCGTCGAACCCCTGTCCTTGCGGATACTATGGGGATGATGAGCATGTCTGTCGTTGCACCATCCCCCAAATCAACACCTATCAAAGCAGAATCGGCGGTCCGATCATGGATCGTATCGACATCCACCTGCGCGTCAATCGCCTTTCGACGGCAGAGGTCCTGCGTACTGGAACGGGAACGAGCTCCCAATCGTTGCGGGAAGGGGTCCTTGCGGCCCGCGAGTTTCGTTCGTGGCGCGAGGCGCGCTATCCCGTCAAGGCAGGGCTCGGGCCCACGGAGCGGTTGAAACAATGTTGTCGGATCGATGAGGACGATTTGAGGTTTTTCGAGGAGTCGGTCATCGCGAGTCACTTGAGCGGACGCGCCATCATGCGCACCCTTGCGCTCTCGCGAACCATCGCTGACCTGGCTCAAAGCGAGCGCGTGCACCAAGAGTTCCTGTGTGAGGCCATGGTCTTGCGCATGCGAGATGGCGGAGAGGGGCTTGTCCATGAGCGATAACGGGAGAGGGGTTTGCCCATGAGCGATAACGGGAGAGGAGATTATCCATGAGCGGTAGCGGACAGTGCGGAAGCAAAGAGCGTTTGGAGACATCCTCGGTCTCGGTGTCCCGCGAGGTGCCGGTGGGTCCGGCATTGAGCGAGGGTGCCGCGCGGCGCGCACACAAGAGGGCGGGATTCTCCTCCTACCAAGGGCCACGCCTTCAAGGACCCCGTTTCGAGATTTCCCCGGAGGACGAGGGTTACCCTGAGGCGTTGCGCTGCATCTCTCGTCCCCCGAAGCGTCTTTTCGGCATCGGAGACCCTGGTGCTTTGCAAGAGGGCTTGGCGGTGGTGGGGGCGCGCAAAGCGACACCGTACGGACGGGAGTGTGCCAAGCGTTTTGCCTCCCTTGCCGCGCGTGCAGGCATCGTCATCATCTCGGGGGGCGCACGCGGGTGTGACAGCGCGGCCCATTACGCGGCTCTCCGTGAAGGTGCGCCGACGGTCGCCTTTCTCGGGGGAGGATGCGATCAGATATACCCTGCGGAGAACTATGACCTGTTCCAACAAATCATCAACACCCATGGCGCGGTGGTTTCCGAGCACGAGTGGGGATATCCCGCCCTGCCTCATTCCTTCAGGGAGCGCAATCGCCTCATAGCAGGTCTCGCACGCGCCACGCTGATCGTGGAGGCGGGATTACCCTCGGGAACCTTCTCCACGGCCGATGAGGCGCTGAACGCCTCGAAGGAGGTGCTCGTGGTGCCAGGTGCGATCACGTCGGCCTCTTCCCGCGGGGCGAACAGGCTGCTGTACCAGGGTGCGACGCCTGTTGTCGACGACGACTCTTTCCAAGACATTCTCTTTGCGGTGTATGGGTGTCTCAAGCAAGAGGTGGTGAGAGGTTTGGACAAGGTCGGCCCTCCAGACGCATCCCAGCTACGCGATCCTTTGCTCGCTGCCATATCCGCCCGGCCTACGAGTTTGGAGGAGTTGTGCGCATTAGTGGGGAATACCTCGTCCGAGTTCGGCAATGCGCTTGCGCAGGTAGCCTTCCAGATGGGAAAATACGAGCGAGAAGGTTTGGCAGTGCGTCTGCCCGACGGGAGGTATGCGGCACGCGTCAAATAAGGCGTTGCTGCAGGATGAGAAAGCGCGGCATATGGGATTCAAAGCGAGGGTGATTGGTGCGGGGCTTGCGGGTAGCGAGGCTGCCTTGCAACTCGGTGCCCGTGGTATCGAGGTGGAGCTCGTGGAGATGCGTCCCGAGAAGGGGACCGCGGTTCACAAGACGGGCGCCTGCGCCGAGTTGGTGTGTTCCAACTCCCTGAAATCCACGAAGCCCTCCAGCGCTGCCGGTATGCTCAAGGGGGAGTTGACGGCGCTTGGCTCGAAGGTGTTCGAGGCGGCTTTGCGAAACGCCGTGCCCGCGGGTGGCGCCCTTGCGGTGAATCGCGAGGATTTCGCCCGCGACGTCACTTCGATGATCGAACGCGATTCCCATATCACCCTCGTCCGGCGCGAGGCGGGCGACGTTGTCGAAGAGTCTGTGGGCGTGGATGCCCTCATCCTGGCCACTGGCCCCCTTACCTCCGATGCGCTCGCTGCCTCTCTCGGAGCCGTCACAGGACGCGCCCATTTGGCCTTCTATGATGCGGCTGCCCCCATCGTGATGGCCGATTCTCTCGACATGGAGCGCCTGTTCAGGCAAAGTCGCTACGAAGAGGGCGCGGGCGACTATGTCAACGCCCCCTTCAACAAGGAGGAGTACGAGGCGTTCATTGATGCGCTCCTTCAAGCCGACCGAGTCATCGCCCGGGATTTCGAGTCGAAGGATTTGTTCCAGGCCTGCCAACCTATCGAGGAGATTGCACGTGCGGGACGTGATGCGCCGCGTTTTGGGCCGCTAAAGCCAGTGGGCCTTATCGACCCCGCCACGGGGCATCGTCCTTGGGCGGCGTTGCAGCTGCGTGCCGAGGATGCCCATGGCCTTTGTTACAACCTGGTCGGGTTCCAAACCAATCTGACCTTTCCCGAGCAGCGTCGCGTGTTTCGCACGATCCCCGGTTTGGAGAACGCCGAGTTCGCTCGTTACGGCGTCATGCATCGAAACACCTTCATCGATGCCCCGAGCTTGCTTGACCCCACCCTTCGCCTTGGGTGTGCCGCGGACGCGGGATGCGTGGCGCCGGTGTTCGTCGCAGGTCAGCTTTCGGGTACGGAGGGCTATGTCGAGGCTATTCGCTCAGGCCTTCATGTCGCGTTGTCGGTTGCTGCACTGGCCCGCGGCGTCGAGGCGCCGGCATTGCCCCAAGAGACGGTGTTCGGCGCGCTCTTGGCGTATGCGACGGATGTTGGGACCGTCGACTACCAACCGTCCCATGTGAATTTCGGCATGATGGTTCCCCTCGATAGACATATCCGCCAAAAGCAACAGCGCTACGAGGCATACGCGAAACGCGGCGCGGAGGCCCTTGAGGGTTATGTGGCTGCCCTTGCCGAATGCGGTTTGACGGTGCAGTGATATCCCATGGTCGACGGAGGGAAGGCATACCGGATAATCGAGGAGTTTTGTTCCTCCATGCGTTATGAGCGGAACGCGTCCGAGCACTCGGTGCGTGCCTACCGCACCGACCTGTTCGCCTATGTCGAGTGGATGGCGGACAACGAGGTGGACCTGTTCGATGCGAAGCGCCGTGACATCCGCCACTACCTCGCCTACCTGAGCGACCAAGACTATGAGAACACGACTATCGGTCGCCATCTGAGCGCGATCCGTTCGTTCTATCGGTGGGCGGAGCTTTGCGACTATACCGAGACAAACCCCGCCAAGGAGGTCACGAGTCCCAAGAAGGCAAAAAGGCTGCCTCGCACGTTGCGCTCCGACGAGATCGATGCTCTGCTTTCGGTCCATGGGGCCACTGACCTTGCGGGAAATGCTCGCGAGCAAACCAATGAGGACTTGCGCGACCAGGCGATACTCGAGTTCATGTACGCATCCGGATGCAGAATTGCCGAAGTTGCCTCCTTGACGTGTGCGGGAGTGGATTTCGACGGTGGATCGGCCCGCGTCTTCGGCAAGGGCTCAAAGGAGCGCATCGTCGTCTTATACGACAAGGCGATTGCTGCCATGCGCGCCTATGCACAAATCGTACGCCCGGCGTTGCTCGGCGACCTCGACTCGCCCCTGTTTTTCATCTCCAATCGCGGGCGTGGGATGAGTGCGGATGTGATTCGCAAGATGTTCAAGGAGACGGTTGCCCTCGCGGGGTTGCCCGACGATATCACACCCCACTCCTTGCGCCACAGCTTCGCTACCGACATGCTTGCGGGCGGTGCCGATTTGCGCACGGTCCAAGAGCTGTTGGGTCATGCCGAGCTTTCCACGACCCAAATTTATACCCACCTTGACGTGGCGCGTCTTCTCAACGCCCACCGCGATGCCCATCCTCGGGCGGAGTAGGCTTGTCGCGAAGGACTTGCCAATCCATCGGTTGTCACAGGCATAGAGCCCCTCGTCGTTGACATAGGCACAATCTTGTCGTGAAGGACTTGCCCGTCCGCCCGTCGGTTCGCAATTCCGTTGTAACTCCGCTACACTGATACGGTTGTACACAAACACCTTTTGCGGACAGAGGGGATTTTGAACATGGGGCAAAAAGAGATCGTCATCCGAGGTGCTCGCGAGCATAACCTCAAGAACGTTGACGTGACGATTCCCCGCGACAAGCTCGTCGTCATCACCGGCCTTTCCGGCTCGGGCAAGTCGAGTTTGGCGTTCGATACCATGTATGCCGAGGGTCAGCGCCGTTACGTGGAGAGCCTCTCCAGCTATGCGCGCATGTTCCTCGGACAGATGAGCAAACCAGACCTCGACAGCATCGACGGACTTTCCCCGGCAGTCTCCATCGACCAAAAGACCACGAGTCGCAATCCCCGTTCCACGGTTGGCACGACCACCGAGATTTATGACTACCTGCGTTTGCTGTTTGCCCGCGTTGGTACGCCCCATTGTCCCGAATGTGGCCGTCCGATCTCTCACCAGACGACAGACCAGGTAGCGGATGCGGTTCTGGCCCTCGGCGAGGAGGACGGCTCCACGCGCGCAATCATCATGGCTCCCGTGATATCGGGTCGCAAAGGCGAGTTCACGAAGCTCTTCGAGGATTTGATGAAGGACGGTTTCAGCCGTGTCCGCATCGATGGCAAGATCGTGCGTCTCGAAGGCGAGCCCATAAAGCTTGACAAGAAGATCAAGCACTTCATCGACGTTGTCGTCGACCGCGTTGCTCTTAAAAGTGGCCAACTCGGACGCATCGCCGAGGCGGTGGAGGTCGCTACCAGCCTTGCGGACGGCCGCGTCCTTGTGCAGATTGTCAAAAAGGGTGCTAAGAATGCCGATGTGACCGAGTCGACAGTGTCTTCCGGTGCCAAGGGTGGCCTTGCCAAGGATGAGCACCTGTTCAGCTTGGCGTTGGCTTGTCCTGAGCACGGACACTCCATTGATGAGCTCCAACCCCGCGACTTCAGTTTCAACGCGCCTTATGGCGCCTGTCCCGATTGTTCTGGTATCGGCAGCCGTGACGAGGTGGACTCCTCTTTGGTCATCCCCGATCCCTCGTTGACCTTGAACGAGGGTGTTGTGGCGCCTTTCAAGAGCGGTAACTACTACCCCCAGGTCCTTCGCGCCGTGGCACGCCACCTTGGAACTGACGAGGACACACCGTGGGAGGATATGCCCAAGAAGGCTCAAAAGGGCCTCATGCATGGCCTTGGCAAGGAGAAGATTCGTGTCGACTACGTCACAGTGGACCATCGCGAGACCTATTGGTACATCGAGTGGCCGGGCATCCTTGCCGCGGTCCGCCAACGCTACTCTGAGGCCCAATCGGACAGGCAAAGGGAGAAGCTCGGTGCGTACTTCGCGACGATTCCCTGCGCAACCTGCGGCGGCAAGCGCTTGAAGCCCGAGATCCTCGCTGTTACCGTCGGGGAGAAGTCTATCCACGAGGTGTGCGAGATGAGCGCGGCGGAATCCCTCGCGTTCTTCGACGGGCTTGTCTTTGAGGGAGCGGCTGGCCAGATTGCTAATCCGATTGTCAAAGAGATTCGCGCCCGTTTGCGTTTCCTCGTTGACGTGGGTCTTGACTATCTGACCCTTGAACGCGCCACCGCTACGTTGTCAGGCGGCGAGGCGCAACGTATCCGCCTTGCAACCCAGATCGGTGCCGGTCTCATGGGGGTTCTTTACATCCTCGACGAGCCTTCCATCGGTCTCCACCAGCGCGACAACGAGCGCCTCATCGCGACCCTTGAGCATCTGCGCGACATGGGCAACACGGTCGTCGTCGTCGAGCACGATGAGGACACGATTCGCAGCGCCGACTTCGTCATCGACATGGGCCCGGGAGCGGGGGAGATGGGCGGCAACGTGGTCGCGGCAGGAACACCCGCCAAGATCATGAAGGCGAAAAACTCCCTGACCGCCGATTACCTTTCCGGTCGTCGCAAGATCGAGGTGCCCTCCAACCGGCGCCATCCCGGGCGCGGGTATGTCACCATGACCGGCGCGAGGGAGAACAACCTGAAGGATGTCTCGATCGATATTCCTATCGGGACGCTCACCGTCGTGACCGGCGTTTCCGGCTCAGGCAAGTCGAGCCTTGTCACCGATACCCTTGCCCCTGCCTTGGCAAACAGGCTCAACCACGCCCATCGTCGTTGTGGCGCCTATGACAAGATCACCGGTCTCGAGTGTTTCGACAAGATTATCAACATAGACCAAAGCCCCATCGGTCGTACCCCCCGTTCCAACCCCGCGACCTACATCGGTCTTTGGGACGATATCCGCGCGCTGTTCGCCTCGACCCAAGACTCCAAGGCCCACGGCTACGGTCCCGGTCGTTTCAGCTTCAACGTCAGCGGCGGGCGGTGTGAGGCGTGTAAGGGCGATGGCCAGCTCAAGATCGAGATGCACTTCCTTCCCGACGTCTACGTCCCTTGCGAGGTGTGCGGTGGTTCCCGCTACAACCGCGAGACGCTCCAAGTGCGGTATCGCGGCAAGAACATCGCAGACGTCCTTGAGATGACTGTCGACGACGCCTTGGAGTTCTTCAAAAACATCCCTGGCATCAAGCGCAAGCTTGCCACCCTCCACGATGTCGGTTTGGGGTATCTGCGCCTCGGCCAACCTGCGACCACGCTGTCTGGCGGCGAGGCCCAACGCGTGAAGTTGTCAAGCGAACTCCAGCGCCTTTCCAAGGGGAAGACCTTCTATGTCCTTGACGAGCCCACGACCGGCCTCCATTTTGAAGATGTGCGCCAACTGTTGGAGGTGTTGCAACGTCTTGTGGAAGCGGGCAACACCGTGCTTGTCATCGAGCACAACCTTGACGTCATCAAAAGCGCTGACCACATCATCGACCTCGGTCCCGAGGGCGGTGAGCGCGGTGGCACCGTCATCGCGAAGGGTACGCCCGAGGAGGTTGCCAAGGTTGCACAAAGCTATACGGGCCAATTCCTCGCAAGAGTGCTTCAGAAATAACACACATTCGAATGATGGCGGGTCGGGTACACTAGGCTTACTATGAAGCAGGAAGTCAGGAACAAGCTCGCACTCCTTCTGTTTTGTCTCCTCTTCGCCCTTGGCGGAGCGGTGCTCGTCCTGTATGTCTACCTCGGCCACAACTGGAACTACACGGCAACGGACATCGACGTGGCTTCCGGCTCCATGGAGGAGTACCTCGTCATTATGTTCGACGGCACGACCGACCCGTTGCTTGTCGCTTCGCAAAAGGCCTCCGATGAAGGGCTTTCTGGCTTCAAAGACGCGGAGATCGACCTCGGGTCAGACAATCTCAATTTCATTCTTGCCGGGTCGATTGCCGACAAATACGGAGTTGACCTGACGAAGGAGAAGTCGTTCGAGGACCTCTCTGTGCTCCAAGTCCTCATGAAACAAGTCGCGGAGGCGAATCGCAGCGAGCGCGACCTCGGCCAGGCCTACGCCTCTTACAACAAGAAGAACGCCTCGGTTTTGCCGATTTACACGAAAGACCCCGGGGTCTTCACTGAGGGCACCGTTTATGTCAAGGGATCCTACAAGATCGGCGTTCTTGGCCTCGAGCAACCGATCGAGACAAAGGAGCTCCAGGCGCGGGTCGACAACCTTCGCAACGCCGGCGTTGACATCGTGGTTCTCATCGGGCCCTATGAGAACATCTTCCTTAGTACGGAAGGTATCGATATCATGATCGTCACCCAGGGATCGACCGGCGAGGTCGAGAGCCATTGGAACGGCGACACCTTCGTTGTGGAGACGTCCCTTGTCGGCACCATTGACGCCGTCGTCGTATCTCCGAACCACGTCATGTCTGCCCGTCGCATCTAGGGCGCCAAGTCTCTTGCGGCTCTTGTGTCGTTGCATCTAGGACGTTGGGTCTCTTGCGGCTCTTGTGTCGTCGTATCTAGGACGTTGGGTTCATTGCTCCCCTTGCGCCATTGCGCCCGCCTCTTACATCCTCGTGCTTCTCCTGTCCCTCGCGCCGTCTCTCATAAAGAGAAAAAAAGGGGAGATCCCGCTGGGAAAAGACGATATAGGCAGGACATAAAATTCTGCCCAAAGGTAGCACCCTGTTTACAGATGCCCAGTTCGTTCCTACTCATATTAAAAGGAGGTCCCGCTGACCGCAGGACCCCCTTTCGCAATCGATGTGAATTTGCCTTTGAGGCGACGTTTGTCTCTTAGACGACACCCTGAGCCATCATGGCGTCGGCAACCTTCTCGAAGCCAGCGATGTTGGCGCCAGCAACGAAGTCACCCTCGCGACCATAACGCTTGGCAGCGTCGTCGCATGCATGGTAGATGTTCTTCATGATGCCCTCGAGCTTTGCGTCGACCTCCTCGAAGGTCCAAGACAGGTGCTCGGCGTTTTGGGACATCTCGAGACCAGACGTTGCAACGCCGCCGGCGTTTGCAGCCTTGCCGGGGAAGAACACGACGCCGTTCTTCTGCAGGTACTCGGTTGCCTCGAGCGTGGTGGGCATGTTTGCGCCCTCGCCGACGATCTTGCAGCCATTGGCGACCAAAGCCTTGGCATCCTCGAGAAGCAGCGTGTTCTCGCGAGCGCAGGGAAGGGCGATGTCGCAGGGAATTGCCCAAACGGCACGACCCTCACCGGCGGTGTAGGTGCCGCGGCCGGTGAGCTCAGGATACAGGGCAAGGGAGACGCCCTTGTCGTTGCCGGAGCGCTTGCGGTTGTAGATTTCCTCGAGCGCTGCAACGTCGATGCCCTCGTCGTCGCGGACATAGCCCTTGGTGTCGGAGACAGCGATCGCCTTGCCTCCGAGCTGCTCGACCTTTTGAACTGCGTAGATGGCGACGTTGCCGGAGCCGTGGACGACGACAGTCTTGCCCTCGAAGGAGTCGCCGGTGCACTTGAGGTGCTCGTTGACCATGTAGACGAGGCCGTAACCGGTTGCCTCGGTACGGGCGAGGGAACCACCGAAAGAGAGGCCCTTGCCGGTCAGCGTACCGGTGAACTCGTTGCGCAGACGCTTGTACTGGCCGAACATGTAAGCAACCTCACGGCCGCCTACGCCAAGGTCACCAGCAGGGACGTCGGTGTCAGGGCCGATGTGGCGGGAAAGCTCGGTCATGAAGGATTGGCAAAAGCGCATGATTTCGTTGTTGGACTTGCCCTTGGGGTCGAAGTCGGAACCGCCCTTGCCGCCGCCCATGGGGAGGGTGGTCAGGGAGTTCTTGAGGACCTGCTCAAAGCCGAGGAACTTCAGCATGCCGAGGTTGACGGTGGGGTTGAAGCGCAGGCCGCCCTTGTAGGGGCCGATGGCGGAGTTGAACTCGACGCGATAGCCGCGGTTGACCTGGACATTGCCCTCATCGTCGATCCAAGGGACGCGGAATTGGATGATGCGCTCGGGCTCGACGAAGCGCTCGAGAAGAGCAGCTTTCTCATACTCGGGGTGAGCCTCGACGACCGGCTCAAGGGTGGTAAGAATCTCGGTGGCAGCCTGGATAAACAGAGGCTGCTCGGCATTCTTTGCCTTGACGTCCTCTAGGACGCGCTCTACATAACTCATTGGGACCTCCCGTGTTTGGGTTAGACATTAAACCTGAGTTTGATAATAGGTTGAAACAGAAATGAAAACGCCCCGATTCGTTTTTTTAAACAGTTAGAAACAAAATACGTCGACGAGAGGTTAACGGGAGATCGACGGGATTTCACCACCCCCGTCCGCATCCGCTCTCTGGTCGACGGGATTTCACCACCCCCGTCCGCATCCGCTCTCTGGTCGACGGGATTTCACCACCCCCGTCCGCATCCGCTCTCTGGTCGGCGGGATTTCACCACCTCCGCTCATATCCTCTCCGTGGTACCCTGTTTGGCAAAAGTCGAGGGGAGTAAACGTGGATCAGGCAGGTACGGATCAGATGGGCGAGGGTCAGTTAGACGCGAACCAGGCGAGCGCGAACCAGGCGGACGCGAATCAGGCAGGCACGGATCAATCGGGTCTGCCGCCGGTCACTTGGGCTAACTTCAAAGGCCATATGGTGACGATAACCAAGCACAAACTGCTGGTCATGCAGCTTTGCTTTCGCGTGGGTCTGTATCGCCAAGGGCTTGTCCACGACTTTTCGAAATACACTCCCACCGAGTTTATGACTGGGGCGCGCTTCTACCAAGGTACCCGCAGCCCCAACGCCGCGGAGCGTGATTTCCGAGGATTCACCGAGGCGTGGCTCCACCACAAGGGGCGCAATCGCCACCACTTCGAATATTGGCTTGATGCCGTACCCGATCGTCGAACGGGGGAGCCCGTCACGGCGGCCCCCATGCCTACCCGCTACATCGTGGAGATGTTTTGCGACCGTGTCGCCGCATGCAAGGTATACCAAGGAGACGCGTACACCGATCGAAGCCCGTTGGAGTATTTCCTGAAGAACCGCAAAATCGTGAAGATGCACCCTGACACTATGGCGATCTTGGAAGGAATGCTTGAGTACCTCGCGGAAAACGGGGAGGAGCGGACCCTTGTCGCGGTGCGCAAGGCGATTGTCGAGCCACGCTGGTCCTTCGGAGAGTCCGCCCGCTTCTAGGCTAGCTTTTAGACCCGCTTCTGGCGTGTGTGTCACGTATGCGATGAGTGCGTGCCACGTGCGCGTTACGTATGCGCCGAGTGTGCGCCAAGTGCGCTTCTGAGGACGATGCAGATGTGCGTGTCACGTGTACGCCACGTGCGTGCCACGTGCGCACGCCGAAGGGAAAATGCACGCTATCTCAGTATCGGGTATAATTCCCTAGTTGGACTCGCGTTTAGCGGGTCCCAACAAGCGGGAGTGAGCCTTCTCAAGGGCGCTTCCGGGGGTCTTAGAGAGAAAAGGTTGCATGAGCGCGATCTTACAAGCGATCATCGTATTCGTGGTCACGGTTGTCGTCACCTTGGTGATGGTTCCCGTCTCCAAGCGTATCGCATTCGTTCTCGGCGCCGTCGATTACCCCAGCAACCGCCGGGTCAACAAGGAGCCGGTTCCCCGGTGCGGTGGCATCGGTCTGTACTGCGGCTTCATGGTCGGTCTCGCCTTGTTGTACGTGGGAACGAACTACTGGGGTTGGGACATCCACAACACCTACTACCTCCAATCCCTGAACTATCCTTTGCTGTTTGTGGGTGTGACCTGCATGTTCATCTTGGGTCTTGTGGACGATATCAACCAAATCCATGCCGGTGTGAAGTTTCTGTTCCAAATCGTGGCGGCGACCGTCGTCGCGTTCTCGGGCGTGTCTATCGGGTCGGTGTATCTGTTCGGGTGCGGGTTCATCGACCTCGGCATCCTCGATATCCCCCTGACCGTGCTCTACCTCGTCATCTTCGTCAACATCATCAACCTGATCGACGGTCTCGACGGGCTAGCCGCCGGCATCGTCGCAATCTGCTCGATTGCCCTCATGTTCTTGGTGTTGGAGCGTGGCACGGTCACCCTTGCCTGCGTGTGTGTTTGCCTGCTTGCGTCATGTCTCGGGTTTTTGCGCTATAACTTCAACCCGGCAAGCATCTTCATGGGCGATTCCGGGTCCCACTTCCTTGGTCTCATGCTCGGAATCATATCCTTGGCCGGTGTCGCTCGCATGTCCTCGGTGGTGGTGCTCGTCGTGCCAATCATCATCGCTGGCGTCCCCGTCATCGACACCGCCTCCGCCATCGTCCGGCGCCTCTTGAGTCACAAGTCCATCGGCGAGCCCGACTTGAACCACATCCACCACCGCCTGTTGCGCGTGGGGCTAAGCCATCGGGCTACCGTGCTCGTGCTGTATGCCATCACGGCCATCATGGCTATCGTCGCCGTGCTCCTCGATACGATGACGGGGCCTGTTCGATCGGTGGCGACAGTAGTCGTCATCATTTTGGGGTTCGCTATCACCATCGTCCTTGGCGCTGCTGGTCCGGTCTTGCAGCACTATTACGAAGGCCGGGGCAAGGTCGGTCCTCGCACACCTCGAGATCCAGTTGAGTACAAGACGAAGATCAAATAGGTTTCTCCCGATTTTTATCTTGCGAATGCGTCTTTGCTTTGCGATAATGTCATGGCTGTTTACAGCTGTCCCCATAGTCTATCGGTTAGGACACGGCCCTTTCAAGGCTGAGAGACGGGTTCGATTCCCGTTGGGGGCACCATCTCGAATGCGAGCGGGCCGGGAACTTCCTGGCCCGCTTCATTTTTGGGGACCCTGACGCTCCTTCAGCTTTTTGCGTGGGTCCAAGGACCCACGGTTGGACTCGCGACTGGGCCCACGGCTGAGCTCGCGACTGCGATGAGGCTGGCGGAACCCACGGCTGAGCTTGCGACTGCGACGAGGCTGGCGGAACCCACGGTTGGACCCATGACTGCGACGAGACCGACTGGGCCCGCGGCTAGACCCCACGGCTGGGCCCATGGCCCCCTTTGCTTGTCGTATACTCTTCCCATGAAACACGGCGACGACAAAAACCAAGACCGGGGGAGCACACAAGAGGGCTCCGAGGAAAAGATTGCGCGTATCAAGCGCGAGCTCGACCATGTTCCCGCCTTGCCCGGCGTCTACCTTTGGAAAGACGCGTCCGGGACGGTCATCTACGTTGGCAAGGCCAAGCAATTGCGCGCCCGCATGCGCCAATATGTCAACTTCCAAGACGATCGTGCGAAGATACCCCTTCTTGTGGACCAGATTGACTCCTTCGACTATATCGTCGTGGAGAATGAGCACGAGGCCTTGGTTCTTGAGCATTCTCTCATCAACCAGCATGCCCCTTTCTTCAACGCGGACTTCAAGGACGACAAGACCTACCCCTTCATCGCGATTACGCGCGGCGACGTTTTCCCCGCCATCAAGTACACGCGCGAGAAGCACCGCCAAGACACGCGCTACTTCGGTCCCTTCACCGATAGCCGTGCCGCACGCGAGATGGTGGACATCGCCCGCAAGGTGGTTCCCCTTTGCAGTGCGGGGTGTGCCGACTGGCGCCAGATGAACCGCCGCCTTCAAAAGGGCGACGCCAACCCCTTCCTGACCAGCGATGGTACGGTGCGTCCCTGCTTCGATTGCCACGTGGGATTGGGACCGGGCGCGTGCTGCGGCCAGATAACCCCCCAAGACTACGGCCGCAATGTCAAGCGCATTGAGCGCTTCCTTGCCGGCAACCATACCGAGTTCCTCGACGAGCTCTCCGCGGAGATGCAGGATGCTGCCGCCGAGCTCGACTTCGAGCGCGCGGGTCGGATCAAGGCGCGCATCGACACGATCAACTCCTTGTCCATGCGCCAACATGTGGTCTCCTCCCGCAATCTCAACGCCGACGTCATCGGCGTGTTTCGCGAGTTCGGCATCGCTGGCGTGCAGGTACTCCAAGTCCGCGAGGGCAGGGTCATCAACTCCAACGAGTTCATTCTCAACCGTGGTCTCGACGTGCCTGATGAGGACCTGCTCCACAACTTCTTGTTGCGCTACTACGCCACGACCACCAGCATCCCTCGGGAGGTCGTCGTCCAAGAGATACCCGAGGACGCGGACGCCATGGGGGAGTGGCTTACCGAGAAGCTAGGCAACGTCCACGGTGCCCGCGTGCGTCTTGTCGCGCCGCAAAAGGGGGAGAAGGCCGACCTGCTCGCCATGGCGGAGACCAACGCCAAACATGCGCTCATGCGGTACAAGGTCCGTTCCAACTTCGACGACAAGCGCGTCAACAACGCCCTGCTCCAACTTGAGAGCGCCCTTGCCTTGGACGGCCCGCCCTTGCGCATCGAATGCTTCGATATCTCCACGATACATGGCAGCTACACCGTTGCCTCCATGGTCGTGTTCACCAACGGCTTGCCCGACAAAAATCAATACCGTCGCTTCAAGATCAAGACCCCTCTCGACGAGGCGAACGACTTCGCGAGCATGGCTGAGGTCATGAGCCGCCGTTACGCGCCAGAGCGCATGGCCGACGAGCGGTTCGGTTCCAAACCCGACCTTATCATCCTTGACGGTGGCAAACCCCAGCTGACAGCGGCGCTCAACATGTTTAAGGAGATGGGCATCGACGACATAGCCATCTGTGGTCTTGCCAAGCGCGACGAGGAGTTGTTCGTCCCTTGGCAGGAAGAGGGACCGGTGGTGTTGCCCGGCGGCAGCGCCAGCCTCTATCTTGTCAAGCAGGTGCGCGATGAGGCACACCGCTTCGCGATTACCTACCACCGCGAGTTGCGAGGACGCGGGATGACTGCGAGTATCCTTGATGATGTCGCGGGGTTGGGACCTGTGCGCAAAAAGGCGATCATGAGGCACTTCAAGAGTTTCAAGAATTTGCGCTCGGCCTCCTTGGAGGACATCCTCGCGGCCAAAGTCCTACCGAAAGAGGTGGCCAACGAGTTATACCGCGTCTTGCGGCAATATAATGAGAACGTCGAGGCAAAAGAGCTAGGAGAGGACGAAAACCATGGGTGATACGCCAAGGGAAACCACCACGCTTGCGCAGGACATGACCAACGACGTGCTCGAGCCCGAGGTGTTGTCCCGCATGCCCCAGCTCGTCATCCTGACGGGCATGAGCGGCGCCGGCCGCACCGAGGCGATGCATGTGTTCGAGGATTTGGGTTACTTCTGCATCGACAACCTTCCCTCCAGCCTTATCGGCGAGGTCGTCCGTCTGACCGACCTCCCCGGCCAACGCGGGGCGGACAGCCATATCGCCGTCGTGTGCGATGCGCGCAACCGCACGTATTTCAAGGACCTCACCGAGCAGTTGCGCCTGTTGCGCGAAAACGGCGTGAGCTACCAAATCGTGTTTCTCGAGGCCAATGACGAGAAGCTCATCGCCCGTTATAAGTCCAGTCGCCGTCGCCACCCGCTTTGCGAGGATGGCATGACCATAGGCCAGGGCATCCAGCGGGAGCGCAGCCTCCTGTTCAACCTGCGCGAGAACGCCCACCACGTCATCGATACGACGAACATGTTGCCCCAACAGCTCCGCTCCACGTTGCGCCAGATATTCGCGACAGGTGGGGAGCGGGAGGGTCTTGCCGTTTCGGTATATAGCTTCGGGTTCAAACACGGCGCGGCCCTCGACGCCGACCTTGTCATTGACGTGCGCTTCTTGCCCAATCCCTATTACGATCCGAGTCTGCGTCGCCTTACCGGCCTCGACGCGCCGGTAAGGGACTTCGTCATGTATCGCAGCGAGACCGAGGAGTTCCTTGCCAAGTGGAAGGCCTTGCTCGACGTCGTCATGCCTGGCTATGTCTCCGAGGGCAAGCAACAGCTCGCCATCGCCGTGGGTTGCACGGGCGGTCAACATCGCAGCGTCGTCCTTGCCGAGGCCACGGGAGATTATCTGAAGTCCCAGGGCTATCGCGTCAGCGTCGCCCATCGCGACCTGAAGTTGGCGGGCAAATGAGAGGTGTTGTCGTTGGCGGCGGAACCGGCGCGCCAAAATCCATCCGCACGTTGTTGTCCATGGGCTTCGAGACGTCTTGCGTCGTGGCTATGGCTGATGACGGCGGCTCGACGGGTATCTTGCGCCAGGTGGCAGGAGCCACACCGCCAGGGGATATCCGTAAGTGCCTGGCCGCCATGGCCACCGATCAGAGTGCCCCTATGACCTGCGCGTTTCGTCGTCGGTTCGATTTTGCCGACAACCATGCGCTGGGCAACTTGTTGTTGTTCGCGTTGGAGGAACAGACAGGTAGCTTTCCGGAGGCTATCGCGTTGTGCGAGCGTTTGTTGGACGCGCGTGGTCACGTCTATCCCTCGACCTTGTCCCCCATCTCCCTCTCGGCGGAGCTTTCCGACAGGACCGTCATCGCCGGCCAATCGAAGGCAAGTCACGCGCCTGAGGCGTTGAGGCGCGTATGGTTGCAAGGGAGTGGCGAGACGCAAGAGGACGTAGCCGCGCAAGGGAACGGCGCGATCTTGGCTTACCAACCTGCCGTTGAGGCCCTCTTAGAGGCTGACGTCATCTTGTTGGGTCCCGGTAGCCTGTTTACCAGCATCATCGTCAACCTGCTTGTTCCCGGTATTGTCGAGGCGATTCTCAACAGTTCCGCGAAGGTGGTTTTCGTGTGTCCCATCGCGGATACTCAGGGAGAGACCGCGGGTATGTCCGTGCGGGATTGCTATGACGCGCTTTGTTCCTACGGTTTGGACGGCCGCATCGATGCGATCTTGGTGCATTGGCCCGCCGGCGTGCCATGTACCCAGAAGAGCACGAGGGTGACATTGTGCCCCGAGGCGGAATCCGTGGCATTCGGGGAAGAGGACCGGCGCGCCATCGAGGCGCGGGGTACACGCGTCATCGTGGCGGATCTTTCCAGCAAGGACATGCCGACCTGGCATTGCGAGGCGGCGTTGGGTGCCGCGCTGCGTGAGGCGGCGTTGGGCGACGCGCTGCGTGAGGCGGCGTTGGGCGAC
>CAZOGL010000007.1:7259-13472 GCA_964579575.1 uncultured Eggerthellaceae bacterium | reverse complement strand
CGCGCTGCGTGAGGCGGCGTTGGGCGACGCGCTGCGTGAGGCGGCGTTGGGCGACACGCAACACGAGGAGATATAGCATGTCGTTTTCCAGTGACGTCAAGGAGGAGATGACCCACGTAAGCCCCGAGTGCTCCCATTGCGAGCGGGCGGTGCTGGCGGCTCTCGTCCGCATCGAGGGCACGTTGCACTTCGAGGGCGCCGGCCGCTTCTCCTTGGAGTTTGCAAGCGACGTCGCGGCGGTTGCCCGTCTTGCCACCCGCCTGTTTCACGGGATGTATGAGCTTCGTACCAACCTGGTCATGCGTCGAAGCGTGTTGCACAAAAACGTGAACTACCTGGTCGATATCCCCGGCCAGCCCGGATTGACCGAGGCCTTAACCGATCTGGGTGTTCTCAATGCCGAGGGTGGCATCGAGTTGGGGATAAGCCCCCACCTCGTGGAGAAGAACTGTTGTGCTGGCGCATACCTGCGCGGGGCGTTCCTCGGATCGGGATTCGTGTCGGACCCGAAGAGCGACTCCCATTTCGAGATTACGGTGGAGTCGGAGGAGTTGGCCCAAGGTCTCATCGGGCTCATGGAGCTCAAGGGGGTTCGCGCACGCATGATGCAAAGGCGCAATTCCACCACGGTATACCTCAAGAGCGGGGCAGACATCGTCGACTTCCTCACCTTCAGCGGCGCCCATTCCAGTGCTTTGCGCATGGAGGAGGCCCGCGTCATGAAGAGCGTGCGCAACGAGGTGAATCGCCAAACGAACGCGGACATGGCAAATCAGCGCAAGGCTTCCAATGCGGCGGTTGACCAGGTGTTTGCCGCCCGCAAGGTCGTGGAGAAGTACGGATTGGAGAACCTTTCCCCCGCGTTGCAGGAGTTCATCCGCTTGCGGGTCGCCTATCCAGATGAAAGCCTCAAGGAACTCGGCGCCCATGCGGTGCCTCCGCTGTCGAAATCCGCCGTTTACCACCGTGTGCGGCGTATGATGGAGATGGCGCAAGACATCGAGGGGTAAAGTATTATTATGCAGCCATGCGATTAGTGCGTTTTTGACGCAAAGGGACCAGTTGACTGTGTCGTACAGTCTGCCCTACTCAGCATGATCGCGGTCGCTTTTGGGCGCCGCCACCACACATAGTGTCTTTTCGAAAGGGGATACGATGACTATCAGGGTTGGCATCAGCGGTTTTGGCCGAATCGGCCGTTTGGTTTACCGTGCAATGGCAAAGGATCCCGAGATCGAGGTCGTCGCGGCTAACGATCTCACCAAGCTTGAGTGCATGGCTCACCTCATGAGGTACGATACCGTCCACGGCCGCAGCTTCGACGATGTCAAGATCGTAGACGACGGTTTCGTCGCTGACGGCAAGAAGGTTATCGCTTTGACCGAGCGCGACCCGAGGAAGTGCCCTTGGGGAGACTTGGGAGTCGACCTTGTCATCGAGGCGACCGGCGTGTTCCGTGACCGCGAAAAGGCCGCATGGCACATCGAGGCGGGCGCCAAGAAGGTTCTCATCACTGCTCCGGCAAAGGGCGAGGACATCACCATCGTCATGGGCGTCAACGACCATCTTTACAACAAGGACGAGCACCATATCGTCTCCAACGCTTCCTGTACCACCAATTGCCTGGCGCCGTTCGCCAAGGTCCTGCTCGAGAACTTCGGTATCAAGCGCGGCATGATGAACACCATCCACGCCTACACCAACGACCAAAAGATTCTCGACCTTCCGCACAAGGACCTGCGCCGCGCCCGTGCTGCAGCCCAAAACATCATTCCCACCACCACTGGTGCCGCGCGTGCCGTGTCCTTGGTCCTCCCTGAGCTCAAAGGCAAGCTCGACGGCTTTGCCACCCGCGTTCCCGTCGCAGACGGTTCCATGGTTGACCTCACGGTCGAGCTTGAGCGCGAGGTCACCGTCGAGGAGGTCAACTCCGCCATGCGTGCTGCCGCGAACAGCAACCTCAAGGGCATCCTTGAGTATACCGAGGACCCGATCGTGTCCTCCGACGTCATCCACAACGACCACTCCTGCATCTTCGACGGCGGCCTGACCCAGGTCCTCGGCGGCAAGGGCAACCTTGTGAAGTGTGTCGCTTGGTACGACAACGAGTGGGGTTATTCCAACCGCGTCAAGGATCTTGCAAAGATCATGCTCTAAAGTTCGAACACCGCGTGCCGCCATCGAGGCGGCACGTTTGTTTGAGCCTTCAATCCAGGCCTACGGCTTAGACTTATAACCTGGGGTCGCAACTCGGGCCTGCAACCCGGGCCTGCAACCCGGGCCTGCAACCTGGGCCTATAACCCGGGTCTAGAGCCTGGGCCTACAACGTTTCATCAAAATAGGAGCTGCACCATGGCAGAAACCACCTCCAAGCTCAACACCATCGACGAGCTTGATGCCGCCGGCAAGCGCGTTCTCGTCCGCGTCGACTTCAACGTCCCCTTGGACGGCGAGACCGTTACCGACGATACGCGTATCCGCGCCGCGCTTCCCACCATCAACAAGTTGGTCGGAGGGGGTGCGCGCGTCATCCTCATGAGCCACCTCGGCCGTCCATCCGGTGAGGGCTATGAGGAGAAGTACTCCCTCAAGCCTGTCGCCGCCTACCTGTCCACCGTCGTGGATGCGCCGGTGTCCTTTTGCCCCGAGACGGTGGGTGAGACCGCAAAAGCCCAGGCTATGGGATTGGCTGACGGTGAGATCCTCCTGTTGGAGAACCTCCGCTTCGACAAGCGCGAGAAGAAAAACGATCCGGAGTTTTGCGCCGAGCTCGCCGAGCTAGCCGAGGCCTATGTCAACGACGCCTTCGGTGCGGCACATCGCGCCCATGCCTCCACGGCCGGCGTTGCCTCCCTGCTTCCTGCCTATGCGGGCTATCTCATGAAGAGGGAGGTCGAAACCATCACGGGAATGCTTAACAACCCTGAGCGCCCCTTCGTCGCCATCTTGGGCGGCTCTAAGGTCTCCGACAAGATCAAGGTCATCGACGCCCTGCTTGACAAGGTCGACGCCCTGCTCATCGGCGGTGGCATGTGCTTTACGTTCCTTGGTGCCCAAGGATTTGCTGTGGGTACCTCCCTCATGGAGCATGATTGGGTCGAACGCGCCGGCGAGATGATGGAGAAGGCAAAGCGTCTCGGCGTCAAGTTGCTCATTCCCACCGACGTGGTCGTTGCTGACCGCTTCGCCAACGATGCCGAGGTCAAAACGGTCAGTGTCGACGCTATCCCTGAGGACATGATGGGTCTCGATATCGGACCTGAGTCCGTCAAGGCCTATGCCGAGGTCATCGCAGGCGCAAAGACCGTTTTCTGGAACGGTCCCATGGGTGTGTTCGAGATGCCGAGCTTCGAGGCGGGCACCAAGGCCATAGCGCTTGCTGTTGCAGCGAACACCTCTGCCCAGACCGTTATCGGCGGCGGAGATTCCGTTGCTGCGGTCAACAAGTACGACCTCGGTCCCCAGATGACCTTTATCAGCACTGGTGGCGGTGCCTCCATGGAGCTTGTCCAAGGCGAGGCCTTGCCGGGTGTTGAGGCGTTGAAGTAGTTTGAAACCGCGGTGTGGACGCGATGGGGTCTGCCCGTAAACCGCGGCGTGGACGCGATGGGGTCCAACCGCTTTTGAGTATGCCGCTTCGCCTCGGTGGCGATAGATGATGAAAGGATGGCATATGGCTCGAAAACCGCTTATGGCTGGTAATTGGAAGATGAACAAGACCTATGGCGAGGCCGTGGTCTTGGCCCAGCATATCTCCTACAACATCGAGAAGGATTGGGAGGACAAGGTCGACATCCTTGTCTGCCCGCCCACCATCGACCTCAAGGGCGTGTGGAACGTCTTCGAGTTCGACAACATGCCGGTCAACGTTGGCGCCCAAAACGTCTATTGGGAGGAGTCCGGCGCCTATACGGGCGAGACCTCCGTCCCCATGCTTGCCGAGATTGGATGCACCTATTGCATCATCGGCCACTCTGAGCGACGTACGTTGTTCGGGGAGACCAACGAGGATGTCAACCGCAAAGCAAAGGCCCTGATCGAGGGCAAGATTGCGCCTATCATCTGCGTTGGCGAGAGCCTTGCCGTTCGTGACGAGGGCAACACCGAGGAATATGTGTGCGCTCAGGTCCGAGCCGCGCTCGCCGGTATCGATGCCGCACGTGCCGCCAAGGTCGTTATTGCCTACGAGCCCATCTGGGCCATCGGCACGGGTCGTACCGCCACGCCAGAGCAGGCCCAAGAGGTTTGTGCGGCCATTCGCGCTACGGTAGCCGATATCTATGGCGATGCGTTTGCTGAGAATATGCGGGTGTTGTACGGCGGCTCCATGAATCCTGGTAACGTCGAGCGCCTTATCGCTCAACCCGATATCGACGGCGGCCTTATCGGAGGTGCTGCCCTCAAGGCCGACTCTTTTGTCGAGCTTATCAAGGCATGCCTCTAATCAACCTTCTCATCAGGGAAGACCTTCTTCATGTCAATCCATGCAGGAGGTCTTCCTCCCTTTTCGTTTTTGTTTGATTCGGTCCACCCTGTTGCGATAGAATCTATCCCCCCACGTTCTTGGCGCGTCCCATAAGCGTGTCCCATAATCTTGTTGAAAAGAGTTCCTTGTGAGTACCACGAAACTGAACCTGCCTGCAGCCCTCATCATCATGGATGGCTACGGTTTGGCCGAAGAGGGTCCTGGAAATGCCATTTCCCAGGCGGAGAAACCCTGCCTCGACAACGTTTTGAACTATCGCCCCCATACCGCACTGTCCGCATCTGGCTTGGCGGTGGGTTTGCCTGAGGGCCAGATGGGCAATTCCGAGGTCGGCCATCTCAATATCGGTGCCGGTCGTGTCGTGTTCCAAGAGCTTACCCGTATCAACCTTGCGTGCGAGGATGGCTCCTTGGCGAAAAACCCCGTACTCCTCGAGGCATGCGCGAAGGCTTGCCAACCTGGTGCCGCCCTCCATCTCATGGGTCTTTTGTCCGACGGTGGCGTCCATTCGAGCAACGCCCACCTGTTTGCTCTTATCCGCATGGCAAAGCAGGCAGGAGTGCCCTGCATCCGCGTCCATTGCTTCATGGACGGTCGTGACGTTGCTCCCTCCAGCGGCGCGAGATACATCGCCGAGCTCCAAGCCATCATCGACGGCTTGGTCGACGAGACATGCGACATCAAGATTGCGACGATCGAGGGCCGCTACTATGCCATGGATCGCGACAACCGTTGGGAGCGCGTGGCGAAGGCCTACGACGCCATCGTTGGCGCCACCCCGACAACCGACGCTGCGACTGGTGTCGAGTTCATGGAGCGCTCCTATGCTGACGGCGTCACCGATGAGTTCGTGGTGCCGGGTGCCCTTGACCCTCGCGGCGTGAAGGACGGCGACGCGGTCGTGTTCTTCAACTTCCGCCCCGATCGCGCACGTCAGTTGACCCGCGCTTTTGTGGATGACGCGTTTACCGGGTTTGACCGGGAGAAGCGCGACGTGTTCTTCGTCTGCCTCACCGAGTACGATCCGACCATCCCTGCTCCGATTGCCTTTGCCAAGGAGTTCCCCGAGAACGTCCTTGCAGATGCCTTGGCAGGCGCCGGTCTCAAACAATACCACATCGCCGAGACTGAGAAGTACGCCCATGTCACCTTCTTCCTCAACGGCGGGGTGGAGGCACCCAAGGTCAACGAGGTGCGCAAGCTCATAGCAAGCCCGAAGGTCGCCACCTATGATCTCAAACCTGAGATGAGCGCCCCCGAGGTCGCAAACAAGCTCATGGCCGCCATCGACGCGGACGAGGCCGATGTCTACATCGTGAACTTCGCTAATTGCGACATGGTGGGGCATACGGGTGTCATCCCTGCCGCCATCGAGGCAGTCGAGGCGGTTGATGCCGGTGTTGCCAAGGTGCTTGGTGCTCTTGAGCGTCGTGGTGGCATGGCCTTGCTCACTGCCGACCATGGCAACGCCGACAAGATGCTTGCGGAGGATGGCACGCCCTTCACGGCACATACCACCGCCTTGGTCCCTCTTGCCCTCATCGACTATTCCGAGAACGCCTATGAGCTCGACGGTACCGAGGGTGCTCTGTGCGACCTTGCTCCCACGTTGTTGGACATGATAGGCCTCGAGGCTCCCGCCGAGATGACCGGGCGTAGCCTGCTCAAGCACTGATTTCAAGCGCTGATTCTCGCAAAGCTGAATCCGTTATCTTTCCTCGTGCGA
>CAZOGL010000007.1:0-7159 GCA_964579575.1 uncultured Eggerthellaceae bacterium | reverse complement strand
TTCCTCGCGAGGTCGTTTCCCTCATGAGGCCTTTCCTCTCACGGGGTCTCTCCTCTCGCGAGGTCGTTTCCCTCATGAGATGAAACCTCTCCTCTCATGAGACCTTTCCATGCGAGAAATCTGTCCTCACGAGGCGCTCACCCCGTCAAGGGACGGCGCGTCCCAATCGGCATAAAAGGTGGTTGACCTAAAGAGGGTTGTCTCGCCTTCGAAGGGGGCGCTCGCTTCGATATCGCGATAGGAGGCTCCTGGACAAGATCGGGGAGCCGACGCTCCTTGCAACCATAGGGTGGCAAGGGTTGGCGATTCGTAAGTTGAACCCCAAAGCACCCTTTCGGAGGAGGGGAGGAGGTTTGTAGGTGAGGTCTTTTTCGCAAGGGCCTCGTCGACGTATGTTATCCCCGCATAACGCTTCTCGAGGGAACGCGCGTTGTAGGTGAGGCCCCAAGAGATTACCACCGTGTTGAAGCAAAAGAGCACGAGGTCCCCGGTGAGGGTGCGTTGCGTGTAGCGCTCAGTGCATTCCTCGTCGATGAACCACCCGTGCCATGAGGAACATCCAGTGCGCCTGCCCGCCGCATCGGCAGCCCCGGATGGTTCGAATGCTGTGTTGGCGCTAGCAGTCTCGGTATAGCAAACGGACTCGAGCCCAAGACGGGCGGCGGCGAGCGCGTCACGTTTGTAAGTGACGGTGAACTCGATTTCGAGAATCTCGGGCATTGCTGCGGGAGTTGCCTCGAACTTGACGGGAAACCACGATGCCGCGCCGTTGGTGGGAATTGTAACGCTCGCATGACGCCCCCCCACTATGTTCCATCCCTTTGCCTCGGAGGAAAGCGTTGCAGAATAGGTGCCATAGGTATAGACGCGCCCAGTCTTTCCCTCTCCTGTTTGGTCGAGCTCGATGGTGTGGACGTCTCCGGCCACGTCTGCCTCACCGATGGAACATGAGTAGGTGCCGTATTCGAGAGGGTAGGGCAACGCCCCTGAGGCTGCCTCCTCCTCAAGGATCTCACGAGCTGCGGCGCCACACCCCTTCACGCGGATTGTTGATGCGAAACGTGTCAGCTCCTCGTCCGTTGGATCTCGTTGCAACAGGGCATATACGAGTGCGCTCGAGGCATCGGTGAGCGTCTTGTACGACGTTTCCAAAGTGAGATCTTCCAATGCGTCCTCGATGGCTACAGGGACGGTTTTCGAACCTGTCTCCACGAGGTTGGTAAGCGAATCCATTGAGGACGTGGGGATGCTAAGGTTGGCAAAGCCTCGGTTGAGGTTATCTAAGAGGATGGAGGCCACGTTGCCGAGACCGGATTGTGTCAGGGTGCAACTGATGCCGGCGGCGGGGGCCCACCCGAAGGCGAGACCCGCGTAGTTGTCGAACGCTTGCGAGACACTTATCCCGATATCCGTGAAGTTCAAAAAGCAATAGAAGCAGTAGTTGAGACGATAGTCGGACTCATAGCGTTCGGGCTCCACCGAGAAGCAGGTGATGCGTGCAAAGGCGGATGCACCCTCGAAAACGCAAGCAGAGTCGGGAGGTGTGGCGCCGCCTGCGTAGCTTGCGCACATGTATTGGCCGTAGGTTCCCCAGGTGAGGCCCGAGACATTGTGGAGACTCCAAGTACCTATGGAGGTGGGGATGATTCCACCGAAAGCGGAGGTATCCCAAATGGCGAATGACACGAGGTGGTGGGCGCCGTAGCCGCTGCGACCACACCCGCTTGAGTTGTTGGCAAGAATGGCTCCGGTGATGGGGTCCTTCCATCGGTCGCTCCAGGTATTGGAGCCCGCCTCGGCGCGGGAAAACGTGTTGTTTCCGAACGCGTGGGAGCGCAGGGGCCAATCGCGCTGGTCGTCGTTGAGGTAGTCAAGACCTACATCGGTTCCCCAATAGGAACGCGAATTTCCTAGGGTGTAGGACGTGTTCACGGAGGTGCAGGTGGCAACTATGTCTCGGTGGGGTCGGTCTCCCGGCTTGAGCAGGTTTGCCCCATCTTCAAGGATGTTGATTTGGGGCTTTTTCCATGCGTTCTTGGAGGAGCTGTGCGCGTATTGGGTGGCGCCCCATGCGACCCCTCCGGCAGCCGCTGCCCCGAGTACTGCGGTTGCGGCTATGAGGGCATGGCGTCGACTGATGCAACGCGATTCGGCCCCGTCTTGGGGTTGGTGGACTGCTTTTTTGAGCTGAGGAGTTGCGTCTTGGGGTTGAGGGGCTCTGACTTGGGACTGAGAAACTTCGTTGTGGGGTTGAGTGATTTCTTTTTGAGGCGGACAAAGGTTCATGGGAGGCTCCTTTACGTCATGTTCATAAGAAGGATGGCCGCGTTGTAGATCACCGGGGCGACAGCGAGCACGATGATGATAGGGAAGAAGAAGATGAAGATGACGGGGACCATCTTGTTGGGCAACTGGTTGATCTTGACGAGCAGGTCGGCATAGTGTTGGGAGCGGGCCGCCTTGGCTTGGGAGTTGAGGGCGCGACCCATGGAGGTGCCCTGATGGTGGGCTTGGACCACCGCATTGACAAAGGAGGAGACGCTGGGTGTGTCGCATCGCGCCTTCATGCGGAGTAACGACGTGTCCAACGGCATGCCAAGGAGGTTTATTTCTTGATCGACCCTGCGGAATTCTTGGGACAAGGGACCGGTGGTTGAGTTGGCAACGAGGCGGATTCCCCTCTCGATGGAGTATCCGGCTCGCATGGAGGTGTTGAGCAACTCAAGGGCGCAGGGAAGGGCAGAGCCGATAAGGGATTTTTGCGTGCGCTTGCGACAGGAGAGATAGAGCTTCGGAGCACCGTACGCGATACACAGACACAAGGCGGCGCACATAAGGGCATACACCGTTTCAAGGCGGGAGAAAAGGAGTATGGCGGCGTCCAAGACGACAGCGCAAAGGAGCGAGGTGAGTTGGATGCCACGCCACGTGAGGGGATCGAGGCGGACACCGGCACGCAACAGCTCGAGACGCACCTTGGACTCCTCGTCGATTTCGGGTTGAGCCAGGGTTCCCGCCTTGCGAAGGGCGTCGATCAAGGAATCCTTTCGCTTCTCCGCAGTACCTTTCGGTGGCGTTGGCGTCGAAGGGGAGGGGGTTGAGCTGTAGCGCCGCATGACGAAATATCGCGCACCAAACCCTGCGGCAAGGGCGGGTATGAGGACGGCGAGGGCCAGGATTGCGTTCATGGTTCTTCCTTCTAGTCGAGAGGGGTATCTGGTCGAGAGTGGTATCTGGTCGAAAGTGGTGCCTGGCCGGGGGGATTTCTGGTCGAAAGGGGCTTCTGGCCGGGGGGATGTCTAATCGAGAGGCGTGTCTGGTTGATGGGGGTGTCTAGTCGATGGGGATGTCGGACATCTTGCCTAGGATTGCGACGCCTAAAAGGTCGATTCCGCCGCACACGCCCAACAAGACCCATCCGAGGAGGTTTTCGGCATAGAAAGCTGTGACCCCCTCTATTAACAGGCAACACAGGCCCACGATGATGAGGGGGGCCAATGCAACCATCGCCTTGGTGAGGCTCATCTCGGCGACGCGGCTTCGCAGCGTCAGGCGCATTCGCTGCTTCTCCTCGATGGTCTCGCAAAGGAAGTCGAGGGTATCGGCCAGGTTTGCGCCCGTCTCCTGTTGCACGGCTATGATGCTTGACAGAATTGCGACGTCGTTTGAGTTGGTGCGTTGTGCAAAGGAAGCGAATGCCTCCGAGAGGGTGCGGTTGGAGTAGGTAAGTTCATTCACGAGGCGTTCGAGATGGTCCTTGATGGGTTGGTCGGCGTGCTCAAGGCAAGTCTTGAGGGATCTCTCGACGGAAAGGCCTGCGCGGCTGTTCTCCGCCATCTGCATCTCGAGTTGGAGCACTTGCTTCTCGAGCTCGGACGCGCGCTTGCGACACCGCCCCGAAAGCCAAAGACGGGTTCCTACGACCGCTCCGATCGCCATCACCACGCCGATGAGGGGGATGCCGAGGATAAGGCAGGTGACGAGGATGGTGAGTGCCCCTCCTGCGCGTATCATCGTCCACGCAGCGACGCTCAATGAAAGCCCCGCGTCGCTGAGGGAGCGAGCGGTCTTGCTGGAATCCTGTGACACGATCTTGTGGGAGCGAGGTCGCCTTGAAACCTCGTTGTCCGTATTGATTTGTGCTCGGAACGCCGGGATCTTTTGGGACCTTGTTGCTGCATGCGCCTTTGCCAATAGGATCGCTTGCCAAGCAAGGGTGGCGCATACCAGCACGAGCAATCCCAGGACAAGCGGATAGCGGGCAAGGTAGGACAAGGTGGCGCTCATCGGGGCTCCTCGAAAAACCATGCGGGATCGTACTCGTATCCTGCCTGGGTGATCTTCTCTCGCAACGCTGCCGGTTGGAAGCCGAGTGGGGTATGGCGTCCCTTTTGCGTACCGTCGTCTTGGTCAAACTTATAGAGGAACAACGCATCGTGTTGGATGGCGCCGTCGACATAGTCGCCGATGGCCTCGATATGGGTGATGACGCGAGACCCGTTGGGGAGGCGGCGAATCTGGACGATGCAATCAAGGGCGCTCGCAATCTTTTCCTTGATGATTTCCTCCGAGAGGGTGGCGTCACCTTGCTTTACGAGGGTGATGAGGCGACGGAGGGCCGACACCGGGTCGTTTGCATGGATCGTCGTCATGGAGCCCTCGTGACCTGTGTTCATGGCCTCGAGCATCGTGTATGCTTCCGATCCGCGACACTCACCCACGATGATGCGGTCGGGTCTTTTTCTCAGAGCTGACTTGAGATGGTCCTCGAGGGTGACCTCTCCTGCTCCTTCCGCGTTTGCCTTGCGGCCTTCCAAGCGGACGACATGGCTGTGGGTGGTGTGCACAAGCAACTCGCAGGTATCTTCGATGGTGATGATGCGTTCCCCCTCGGGGATGAAGGATGCGAGGATGTTGAGCAAGGTCGTCTTTCCCGAACCGGTGCCGCCTGAGATCAGGATGGTTCCCTTGGCGGCGGTCAGCGTTGCAAGAAACGTCATCTCATTGAGGGATGCGGTGCCGAAAGCCAGGTATTGGGATGCGTTAACCTGGTCTTTTCTGAATCGCCTGATGTTGAATGTCGATCCGTCGACCGCGACCGGGTAGAGCGTGCCGTTGAAACGGGATCCGTCAAGCAATGAGCCGTCCTCTATGGGGTTGCCCTCGTCAATACGTCGTCCTTGGCGTGCAAGGATTCGGTTCATGATGCGTTGCACGTGTGCCTCGTCGTCCCATGTGACATCATCGCGTCGTTGCAGAAGTCCGCGCTTTTCCACCCAGGTGATGGGGGGTCGAAGCGTTCCGTGCTCGTCGAACCCCGCACCGTTCACCATGATTTCGGTGATGTCGGGATCGGCCATGAGGGGTTGGAGAGGGCCAAGGTAGAGAAACTCGTTGACCATCTCAGTGGCAAGGTCTTCAATCTCGCCAGGCGCCAAGGAGCTGTCCCGTCGCGCCTCGGAAAACACGGTGTCCACGATGAGGGCACGTACGACGTCGTCTTCTGCGTCTTTGGGAAGGTCGGCAATCCTGTCTGCCAAGAGGGATTGCATCGACTCGCGGACGCGCCGTCTCGTCATCTTGTCCATGGTTACTCCGATCTTTGTTCAGCCAAGGGGTTGAGGACGAGTTGGATTGAACCATCCTGCTCAGCGGCGATGATCGCTTGCGCCTCTCCGTCGCTGACTTGGAGCGTGACCGTCGAATAGGACACGCCCGACGCAGGACCTGAGAGCGCCCCGTCGAGTGCCAACACGGGCACTGAGGTGGCGATGTTGTAGAGAGCCCCGTCCCGCGTCGTGGCGTATACCTGGACGTTGTCCCCGCAACGAAGCAGTGACGATAGACCTGAGCTTGACGTCACGTTGACGGTGACCGCACGTTGTCCTGCGGGGATACGGGCAGCGAGGGAGGAGGTGTTTCCGAGGTCGGCTACGAGGTTGGCGCTCATCTGCGTATTGGCGGGGATGGTGACGCTTGCTGTCTTTCCGATAAAAGAGGAGGTCTCGGTATACACGTCACCGCAAAGATAGGCACCGGGGATCTCGACGATGCTCACATCGTTTGCATCGATGAGGGTACCTGCCTCGATGGTTTTCGCGGTCACGACGACGGGCTTCATGTTTCCTGTCACCTTGTCAATCTGGGTTTGTGCGGATACGCCGCTGACGATCCCGAAACCGACCGATCCCACTGCGACCACCGTGCTGATGAGGACGCCGCGGGAAAGCCTTTCGAGACGCGTGGTCGCCTCGGTTTGTCCTTGGGGCACCCGACGTTTATGGGAGTTGCCGTGAGAGGACGGTTTTGATCGGGGAAAGTGTTTGCCCAAGGTCTGGCTGATGGTTTTGAGAGGGGATGTGGGCACGAGAGGGAATCCTTTCTATGGGAGGTTAGCGGGACCGCGCAAGCGACTCTGATTCAGCAAGCGCATCGACAAGCGGTTGCGGAAGTTGGCCACCAGACGCGAGCGTGGTGACGACGCCTGTGGTCGATCCGTAGGCGAAACGATAGGCCTGGACCGCGGCGTTGTTGCTTGGTCGGTAGACGTGCTCGGTCGCATACGCGATGATGGAGGCGGTGGTGGAACAGGGGATGTCCAAGGTGCCGAGCAGCGTATCCTTGCCGTAGGTCTCCGTAAGGACCGCGTAATACGCCAACGCTCTTGCGCCATCTCCCAACGTCTCGTCTTGGGATTCGGCAAACCAAACCACGAGTTCATCGTCGACTCCGGCCCTTCGTAGTTCTCCAGCGAGCTTCCCGGCCAAGAGGCGCCCCGGTTCCTCGCTGCTTTTGAGCATCATCTGGAATCCGGAGGTCATAGTGGTCTCACGTGCGGCGGCAAGTTGTGAGGAGAGCATGCTCCATCGGGTGAAGAGGATCGAGCAACCCAACGCTGCGACGAGCAGCAAGGAGAGCGGAATGACGATAAAGGCGGTGGTGATGGTGATGTTTCCCGCGTCTTTTTGAGGGTCTGCTTGAGCCTCTTTTTGAGGTGTGCATCTCGCCAGGCCGCTCCACCTCCACCTTGTCAGGTCGCTCCGACTTGCCAGGTCACCCCGCCTTGCCAGGTCGTTCCACCCTGCCAGGTCACCCCGCCTTGCTAGGCCGCTCCGACTCGCTAGGTCGTTCCACCTCGCCATGTCGCTGTGCCTCGCCA
>CAZOGL010000006.1:49372-55189 GCA_964579575.1 uncultured Eggerthellaceae bacterium | reverse complement strand
ATTGTCACGCGAAAGTTTGAACGCTGCGGGTCCTGGAGCTGGGATTGTCAGAGTTAAGTTTGAATCGATCAGAAAAGCCGTCGAAACAGGTGCATTGACAAATTTAACCTTGTCAATCAACCTTAATCAACCAGGGCGACCCTGTAGTTGCCTAAATCAAAAATATAAAATCCTGATAATAAGTGTTATGTAAAGCAGTAATACAACGAGATGGGAATTAACGGAATTAATGGGAATGATCAAGGAACCGTGACGCAGGAACTGGCCCACGTTGGTTCCCCTCTTGTAAATGGTTGAGGAAAAACGCGTCCTGTGGCAACCTAGCGTAACCTGTGTCGTCTTGTGACAACAACCTGTGGCATCCTAGCGTAACCTGTAGCAACCCGACATCACTAATGCATGATAAACGGGTAGCAATCTCGCATAATTCGGCTTGAAACTGCGACAAATCCCTCATTTATCCTGTAATTTCTAGCGATAATAATATGCGTTTGAACTGGGACTATAGGTATAAATATCTGTAATCATATATTTATATGATAAAATTTTCAAGAGAAATTTCTCCGATTGCAATTCCCCCTACAAATCCGCCTTTTCTTATATAAAAAGAGACCCCGTTGAGCACCTTCGACGGGGTCTTGGCTGCTATAACGCTTTGCGCTTTAAACTTCTTGGGACTTATGCTTCTTGGGGCGAAATCAAAGCGGTGACTTGGCCAAGAAGCGTTTCAAAGCTCACACCGCGCTCCTTGAAATGAGGCTGCTTCGCTGAGACGATCATCGCATCATGGGTGAGCTTTCCTGCAAAGTCCGTTGCTTCGATTATCCCCTTCCCAGCCATGATCGCTGCAAGCAACGCGCTCGCGTAGAGATCACCGGTTCCATGGAGCATGTACGGTAGATATTCGTTGGATACTTCCTGGACCTCGATACCTTCTCCTGCGATAAAGTTGCGAATGACTCCGTCCTCTCGGTTAATACCCTTGAGTATTACCGTTCGGGCTCCCTTTTCGAGCAATTTGGCAATGATGCGGTGCGCTTCCTCATCGGAGATGTTGCTACCTGCCCAATCATCCCCGATCGGCTCTCCTAAGATGATCGCTGCCTCGGTTAGATTCGGTGTCAGAATATCGGCACTCGATGCGAGCTCGGACATAGCTTTGCAAAGCTCTGGTGTGTAGGTCGGGTAAACCTTGCCATGATCGGCCATTACAGGATCCACGACTCGAAGGGCACCAGGATATGTCTCGTATACGTCGCGGATGATTTTGACTTGCTCTGGGGAGCCGAGGAAGCCGGAATAGATTGCGTCGATTTCGACGTCAATCCCCTTCCACGCATCGAGGTAGTCCTTAAGAATATCGGTCGTGTCATGCATATACCAACCAGGAAATGCGGTGTGGCTGCTAAAGATACCAGTAGGAACGGGACATACATCACATCCTGCTGCAGACAGAACAGGTATTGCGACGCCGAGGGAGCATTTTCCGTACCCACAAAGGTCATGAATGGCCGCGATACGCGGGATATAGGCCCCTTCGCGTTTATAAAGTACAGGTGATTTGACATTTGACATTGCGGTTATCCTTTCAAAAAAACGTTCTTGGCAAGGATACTGCAATATGAACCTATCGAAATAATCAATAGGTAAAGCTTTATAGAAACCAAAATAGGGTCAAACTAGAACCAATTACGAATTGTCCAATAAGCAGAACTCGTAGACCGGATGCAAATAGCTCTCTTCGTAGAGCCGGTAGTACCCTTTGACGATACGGTCAATCGCCTTAGCAGCTATGTCGCTGCTCGCTCCAACAATGACCAACGAATATTGATGCGTATTGAGTCTTGTGTAGAAATCAGTTGAGCGAATTGACTGTCTGATTGCCAAGTCCAAGCACATCATCGCGTTATCGAGCTGGGCTGTTGAGAAGTCTTTTCGGGAGTTTGGTTCCATTCGAAACAGAATCACGGTAATCTTCTCAGATTTGTTCATAGTGGTACGGGCAATATGCTCATAGTATCCATTAAACCCTTCATAGGGTGCTTGAACGGGGCCGTTGTCGTCCTCGTTGCCTGTGATTGCCTGTATGAGTTCATCGAGTGTGATCGTTTTCGTGGGGTCGTATTGGAATCCGAGAAGCGCGGTATGCATGGCCGTCTCCTTGAAGATTGCCTTACCTCGCATTCCGGAGAAAAGCCCCTCGTCAAACATGGCGAGGAACACATCAAGTATTTCGGGATCAAATTGCTTGCCTCTGTTCGATACCAACTCCTCGCGCGTCCGCTCCTTTGAGAGGGCGATACGGTAGACACGATCCGAGCTCATCGCATCGTAAGCGTCTGCGATTCCAACCACACGCGCCTCCTCGGGGATCTCCTTCCCTTTCAACCCGTTTGGATAGCCTTTCCCGTCCCAACGTTCGTGGTGGGACAAGGCGATCTCGCTGGCCATCGGAATGGAATCGACGTTTTTGAGGATGTCGCTACCGACGACGGTGTGGGTTTGGATGAGCTTGTACTCAAAATCGTTGAGGCGACCTGGTTTGTTGAGAATGTTGTCCGGGACACCGATCTTGCCGATATCATGCAATGTCGCCGCATAGCGAAGGGACTCAACGCGCTCGTCTGGCCACCCGAGGCGCTTGGCAAGCATGGCAGCGTACTCCGCGACACGCGAGGAGTGGCCGTTGGTGTACTCGTCCTTGGCGTCGATGGAGTGCGCAAGCGCTTGTACGGTTTGGAACGACAATTCCTCAAGGTGGTGTTGTCTCTCGACGGCAAGTTGCGTTTGTTTCGTTACCTCGTTTTGCAGGTTCTTACGCAGGTAGTCCAAGTCCTCCATGGTTTTGGTGAGCTTTTGATAGTCCGGGGTCTCGAGGGCGAACAGGTAGACAAGCGCGGCAAGGCTTGCACCGAAGTACGTGAGAAGGACATTTGGAAAGACAGTGACTTGGAGGAGCATGCCAAGTATGGTGATTGCGATAAATGTGAAGCAGAAAATCAGCTGACGATGGGTAAAGTTGTGGCGGTTGTGCAAAATGAGGATGATGGCGCAGGCCATGTAGTAGACCGAAATCAGGTAGACGACGCAGTAAAGGATACCGTGGGTATACTCACCCGTAGAGTAGTTAAAGACCCACCCGGTGGCGAAGGTCGTAAGCACGAGGGCCATGTAGGGAACCAGCACGATACGGTCGAGTATGAGCATGGTCCGCGAAAGTTTGTCCTCGTCCGAATAGACGCGCACATAGTCGACAAGCATGTATTGACATACGGCGGAAATAGCTAAATAGGCGATGTTGATGAACGTGCCAAGGGCAAGAGGCGTGATGTCAGGCAAAGAGTTTGCTATGGCGCTGACGATATCGAAGATCTCGCCTATGAGGAGGGCGGCAACTAGGTTTTGGTAGGCTCGATATCCGCGCGAGGCCTCAGGGTATTGGAGATAGGTGCAGACGAGAAGGACGATTAGGATGAATGCGCCTGAAATCTCGAAAGATATGTTGTAGGTAAATTCCACGTAACGTCAAATAGTCTTTAAACTTTACTATGAATCATTCTGTGAGAGGATAATTTAAAATCGCGACAATGATACCCGACCGTTTTTATTTATCAACACGGAGCCACAAATAAGAGCGTTTTAGTTCATGCAAAATCAACGGAAGGTGCGGATAGGTTTCATTTTCACCTTTTAGCAAATAGCTATAATTACCACGGCATGACTTTGCGTGCCAAAACGTCTAAAGAATCGAGATTTCCCATGGATCATCAACCGCTTACGCCGACAATGATGGTGCAATTAGCCGCTCCCCACACCTGGTCCGCAGCAATTATGCCGGTGGTGCTCGGCGTCTCCTATGCATTTGCTGTCGGGGCGGAAATCTCGGTCTCCTTGGCTCTCTCCATGTTGGTTATTGCCGTCCTCATGCAGTCAGCGGTCAATACGCTCAACGACTATATGGATTATCGCAAGGGGACGGACACCCTCGACAACCAGCTTGATCCTACCGATGCGGTTCTTGTGTACAACAATGTCGATCCTGCTGCCGTGTTGCGGTATTTCATAGTCCTTATGGTGGTGGCTTTTGTGCTCGGTCTTACCGTGGTGATTAGGAGCAGTTGGATCACGCTTGCCCTAGGCGTTGTCGCGGCGCTTGTCATCGTGTTCTATTCTGTTGGTAAGACTCCCCTCTCCTATCTCCCCTTGGGTGAGTTTGCGAGTGGGTTTACCATGGGCGGTCTCATTACGCTTGCAACGTGCTATGTGCTCATCGGTGAGTTCAGCTGGGTTTATCTGTTGATCTCCTTGCCGCTTATCCTGTCCATCGGGCTTATCAACATGACGAACAACACCTGCGACATCGAAAAGGACATCGAAGCCGCGCGCAAGACCATGTCTGTTGTCTTGGGTCGCAAAAAGTCCGTCGCCGTCTATCGCGTTTACATGCTCGTGATTGAGCTTTCGATCATCGTATTGACGGCGGTGTTCTTCCCTGGCGGATTGATGGTGTGCCTTTTGATGGTGCTTGCCTTTATCCCTGGTTTCAAGGCTTTGTGGAACAACCCCTTGGTCATGAAGACACGTGGTCCCGCCATGGGACAGGTTGTGATGCTAAATATCGTGCTGGGTGCCTTCTATAGCCTTGCAATCGCGGTTGGCGGTCATATTGCGCTCGTGCTGTAACTTACATGTTGTAGATTGCGCGTTGCGGTTTGCGCGTTGTATAGTCCACACGGCACCGATCCCCTAGCGCTGCGGTCTGCGAAGCGCTGATCCCCTAGCGCTGCGGCCTGCGCGTTGCCAATCCCCTAGCGCCAAGGGATCGAAATTCGCCCTTGCCATTGGTGTCGCAAGGCATCCGGGTCGAATTTCTCGAGCAATTCTTCGAGAGATTGTGGTTCGCATGTGGAAGAGATCCCCGTTATGCCTGCTATATGCCCGAGAATGCCCTCTGGGGTCTTGAATCGGTCCATCAAGGCGTCGACACCTGCATCGTGGTTGCGCTTGGCGAGACGACGTCCGTCAGGCGCTACAAGCAAGGGGATGTGGGCATAGAGAGGATGGTGAAGTCCGAGGAGGCTTTGGAGATAGCGTTGTCGCGGCACGGAGTCGAGAAGGTCGATGCCACGCGTGACGAGTGTGACTCCCTGGTCGGCGTCGTCTAGTACGACGGCAAGTTGGTAGGCGAACGCAAGGTCGGAGCGCCGAATTACGAAATCACCCGAATCCGCAGCAAGGGAAAACGAGCAATTTCCTTGAAAGACGTCGAAGAAGTCCTGCTTATCGAGTGCATCCCCGGAGTGTGGGACGCGGATACGGTATGAAGGACCGAGGCGCCCCGCCTTGAAGGCCTCGTTCGTTTTTTGTGCAATCTCGTCAGGGGTAAGATTGCGGCAATACCCGGGATATACCGCCATCTGACCGAGGTGGGGAGCCGAAATCGCGTGGAGGTCGGCGCGCGTGCAAAAGCAGGGATAGACCAATCCCCTCTCGTTCAATAGTTCATACGAACGCTCGTAAAACGCATCGCGATCCCGTTGGAAATACGGACCGTCGTCCCAAGTAAGCCCCAACATCTCATAGTCGCTCATCGCCAAGTCGATGAAATGCTGCTTAGAGCGATCCCTGTCGAGATCCTCGATGCGCAAAACGACCGACCCGCCGCATTTGTGGGCAAGAAGCCAGGTGACGAGGGAGGCAAAGATGTTGCCCGCGTGCATCCGGCCGGTAGGAGAAGGAGCAAAACGACTGACGAGCTGGGTCCCACCACGCTCCACACCATGCCCCATTTCACCTGCAAGCGAGGAAAAACAAAGG
>CAZOGL010000006.1:42272-49272 GCA_964579575.1 uncultured Eggerthellaceae bacterium | reverse complement strand
CAGACGCCTGGTTAGGCACCTGACCTTTTATATCGCTATGAGACGACGCGGCCACGGACGTACAAGGTGGCTAGTTGGTGGACGTGGCGAAGGTGCGCCCGCTGTCAAATGCCGCGAGGTTCTCCTTGAGGAACTTGGCCGGTACACGCTTCTCTATGCAGTCTTTCCAAATATCCTCGGAGAAGTCAAGGCGCGTGGAGAGTGCCCCGAGCAAGACGACGTTGGCCGCCTTCACGGTGCCAGCCTCTCGTGCGAGATCGGCAGCCGGGATGACGAGCGCGTTCGCTTCGGCGAGTTGCGCGTCCATGTCAGTTGGCAGGTCAGCCTTGCCCGTCGCGACTGATTGGGGTTTGATGACCTCGTCGTTGACGAGCAAAAGTCCGTCGGATTTACAGAATGAGATATTGCGAAGGGCCTCCATCTTCTCGAAGGAGACGACGCAATCTGCTCGTCCCGTGTCGGTGACCATTGACTTGACGTCTTCGCCGAAGCGCACCACGGTGGTGACGGCGCCGCCGCGTTGGGCCATGCCATGGATTTCCGAGACCTTCACATCGACTCCTGCGGCAATGGCCACACGAGCGAGAAGGTCAGCTGCGAGGATGGTTCCCTGGCCGCCTACACCACACAGGAGAACGGTCGTTACGGTATCACTCATAATTTCCTCCCTATTGGCGAATGGCCTTGAAGGCGCAATATTGGGCACATTGACCGCAGCCAATGCACATGTCGGTGTCGATGCTTGCGATGCCGGTCTCACGATCGCGGGCGATTGCGGGGCAGCCGAGGGTCGCGCAAACACCGCAACCGGTGCAATCTTGCGAGACCGCATAGGGCGCTTGGCGCTCGCGGCTCAACAAGACGCAAGGCCTCCTGAACACAAGGACCGTCAAGTCATCGGAGGAGGTCGCCTCCTTGATTGCGGTACGCACGGCCTTCATGTCATAGGGGTCGACGGTGCGAACGTCCTCAACGCCAAGCGCGCGTATGACCCTTTCAAGGTCAAGTTCGCGGCTGGGGCGCTTTTGAAGGGTCTCTCCGTTGAAGGGGTTGCCTTGGCGACCGGTCATGGCGGTGGTGCGGTTGTCAAGGATGCAGATGGTGCCCGCTCCCTTGTTGTAGACGGTCGAGATAAGGGAGCTCAGACCGGAGTGGCCGAAGGTGGAGTCGCCGATGACGGCCGCCACGGGTCGGTGTTCCGTTCCGGCAAAGGCAAGCTCGAATCCGTGGGCCATAGAGATTGAGGCGCCCATGTCAACGCAGGTATCCATGGCGTTGAGCGGGGCCAATGCTCCAAGCGTGTAGCACCCGATGTCGCCGGTGACAATTGCCTTGACCCTCGAGAGCTCCTTGAACACGAGACGGTGGGGACAACCTGGGCACAACGCGGGAGGACGTCCCGGGAGGTCGCTTGGGGTCTCCCGGTGCGCGGGGGCATCAATACCAAATGCCGCGGCGATGATGCCAGGGCTCAACTCGCCGTCACGAGGGAGGCCGTTCGGGAAAGCGGAAAGCTCAACGCCGCAAGACTTGACGGCGCAGGTGAGATACTCGGAAGCCTCCTCGATGACGTATACGTTCTCGACACCGGCTGCAAAATCGCGAATCTTTTTCTCGGGAAGAGGCCAAGAGACGCCGAGCTTTAGGACGTCTGCACCGGGTAGGGCCTCGCGAACATGTTGGTAGGCGGAGCCATAGCAGATGATGCCGCGTTTGCCCTCGCCCTTCTCGACAACGTTGTACTCGCAGGACTCAACCCAAGCAGAGAGGTCGTCAGTGCGTTGGATAACCGCTTTGTGGCGCGGCTTGGCGTAGGCGGGCATCATGACCCACTTGGCAGGATTGGATTGGTACTCCTTCAGGGGTACCTCTACCCGCTCCCCCACTTCTACCGGGGTCTTTGTGTGGGAGATGCGTACGGAAGAGCGGATGAAGAACGGCGTGTCGAAACGCTCGGAGAGTTCATATGCCGCCTTGGTAAACGCATAGGCCTCTCGTGAGTCGGCGGGGTCCATCATGGGGATATGGGCGGCAGCCGCGTAGTAATGGGAGTCCTGCTCGTTTTGGGAGGAGTACATACCGGGATCGTCTGCAGCAAGGACGACCATTCCGCCGTTGACGCCCGTGTAGGAGGCAGTGAACAACGGATCGGCAGCGACGTTGACACCGACGTGCTTCATGGTCGTCAAGACACGCGCACCTGCGGCGCTCGCTCCGACGGCAACCTCGACCGCCACCTTCTCGTTGGTCGCCCACTCCGCGTAGACGCCCTCCATCTTTGCGAAATTCTCAAGGGTCTCGGTAGAGGGTGTGCCAGGATAGGCGACGCCGATCTTTGCGCCAGCCTCCCATGCGCCCCTAGCGATTGCCTCGTTACCCGAAAGCAGTTCCATGAGTAATCCCCCTACTCTTGTTCAAACACAAGCCTGAATGATCCGATTTGCACCTGGTCTCCAGGTTTCAACATCGCATTGTCGACAGCCTTGCCGTTGACCCACACCCCGTTGAAGGAGTTCTCGTCGTAGATCTTGTAGGAAAGGCCGGATTTCACCAAGGTCGCATGTTTGCGCGACACAGTCATATCGTTCAAAAAGATATCGCAATGCGGATTGCGACCGACCTCGATCTCGTCAGAGTCCAGTTTAAAGATAGTGCCTATCTGTTGGCCGCGTAAAACACGTAACTGGCAGCCTACGGCGGGTGGCTCGCTCAATGGTTCCAGCATAGTCTGGTCGATGGCTTGGAACGCTTGGGTGGTGCCGATGAGCTTGAATCCGCACATTTCACAGGCATTGGACGCGTCTTGCACAACATTACCGCATACGGGACAAACGTTTTTCATATTTCACCTCTTACAAAGACGATGTCTTGTCGTTGATTAATGTGGACTTGTTAACAAGCTTGCTGGTCGCAACGGTCTTTTGGCCGGTCAGGCTCCGGATACAACGATCCCCCATCGTAACAAGCGTCTCAAGGGGATTAGGCGCTGGGCAATCCTCCGCAGCGATAAGGTCGACCCTGCACACCTCGACGTTGTGTTGCAGGTAAACGACTTGGCCTATGACCTGGCCTGCCTGCACGTTGCCGGTAATCGTCTTGGCTTCAAGCTTTTGGGAGACGTTGCCGTCAAGGTTGAACACCTTGAGGGTCTGGGTCGGGTTTGCGTAGGTGGCCTTGATGGTGCGATCGACGTAGTCGTTGTGGGCGATGGTTGCGATGACCGGGACAGATCCGTTGGATGTGGTCGTATATTCCGTCGTGTTGACAAGGGGAAAATCAATCATGTGCTCGTAGTACCACGTGACCAAAAGCTTCGTGTCGGTGAAGCGCGTCGATTCATCCGGGGCGCCAAGCACGACGGTGTAGAGGTCTTTTCCGTTTCGATTGACGCAACCCGCGAAGCACGCCCCAGCTGCATTGGTGTAGCCGGTCTTGATGCCGCAAGCCCCATCGAGGGAACCAAGGAGTTCGTCGGTGGACTCGAGCGTGATTTCGACGTCCTCGCCACCGCGCTTGACCTTGATGACCTCTTCCTCGTTACATACCAGGGAACGGAACTCGCTTTTTTGCATCGCATAGGCACACATCAGGGCGACGTCGTGGGCGGTGCTGTGATGGTCTCCCTCGTATTCACCGTCATCGAGGCCATGGGGGTTGCAAAAGAGGGAGTTTGACATTCCGATCTTGGCAGCAGTCTCGTTCATAGCCGCGACAAACGCGTTCATCGCGGCGGTGTCGTCCCCCGTTACCCCCTGCTCAGCAAGCATTTTTTGTCCATAATACTCACAAAGGGCTTGAGCGGCATCGTTTCCTGAGGGGATCATGAGGGCCTTGAGGGCGGTATCTCGGGAAAGAACGTCGCCTGTCTGAAGATTTGCGGAGGACTCTCCGATCTCGGCAGCATATTCGCTCACGGTGATCTGGTCGTTGGCGTCGCCGTACTCGAGGGAGACGATGGCAGTCATGACCTTCGTGATAGAGGCAATCTTAGACGTCGTGTCTGCGTTGCGCTCGTAAAGGATGTCGCCATCAGCGTCCATGACGATCGCGTAGCTTGAATCGATGTCGGGGCACTGTGCGACGGTGAGACCGCGCTCCTCGACGGACGTACCGCTGATGACATCGGATTTCTTTACCTCAGCGAAGGCAAGAGGGGTAGGAAGGGCCAAACATGATGCCAACACCATGCAAAGGAAGGCAAGCGTCCACGTCCTGAGACGATTGCGCTTGCCCTCACGACAGGATTTTTCCAGAGCCTGACTACGCGTCATAGACGTCTTCCGCCGCAAGGACCTTGATACCGGCAGCCTTCACCTGCGCCTCGACGCTGGGGTCCTTTACCTTGAGGATATCGATGGCGGTCTCCTCGCCGACAGAGAAGCAGTAGCCGTACTCGATGTTGATATCGAGCTCATCGAACTTTTGGAGCAAGTCGGCGAGACCACCCTTGACGTTGGGGACCTCAACGGCCATGACGGGGGTGACATTTGCACGAAGTCCAGCCTCGGTCAGCGCAAGGGCTGCAGCCTTAGGGGTGTCACAGATAACGCGAAGGACTCCGAACTCGGAAGACTCGGCGATGTTGAGGGACTTCATGTTGATGCCGGCATCCGCGATGACGCGAGTGGCAGCGGCCAAGCGGCCCTTTTCGTTTTCCAGGAAAATCGTCAGTTGGGAAATCATGGAGAGCTCCTATCTGTGAATACGGTTTATGCGGTCAAAGTTATCGATCTAGTTGCGGCTCAAAGCTTTTGAAGCCTTACCTTTCCGTGTCGACTTCGGTGTCGGGGCCGGCAACGATGATCTCCTCCTTGGGCAAATATGTTGACGCAAACGTGTTCGAATACACCAAGTTCCCCTTGGCGTCATAAACGTTTCGCACCACGCTGATTTTACTACCATCCGTGCCTGACTGCTTCACGTAAGAGTAGCCTTTGGCCAAATTCTCGTCCGTTTGGACAGTGATGGTGTACTTCTCCCCCTCTTCCCAGTCACCGACATCAGAGGTGACGGAGAACTTGCAGGGAACGCTGTACAACGTGACCGTGATGTCGTCTTCGTTGCAACTTGCTTTCATGAGGACGTCGGAGGTGGACTCGTTGCACCACGTAAGGTCAAGGTAGTCCCAAGAAATCGCCGCGTCGCGACCTGTCGGGTAGCTGGCAATGTAGAGGGAGTGGTTGTAGCGTTTCAAAATCTTATAAGGCGACTCAAATAGGGCGTTGAACACAGTGGTGGCAACTTGGCATATTCCGCCGCCATAGGTATCCACATACTCGCCTTGGGCGATGGACCCGGCTGCTTGGTAGCCTTTGTCTGGGGTCGTATCGCCGACCAGACCGTTGAAAGACCACTCTTCCCCGCCAGCCTTGCAGACCGAGTTGTTAATGTAAGAGGCGCCGATATGGATATTCGTGTTACGTGCTTCGGTACCGCTGCCGGTGGTGTAGGTCGTCGTGTAGGAGGAGATCGCGGAGATGATGCCAGATTCCAACGCCTCGTCGAAGGTGAGATACTCGGGGACGGGGCCAGAGTCGACAGTAATTGTCGCAGGTGTGCCCGTGTTCTTCTTTCCGCCGTTTTCGAATAACGTACTCTCCAGGGCGGCGCGGGCGGACTCGACTTGGGGCATGGAGCCGACGCAATTGGTGTGGACCGTGACGTTGTCGCCGTCGACCTCGAAGGATACGGCAATGCCATCGCTTGTCTCACCGACGGAGAAATGCGCAAAGAGGTCAGAGCTGAAACTGTCCTTTTTTATGCCGAGGTCAAGTACCCAAGAGTCACCCTCTTTGGCGACCGTAGAGGATACCCAATCACCGATGTTGGACGCGGTGGCGGTCCACGACTGTTTCTCGTAAGTGAACGCCGCGCCGTCGGCAATGGCGTCGTTTACCTTGTCTGCTGCCTCTTGGGCTGCGCTCTCGTCGATACGCACGGGAGCGTCCTCCACGTAAGCGGTGAACGTGCCGTCGGAGTTATTCGAGCCGATAAACGCGTTAGAGAGGTTGGTCTTAAGCGTGTCTCGGTTGGTCATGAGACCGTTGGAGCCCTCGGTGACATAGGCAAAACCGTTGTCGATGGCGATATTCCAATCCACGCGGCTGAATCCCATGACGGCATCGATTTTCGATGCGAGGGACTCCAACGAGCCTTCGTCAAAGGACACCTCTGCGGTCAATTTCGTGCCGAACAAGAAGGATCCGAGGCGGGATAGGAATCCACCATTGTCGCGTCCGACCTGGTACGCCTTCTCGGCTAACGCGTTGGAGTCGACATATGCTCCCACATCGGTGTTTGCCACCGTCCAAGAGTAGGTGTGTTCTTGGACGTCCTCGACTGAGAGTTGCTCCTCTGGGCCGATCTGGTTTTGCTCGCCCGAGAGGACCTTCTCTCGGCCTTCGTCGCCGGCATAGATGGTTACCTGTGTAGACTCGACATGGGGAGCGAAATGCGCGGAGATCGCGGCGCTCGCCTCCTCCTTGGTCATGCCTGAGACGTCCAGGTCGCCAACAGTGACACCTTTGTAGATGTTCGGATTGCTCAAGATGCTGTTGAGCAAGAAGACGACGATAAGCGCCAAGACAACGAGGATAAGCGGCCGCGGGTTGGAGCGAATCTTGTCGAGGAGGGAACGGTTTGCCATGGTGCTGATAGCCCCATTGGATGGCATCGTCTTCATGGATGGAGTGTTTTGCCGCAAAGGACGGTTGCCGGCTTGCATATGGGTGGATTGCTTGTGGGAGGCTTGCATATAGGCGGCGGAGGTTTTTTGGCCACGCTGCCGGTTGTCCCGGTGTTTCGCGTTTTGTTGGGTCCTCTGCAGTGCGGATTGTTTTTGGGGCTGGGTGTGGGCTTGGGCATGGGTTTGGGTAGTGCCATGCCGCCCGCGACTTTGGGCATTGCTGGCTTGGGATCGGACTGCGTTGGAATGTTGGGATCTGCTCGTTGTTGAGGAGGTCCTCTTTCCGGAGCGTTGTTGCGACCCAGACTTGCTTAC
>CAZOGL010000006.1:17043-42172 GCA_964579575.1 uncultured Eggerthellaceae bacterium | reverse complement strand
TCGTTGTTGAGGAGGTCCTCTTTCCGGAGCGTTGTTGCGACCCAGACTTGCTTACGCGCGACTCGATTGCGCGCGACCCAGAGTTGCTGTGCGATTCGGTTGTACGCGATTCGGTTGTACGCGACCTGGCTCCCCTGTCGGAAGAAGAGAGGGAAAGGGTCGCGCGTCTTTTGTTTGACGATGTGCTCGAAGAGGACTTGGTGGCAGGTTTTGTAGCTTTGTTGGAACGCGCACGAGTTGTTGAAGCCTTGGTGGAGCGCGAGCTAGACGCGCTTGCGCTTGTTGCGCGTGTGCGCTTTCCGGTGCTCTTCTTTTGCGAGGATTTTTGCTCGCGCGGATGGTGTTCGGTACTCATGTCGATTCTAACGTGCTATTCGGCTTTTGCTGCCTGCTTTGCTGCCTTGAGGCGTCGTGCAGCGTCGAACATATAGTAACTGGTGGTGAAGATATTCAGAAACATGCCTGCGTAGACAAACCATATGCCCCAACCTACCGGGGAGGCGTTGAATCCTGGCAACCAAGTCACGTCGACCCATCCAAGGCCGTTGATGAGCGGAATGTTTAGCAGCAAAGCTCCGAAGCCGATGTAGAGCAAGGTTGCGGCTACCTTGCCAGGATAGATTACCGGAACGCGCACGTGCCACTTCTCCAATAGCCACGCACCGCTGATCAGGAGGAACAGGTCTCGGGCAAGGACGAGGACGACTATCCATACAGGGACACGTCCAACCAACAAAAGGCCCAGTACGGCAGAGATAACGAGGCATCGATCCACGAAGGGGTCGAGAAGCTGTCCGAGTTTCGAGACGCTGTTGGTGTGACGAGCAACCTGGCCATCGACCCAATCGGTCCCGGCAGCGATAGCAAAGACAATGCACGCGGGAATGTTTTGACCGTTTAGAAGTAAGGCAAGGAATGCAGGGACGAAGCACAGGCGTATGAACGAGATAACGTTTGGAATGGTGAGTATCTTGGAGGTCACTTGGGTGTCTGTGTTTTGCGTTGTCATGATCCTCCTCTCAGTGCATACTTAAAACCGAGCCCAAATAAGGCTCGGTTTTTAGGTAACGCTATAGTATCAGGTTTTCAACCTTATATCCCTGTCCAGCCAAAGAAACCACACAGGGTATCAACGAAACGACGGTCCTGTTCGTACGACTTTTAAGCGTCGGCGGCCTCCTTGGCCTTCTTTGCCATGAACGCTGCGCGGACTTTTGCCGCCTTTTCGGGGTCCATACCTGCCAGCTTTGCGTCCATTTCCGGGTCGCCAGTGGGCTCGATTGCGGGTGACTCGGCCGTTGCCTCTTCCTTGGCCGCCTTTGGGTCAGGAACCTCAAATACCTCAAAGTCAAAGGAGGTGGCAGCGGGAGGAGCCACAGGCTCCATCGTCAGACCACCCTTCGGGCATTCACGCACGCAATATCCGCATTGGATGCACTGGTAGTGGTTGATCTTCCAGACGCGGTTGGGCTTATCGACCACGATGGTGCCGCAAGGACACTTCTTTTGGCAGATTCCGCACAGGATGCAATTGTCTACATCAACCTTGATGGTGCCTTTCAGGCCTGCGGGAGGGGTCTTTGTCTCGAATGGGTACAAAAGCGTCTCCGGCTTTTTGAACAACCCCCCGAACGTCATAGATCCAAGTTTAAATCCCATGATTTGCCTACCTTTCCGTGCAGCTAATGCAGGGGTCGATGGTGAGCACGATCATGTTGACGTCAGCGAAGTCGCAACCCTGCAACGCCTTGGTCATGCCGCCGAGGTTGATGCTGGTAGGTGTGCGAATTCGGGTACGTGCAAGGTTCATCGTGCCATTGCCGGCAACGTAGTAATAGCATTCACCGCGAGGTTGCTCAAACTGGACGCAGGCTTGCGTGCCAACGGCAGGCTTACCCTTGACCTTTGTGGCGATCTCGCCCGGTTCGAGCTTCGCGATCATCTCGTTGATGATGTCGATGGATTGCAGGACCTCCTTGGCGCGAACGACAACACGGGCGTAGCAGTCTCCCTCCTCAGAGAGGATGGGCTGGAAGTCATCAAGGAATCGATAGCCGCCGTTGCGCATGCAGCGAACGTCGTTGTTGATGTTGGAGGCTCGTGCAAACGGGCCGACCATCGAGAGTTCGAACGCGTCTTGCTCGGAGATGTATCCGACACCGACGGTACGGTTCTTGACGGATTTGTCTTTGACGAAGGTAGCCATGATCTGTTTGTACTCGTCCATGATGCCTGCGAGGACATCCTTCATGTAGGCGAGGTTCTCGTCGCTGATGTCGCGGACGACGCCGCCGACGCATACAACAGAGAAGATGACGCGGCCGCCGGTGGTACGCTCGAACACGTCGAGGACACGCTCGCGCAGTCGCCAGCAGTGCATGAACAGGCTTTCAAATCCGAAAGCGTCGGCAGCCAGACCGAGCCAAAGGATGTGGGAGTGGATACGGGAGAGCTCGTGCCAGATGACGCGGAGCTTTTGCGCGCGCTCAGGCACCTCCACGTCGAGAAGCTTCTCCACGGCCTCGGCGTAGCCATTGGAATGACCGAAGGCACAGATGCCGCAAATACGCTCAGCGACGTAGATGAACTGGTTGTAGTCGCGGGTCTCGACAAGACGCTCGAGACCACGGTGGATAAATCCGATTTGGGGTATTGCCTCGATGACCTTCTCGTCCTCAACCACGAGGTCCAGATGGACCGGCTCAGGCAGGACAGGGTGTTGGGGACCGAAAGGAATGATGGTCTTCTTGCTCATGTCTACTCCCCCTCTCCTTGTGCCTCTTTTGCCGCCTTGGCAGCTGCAAGCTTGGCGGCCTTCTCCCGTGCCGCCTTTTGGGCCGGAGTGATGACGGTCATAGGTTCGCTTATGGCAAGGTCGTAGAACTTCCCGCCGAAATCGATGACGATATCGGAAATTTGGACACCGAACAGGTCGTGGGACTCGTTTTCGAACACGAATGCCGAAAAATAGAGATCGGAGATGCTGGGAATGGTGACGTCCTTGGTAACACCCTTAATGCAGTAGTTGTCAAGAAGGCCGTCCTTGTTGAAGGTGACCATGTAGGTGATGGTATCGTCATCGGCCTTGGTGCATTGGGTTTGGACGTAACGCCAGCCGTTCTCCTTGCGATCTTGCGCCAAGGGGTGGAGCTCCTCGACGGTGATGTCGGTGAATTTCATCTGGGTTGCCATGTCTACACCTCCTTGTTCTTTTCGGGGTTCTTCATGGCGGCTGCTTTCTCTTCCAAGACAGCGACTCCCTTCACAACCGCGTCGATGATAGTTTCAGGGCGAACTGCACAGCCTGGGGCGTACACGTCGACGGGGATGGCCTTGTCGACGCCGCCGAGAACGTTGTAGCAATCATGGAAGACGCCGCCGGAGCATGCGCAGATACCGCAAGCGACAACGACCTTCGGTTCGAGCATCTGGTCGTAGATCTCTTGAATGACCTTGATGTTGCGCTCGTTGACACTGCCGGTTACAAGGAAGATGTCAGCGTGCTTGGGGTTACCGGTGTTGATGACGCCAAAGCGCTCTGCATCGAAGCCGGGGCAAAGGGTCGCAAGAACCTCGATGTCGCAACCGTTGCAGCTGGAGGCGTCGTAATGGATGACCCAAGGCGATTTTGATGCGTAAGCCATGTTTCCTCCTTACAAGATTCCAAGAACGGTGAGCGTGTTGAGTATGGCGATGTTGAGACCGCCGCAGACAAGGGCGACGATCCAAGCCCACTTGAGCATTGCTTGCCACTTCACACGGGCAAAGTTGTTGTCGATCAAGATCTCCAAGAACCAAACGATCAATGCGACGACGATGGCAAGTACGATGGAGACGGGGTTGCCCCAGATAAAGAACATGCCTACCCATCCAAGGAACAGGACGGTCTCATACCAGTGCATGATCTCGGCCTTCGCAAGTGTGGGGCCAGACATCTCAGTGGTGACGCCGCGAACGATCTCTTGGTGCGCATGGTGGCTCATGGAGATGTCGAAAGGAGACTTGCGCAACTTGATGGTAAGGATGAACAACAGGCCGACGAAGGCGAGGACGGACTTGCCGATGACCGGCACCGGGATGAACAAGATCGTGATGGAGTCAAAAGATCCGGAGGCCATGTAGAACACGACGGCGAACAGCAAAACCATGGGCTCGTATGCCATGACTTGGAGCGTCTCACGATTGGCACCCATCTCTGCGTAGGGACTGCGCGTTGAATAGGCGGCGACGATGAAGAACATGCTTCCCAGCGTCAGGATGAAGGCGGAGAAGAGCACGTTTCCGCCGCCGAAGAAGATGCCGCCAGCGACAATGGCCATCACCAAGGCCAACGTGACGTAGAGGCCCTCGACGTTGTTGACTGAGACGTCCTCTTTGGACAAAAGCTTGCGGACATCCCAATAGGGTTGCAGGATGTGGGGTCCGACGCGGCCCTGCATGCGTGCACTGATCTTGCGGTCAAAACCGGCGAGCAGGCATCCGATGATGGGTGCCAGGATGAGGTAGGCAATGAAGCCGACGATCATATACTCGCTCTTGAACTCGGTGAGGAAAGAAACGATATCCATATTCAGCACCCCTTTCTACATTGCCATGATGGAGAAAACAAGGCTGACCACATACAGCACGGTGATGTAGACGCTTGCGCCGACCTGAGACGGAACGGTCAGCTTCTTCTCTCCAAAGTAGTCTTCCATATACCAATTGCGCGCGGTCGCCTCAGAGACTCCGGAAAGCGAGTTGCGATATGTGCGCTTCTCGTTGTCGGCGCTGGCCCCAGCAAGGTAGACGGAAACCTTACGCTGGTTGGTCTTGGCGCCAAGACCGCCGAGGATGACGACGATGACGACGAGGGACAAAAGTGCGCACAAACCGAGATTGCCGGAGGCGATGGATTGGCTGTCGAGGTAGGTCGTAAGCGCGTCGATACCGAACCTCTCGGAGAAGTACACCATCATGCTCGCGTTGTCCGGGTCGCAATAGGTGCTGGTGATGTAAGGCTCGACGATGTTGTTGGAAATCAACGGCAAGCCGACACAGCAGACAACGATGAGGACGACCATTGTGAGCATGGCGGCCCACTCGGACTTATGCACGGTGAGCTCGACGTTCTCGGGATGGTATGCGATGCCGGCAAGCTTGCCGAACCACTTCGTCCAGAACATGAACGTGGCAGCGGATCCAAAGGCAAGCATGACGATAAGCAAGACTTGTTGGGAGTCCACGAGAGACACCAGAGTTGCCCACTTGGCGACGAGCATGCCCAACGGAGCGATGAACATGCACATGATGCCAAGCATCATGAAGCGGGCAAGGCGCGGCATGCGCTCGAAGAGAAGGTCCATGTCCTCGATATTGCGGCTCCCGATGTGGTGTTCGGCGGTGCCGACGCAAAGGAACAGCAGGCTCTTCGCAACCGCGTGGAACAGGATGAGGAACATCGCTGCCCATACTGCCTCGGGAGTGCCGACGCCGGCGCATGCCGTGATCAGGCCGAGGTTGGCAATGGTCGAATACGCGAGGACACGCTTGGCGTTGCTTTGGCTGATGGCCAAGAGGCTGCACATGAGGAAGGTGAAGCCGCCGACGATGATGACGAGATAGGACGGGATGGTGCACATCATCAAAACGGGCGAAAGCTTGACGAGCAAAAACACGCCAGCCTTGACCATCGTGGAGGAGTGCAGCAACGCGCTCGTCGGGGTCGGTGCGACCATGGCGCCCAACAGCCAGGTGTGGAACGGCATCTGGGCCGCCTTGGTGAGACCTGCAAAGGACAGGGAGGCGACGGCGAAGATGGCGATTGCCGGAGCGGCCGTTCCAAGCTCGATGAACTTGGCAAGGTCGAGGGTCCCCATCTGGATGACGCAGGCATACAGGGCGAGGACGAATCCGATACCGCCAAGGAGGTTCATGTTGATCTGGCGGAATGCGTTACGCAGCGCCTCTTCCGTCCGGGTGTAGCCGATGAGAAGGAAGGAGCACACCGTGGTGACCTCCCACCCGGTGAACAACCACACCATGTTGTTCGAGAATACGATGACATACATTGCGGAGAGGAACAGGAACATGAGGCCGAAGAAGAATGGACGGCGGTCTTTTGCTCCTTCGGGCTCGTGGCGTTGGAAGTCCTTCATGTAGCCGAGGGCATATACGCAGATGCCGGAGCCGACAACGCCGATGATAAAGGCCATGAGCAACGACAGGTTGTCGTAGTACAGGCCGATCTCGACCGGGCAATGCGGTGCGTATACAAGCTCGAACACGAGGGAGAGGGCAACTTGCACGACGGCGAGTATCCCTGCCAACACGTTCTTGAATCTGATTGCGAAGTAGAGAATGACGACAGCGATAAGGATGCCGATGGCTGTTCCGATGTAGTCGATGATGTGCGACTCGAGCTCGAATTGTGTCGGGCCGGACATCAAGCCGATAACGACCAGATAAATGGAAGCGACGGCGATGACGATGGCGCCGGCGATGACAAGCACGTCACGCACCTTGTCGTTTTTCAAGATGAACAACAGGATGGCGATGACAAGCGGGCACAGAACAAGAAAAGCCAAGATCTCCATGCTTCGCACCTCCTTTCCGTCTTTGAGGAATAAATAAAACAACGGCCAAAGAGCCGTATCTATACCTTATGCGATGTTGTCTTTACCTGGGACGTAAGGCGAAGCGTTGGCGTTTAGCCTTCGGTGGACGGGTTAAGGAGGATTGATTTCTTATGGAAACGGCGTTTTTGTAGCGGTCAATGGTTATTCGTACCCCATATGTTGTGGTTGTCCAGACAAAGCGAGAGGGGGGCAGCTATTGACGGGGGGATCGCTATCACCGCGAGGCCGCTAAGGGCGATATCTCAACTCCCAGAACGCGACAGCTGCCGCTGCGCCGACGTTGAGGGAATCGACTCCATGGTCCATGGGAATAATGACGCAGTGGTCGCTCGCCTCGATCGTCTCGCGAGACAATCCCTCCCCCTCGGTACCGAGGATGAGCGCCAATTTCTCTGCCGATCTGAACCTCTCATCGTCGATGGGAAGAGCATCCTTTTTCAGGGCGAGCGCAAGGGTAGTGAAGCCCTGCTCACGCAAGGTCGCAAGAAAGCCATACGGCCAAGAGGCCTCTTTGGAGTCGCTAATCCTTGCCCAGGGTACTTGGAAGACCGTGCCCATGGAAACACGAGAGGCGCGCCGGTAGAGGGGGTCATGGCAACGAGGTGTCAACAGGACGGCGTCGATTCCGAGCGCTGCGGCGCTACGAAAGATCTGCCCGATGTTGGTATAGTTGGTTATGTCTTCGAGTATGGCTATGCGATGGCATCTCGCAAGCATTGCCTTCATGTCTGGTTGCTCGGGCCGGCGAAACACCGCAAGGGCTCCGCGCGTAACCTGATATCCGGTAAGTTCTTTAAACTGCGCGTGGCTTGCGACAAATACCGGCGCCGTCGGGCGGGTGTCAAGCATGCGATCCACGAGTGGTCGCTCGTGTTCTAGCCACTGCTCCTCCACAAATAGACTCACCGGTTCGATGCCGCTCTCCAAGGCGCGCTCAATGACGTTCATAGACTCCGCTATGAAAAAGCCGCCCGGGTCCCCAGCCCCGATGCCATCTCGGAGCTGGGAATCCGTGCGACCGCTATACAGTTCTAGACCATCTAGGTCTAGGGAGTTGAGCTTGACGAGCGCCACGCCTACTCGTTTTCCTCATCAAATTCGTTAAAGTCGACGCCTGTCAGAAGTTCCATGTCGGCGAACATGTTTGCCGTCGCATCGTCATCGACGGTGATGGTCTCGAAGTCGAGGTCAAGTGAGCTCATTCCTGCGTCAAACAGGTTGTCGTCTTCCTCAAAGGTCCCGTCTTTCAAGTCGCTATCGTCAAAAGTGTCAATGGCGTCAGAATTGTTGACCGAAAAGTCGTCCATTGAGGCTCCCGCAGCGAGAAGGACAGATGCAAACTCATCGTCGAGGGCGGATTCGAGCTCAGTTACGGTTGCGGATTCATCTTCTTTGGCGGGAAGAGCTACCCCAGGCTTTCTAAGGATTCCCTTTTCCATGGCGAGAGGATGGGCGTACCAACGCTTTCCGTCCTCGAACTCGACCTGGAGTTTACCTGAGATGATTTTGACAATCTCTCCCTCACCGTACTTCTCATGGATGACCGTGTCGCCTTCCATGACGAAGAACTCGCTGTCGGTGTGGCGCAGCCCGGCACCTGCCCAAACGAAGTCTTCGGAGTTGTCAGTCGTGGCGATTTGGACGAGGTCGCGTCGAGTGGTCATGTCGACCTTGGAGCGGCTGCGTTCGTTGCGAGCACCGTTCCTCGTGTCACCTTTGCGCTCAGAACGTCCCTCTCCGCGACGGTTGAACGAGCGTTCCTGCGGCTGTTGGTTTGCGGTTTTTGGAGCCTTTCCTTCGAGGTTGTCCATGTTCTCGACAGTCTCTTCACGGGGTGTGCGGTCACGCTTGTCATATTGCTTGCGAGAACCGAAGTTACGGCGATCCCTGTCATGTTCGAAATAGCGCTTGCCTCCCCTGTCGTCGCGGTCGGCGTAACGTTTGCCTCCGTCGCGGCGCCCTCCGTAGCTCTTGTGGTTTCTGGTGTCATGATGCTCACCGTCGCGCTTGTTGTAGGGCTTGCGTGAGCCGTCGTCGTGCCTATCCCCATAGCTCTTGCTGTAGGGTTTGCGGTCGTAACGTTTCTCCCCACGCGCGTCGTCACGACGCTCTCCGTCGCGCTTGTCATATTGCTTGCGGGAACCATAGTCACGACGCTCTCCGTCGCGTTTAAAATCGCGCTTGTCTCCCCTGCCGTCGCGGTCGTCGTAGCGTTTGCTGCGGTCGCGTCGATCTCCTCCTCGGCGACCATAGCTTTTGCGCTCGCCATCGTAGCGTCGATCCCCATCACGCTTGCCGTAGGGTTTGTCGCCGTCCGTGCGTTTCTTGTAGGGCTTGCCACCGTTCTTGCCGGAGTTCTTGCGGGATTTGCCGCGATGTCCGTCAGTGTGGTTTGTGTTGTTGCTTCTCTCTTCCATGGTGCTTCCTCTAGATTACTCGACCCTTACAGTGGTCGATGGAGTGTTGGACGGCTTCCGCCTCCCAATCGGTTAGGCGCTTTTCGCGCGCGACGAGCGCGCCGTCGACGAGCTCTTGATAGGTGACCTTGATAACCTGGAATCGGGTGACATTGCTCTCCCCTTCAAGGCAAAGGCATCCTTCCGTGGCATGGTAGGGCTTCATCGCCTGCTTGAGCTTGGGGTTGTACATGATGACAGGCTTCTCATTGATCTCGACGAGAATGATCGCCTTTTGATAGCCAATCTGGTTTGCAGCGATGCACGCACAGTCGCCTTGCAAGGACTCATAAGTATCGAGGAGGTCCTGAACAACTTCCGTATCCTCTGCGGTTCCAGGTTCGCACGCGACACTGAGGAAATCCTGGTCGGTTACGAGTTCTTTGATCATAGGTTGGGCCCCCTTTGGCGCTGTTGTGTATTGAGCTATCAAGCCATGAGGGCAATCTTGCCCGCATATCCCGACTAGTATACCCATCTTCTTCTCGAATTTAAGACGTAACCACGGTGTTTTCTTTGTCCGTCGTCCGCAGAATCGTTTGTTTGGGGACGCAGTTGCCAAAAGTTCGTTGCGTCGGGAGCGAGTCGCCAAAGGCCCGCTGTGTCAGGGCAAGTCGCCAAAGGACCGTTATGTTGGCGACGCTGTTGTAAAAGGACCGCTATGTTGGGGCACGGCTGCCTAAGTGCGCTACAATCTTTCGGATAAACGACAAGCGAAAGGACGGCTATGGGCGAAACCCATCTCTCAGAACTCTGTACGACCCTCTCACCGGTGCGGGAATTGACCTTCGAGGGTCTCTACGAGCACTGCGCAGCCTATCATGTGGCCTTACCTGATGATTTTCGTGCGGAGTATCACCTTCAAACCCCGTCAGGTGAGTCGAACTATCTCGGATATCTGTTTTCCGATCAAAACGAGGTCTCTTTAACCTTGTCCCGTTTCGGCGGTTTTGACAATGGCATCAATATCGATACGCGTGAGTTCGGTGGCTGCTCATTGGCCAAGGAGATCATGATGCTTTCCTCCACGCTCCTTGACGAGAATGTCATACGCACCAAGGGTATGGACAGGGGCACGAACTCCCAAGTCGAGGTCTCGTCTTTGTTGGCCGCGCTGTTTTTTGCTGTGGCTGGCAACGATTGGTTGCTTGAGAAGGCTCCGACCTTTGAGATGTATTGCGATCGGTTGGATGTGCGTGTTTTCGGGGACGCTGCTTCGAGCTTTCTCGATGAGGATGGTAAGGTGCTCGACTTCTCGCTCGGCCCCTTCCCCGAGTTGACCTCCTTTCTTGAGAGGATTGGCTTCTTGTCGGAGCAGGGTATCGATTTGGGAGTCATAGCGAAGCATTACGGGGATGACGTGTTTGACTTCAACGGGTTCTCGGGCACGGTTTCCCTGCCGCTTGCTATCAATTCCCTCTATTCTGGGAAATACAGCCAACCCACCATCAACAAACCGAACAGCCTTGCCAACGCATTGAGCATCAATGAGATGAGCGTCTCGGATATGATGGCGATGATGGGCGAGGCTTTCTATGACAAATTCGAGGAGAACTACCTCCTCCCTGCTCTCAATCTCGGATTGATCGAACCGGTTGGCACGGGCGACTCTCGCTCGCAAAAATATCGATGCACCCACGTGGAGGAAATCTAGCCGGGCGCTTCGTTTTCATAAGGAGGCAGACAATGGATGACAAAAAGCCATGCGTCCTTGTTGGCGTCACAGGTTGTATAGCGGCCTACAAGAGTTGCGAGATTGTACGCGGCCTGCAAAAGGCGGGTTATCGCGTGAAGGTGGTCATGACGAGAAATGCGACCGAGTTCGTAGGTCCTCTGACCTTCCGCTCCTTGACCAAGGAGCCGGTTGCAGTGGATACCTTTGGCGATGAACCGGGGGATCCAATCCACCATATCTCTCTGGCGCAGGAAGCCGATCTTTTCCTTATCGCTCCTTGCACCGCCAACGTTTTGGGAAAGATTGCCCACGGAATCGCCGATGACCTTTTGACCACTACCGCGATGGCATGCACCGCCCCGCTGGTGATAGCTCCAGCTATGAATGTGAACATGTACGAAAGTACCGCGGTCCAGGAAAACTTGGGGATTCTGCGTTCAAGAGGCGTGACAATCATCGATGCCGAAGAGGGTTACCTCGCGTGCGGCGATTCGGGGCCGGGCAGGCTCCCCGATCCGCAGAAGATCGTCTCTCGCGTTGAGGAGGTCTTTGTGCACAAGCGAACACTCGAAGGGAAGCGCGTCGTGATAACCGCTGGCCCTACGAGGGAGCCTCTCGATCCCGTTCGCTATTTGAGCAACAGTTCCTCGGGAAAGATGGGATATGCCTTGGCGGAGGTTGCGGTCGAGATGGGCGCGGACGTGACGTTGGTAAGCGGCCCCGTCGATCTTGCAATCCCCCACGGCGCTACGTGCGTTCCGGTGGTGACCGCGGTAGAGATGTTCAAGGCAAGCGAAGAGGCTTTTGAGCAGGCAGATGCTCTCATCTGTTGCGCGGCGGTGGCTGACTACCGCCCCGCCTACGTCTCGCCCTCCAAGATGAAGAAGGGTGTGGACGATGCGCGTCTCTCCTCGGTCGAGCTTGTGCCGAATCCCGATATCTTAGCGACCTTGGCTGCTAAAAAGGTCCCTCACCAGATTGTCGTAGGCTTTGCTGCCGAGACGGACAAGGTCATCGAAAACGCTCAGGCCAAGCTGGTGCGCAAGGGCGCGGATTTCATAGTCGCCAACGAGGTAGGGGATGGAAAGGTGTTCGGACTTGATACGACCGAAGCGAGCATCGTTGCAGATGACGGGGTGAAAACATTCGGTCCCATGAGCAAGCGTGAGCTCGCCTATGAAGTTTTGTCCGAACTTTCTTCAAGATTTTGCTTGTAATGACGGGGGCGTAAGGGTAATATAACCTTCGCTGTTCGAAGCGACGAACATGCATTTCGGGTGATGGCGCAGTTTGGTAGCGCACTTGACTGGGGGTCAAGGGGTCGCAGGTTCAAATCCTGTTCACCCGACCACGTAATCCCAGGTCGGAGGCTTGTCGTCTCCGACTTTTTTGTTTTCTCTCCCCCGTTTTTGGCAGCTGCCACTGAAACTGCCACTGAAAATGCCACGCTGAATCCGCAAAAGCGAAAAAAGGGAGAAAAAAAAGTGGCAGTTTCGCAGTTTTGGGAGTGAATTAGGACTCGAAAATCAAAGTTTTAGTGGCAGTTTCAAAATAATTTTTATTCATTTTTGGCGCGATTATTGCATGCCTTTCGAGTCTTCTCGTACGCTTGGGGTTAGTACTCTGGGACTTCCCCTTGGATTGAGGGATACGGACTTTGCTCGAGCGTGGCGAAGACCTCATCTCCAGCCTCTGTCCTTCCCCGACTGCGCTCTTGCAGCTTGGCAAGTGCCTCACGTAAATCATCAGGCAGGTTGTCGGTAAATGACAGACGCTCTCCCGTGGTGGGGTGATCGAAGGCCAAGCGATAGGAGTGGAGGAATTGCCGTTTGAGCCCGAGCTGGGCAACTGGTGCTTTCGGACCGTGGTTTGTGTAGACGGGATCTCCCACGAGTGGGTGTTTGACGTATTCCATATGCACGCGGATTTGATGGGTGCGGCCGGTGAAAAGCTTGCAATCTACCAACGTGTATCCATCATCCTTTTGGTGCGCCTCGAAACGCTCAAGAACCTTGAAGGTGGTCATCGCGTCACGTGCGTAAGGGACATCGCGAACGGCCATGCGCAGGCGCTCCTTGGCATGGCGGGTAATGGGCGCGTCAATCATACCGGTGTCGGAAGGGATGATGCCGTGTACAAGGGCAAGGTAGTGGCGATCGACGGCGCGTGCACGGATGTCCTCCATGAGAGCAAACCCCGCCTCATCGGTCTTCGCGGCGAGCATGAGTCCGCTCGTGTCGCGGTCGAGTCTGTGGACGATTCCGAGACGATCGTCGTCCTCGCCTTGGACGTTGCAAAGGTTGTCGGCGCCGCAGTGGTTGAGCAGCGCGTTGACAAGGGTTCCGTCCGCATGGTCGACGGAGGGGTGACACACAAGTCCTACCTGCTTTGAGAGTACGATCAAGTCGAGATCCTCAAAACGTATGTCGAGGGGGATGTCTTGACTCACAAGGTCGAAAGCAACATCTTCGGGCACCTCGTACACGATGACATCGCCGGCCTTGACCGTGGTCTTCTTTGCGGCAACCTTTCCGTTTACGAAGACACACCCCGCCTCGATCATCTTGGCGGCTGCGCTACGACTGGCGTAGATTCCCGCCTGGGCGCAAGCGGCGTCAAGTCGCTGGTTTGCCTCTTGGGAGCCTGCGACGTGCATTCGTTGCGTCATGTGATCTAGGCCTCCTCGTCCGAATTGGTGGTGGTTGCGTCATCCTTTCTCCACGTGAGAAGATAGGAGACAAAGAACAGCACGATGCCGCAGGTCACGCCGATGTCAGCGATGTTGAACACCGGGAATTGGATGAACGTGAATTCGATGAAGTCGACAACGTAGCTTCCGACAAACCTATCGATTGCGTTTCCGATCCCTCCCCCAATCACAAGGCCGATTCCTATTGTCTCGCCCAGGTTCGCATTTTTTTCGAGCACGAGTAGAAAGACGGCCAACAAGACGCACATCACGAGGGAGAACACGCCAAGCAGGAACGTGTTTCCTGCGAAGATTCCCCACGCGGCACCCGTATTGTGAACAAGGGTGAATCGAAACAAGCCAAGAAAAGGACCAGCGATATCCTGTCCGAGCGAAAACGCGCCACTATCGAAGAATCGCTTGACGACGTAGTCGAGAACAATCCACAAAAGCGCAATACCGCCGGCGATGACGGCATTGCGCTTTTGGTGGGTGTGGCTAGGTATGGAGTCGGTATTCGTCAAAGGATGTGGCCTCTATGCTTCAAAACCGATCGTCTCGAGGACGTCCCCGCAACGCTCGCAGACGTCAGGGTGGGCAACGTTTCCGCCCAGCGCGCGGACATTCCAACAACGTGGGCACTTCTCTCCTTCTGCTACCTTGACCTCGACCGAAAGTTCGTTGCCTTCGCGGAAGGTGGCACCGGAGACGATGTAGAGCTCCTCGAAGACGGTGACATCAAAGGCCTTGGCCTGGTTGATCGTCTCGACAGGTGCTGTGATCACAACGGCGGCCTCTTGGCTCTTGTTAATGGTCTTGTCACCACGAGCCTCTTCGAGAGCCTTCGTGACGGCCTCGCGAACGACCATAAGTTCGGTAAACGACTTGACCAACTCATCACCATTTGCAGGGATCTTGGGAACGAACTCGTCCACCTTGGGCCAACCGGCAAGCAAGACGCTTTCGGGGCGGCCAGCACGTGTGCGGGAAGCCAAAGGATAGTGTTCCCATACCTCGTCTGCCGTGAAAGACAGAATCGGTGCAAGCACGCGCGTCAATACCTCGAGGATGTTCATGAGGACCGTTTGAACGGCGCGACGACGCGGGGAATTCGGTGCCTCGGAGTACAGGCGGTCCTTGGTGACGTCGAGATAGACGGCAGAGACGTCGTTGATGAAGTCATAAACGGCACGGTACACGCCATTGAAGCGATACTCGTCATAACCCTTGTTGACGTCTTCGAGCAACTTGGCAGTTTGGACCATCATGTATTGGTCGATGGGCTCAAGCGCGTTCCAATCGGCAATGGCATCTTTGGAATCATCGAAGTCGTTAAGGTTAGCCAACAAGAAGCGCAGGCTGTTGCGGAACTTGCGGTACGCATCGGAGACTTGCTTGAGAATGTCTTGGCCAATGGAGACATCGACGGAGTAGTCGACGCTGGCGACCCAAAGGCGTAAGACGTCGGCACCGAATTTGTTGCAAACGTCGGCAGGGTCAATGACGTTGCCGAGGCTCTTGCTCATCTTGCGGCCGTTCTCGTCGAGGGTGAAACCGCAGCTGATCACGTTCTTGTACGGCGGAATGCCATAAGCAGCAACGCTGGTCAAAAGCGAGGATTGGAACCAGCCGCGGTGTTGGTCGGAACCCTCGAGGTAAACATCGGCAGGACGCTCAAGGTAGTCACGAGCTTCGCAAACGCTCGTATGGCTGACGCCGGACTCCCACCACACGTCGAGAACGTCGTTGTCGGAGCTCAACTTGTCGACACCGGCGCCGCAATGCGGGCACTTCGTATCAGTGGGCAGGAAGTCGGCCGGGGTCTTTGCGTACCAAGCGTCGGCGCCCTCTGTCTTGAATAGCTCGATGACCGCATCAAACGTAGACTCGTCTGCGACGGTTTCACCGCATGCCTCGCACTTAAAGACGGGGATGGGCACGCCCCAAAGACGTTGGCGGCTGATACACCAATCGGGACGGTCGTTGACCATGGCGCCGATTCGGTTGGAAGCCCAAGCGGGATACCAGGTCACTTCCTCCTCGATTGCCTTGGAGGCGTCCAAGCGGAGCTTGGTGTCATCCATGGAGACAAACCATTGGGTGGTTGCACGGAAGATCACAGGCTCATGGCAACGCCAGCAATGCGGATAGCTGTGGACGATATCCACATGTGCGACAAGGTTGCCGCGCTCGCGCAGGAATTCGATGATGTCACCGTTGGAATCAACTGCACCCTGACCACCCCAAGGGCAGCTTCCTTCGTAGAACTTGCCCTCGTCGTCAACAGGCATCTTGATCTCGCGTATGCCGTTTGCTTGGCAAACCTTGTAGTCGTCGACGCCATGACCAGGAGCGGTGTGAACTGCTCCTGTGCCGGTTTCAAGGGTGACATGGCTACCGGTGAGAATCGATCCGTGCTCGTTCTCATAGATTGGGTGGATATAGGTGCATCCTACAAGTTCGCTGCCCTTGAAGGTGAGTGTGGCACCCTTCGATTGCAGGAGGGTGACATCCTCCCAACCGGCGACCTCGAAGAGGGACTCAGAGAGCTCCTGCGCCACAACGAGAAGTTGGCCGTCGTGGAGCGCAACCACGTAATCGGCATCAGCCGAGAGACAAACAACCTGGTTTGCGGGAAGCGTCCAAGGCGTGGTCGTCCAAATGACCACGGCACTCTTAGCGTCTCCCAACCCAGCCTCACAAGCAGCTGCGGCAAAGGCCTCAGGCATCTCGTCGAAGAAGAACTTCACATAGATGGAGGGGCTGCTCTCGTCTCCATATTCGATCTCGGCCTCGGCGAGGGCGGTATGGCAATGGCTGCACCAATGGATAGGCTTGCGTCCGCGATAGATGGTGCCGTCAAGGTAGAGTTTCTTGAAGATCTCGATGTTGCCAGCCTCATACTCGGGCAGATACGTCAGGTAGGGGTTTTCCCACTCGCCCAAAACCCCGAGTCGCTTGAACCCTTCGCGCTGGCCATCGAGTTGCTTGGTGGCATAATCGCGGCAAATACGGCGGAAGGTCGGGGTATCGATCTGCTTCATCTTCTCAGGTCCGAGTTGGTTTTCGACCTTATTCTCAATGGGCAGACCGTGGCAATCCCAACCAGGAACATACGGTGCGCGATAACCCTTGAGGGCCTTGTTCTTGACAATGATGTCCTTGAGGATCTTGTTGAAGGCGTGGCCAATGTGGATCGGGCCGTTTGCATAGGGAGGGCCGTCGTGAAGGATAAACGGCTCGTTGTCCTTGTTGGCCACTTGAATCTTCTCGTACAGCTTGGCCTCTTCCCATTGAGCGAGGCGCTTCGGCTCGTTTGTGGGAAGATTTGCACGCATGGAAAAATCGGTCTCAGGCAGATTCATCGTCTGCTTGTAGCTATTGCCCACGAATAATCATCCTCATTTCTTCTCTTGCTGTCTCAAAGCCACGTTGCCTCGTGACTATATGTGCTCACAAACTTCTTGATTATACCGAAACCCTTACGTCTTGCCATGTAAAGCTCACCGAGAAACGACGAGCGTCTACGGTCATCGCTTCCGTCGGCGTCCACCACCTTTGTCGGCAACAATCGCACTCTCGGTCATGAAATTTTATCGAAGGACATCATATTTAAATGGCATGAAATTTTAAGATATGAGATCCATCGGTCAATGTTTGATTGGCAAACAAACATGGCGGTATACTATGCCCTTCAATATTTCGAGTATCTTGTATCAGACCCAAAAGGAAAGGGAGGGACTCATGGATTTCGAGATTGTAACCGATACAGGTTGTAACCTTCCAGGCAGCATGATTGACGCGTTTGGGCTGCACATTCTTTCTCTCACCTTCATGGATGAGGACGGCAACCAAAACGTCAGCTACGAGAAGGGCGTCGACAAAAGCGGTGAGCTCAAGGCGTTCTACGACAACATGCGTTCTGGCAAGGTCTATACCACTTCCCTTCCAAGCCTTGAGAGCACGACCAAGGTGATTAAAGGCCTACTTGAGCAGGGTCGCGACGTCCTCTATCTCGGCATGTCGAGTGGAATATCCGGCACGTGTCAGGCAACGATGTTGCTTATGGCGCAATTCCAAGGTCAATATCCCGAGCGCAAGCTGATTGCCGTCGATACGTATCTTGCCTCTATGGGCGAGGGCTTGCTTGTCTACAATTGCGTCAAGCTTGCGCAATCCGGTGCCTCTATTGAGGAGGTCGCGAAATACGCCGAGGACAACAAGCAAAAGGTCGCTAGCTGGTTCACAGTCGAGGATCTTGTCTATCTGTTCCGCGGAGGTCGCGTCTCCCGCTCGAGCGCTTGGGCAGGAAATCTCCTCAATATCAAGCCGGTCCTTCACGTCGACGAGGCGGGCAAACTCATCCCGATGGAAAAGGTTCGCGGACGCAAGAAGAGCCTGAATGCGCTCGTTTCCCACATGGAGAAAACCTATGTCGGCGTCGAGGAGGCCCCCGTTGTCATGATCTCCCACGGCGATTGCGCAGAGGATGTCGACTATGTCGCGAACAGGATTCGAGATAGATGGCCCGGGGTCGAAATCATCACTAACTATATCGACCCTGTCATAGGCGCGCACGCCGGCCCTGGCACGGTAGCGCTGTTCTTCTACGCAACGCATAGGTAATACAAATTGCAAGAAACGTTATGGCCCGCGTCATCGCGGGCCGTTTTGTTTGGGGAATGGTTCTGATTGTGAATGCGCCCGTTTGGGGATGGTTCTGATTAGTAAAGGTCGCGGGCGGGGATGGTCCTGATCGGGAATGGCGCCGATTAGAGATGACCCCAATCAGGAATTGTCCCAGTCATGTTTCCTATTTGGGAATGGTTCCAGTCGTATTTCCGGCGTTGTGGATCTCGTGACCGAAAAGCAGCGAGGAATCGCCGAATCGGTTCTTTATCGCATCGGTCGCCTCAAGCAGGCTTTGGCGCTTATGTGCACTGTGGAGGGCGTCACGCTCGCCCTTCGGCAAAGGCTCCTGCCCCCAATCGCCCTTAGCGCCTGGGTGATCGTCTTCGGATTGCGCAGACTCGAAAAGGTCGAACAATGTCCCCTGCGCCCCGAAGTGAGCCTCCTCCCCCTCCTCGAAGAAGTGGGTGACGGCGACGCCGACGAGCCTTACGGGTGTTCCCTCGCTCCAAATGGAGTCGAGTAACTCCTCAAGCAACGGTGTAAATGACAAGTCGTCGTTCGTAGGCTCAGGAAGTGGTCCTTGGACACTTTTGAGTTGGCGGTTGGCAAGTCTGATCTTTAATACGACCGTGGTCCCGCGTAGCCCCTCTTTTCGCATGCGGCGTCCGACCTTTGTGGCCATCGCCTGGATTGCGGCAAGGACGTCACTTCGTTTCGTGAGGCACTCGGAGAACGTCGTTTCGCTCGACATCGATTTCATGGGGCGGTCGCTCACGACGGGTGAGAAGTCGATGCCGAGCGCTCGGCGTCGCATCATGTCGGAATTCTTGCCGAAGACATCGCGCAGGAGCGTCTCGTCGGCGTTCGCGAGGTCGCCAAGGGTCTTGATGCCAAAGCGCATGAGGCGTTGCTCGCTCGCCTTCCCGATGCCACTCATGGAGCGGATGGGTAAGGGTTGTAGAAACTCGAGCTCACGTCCAGGCTCCACCATCGTTAGCCCGTTCGGCTTGTCAATGTCGCTTGCGATCTTTGCGATGGTTTTTGTCGTGCCTATGCCAACAGAGCATGTCACCCCCTGTTCTTCGCGTACACGTCGTTGGATGCGCGAGGCGACGACCGCGGGATGATTGGTGTTAACGCGTGTGTTTGTGACGTCGAGAAACGCCTCGTCGATAGAGACCTGTTGGATCAGCGGGCTCTCATCGGTAAGTATTGCCATGATCTTGTCTGAGACCGCTTTGTAGAGCTTGTGGTTACCGGGAGTCCAGATGGCATCAGGGCACAAGGTGGCGGCTTGCGAGGCCGGCATAGCGCTTCGGACGCCGTAGGCACGTGCTTCGTAGCTGCAGGTGGATACCACCCCATGGCGATCGGCACTGCCGCCAACGATGACGGGCAAACCCTTCCAACCGGGATGTTCACGCTGTTCGACCGAGGCATAAAACGCGTCAAGGTCGACAAGAAGGATTGCGGGGCCCACCCAGGCTTTGAGCCCTTTAGCGTTCTCGCATGGTGGTATGTAAAACGGTGACCCCATATACCCCTCTGACTCGTTTTCCCTTTCTATCGTTTTGGCGACATTTTCTTTTGGGTGACGGTTGCGAAGTGACGATTGTGAAACGGCGATCGAATTGAAAAAACCGCCGGTCTGATATACAGCTCGGCGGTTTGACCTAGTTGAACTTGAAGATCTTTTGGGCGAGATGGTATCCGGCGATTCCTACGGCACGTCCAGCCTTGGTTGGCAAGTTCGTTCCGATGTTCAAAACGTTGCGCCTGATACGGCGATACAACATGGGGTCTGCGACCTTGAGGTATTGCCATATGGCATCTCGCTTTTGCTCGGACTCGGGCGTGTTTTGCATGCGCAAGAAGATGCTGCAGATGCACATCATCATAGAAAGGTAGTTTTCCATGTAGACAAGAAGGTTCTGGTCGTCCACCCCTTCGGGAAGCTTCACGCTGTCGATCATCGTACGCGTAACGCGAAGTTGCTGGTCGATACGGCCCATCATGACTTTCTCGTTGACGCTTTGATCCTCGCGTCCGATGAAGTAGCGATACATATCCACATCAAGGTAGTAGATGGTCTTTACATGAGGCAAAGGCACGTACACGAAGATGTTGTCAACGTAGAAGCAATGCTCGGGTAACTTCAGCCCCATGTCGCGCAAAAGGTCGGTGCGGTAGATGACGGAGTGCATCAACAGGTATTGGCTCGGGTTGAAACGCTTTGTGTCGGCCCAACCGAATTCTACATTTTGAGGAAACACGTTACGATAATGCATGACGGTGTGGGTACCTTCATAAACCTTCTCGTATACGTAGTTCGCAACGACCATATCCGTCGGGTATTGCAATTCACACTGCGGACGGAGGTAGGCCATGACGGCTTCCATGGCTTTCTCATCTAGCCAGTCATCGGAGTCAACAACTTTGAAATACCTACCAGAAGCATGCTCAAGGCCCATGTTGACCGCAGAGCCGTGACCGCCATTCTCTTTGTGGAGGGCGCGGATAATGCCGGGATATTTCGCCTCCCACTCATCGGCCTTTTCAGCGGTGTTGTCCTTTTTGGAGCCGTCGTCAACGATGAGAATCTCGATATCATCCCCGCACGCGAGTAAAGACTCGATGCATTTGTCCATGTACTCCGCAGAGTTGTAACAGGGAACTGCGAAGGAAATTGTTTTGGTGCCAGTCATTTTCGGGTGAATCCTGTCTTAGTGTAAACTTGCGCCGATGCCGAGAATCTTCTCGACGAGATCGAGCGCGCGTCTGACGATGACGTCCATGTTGTAGTAGCGATATTCGGCGAGACGGCCGAGCGGATAGAAATTGGGAAGGCTTTGCGTCAACCGGAGATACCGGTTGTAATGCGCAATGTTCTCCTCGTTGATGATGGCGTAGTAAGGAATTTGCGTACGGGGGTTCTCATACGCCCGCGGGTACTCTTTCATGATCGTCGTCTTGTCGTTTCCGCCGTACAACGTCATGTACTTGAATTCCGTGATGCGCGTATAGTCCTCCGAGACGGTGTAGTTCACCGTTGCGCAAGGAAGCACATGGTCTTGGTCGATCGTCTCGTACACGAAGTCCAAGGATCGGTAGGGCAAGCGACCGAATCGCGAAAGGAAGAGCTCGTCGAGGGGGCCAGTGTAGATGATGGGCCCGTTAAAGACCTTGTCCTTGATCTTGATAGCTGAAAGTTGGGCATCCTCGTCGTTGCTCTCGAAGTCAAGGTCAAAGACGCTTTCTGCCTCAGTGTTGAGGCAGACCGTGATGTCTGGCCAATCGAGCATGTTCTCAAACATCTTGGTATAGCCGTCAATTGGCATACCCTGGAACTTGTCCTGGAAGTAGCGATCGTCGCGACTGATACGGATCGGCACGCGAGCTACGACCGACGGGTCGACCTGCTCAGGAGTTTGTCCCCACTGTTTTTGCGTGTAGTAGAGGAATATGTTCTTGTAGACATAGTCCGCGATCTCAGCAAGTTCGGGATCGTCCTCCTCGCGCAGCTCGTTGATAGTCACGTTGCACTCATCGCCAAAGGTGTCGATGAGTTTTTGGGTTAGCTGCTCCGCGCGTTCTTCGCCAAAGGCAAGCTCCATGGAGGTCTTATTAAAGGGAACTGGCATGTACTCGCCATTGATGTCGGCAAGGACGCGGTGCTTGTAGTTCGAAAAGCCACCGAACGTGCGAAGAAAGGCAAATACACGTTGGTCGTTGGTGTGGAAGATGTGGGGACCGTATCTATGTACCAGGATGCCGGCATCGTCGAACTCGTCGTACATGTTGCCTGCGATATGGTTTCTTTTCTCGATGATGAGCACCTTTTTGGAGCCCAATTGTGAAAGCTGACGTGCGGCGACTGCGCCCGCAAAGCCGGCGCCGACGACGACTATGTCAAACTTTTCGATATCAATATCCCTGAAATTGGCGTATTGGACAGCCATTACCTCGCGTCCTTTCCACCGACAAAGCGGATGGGAACTCTTTGTTGATTGAATCGTTTCCCAGTATTTTACCGCTCTTTTTCAGGGGAGCCGTTTCGTGGCCTAAATCACAACGATTCTCACATGCTTTCCATGAATAACACGGGGTAGGAAATGCTATCGCTCTGACATGGGTTGTCTTTCCAACACCAGATGTCTTTCCAACACTGATTTTTTTAACTGAGCCCTTCGGTTCATTGCGTCTATTTGACATGCATGGCGCGCATGGCGTTGAGGATGGCGATGACAGCGACCCCGACATCGCCGAACACGGCAAGCCACATCGTTGCAAGACCAAATGCCGCTAAGGCGAGGATGATAAGTTTGACGCCGAGGGCAAAAATGATGTTTTGCCAAACGATGCGCATGGTGTTGCGGGCAATACGAATAGCCGTCGCAATGTTGGAAGGCTTGTCGTCCATAAGGACGATGTCGGCTGCCTCAATAGCCGCATCACTACCCATGGCTCCCATAGCGATTCCGACGTCCGCCCTGGTGAGAACAGGGGCGTCGTTGATTCCATCACCCACGAATGCAAGGCGGGAATCGTCGCTTTTTGCGTCAAGAAGATGCTCGACCTCAACGACCTTATCTCCTGGAAGGAGCTTCGCATGGTATTCGGTTATGCCAAGCTCGCGTGCGACCGCCGCAGCGACATCCTCCTCATCTCCCGTCAACATGACGGTCTTCTTTACACCCACTTGGGCAAGATCGCGTATTGCTTGTGCGGCGTCTTCCTTCATTTCGTCCGCGATAACGATATGGCCTGCGTACTCCTTGTCAATTGCTACATGGAGGATGGTACCCATGATCTCGCTATCTTGGAATTCGATGTTCTCGGAAGCCATGAGCTTGTCGTTTCCGACCAGTACCTGTTTGTCTGCGACAACAGCGAAGACTCCCCTGCCAGAAACCTCTTGTGCTCTTTTGACCTGCTCTTGATCGATGACTCCTCGGTAGCTCTCACGCACGGAACTGGCTATAGGATGATCCGAAAAAACTTCGGCATGAGCCGCATAGTAAAGGATGTCATCGGGGTCCATCTCTCCTGCGATGCGTACCGCGACAACGGAAAACGTGCCGCTTGTGAGCGTTCCGGTCTTGTCGAATACGACGGTGCCAACCTTGGCAAGAGACTCGAGGTAGTTGCTGCCTTTGACCAGGATTCCCTTATTGGAAGCGCCTCCGATTCCGCCGAAAAAGGTAAGCGGGACGCTAATGACAAGGGCGCAAGGGCATGACACCACAAGGAAGATGAGGCCACGTTGAATCCAATCGGTCCACGAAAGGCCAGCGAAAAGCGGAGGGATGCATGCGAGAAGGACGGCGACGATGACGACGATCGGAGTGTAATAGCGCGCAAAGCGTGTGATGAAGTTCTCGGTGCGCGCTTTCTTCTCACTTGCGTTTTCTACAAGTTCAAGGATACGGTTTACCGTCGACTCACCGAATGGTTTGGTGGCTGAGACGGTGATAACGCCGGTGAGGTTGATGCATCCTGAGATGACTGGCATGCCCTCGTCGACAATCCTCGGTACAGACTCTCCCGTCAAGGCGGAGGTGTCCAATTGTGTCCTTCCCGAAACAACGGTTCCGTCAAGCGGGATGCGCTCTCCTGGCTTTACAACGAATTCGTCTCCAACCTTAACCTCGTTGGGATCGACTTGAACCAGCTTCTCGTCTTGCATGACGTTGGCATAATCGGGAGCGATATCCATCATAGCGGCAATCGATTTCCGACTCTTCCCCACTGCGTAGTCCTGAAAAAGCTCGCCCACTTGATAAAACAACATCACCGCAGCGCCCTCGGCCATATGGGGGTCGCTTTCTGGGAAAAACACCAGTCCGAAGGCTCCCAAGGTCGCGATGCCCATGAGGAAGTTCTCGTCGAAGACTTGACCGTGGAGGATGTTTCGACCAGCCTTGAGCAAGACATCGTATCCCGCCATGAGATAAGGAATCAGGTATAAGACGAACTCGAGATAGACGTTGTAAGGAGCAGGGAGAAGGGTGTCAACAGGAACGAGGAATATGATGAAGAAGATCACGAGGGCCGCGGCGATACGCTTGAACGTCTTGCGCTGCTTCTTCGTCAGGTTGTCGAAAAAAGACATCGTAGCTACCTTTACATGAGGCTCAAGGGATGGATTTGGTTTTTTTGATTTAGGGTTGATGTTGTTACAGATTGATGCTGTTACAAGATGATGGTGCAATCTGGTTCGATTGATTTGAATATCTTCTTGCTCTCGGCAAATGCCGCGTCGAATCGGCTATCAGAGGTGTCAAGCGTGAACTTTTGGGTGAGGAAGTTGACGCTACAGCTGTTTACGCCATCAAGCTTGGAAATCCTGTCCTGGATTTTTTGGGCACAGTTTGCACAACAAAGATCTTCGAGTTTAAAAACCTTACGCATGATTTCTCCTTGGGGTCAAAAAAAGATATATCCTAGACTTACTCACAGATATGGGTCATGCCCTGCTCTAGTATCGAGTTCACATGGTCATCGGAAAGCGAGTAGATGACCTGTTTACCGTCACGACGGAACTTGACAAGGCGCGCTTGCTTTAAGATGCGCAACTGGTGCGATACGGCACTTTGCGACGACCCTACCGTCGCCGCTATCGTGGCCACGTTCATCTCGTCGCTAAGCAGAGCGAACAGGATTTTGATACGAGTCGTATCGGCAAAGATTTTGAAGAGGTCCGCAAGATCGTACAGAATCTCTTCGCAAGGCGTCTCTGCTTGGTCAACAGCGTCGCTCGTAGTTATTTCTGATTGATCTGCCCTGTTACTCGTAGCTAATTCCTTGTTTTGGACGGTCGCATTTGTCATATTGAACTCCTTTTCATATGAACACGCGTTCACATGTTTTGCATTATATGAACGATTGTTCATATGTCAAGATGAAGTTGGAATTTTTTACACAAGGTGTTAGGGTGCTCGACGACTTGACTGGCTGGCGAGTTGGCTGTTTGGTTGCATGGCAACCCAGCTGCACGGTTGCGTGGCAACCTGACTATCCGGCGGTCTGGTTGCTTGGCAACCCAGCTGCACGGTTGCAT
>CAZOGL010000006.1:0-16943 GCA_964579575.1 uncultured Eggerthellaceae bacterium | reverse complement strand
GCAACCTGACTATCCGGCGGTCTGGTTGCTTGGCAACCCAGCTGCACGGTTGCATGGCAACCTGACTGTCCGATCACCCAACTGCCCATCCGTCCTCCCCCTCTTTCTTTGATTGACACCGCTATCCCCTACCTGTACACTGGCAATGCTTTACGAGGGAGTAGAAGCGTGCATTGCACGTGGTGTTGCCAACATGCTGACGGATTCCGTCTGGTGCACCTTCAATGTCGAGACTCGTGACGCTTGCGGATGTTGATTGGTCCGCGGACGTCACGAGTCTTTTTTTACGAGAGACGATAAGGTCTTTGCGAATAGGGGTGATGTTCGTGGGCTTATTTGAGCTGTTTTTGGTTGGCGTAGGTCTTTCCATGGACGCCTTTGCTGTGTCGATTTGCAAAGGCTTGGGTATGAAAACAATCAATTGGAGGCATGCCTTCGTCATCGCGTTGTTCTTTGGCGGGTTCCAAGCTCTGATGCCGTTGGTTGGCTATTTGCTCGCCTATAGCTTTGCCACCTACGTTACAGCGATCTCCCACTGGATTGCCTTTGCCTTGTTGTTGTTCATAGGCGCAAAGATGCTTTTTGATGCGTTTCGCGATAATGAGCCTGACGAAGTTGACGAGGACAAGGCGAAACTTGACCTGAAAGAGCTGTTCATGCTTGCAATCGCCACTTCTATCGACGCTTTGGCCATGGGCATATCCTTTGCCTTCTTAGGTGTTGATATCCTTTCGGCAATAGCGCTTATCGGCTTGACCACGTTCGCCATCAGCTTTGGAGGAGTTGCCATAGGTAATCAATTCGGTTCTCGATTCGAGAAGCCGTCGACCATAATCGGAGGCATCGTCCTTATCCTCATCGGGGTCAAGGTCGTGCTCGAGCATTACGGTCTTTTGCCCTTCTAGCCCTTCGTAACTAGTCGTCGCAGGTAAAGTTTCGTTCGCGAGACCTGGGGCATAAATTCACGGCGGAGACACACGGCGGCATAGCGACAAAAGGAGCCACGAAACGCTTCGTGGCTCCTTTTTAAACTCGGTGACGGCTTGGGAGGCGCACCCGAAAATGCGCGTCCTAAGTAAGATGTGCCCGAAAAACCTACTTCTTTACCAATTGGCTCATATCCGCAACGTTTGCGAACACTGCGGTGAAACGATTGAGCAATTGCATATTGGTGGCGCGGACCGCAAGGTCGTCATCCATGACCATGACGTTCTCAAAGAACTCGTCGATGGGAGCGCGAAGAGATGCTAGGCAATCGAGCGCTGCCGCATAGTCACCCTCCTCTAGTGCATGTGCGACCTGCGACTCGGCTTCGATGACAGCATCACTCAACGAGCGCTGGACGTCGGTGAGGGCATCGGTGTCATATTTCGTACCCGCCTTTGCGTCGGCAAGGTTGCTTGCGCGTGCAAAGGCCGTTGCCAAGTCCTCGAAAGCCTCCGGTTGGTTGGAACGGGCAGACTCAAGGGCGGCAACCCTGCGGAGGATCTCGATCGGCTCCTCGACGTTTGCGGCGAGGACAGCCTCGATCGCATCTTGGGAATTGCCCCTGTCCTTGGCGATAACCTTTGTGCGGGCGATAAAGAAGTCGATAACCTGCGCACGAGTCTCGTCGATATCAAACGAGACGGATTTTGCAAGGGTATTTAGGGATGAGTCGATGGCCCCAACTAGGGATACGCCGTCGAGCTCGCCTAGGATGGAGACGATGCCGATAGCGGAGCGTCGGAGCGCGAAGGGGTCGGAAGATCCCGTCGGCCCCTGTCCTATGGCGAACAGGCCGCAGATCGTATCAAGCTTGTCGGCCATGGCGACGACGCACCCTACCTTGGAAGCCGGAGGGTTGTCGCCGGAGAAGCGGGGTTTGTAGTGATCTGCAATCGCTTGGGCGACCTGGTCGGTCTCACCAGCTGCCGTTGCGTAGTAGGAGCCCATGATGCCCTGGACACTCGTAAACTCGATGACCGCACTTGTGACAAGGTCAGCCTTTGCAAGGTAGGCGGCGCGCTCGGCGTCCGCAGCATCCGTGTCGGATAGTCCCGCATCAATCGCGAGATGTTTTGCGAGGGCAGTCACACGGTGCGTCTTCTCGAGGACCGTGCCGAGCTCCTCTTGGAAGACGACGGTGTCCAATTTGGGCACGTAGGCCTCAAGCGGTTTCTTGAGATCCTCGTCATAGAAGAACTTGGCGTCATAGAGTCGAGCGGCAACGACGCGTTGGTTACCATCGATGATGTTGTCGGCAAAGGCAGGATCGCCGTTGGAGACAACAATAAACTTGTTTGAAAGCTTATGGTCTTTGTCGTAGAGCGGGAAGTAACGCTGGTTACTGAGCATGGAATCGACGATGATCTCCTCAGGAACCTTGAGGAAGAGCTCATCAAATTGCGCGACAAGGACCGTGGGATACTCGGAGAGGTTGATGACCTCGGTGAGGGTCTTGGGATCCATCTCACAAGAAAGGCCGGTGGTCTTCTCCGCCTCAGCAACACCTGCTCGGATAATGGCTTCTCGCTCGGCTTGGCTGGGAACGACTTTTGCGCTGCGAACGACATCGATCAAGTCATCGGCAGTGGCGACCTCGTGAAAACCAGGGGCAAGGACGCGGTGACCCATGGTCTGGCGAGAGGCTTTGAGCCCTGCGAACTCCACGGGGACAATCTCATCGCCGAGAAGGGCCACAATCCAACGGACCGGACGGGTGAACAACTCGCGGTTGCAAGCCCAACGGCAGCTTCGCGGCCAAGAGAGGCCCGTAATCAGGCCCTTGAGGACCTCAGGCAACAAATCGATCGTGTTTTTCGCGTCAACATGGCGGGTGGCGAATACATACTCCGTGCCGTTCTCATCACGACGCTCGAGGTCGTCGACGCTTAAGCCCTTGCCGCGGGCAAAACCGATCGCCGCTTTGGTGGGATTGCCATCCGCATCGAATGCTATTTTGGCTGCAGGTCCACGGAAGACCTCGTCGATCGCCTCGGTAGCGTCAGCAACGTCTTTGACGATAACGATGAGGCGACGAGGGCTCGAGTAGATGGCGACCTCACCAAAGGGGATATTCAGGCCGCCCATGGCCTCAGGGACCATCTTCTTGAGTTGGTTGACCGCGTTCTTCAGATCGAATGCGGGAATTTCCTCAGTGCCAATTTCGAAGGCAAGCGTTTTCAGTGCAGTCATGTCTATGCCTCCTTATCCTCGGTAGGCTCGGGCAACTCAACCTCGACGTCCATTCCTACGACGTTTTTCATGTAGGAGGCGCAGCAAGCCTTGGCGAGCGTGCGCACGCGAAGGATGTAGTGCATACGCTCAGTGGCGGATATGACACCGCGTGCATCAAGCAGGTTGAACGTATGGCAACATTTCAGGACGCTGTCATAGGCCGGAAGCGGCAGGTCGGCACGAAGTGTCTTCATGCATTCCTTCTCGCGATCTGCGAACTCTTGGAACAAGAAGTCGGTATCCGCGACCTCGAAGTTGTATGCGGAGTATTGCTTCTCGTTCTCGAGATAGACGTCGCCGTAGGTGAAGGTGACCCCATCATCGCCGCGAGACCATACGATGTCGTAAACGGAGTCCACGCCCTGGACATACATGATCATACGCTCAAGGCCGTATGCGATCTCGACAGGAACGGGATCGCACTCAAATCCGCCGACTTGTTGGAAGTAGGTGAATTGGGTGCACTCCATGCCATCGATCCAGACTTCCCATCCAAGGCCCCAAGCGCCTAAGGTCGGGCTCTCCCAGTCGTCCTCGACAAAGCGAACATCATGCTCAGCGGGATTGATACCGATTGCCTCAAGGCTGCCAAGGTAGAGATCTTGAATATTGTCCGGGCTCGGCTTGATGAGCACCTGGAATTGATAGTAGAACTGCAAACGGTTCGGGTTCTCGCCATAGCGTCCATCGGCAGGACGACGACACCCTTGCACGTAGCAAGTGCGCCAAGTATCCGGGCCGAGTGCGCGTAGGGTGGTGGCGGGGGCGTTGGTGCCTGCACCTACCTCATTGTCATAAGGTTGGAGCACGACACAACCCTGTTTTGCCCAATAGGCCTGCAGGTTCATGATGCAATCTTGGAAGGTGGGCGGCAACTTTTTCGCATCGTTGCCAGAACAAGGGTCAGACATTGCTCTCCTTCTTCTCTCTAACTGATAACTACCTAACTATCAAAATGTGGGTCTACAGAAGTCCCAGGTGATTGAGCGGCCAATAGATGATGGCGGCCCTACCGGTGATCGAGGAAACCGGGATGGCGCCGAAGTAACGCGAGTCCTGGGAGTTCGTGCGGTTGTCTCCCATGACCCACACATATCCCTGTGGAACGGTATACGGAAAGGTAATCGTGCTTGCCAGCTCATAGCTGGGCTTGCCGTTTGTGTACTCCTCGTCGAGGGCTACACCGTCAACAAGCACCTTGCCATCTTTGAGCGTAATCGTTTGTCCCTCGGTGGCGATGACGCGTTTGATGAGGGTGCGACTAGGGGTCTCGGGGTCGGTGAAGGTGACGATATCCCCTGATTGAGGGGCTCGGACGTAATAGCTGACCTTTTCGGAGAAGACCATATCGCCGGTCATGATTGTGGTCTCCATGGAGGCCGAGGGGATGGCATAAGCGCCAAACACGAAGGTACGAAGAAGGAAGGACAGACCGAACACAATCGCCAAAATAACAACGATCTCAACGAACAAATTGAAAATCTTGCGGGTTTTTTTCGGTTTCTGATTCTGAAACTCTTCAGCCGCATGCTCAGCCATGTTTGAGGCGTCTCCCCTCTTGTAATCGTACGTTTGCAGCGTGGCTACCAATCATACCGCTTTTCACTACCCGTTTTCGGTCAAAAGGCCAGCGTTGTCTAAGAATACGCGGTCGGAATCAGAAAGGTGGACGTATGCTAAGAGATCCGGTCGGAACTGGGCTGTTCTTCGGAGGCTTTCCTCGTGGCGCCAGGTCGCTATGGCAGCATGGTTTCCGGAGAGGAGGACGGGCGGAACTTCCTTGTCGCGAAAGGTGCCAGGCCGTGTGTATTGAGGGAACTCAAGGAGACCGTCGCTGAAGCTTTCCTCGAGAGCGCCCGTCTCGGCTCCAAGGACCCCGGGAAGTTTGCGCACCACTGCGTCAATTATGACCATCGATGCGAGTTCCCCGCTGGTCAAAACATAATCGCCAAGAGAGATAATCCGGTCAGCGAGGTCATAGGCGCGTTCGTCAATGCCCTCATAATGTCCGCAGACGAAGAGCAGTCGCTCCTCTTTTGCGAGCTCAAGCGCGATCTTGTCGTCGAAGCGTTCGCCAGTGGGCGAAAGGAAGACGGTACAAGGTCGTACTCCGTCCGCGTGACGAGGTTTGCAACCGGTGGGAGGACAGGCGGCCGCCTCTTGCGCTTCGGTGAGATCGCGGATGCCGCAAAGAGCATCATAGGCGTCAAAGATCGGTTCGCATTTCATGACGAGGCCAACGCCGCCCCCATAAGGCTCATCATCGGTGGTACGGTGGCGGTCGTAGGTCCAATCGCGCAAATCGTACGCGGTAAAGTCGATAATCCCCTTCTCTTGTGCGATACGCATCATGGAAGACCCCATAACGGAGTCAAACATCGAGGGAAATGTCGAAAGTGTCTCGATAATCATGGCAATGCACCTACAGGGTAAGGATTCCGGCAGGAACGCTGAGGTGGAGTTTTTGCCCCTCTTCGTCGATAGCAGTTATGAATTCGTTGACCATGGGGACCATGAGAGGCTCGCACGTGCATCGATCGATGATGAGCATCATCTGACCGGGCATCTCGCGAATCTCGACGACGGTTCCCAAAAAGCCCTGATCCTCATCGTAGGCTTCCCATCCGGAGATATCGAACTCCTCGTTGTCGATACGTACGCGTTTGGTCAACTCCTCGACAATTGAGCGTGACACAAGACAATGGCAGCCGACGAGCAATTTTGCCGTCGCTGCATCTTTGACCTCTTCAAACCAGACAACTCCGCCGTCAATGCTGTGAGATTGGGCATCTGCGACCGTCACGCAACGCGGTGCATCGAGAACGGGGGGCACGAGACGGACCTCCATGCCCTCTTCCAATAAAAAGGGAAGCCCTGCCGTGCATCTCACGACAAGGCCTCCGTTAAGATGTTTGGTATTGGTAAGCTCGGCTATATCACACCAGGCTCGCATTTAATCAATGAGCTCCACTTCGACATGAGCGCCCTCACGAGAGGCAGCTGCACGCGCAAGCGTACGAATTGCCTTGATAACGCGACCCTGGCGACCAATGACCTTGCCAGCGTCTTCCTCGTTAACGTTCATCTCCACGAGAATCTCACCAGACTCCTCAGAGACGGTTGCCTGGAAATCATCCGGGTAATCAACGAGTGGCAGGACGACGGCCTCAACCAAGCTAACAATGTCCTCAGCCAGCTCAGACATGGGACTTAAGCTTCCTTGCGAGCGTTAGCCAGGAGCTTTGCAACCGTGTCGGTCGGCTGAGCGCCATTGGCGATCCACTTGTCGACCTTCTCCATGTCGAACTGGATAAGCTTGGGCTCGCTGCAGGGATTGTAACGGCCAACCTCCTCGATGAAGCGACCGTCGCGCGGTGCGCGGGCGTCGGCGACAACAATACGATAGTAGGGGCGCTTCTTTGCGCCGTGACGAGCGAGGCGAATCTTAACAGCCATGGATTAAACTCCTTTTTTACCTTAATCAATCCTATTCCGCAGGGCAAATACCCCAGGAAAAACAGCAGCTACTAATTCTAGTGCTAAATTCTTGGAAAAGCAATACTACTTCGACATCTGGTCAGCGAGCTTTTTGAGCTCTTTCATGTCGATGCCGCCCATGCCGGGCACACCCATCCGTCTCCGACGCTTGCCTCCGCGGCCTTTCTTTCCTTTCTTGCCGCCCTTGAGGTTGGAAAAATCGCCGTTGGGGGCGAACTTTTTCAACATCTTCTTGGTCTCGTTGTAGTTCTTCACCACCTCGTTGACCTCGCGCACGGTGACACCAGCGCCCGATGCGATACGCGCACGACGGCTGCCGTTGAGGACTTCGGGCTTCGCGCGCTCCTCTTTGGTCATGGAACCGATGATAGTCTCCATGCGATCAAGAGCGCCCTCATCGATCTGACCGCTACCTAGGGCCTTGTCACCTCCGGGAAGAGCGCTGATGAGTTTGCCGATGCCGCCCATCTTGTGGATTTGACGGTTCATGTCGACAAAGTCGTCCATGGTGAGGCGAGCTTTCATGAGACGCTCTGCCTGCTCCTCCTCGATGACTGCCTCTTGGGCCGCCACTGCGTTCTCGATAAGGGAAACCATATCGCCCATGCCAAGGATTCTCTTGGCCATGCGATCAGGGTGGAACTCCTCGAGCGAATTGGGCTTTTCGCCCTGCGAGATGAACTTGATGGGCTTGCCGGTGACCTCGCGGATGGATAGTGCACCGCCGCCACGGGCGTCGCCATCCATCTTGGACATGATGACACCGTCGAAATCGACGCGCTCGGCGAAGGCCTTGACCACGGTGACGACGTCTTGACCCGTCATGGCATCGACAACCATGAGGATTTGGTCGGGTTTGACGGCGGCCTTGATGTTTTCGGCCTCAACCATCATTTCCTCGTCAACATGGAGGCGACCTGCGGTATCGACGATGACAACGTCGCGGAAATGATCGATTGCGTCCTTGACGCCCTCTTTTGCGATCGCCACGGGATCGACGCCGTCCCCGCGATAGACGCGGACGCCAATCTCGTTGCCGAGGGTCTCAAGCTGGTCCGCCGCTGCGGGACGGTAAACGTCGCATGCGACAAGCAACGGGTTGTGATTTTGTTTCTTGAGACGGTAGGCAAGCTTTGCAGCGGCGGTCGTCTTGCCCGATCCTTGTAGGCCCACGAGCATGATGACATTGGGGATGCGGCTGGAGAGGACGAGCTTCGAATCGCTGCGACCGAGAAGCTCGGTCAGCTCGTCGATGACAATCTTGGTGACGTTTTGCGCCGGAGTGAGGCTTTCAAGAACCTCGGCACCGAGGCAGCGCTCCTTGGTGCGGGCAACAAAGCCTTTGACGACCTTGTAGTTGACGTCGGCTTCAAGAAGAGCGAGTCGAATCTCGCGCATGGCGTCATTGATGTCATCCTCGGTCAGACGGCCTTTGGACTTCAGCCCGGAAAATATATTTTGCAATCGCTCGGAGAGATTCTCAAGCATGCGGGGTTCTCCTTAGGTTTGTTTACGCTTTCGGGTTCTACTCGAACAGGCGGCTGAACCAGCTTCGCTTCTTTGGCGCCTCTTCCTCTTCTTCAATCTCGGGTGCGACGTCTGCCTCCTCGGCAGGTTCCTCTCCGTCGATTTCCTCGTCGAATTCGTTCTGGCACTTGTCGCCTTCGTCGGATGTATCGAGTTCGATAGTATCGGGCTGCTCCAATGTCTCAGTCAGCTCCGCTTCATGCGTATCATCCGCGACAGGTACCTGGCACCCGTCGTTTTCGTTGAGGTCCTCAAGCTCGGGTTCTTGCTGGACGGACTCTTGCTGGTCAAGTTCTTGTTGGTCGGGTTCCAACTCCCCCGCCTCTGCTTCGACGGCGGGGATAATAGGCTCCTGGCGCTCATCAGGCTCCGCGATGGTAGGTGTATCGAGTTCTTCGGTTTCCTCGTCGGGCTCGTCTTGGCGCTCGTCAGGCTCCCAATTGGGCTCGTCTTGGTTCTCTTCTGGCTCCTCGTCGGATTCCTCTTGGCGCTCGTCGAAGTCGCCAAGCAAGGCCTTTGCGAAGTCCATGGCATCGAAGGGGCGCAAATCGTCAATGCCCTCGCCAACACCAATCTTGAAGATGGGAAGCTTGAGTTCGTGCGAGACCGCGAGTGCGATACCGCCCTTGGCCGTTCCGTCAAGTTTGGTGATGATCAGACCGTCCAAATCGAGGGACTTGTTGAACTCGCGCGCCTGGTGAAGACCGTTTTGGCCGGTAGTGGCATCAATTACCAACACCGTGTAGACCGGGTAGCTACTGCGCTTGCGCACGACGTTGACGACTTTCTCGAGTTCGCGCATGAGATCGGAACTGGTATGGAGGCGACCGGCGGTGTCGATAAGTACGAGGTCCGCCCCTATGGCCTCCGCACGCTCTATCGTGTCGTAACACACGCTTGCGGGGTCGGATCCGCGTTCGCGCGTGACCATCTCGACCTGCGCGCGTTGCGCCCAAACCTCAAGCTGCTCGATGGCTGCGGCACGGAAGGTATCCGCGCTGCCAAGGATGACGGTCCTGCCGGCATCGGTCTCCTTTTTCGCGATCTTGCCAACGGTCGTGGTCTTTCCGGTGCCATTGATGCCCACAAAGAGGACAAGTGCGGAATCGTCGTCGAAAATGTCCTTCTCAGCAGGGGTGAAAGTGTTTGCAACCTGCTCGTACAGCATATCAAGGACCGCATAGGCATCAGGTAGCGCTTTGCGCGTCGCCTGGTCACGAAGGTTCTCAACGATATCGCAGGAGGCAGAACCTCCAATATCGCTTAAGATGAGCGTCTCCTCGAGGCCGTCCCAAAAGTCCTCATCGAGATCCGGGCCGCGGTCGAGCAAGACATTAATCTGTTCCTTGAATTTGTTACGCGAGCGAGAAAGGCCCTCGCTGACGCGATCGAAAAAACCCATGAATACTCCTCTTGCTAATCAGTCTTCCCAGAGTACCACAATGAGCGGCAACTACCTCGGGGGCACCTCCCCTACTCGGCGTATTGCAGGGCCTTTTCCAAACGCTGGCTTATGACTCGGGTCACGCCGTCAGCTTGCATCGAGACGCCGAACAAGACATCGGCCATCTCCATGGTGCGCCGTTGGTGGGTGATCATGATGAGTTGCGTTTCCTCCCTCAAGGCATCCAAGTAGGAAATGAGCCGGCGAAGGTTGCTGTCGTCAAGAGCCGCCTCAACCTCGTCCAGGATATAGAAGGGAGTGGAACGGGTCTTGTAGACCGCAAAGAGCAAGGCAAGTGCGACCAAGGACTTCTCTCCGCCGGACATGAGCGACATCTTCGAAATCTTCTTGCCACGCGGTTGGGCGGAGACCTCAACGCCGGTGTTTTCCAAATCGTCGGGGTCGACGAGGCTTAATGTCGCGGAGCCGCCTGGGAACAGCTGGGTGAAAATTCGTTGGAAGTGACCGTTTACCAGGTCAAAGGTACGCGAGAAATCATCCTTCATGCGCTCATCGATAACGGCATCGATTTTCTTCAGTGTTGCGCGGGCGCAAGCAAGGTCGTCCAGTTGGGCACGAAGATAGTCATAGCGAGCTTTGAGCTCCTCGTATTCCTTGGCAGCATCCGGGTTGATGGTCCCCATGTTCGAAATACGGCGACGCAGGCGCTCTGCCTCTTCCTCGATCGTGGCGCGATCATCGAGCACGGGAGTCTCGAGCGCCTCCTCCATCGTCGTCTCCATCTCCGTGACGATGTCGTCAGCCAACGATTGTACCCGGATTTCGAGACGAACCTTCTCCTCACGCACCGAGGCCAAGGCGTCGGTTTTGCTCGTGAGCGTCTCTTGGGCGATGCGATAGGCATTGCGCGCCTCGGTTGCGCGGGCACTTGCCCCGGTTGAGGCTGCTTGCGCAGCGTCCACGCAAGATGTGATCGCAGCAAGGACGCGATGGGCGTTGTCGTTGATGGCATGCAGCGTAGCCATGAGCGGCTCCGTCCTTTTTCGGGCGTGCTGCTTTTGGGTCAAAATGCGCAAAGAGCCCTCGTCTGCCTCACCGATACGGATGAGCTCGTTGGCACGTTCCTCCACGATGTGGAGCTCATAGGTCTCCTGTTGCGCAAGGGTCACCGATTTGAGCTTTGTCTCGGAGAGCGTTTGGGAAAGACGCACCTCTCTGCTGCGAGCAGGATCAAGCTTTTGCTGGGTCGCACGAACCGCATCGCGCGCTTCGGTAAGGTCGGATTCCAATTGGCTGAGCTGCAAGTTGAGTGACTCTACCACGGGACGAAGGGTCTCTACGAGCGTAAGGGACTCATCTTGGGAGCGTTGGCTCGCCTTGTGCTCAGATACGACCTTCTCCAAGCGCGAGGAGGCAGCAGCTTGTTCTCGCTCGGCGGAAGAGACGGCGCCTTTCGCATCCGCAAGCTTTTGGCTTGCCTCCAGGCACGCATCGGTCGCAACCCGTGCGACCTCGGCGGCCTTCTCAGCTTCGCGTCGCGCCTCATCGGCGGTGAGGGTAGCCAAGGCAAGATCGTCCTTAAGCGTCACAAGGCGACGAGAGCGGCCAAAGGAGCCGAAGGCTTTGTCCGTCTTGTCCTCGTTGGCAATGCGGATCTTCCCGTTGGGGAACACAACGCTGCCTTCAGGGGTTACAAAGCGTAGACCTTCCTTGTCTTGAGCGTGTGCGTCAAGGGCCGCACCCAGCGTGTCGCAAAGCACGACATCGCCAAGCAACGCTTCGGCGATCGGAGCAAAGGCATCACTGGTTGAGAGCTTGGTAATAAGCGGCGTCCCGTGTTTGCTGTTACGCGCAGAAGGTACGGTTCCACGTTGGGTCATACGTTGCGACTCGTCGGCCAAGACGAGGGTAACGCTGCCTTTTTGCTCCGAGTCTCGAAGCAGGGCGTCGATGGCGCGGGCGCGGCGGGGGTCCTCAGCGATAAGGGACAGACTGTCGCTACCGAGGAGCCGCTCGACGATCGACTCATAGCCTTCCTCGACGATGAGCTCCTCAGAAAGCGGGAAAAGCGCTCCCGCTTTGTCGTCCTTCCGCTCGAGAAGCCATGCGCGTGCGGGGCTGGCGGCCGTGCTCGCCGCCCTCTCAACCTCTTCCAACCCCAAGATGCTGGACTCGAGGGAGCGCACCTTGGCCTGCGCTTCATCAGCGTCTGCGGTCAACTTGTCGCGATTGGCGCGGGCTTCCTCCAGAGCTTGGCGCTTCTTTTCCTCCTCTGAGATGAGGGTCGCCAAGCGTTGCTGAGATTGGTCCAGAGCGGTCTTTGCCTCGTCAAGAGCCTTTTGTGCGGCATCAACGCGGTCTTGGAAGTCGCGGTCAAGGCCTTCAGCGGCTTGAAGCCGTCCAAGGGCTCCGGCGAGCTTCTCTTGGGATTGGGCAAGTTCGCGTCGCTTGTCATCTATCGATCGCTGTATCTCGTTGCGCTTTCGGGAGTTTTTCGAAAGCTCGTTCTCGATATCGATGCGTGCTTGCTTCGCTTCCTCGGCCTCATCGGTCGCCCGCCTCAAGAGCGCATCCGCCTCGTTGCGTTTTTCACGTACCTCCTCGAGGCGTTTTCCGGCATCGGTACGCTGTGTTTGGAGCAATTTTCTCCGCTCGTTATTGGAATCAAGCTCCGAGGTGAGCTCGACGCAACGCGCCTCTGCGCTTTTGCGCCTCTCGCTGAGGAGCAGATTCGTGGATTCAAGACGCTCGACAAGGGAGGCGACGCGCGTCTGCTTGCTCGCAAGAGAGGCGACCTCCGTGCTCTCTTTGCGAATCTTCGCCTGAAGGCGCTCGTACTCCGCCTCAGCCTCTTCCACATTCTTCTTCGAGGTCGCAAGGGCGCTCTCCGCTTCGTTCTCGCGCTCAACGATTTGGTCCCATTCGTTTTTCAACGCACGGAGGTCGTCAACGGCGAGGACGAGTTGGAGGTCTTTAAGTTGCTCACTTGCCTCTGCGTATTGGAGCGCGCGGCGCGCCTTGCGTTGAAGGGGCCCGAGTTGGCGCTCGACCTCGCTCACAACGTCTTTGACGCGCATGAGGTGAAGGTCCATCTGTTCCAGTTTGCGCTGGCTTTTCGCCTTGCGTTGCTTGTGCTTGAGAACGCCTGCAGCCTCCTCTATGAGCGCGCGGCGATCCTCGGGTTTGCTGGACAGGATGTTGTCGAGGTGGCCTTGGCTGATGATGGAGTGGGTACCGGTTCCAAGTCCGGAGTCATGAAGGATATCAAGGACATCCATGCGTCGGGCCAGCGTGTTGTTGATCAGGTAGTCACTCTCGCCGTTGCGATACATGCGACGCGTTACGGCGACCTCGTCATAATCCACGGGCAAAGAGCCGTCAGAGTTGTCGAGCACGAGGGTGACCTCGGCTGTACCAACGCTTTTGCGGGCGGAAGAGCCTGCGAAGATGACATCCTCCATGACCTGGCCGCGAAGGTTCTTGGCATTGCGTTCTCCCAACACCCACAAGACCGCGTCCGAGATGTTGGACTTGCCCGAACCGTTAGGACCGACGATGGCGGTGATGCCAGGCTCCATGGAGAGCACGCTACGGTCGGCAAACGACTTGAAACCTTTGAGGACAAGGGACTTTAGATACATTGCCTATTCCTGGTCCTGGCCTTGTTGTCTTTTTTGGGCTGCTTTTTCCTCGCGACGACGAATGCGCTCCTGGGCTTTGGCGGCATTGCGTTCCGCCTTGGCAGCCGCTGCTGCCGCTTGCTTTGCAGCCTTCTCGGCCTTGGCTTCCTCGGTAAGTCCGAAAAACTCGCTCAAACGTGCAAGGGTGCTTTTAGCCGCTTGGCTCTCAGCCTCTTTTTTCGTGCGCCCAACACCTTGTGCCAAACCTTGGTCGCCAGCGAAAACCTGGGCGACAAACGTGCGGTCATGAGGCGGTCCTTGTGTCTCCAAGAGGCGATAGGTCGGAGTGATGCCGTCCTCTTGGAGGCGCTCTTGTAAGGCGCTCTTGGGGTTCTCGGGTTCCTTTGCCATCTCAAGGCTCATAAGAGGCAACAACGTGCGTCCAATGAACGCGGTCACAGGATCGAGGCCGCCGTCAAGATACAGCGCAGCGACAATGGCCTCATATACGTTCTCTAGGGCAGAATGGAGACCTCGACGTCCCGTTCCCGCCTCGGATGAACCGAATACAATCACGTCAGCGAAACCGAGTTCCTGCGCGACCTTGGCAAGGTTGGAGCCGGAGACCAAGGCGACCTTGATACGGGTCAGACCACCCTCATCGAGGTAGCTGAAGCGATGGAATGCCTCATAAGCAACGACGGCACCAAGGATGCTGTCGCCAAGAAACTCGAGGCGCTCGTAGGAATATTTGACGGAACGACCCTCGTTTGCCGAAGGATGTGTGATGGCGGACACGAGCAGACGCTTGCTCTTGAACGTGTAGCCAAGAATTCCCTCTGCTTTGGTGACCTTGAGCTCCTGCTCTTCGTTGAGTTCGATGGGCGCGTCCTCTGGGGGTACAATCTCCTCATCGACATGCTGTTGGTAGTGGGTCATTACTGCTCACCGCCTAGTTTCGCAACGGCGTCGGCAATCTGCTCGGGAACGCGCTCACGTGCAAGGCGCGCCGTGATGGCGATACCGTTCTTGATAGCGGTGGCGTTCGAGGAACCGTGACCGACTATGCAGGCACCTTTGACACCAAGTAACGGTGCACCGCCATACGTATCCGCGCTGATGCTGTCCTTGAGTGAATAGAGGTCGCCTTTGATAAGCAAGGCGCCGATCTTGGTCTTCGTGGAACTCATCATGATGCCCTTAATTGCACGGAAGAGCTCCTTGGCGGTACCTTCAATCGTCTTGAGGCATACGTTGCCGGTGAACCCATCGGTAACGATGACGTCGTAAGTGGCTTGGAGGACGTCGTGGCCCTCGGCGTTACCTTTAAAGTTCGGCAACTCCTTGAGCAGAGAGTGGGCCTCTTGAACAAAGGTGGAACCCTTTTCCTCTTCGGAGCCGATGTTGAGCAAGCCGATCGTGGGGTTCTCGGTTCCAAGGACGACATGATTGTAAATTGCGCCCATCTGCGCGAATTGAACGAGATATTCGGGCTTGCAATCAGCGTTTGCACCGATATCAGTCATGACGATCGGTCGAACGGGAGAAGGTACCACAGAGCAAAGTGCGGGGCGCTTGACGCCCTTGATGCGTCCAATAAACAAGGTAGCGGCGGCAAGGCAAGCACCCGTTGACCCAGCGCTGAAAAAGCCTTGGGCCTCCCCTTCCTTCACAAGTTTGCAACCAACCACGATCGAAGAATCCTTCTTTTTACGTACCGCGGTGGCACCGTGTTCGCCCATCTCGATTGCCTCGGAGCATACGCGCGCGACGCAACGTTCATGGGAATTCGCGAAGGGAACAACGACTTCCTCCGGGCCGCAAAGGATAATGTTGAGGTTTTTGTCCTCGGAGAGGGCAGCCTCGCATCCTTCCAAAACGACGTCGGGGGCTCGGTCTCCACCGAGGGCGTCGACGGAGACGGTTATCGATTCAGACATGACACTCCTTTTCAAACAATGTGTTCGAATGAGTGCATATGCCTAAAAACGAAAGACGAATTCCAGGCATATACACGCACAAAACCAGAAGTCGCAGACTTCTGAGCAAAATAATAATACTTGGTCATGGCAATAATTTCCATAGGTCAAATACGCAGGTTCCCATAATGTGGGCAAATAATAAAAAAGCCCCCAAATTGGAGGCTTTGCATTGCAATATGCGAAGAGAGACTACTCGGTCTCGAGAACCTCGCGCTCCTTGTAGAAACCACAATTGCCACAAACGCGATGAGGAAGCTTGACCTCGCCGCACTTCGGGCAAATGGAACGGGACGGTGCGCTGATGCGGTCATTGGCGCTACGACGGGCACGGGTGCTCATGCGGCCTTTACGTTGTTTAGGTACTGCCATGATTATTCTCCTTCTCAAAAACGAGCCGCACTATCAGCTCGAAGTTTCTGCTAAACACGCGACTTGATATGTTAACAAATACAAAAGCTGGCCGCAAGGATGTTTTTTAGCTATTTCGAATCAAGCCAAAATTCGCGATGCGGTGAAGCGATGAAGCAAAGGTGAGATCACTTGTCGAACGTGAGTCCTGCAAGCGCCGCAAAGGGACTGTCCTCGAAAGGGTCGTCAGGCGGACAATCGCAAGGACCCTCGTTGAGGTTAGAGCCGCACTTCGGGCAAAGACCCTTGCATTCCTCGTCACACAGGGGAATCAGCGGCAGCTCCATGAGTAACGCGGCAACGATGTGGGGTTCCATGTCGATAGTGTGGTCTTCGGGCAACACGTCGAACTCGTCATCGTCCAAATCCTCAGGCTTCTCGACATCGTCGCCCGTCAGGATGTATCCCTCAATCTCACCGTTCAAAAAGAATGAGGCGTCTTCGAGACAGCGGGCACAAGCAACCTTGGCTGCGACAGAGGCGGTTCCGGTCAAAAGAAAGGCCTCGCCTGTGTTCGTTATGTCTGCCGACCACGAAACCGGCCCGTTGAAGCGATACAGATCGGGGCCAGCCTGAAGTTCTGAGGTATCCCACGTGCCATCGACGTGCATAAACGCTGCCGGATCGAACATCCGATCCGGCAGGGTGACAAGCATGTTAGACATAGAGGCTATCGGCCGTTCAAAGAGTTGGCGTTGAGACGATCACGGCAACGGCGAACGTTGTTGAGCAGTGTATCGAGGCTCTGCTCGACATGGCCAAAGACCTCGTCAGCATAATCCTCCGCGCCCGCGCGGGTTTGGCGCTCGAGCTCGCGAGCATCAGCGAGGACCTGGTCGGCCTGCTGTTGGGCGATGCGGACAATTTCCTGGTCGCATGCGATCGTCAGCGCCTGGCTACGTGCGTCCTCAACGAGGCGGACTGCCTCAGCCTCTGCATCATCGAGAAGGCTTTGGCGCTCACGGACGATTTGGCGAGCTTGGGCGAACTCGCTCGGGAAGACTTCGCGAATCTCGTCCATGATGTCAAACGCCTGGTTGATATCAACTTGGCGTATGTTGTTCTTACCGAACGTGGTAGGCTTAGAATCCTCCAAGAGGATGGAAAGCTCTTCGAGGAGAGCCAATACTCCGGTTTCGTCCATTTTTCACCTTCCGTTTATGCCTAAATCTTGCTGCGATTCAACTGCGTTTGCCAAGGCGTTATCCTTGAATCCATAAGTGCAAAGAATTGTAGCACTTTTTTCTAAGTAGTAGGACAAACGCCGAAGAGTTTAAAAAATGG
>CAZOGL010000005.1:58533-60655 GCA_964579575.1 uncultured Eggerthellaceae bacterium | reverse complement strand
ACCTACAACCCTCCGGTTAACAGCCGGATGCTCTGCCGTTGAGCTACCGAGGAATCTGCCAATTCGGGGCGCGCCCTTGCGAGTGCGCAAGAAAGTATTATAGACGCTTGGGGTAATTTGACAATACCCTATTTTGCCGTGATTGAAAAATTTAGCGGGCTGGGCCTCGCTGGCCTTGCCGCCATTGCCAGCCTTGCCGGACCGTGCCTTGCCAACCTTGTTGTCCTTGCCAACTTTGCCGTGCCTTGCCAACCTTACCAGCCTTGTCGTGCCTTGCCAACTTTGCCAGCATCGTTTATCCCTTCGCGGCGGGTACTCCACTCTGTCCCTGTTCCCCTATAGGGAAAACTAACGAGCCCAGTCGGCAATTGCCGCTGCAGCCAAATTGGCATCAGAGTAGATAACACGCCCTACGCGAATATGCTGTCGCGAAATTAGAGTAACGAACGACTTGAACAAGCGGTCGCGAGGAATTGGGGCATCGAGCGACGGAAGGATCTCACAAGGCCAATCAGCCACCGAAAGGCTTTCTATCGTGACTCCTTTAGCTTTGTCACACCTAGCTGGGCACAACACATATCCTAATGGCACGGAATGCTCCTGCGAAAAAGCAAGCCCACCAAACGCCTCGAGCCATTTCAGGGGCAACATGTCGCTCTCGTTGCCGTAGGGCGTCAAGCTGGCCCATGTTGGTTGCGGTTTTTTGATTCCAAGCACTTTCCACGAGTGCTCCCTAACACAAAGCGGATACATGGCGTGGTAATATCTGCCCACGCTCATATCGAGGAAGCCAAACTCGTCACCCAATGGGCGCATCCCTGCAAGGGCGCATGCAATACCCAAAGTCGTTTTACCAGCTGTAGACACACCCATTATCGCAACACCTTCACCATCTGCGGTAACAAGGCCAAACGAGTGCATACTGGCAAGCTGGGGGCACACAGAATTCCTAATGATTGCGTCAAATCGGGCATCCAAAAGACCGAGCGCCTCTTTGAGGGGAACATCGGTTTTCCCCATTAAGGAATATTTCCCCCTTGAGCACGCGATGGCGATCTCTTCGCATGGCGAAATATTCATTGTTTCAATGGAATTCCCGCTCGCCCTACCATCACAATCTGCGCTTTCGCAAGGTTTTGCATTAAAACATGCAAAGAGCGCATCAGCAAGGTTGCCTTCGGGGCAAATTACGCAAACAGGCTGAACGTTCTCCGCAAAGCGAATCTCAACCCGTGCGATGTTATTCCGGCAGTTAAGAGCTTGTGACATATTCGACCTGGTTGGAGGAGGCGTAAATATCGGCAAACAAGGCCATCCCCCTCAGGTTACCCAGATAGTTTGAATACTCCATTTTCCCCTCTCATCCCCTTTCTGTATCCCCATCCGCCGCAATGGCAAACAACGATTCGAAGCAACTGGTGATAAGCAAAAATAATCGGTTACGCCATCGAGCGACCCCCCGCTCACGCTTCAGCTTGTTGGCTTGACAGAGAAAAGCATCAATTTGTGGTGCGATTTCGTTTGGCCGCCCTCGTCTACCCATTGCCAGGACGTATAAATATCTATAAGAGTATCCGAGTCTTCACCCCAATCGCGGATTAAAAACAGGACTGAAATTGTCCCCGTTGTCGGATTGCCGTCACCCTTGCATGTGACTTCCCAAGCACCGGCTCTGTTCTTTGCAGTTAAGCCAGGCATCTCATGGCCATCGCTATCGTAAAGCTTTGCCTTGGCGCCCCGAACCCACTCGCTATATGGCGCTACCACCGCGGTATAGAAGTCCCCTTCCGTTGCGTCGACTCCGCGCGAAAACGAGAAGCTCAAGTCGACCCTGACCGCGCGAAATCCTAAATACGGCTTGCCGACCATGATGCTTCCCGAAAGATCAGCCGTACAATCTCCTTCAGGATCAGGCGCGCTTGAAGAAGGACTGAAAATCATCGGGGTATTGTCTACGGAGATTGTATAATCCACCGCATCCGGTTTGTCCGCGTAAAGATCCCACGGTCGTTCAACGGCGTGACCGACCAGCACAACAACGAGAATCGCCACTGCCACAATCGCGACAACTCTTCGCCACGAAAGCCCCTTTTTCCTATCACTAGGACAAGATTTCATAGAG
>CAZOGL010000005.1:51492-58433 GCA_964579575.1 uncultured Eggerthellaceae bacterium | reverse complement strand
AACTCTTCGCCACGAAAGCCCCTTTTTCCTATCACTAGGACAAGATTTCATAGAGGTTCCCCCCGCTCAGCTTGTATTTTTTAGTGATATGAGTGAAGAACGAGCTATTGTTCGAATGAACTAGGTAATCGACCGTGAAATAACAAGACTGCCCATTCTCTACATAGATATCGAACCAATTTGACTCTTCAACCTGCGAGACGAATTCCGCGTATTCGAACATTCTCATCTCAATGGTGGCCGCATCAACGCTTCCATCTTCCAAATCTGCACTTTGCCATCCGCTGTCTTGGAATCTCTGATAGACATCTGCAGCAGTAATTGCGACGTTGGCAATAGTACTTAATTCCTGAAGCGCAGCCGTAAAGAGCTCGTCTATGACAGCCTCAGCAAGTGCTTCAACGAACGAAGGGCTTTTTACAGACTTGCTGCAATAAGTATCCTTCATTCTCTTGGATCGATCCTCGCCCAAACAAGCGTTGTTTGAGGTCAGCTTTATTTGAATCTGGGAGCAAACAATACGCGCCGTCTGATTTCCTGTAGCGCAATCGCACATAATCGAAGCATCAGATATTGCAACGCGATAGAGCTCCTCATCGCCCGCTAGCGTAACGTTGACCTCATATTCACGTGGCATTTTAACAGTCAAAACAGAACACAACTTGCATGGATTTAGCTCTAGTCCGCTGCTAGTCTCGGAGACACACGTCACACTGCTTGAATTCAGCGAAATGAGGCGAGCGTTATCTGTAATGACAGGTGTTGGATTTGGGCTTTCAATACCTCCACTTGCCATGCAAGATGTGCTTGCAAGCAACGAGGCGGATTGAATGCTATAGACCGAAGGATCCTCATAAGCCATGACGAATCCCCTTTTCTCTATGGGTTCTAGCTGGAGCGACCGAAAGCTGGCCGGGATCGGGGGCATCGATACAGAAGAGCATGTCAAAGCACTCGTCCGCAAATTCTTCAATATTAAATTTCACCAGTTCGGGATAGACTACGTCTGCAAGCCACACTGCTCCGAGCGTTTGCATGACCAAAGGTGCAGCACCCAACCACGGCATCGGCTCTGAAGGAACGATTGCGGACCGCAGCAACGCATCGTCAATCGTTGAGCTGCCCCATACGCCATCAATCAGTTTGCGTGTTTCTTCATCCGTGAAATAGTCTGGGACGTTAAGTACTGCAATATCTGGACTTTGCATCGCGAGCAAACCCACAGGCACGTTTTTCAGATCAATTGCGCCAAGGCTATCAGCATAGTTCAGCGCACCGACAGATTTGATGACGTCGTCCATGAGCGTGCCTTCGCCTCTGGTGGAAAGGCCATCAGGGGCGCCGCCGTAGTAAACCGTAAGGCGCTCATCTTCAGGTACCGATTCTCTAACCTGAGCAAGAACGGAGTCGATGGTGGCAATGTAGTCAGCTAATTCCTCACAGCGTTCCTCGCGACCCAATAAGTCCCCAAGCAGTCGATATGCCTCGGGAACATGCCCATGTGATGCCACCAAATGCACCACTGGCACACCCTCTGTCCAAGCCCGGGATTCAACATCTGGGCAGAGCCTTTCCTTGGAAACAGCAATGTCTAACACCAAATCGGGAGATGTCTGGTCAAGCGCCAACGCGCTCAACGAAGCACCTGTGCCCGCCTGATTGGCAAGCTCTTCGGCCTCGGTCGATGCGTTGTCAGCAACAGAGGCATGCATACCCCTAGCGGCCACCTGAACGACCATATCGGGGTCAATCGTTTCCATAAAAGACTGCGCATAAGGACCATATGGAGCCACTTTAACGATCTCATTCGGTAACTTTACCTTGCGGCCCAAAGCATCCGTCCACACGCGAGAATTACCGCGCCTGCCTTCCTTCACATTGTTCGCAGTACTAACATCCTCATCGGCAGGTGACGCCGACGTTTTACCCAAAGCGGTGCCAGGACTCAGCAGGCCCAAGCCAGCCGCCGCCATGCATGTCACAAACGTCCTGCGACCAAGCCCGTCTCTGTGCGACCTAAGCGGCTTCGCATTTCGTTTTGGCATGAGCACCCCGGCCGATCGCAACTGAGACAAAGCGCGTCCAGCATCCGAGTAGGCTTTGCCAAAAGACAAACCGAAATCCAACTCCAGCATGGCAGCAGCCTGTGCAACCTGGTCATCCTCATCGCCTTCAAGCGATTGCAATACGATGGCGGCACTTTCATTTAGGACGACCATGTCGCCTGAGGGCAAGGTCGCTACCACCTCGTTACCCACCTGTTCAAGCTGAACGCCCTTTGCAAGCTCATATTTCACAGTTCATACCCCCACACTTCCTAATCCCCCAGGGAAACTGAACTTGACGACCATATTCGCACATCGGCTAAAGGGGAAATTTGCAAATTTGACTCATTGACAACTGGCGCAGTACATGATAATCACTTCGTACCAAACATTGTTTCAGCCGCCTCTATGAGCGTGCGCCCAGCCACCAACCTGAACAGCGAGCCCGTCGTTTTGCAATAGGCAGAAGGAATCACGGCCACCGGTTGCCACCCTCCAAGGCCAGCAGCAGAATTTTCAATCTCAATCTCGAGCTTAAGGCCGCCTTTACCATCAGGAATAACCAGAAGTCTATCTGCTTCGGGACCGCAAACGGAACCTGCATGCGAGTCAATGTTCTTCGCTTGCACGACCTGCACTGCCGAACTCCACTTCCCGTCATTCCGCCGCACCTCGACGCGCAACGCGCCAACACCATTTGATTGTTCACCGACCACCACGACCTGTAAGGCAAGATCGTCAATGCTATGCGAAAAAACCGAAGGAACGTCCCAACAAAGAATCAAACCTCTCGTTCTCGCCCAAGCTCGAAATTCGAATGACGTCGGTAAAGAAGATTCTGGTGCCACCATGCGACGCCACTGCCCATCCACCTCAATCACCTGGAGTCCTTGGGCGAGAGAAGGCTGCCTCACGCTTTCGATAATTTCAACAGCTGCCGACTGCGCCGCCAGGTCGGGGGAGGAAATGCGCTCTTTGTAATTGGTCGCCCACCTGCTGCGTTCCGATTCCAACGGGCCGACATGATTTGCAACCCACGGGAACAGGTCCAAGCAGTTGCCAAGCGCTGCAGACGCCGCACCAGACGCTCCGCATTCCTCAAGAATGGCCCTCGTGAGGGCTAGTTCCTGGCAGTCTAGAGAATGAAGCCAACCTACCACGTCAACGCACGCCTTCAATCCGAAATTCTGATTAGGCCTAATTGCGGAACGCATCCCTTCTGAGTCTTCATAAAGGGAAAACAGGCTTATAGCTGCTTGGGCAACCCGCGAAAGCGTTGGCAACTTGAATCCTTCAGCCTCAAATTCAGTCACATTCGACAAAAGCATAGGGACATTTTCTGCGCCAATGCAATAGAACCTATCGTGAAGCTCAAGGGAAACAAGTGATCTGTCTGCAAGATTGAAATAATTTGTAACATGGGGCAAAAATGTGCTGCTGCGGACGGGATAGCGCGATTGGTCCGCAGCTAACCTTTTCATATCCACTGCGCCACGCGCCATAGCACTGCGCACTTTAAATGCCTCTTCAGGCTGCAGCCACCCGAGGCGTCTGAGCACGAAATCGGCTTTCGGGATGTCGTCAGGATGCACAAGAAGGTCTATATCGCCGCTTTGTCTAGCCGCGTAATTTCCATAGAGCTGGGACGCGCTTGCCATACCCTTAATGACCGCAAACTGTAGGTGCTCCCTTGAAGCAGCCGATGCAAAGCGTCCAATCAGTTTCACCCTGCGCTGCATAATCTCGCGATTCTTAGCAAGCAATATGTCCACCTGGCGCATAATAAAGGAAGGGGCAACTGACCTCATGTAAGCTGAGCAGCTGGCGAGAATCTCCTTCTCCCCCATCCATTTACCCAGTTGCATCCATCCAGCAACACTTGTTGGCATAGAGGTGCCGTCAGGCTCAACAATGCTCCATAGCGTCTCTACAAGAAGCTTTCCGTCAAAAAGGATACTCATAGTCGTTCCTTGGTAACGTAGAACATCTTTCGCAAATTGATAACTGAACACATCCGGACAGGTATGAGCACAGCCCCGCGCCATCGGATTCTTTGAGATAGCGACAAATCAAATAACAACCGAAGAGGGCACGGAACCATGTCCAATGCAATTTTATCAGTCGGCAAGGAAACCTTGCGAGACGATTTGAGGGAACTCGTCAGGAGAACCGTACAGGGCACCATCAATACCCTGCTCGAGGAGGGTGCGGCCAAGACGGTCGACGGCGAGTGTCGACCACGATGAGACGGTCGACGGCGAGTGTCGACCACGACGAACCGCATTTATCACGCACGAGAGCAGGTTGCTCGGCTTCGCGTTGCGTACGCGGTAAACCGCGACGAGCGACCTTTATCCTACGCTACCGTGCTAGAGCAAGTCCTCCGGATCGATGTCGACCGCAACACTCACATCCGCCTCTGCCTTACGCGCACGAAAAGAAGGACCGAGCAAGGCTGCGATGTCGGCATGAGCAGGCGCCTTTACCACGATATGCCACCGGTAAGTATTGCGCAGCTTCGCAAGGAGACAGGGAGCCGCAGGCATGACAAGCCAACCCTTCCCCGCGTAGTCGCGCACGCATTGCCTAACCTGGTCCGCAAGGGCCCCCGCAGTTAAGCGGACCCGTTCCTCATCCTTGCCCCAGACAAGGATATTCGCCATCTTGACAAACGGTGGATACCCGAGGGAGCGACGCTTCGGCAACTCACTCTCCAAGAACAGCGGGCGATCATAGGTAGCAGCGGCGCGCACCGGGATGCTTGTCGACTCATAGGTTTGAACGATGACATGTCCTGGCAAGTCCGCACGACCCGCTCGACCTGCGACCTGTTGGATCAAGTCGAACGTCCTCTCCCCTGCCCGAAAATCCGGCAAATGCAGTTGGGTGTCGGCATTGATGACGCCAACCAGGGTGACATCCTTGAAGTCGAGCCCCTTTGCAATCATCTGGGTACCGAGAAGCACCGCAGAATCCGCCCTGGCAAACTCGTCGAGAAGCTTTTGGTGGGCACCTTTTTTGCCCGTCGTATCCGCATCCATTCGAATAACCCGTGCCGCACTCGCAGGAGCGTCAAATCCGGCAATGAGGTGTATCAGCTCGTCCTCTACGCGTTGCGTGCCTGCTCCGAACTTCTTCAGGTAAGGACTACCGCACTGCGGACACACCGGTGGGGCCGCGACGCGGTGGCCGCAGTGGTGGCACATGATGAAGTTACCGCGCTCGTGGTAGGTCAGGCTTGTGGAGCAATGGGGACACTCCGGCACAAAACCGCAATCGCGGCAAAGAAGAAACTTCGCAAAGCCGCGCTGGTTCAACAACATGACAGCCTTACGCCCAAGGGAGAGTTGTTCGCGAAGGGAATCCGTCAAGGTGCGGGAGAACATGGAGCGATGGCCGCTGCCGAACTCCTTGGCCATGTCGACGACGGTGATCGGTGGCAAAGGCTTTCCGTTCGCACGCTTGGGCAACTCGACCCGGGTCCAACGGGAATCGGCATCACACGCGACCAGGCTCGATATCGAGGGCGTGGCGGAACCGAGGACCACTGCCCCACCGACACGCCGCATCATCCAAACCGCGACATCACGGGAGGTGTAACGCGGCGCGCTGTCCTGCTTGTATGACCCCTCATGTTCCTCGTCGATTACGATGAGGCCCACGTTCTTGAGAGGGGTGAACAAGGCGCTGCGAGCGCCCACGACGACGCGTGCACGCCCTGAACAGATAAAGGACCACTGGTCGTAGCGCTCCCCTTGGCTCATGCGGGAATGCATAACTGCCACCGCGTCCCCAAATCGCCCACGAAACCTTGCCACGGTCTGGGGCGTCAAGGAAATCTCGGGGACAAGAACGATGGCGTTTTGCCCAGCTTCAATCACACGTGCAATGGCGCGCAGGTACACCTCGGTCTTTCCCGAGCCCGTGACGCCGTCAACGACGACGACGCGACCCTCATGGGCGGCAGCCGCGTCCCCAATCGCATCGAGAGCGTCGCATTGGCCGGGAGTAAGCTGCGGCAAGTCTTGAGGCGTCTCGCCTGTCGGGCCTAAGGAGTCAAGGGGCGAGCGCATCCTTCGGCGACGCTCGACAACGACAGCGCCCTTGTCCGACAAGGCCTTCACAGCCGCCGCAACGGAACCGAACTCGTCGGAGAGCTCCTGCATACGCACATCCCCCGCGAGGACGGCACGCAGGACCGCTTCCTGTTTCACGGAACCCTTGCGCAAAACCACCGTCTCCGCGTTTGGTCCCCTCGTCACCCATCGGTCGTCGACCTCGCCGACGACGGGTCTCTCCAAGACCCAACGTCCTCCCTCCCGCACCACACGAGGCACAGCCGCGGGGGGCACGAACAGGCGGATGCAGGTGGAAAGGGGAGCCAGGTAGTAGCGGGAAAGCCAAAGGGCGCACGCAACGCCATCCTCATCGAAATACGGCTCGCTCAAAACCGCGATAACAGCCTTGAGCCTCTCTGCGCATATCTCGTCTGCAAACAGGTCTTGGGGCGTCTCGTCAGCGACGGATATCTTACCGTCCTCATAGGTCGCGCAGCCCACGATAAAGCCAACGGCCCGACGCCCACCAAAGGGAACGAGCACGGTTGCGCCGACTAAGGGGTCAAACTCCTTCGCGAACGCTTCGGTCAAAACGGGGTCGTCAAGACCGATATCAGCATCGCTGAACAGCGCGCTTTGCATGCCCTCATCGGACGTCTTGACGCAATAGGTATAGGGGGCATCAAGCGCCTGGGTCTGGATATCGAGTATGACGGAAACGAGCTTCATAGCTCGCTAGTATAACAAGGGCCCGCACAAACGCACGGGCCCTCAGGGACAATCTCCAGAAAAGCGCGATTTACAGACCGCGCAGGGAGCAACCTGCGTATCGCACATG
>CAZOGL010000005.1:47523-51392 GCA_964579575.1 uncultured Eggerthellaceae bacterium | reverse complement strand
GCCGCACAGAGAGCGAAGCTCCTCCACGCGATCCGTGCGCTCCCAGGTAAACTCAGGGAGTTCACGACCGAAATGACCGTAGGCAGCTGTCTTTCGGTAGATAGGACGGCGCAGGTCAAGGTCACGAATAATGGCGCCGGGGCGAAGATCGAACACGGACTTCACGGCGTTTTCGATATCGGCCTCGGCAACATGGTTCGTGCCGAAGGTGTCCACCATGATGGAGATGGGACGTGCCATGCCGATAGCGTAGGCAAGCTGCACCTCGCACTTGTCGGCCAACCCGGCAGCGACCACGTTCTTTGCCACCCAACGTGCCGCATAGGCTGCAGAGCGGTCGACCTTGGTGCAATCCTTGCCGGAGAAGGCGCCACCGCCATGACGACCCATGCCGCCGTAGGTATCGACGATAATCTTGCGTCCAGTCAAGCCGGAATCGCCCATGGGCCCACCTACGACAAAGCGGCCAGTGGGGTTGGTGTAGATCTCCAAGTCATCGGAGGTCTTGACGCCCTCGGCCTCAAACACCGGGTTGATGACATGCTCGATAAGATCGGCGTGGATTTGCTCCCATGTCGCCTCCTCGGCGTGTTGGGTGGAGATGAGGACCTTCTCGACCTGGGTAGGCTTGCCGTCGATATAGCGCACGGACACCTGGGTCTTGCCATCGGGACGAAGGTACTCGAGGGTCCCGTTCTTGCGGACCTCGGTGAGGCGCTCGGCGAGACGGTGGGCCAAATAGATTGGCATGGGCATAAGGGTCGAGGTCTCGTTGCAGGCATATCCGAACATCATGCCCTGGTCACCGGCACCCACCTCGTCGATCTCGTCTTGGCCCTCGCCGTGTTGGGCCTCAAAGGATTTGTCGACACCCTGCGCGATGTCAGCGCTTTGCTCGTGGATGGCGTTGATGACGCCGCAGGTGTCGCAGTCAAAGCCGTACTTGGCGCGGGTGTAGCCAATCTCGCGAATGGTGTCGCGGACGATTTGTTGGACATCCACATATGCCTCGGTACGAATCTCGCCGGTAACGACGATAAGGCCCGTGGAGGTCATCGTCTCACACGCACAGCGGAAGTTCGCAGGGTCGGCAGGGACGCCCGTGGGAGAGACATAGCCTGCCTTGGCAAGCTCAATCTCCTTGGCAAGTATGGCGTCAAGGATGGCGTCGGAGATCTGGTCGCAGATCTTGTCCGGATGGCCCTCGGTCACCGACTCAGAGGTAAACAGATAGTTGGATGCAGAAGTCATTGGTAAATCCTTTCGATTGTCTCTGCGTTTAAGCTTGCGCCGAACGAACCGCCGTGGACGTCGCGGGACACGACAACGGTCATCCGACCCTGTGACACATCGAAGGCGCACGTTGTGGCCATGCGCTCATCCCATGTCGTGTGCGCGTATCGGTGCACGCACACCATTTCGAGATAATACTCGTTTGGGTCGAAAAAACAAGGCAAGGACAAGATAATCCCCACTTCACAACCATTTGGTGCATCAAGTCTCGCAACCTCCCAACTCATGAAGCCCCCCAACTACCTCGACCTCCCAACCCGCGCAACCTCCCAGCCCCCTCACCCTCCCAACCCTCAAAGATAAGCAAGGGCAGATGCATCCGTTGGCTGGTTGTCGGCGCGCCAAAGGCACGTCAAAGCGACATCGCAAGCCTGCCCGTGGTATGCTGTAGCGGTTAGAGACACGTTGATTCGAGGAGCGCTTCAACATGAAGACAAACACCGAACTCACCCAAGAGTATTTCGACATCATCGCCGGACTTGATGGCGACATCGAAGGCCGTCAACGAGCAGCTGAGTACATGGCCCGCTCCACGGCCATCGTCCACGACAAGCACGTGGCCTGCTCGTTTATCCCCCGCCTGTTCAACGATCGCACCTACCGCGCCATGAAGGAGTGCGCCGAGACCGCCCACCGCATCCTGTGCAAGGTCATGCAGCACTACCTTGACGACCCCGATTATCGCGTCGTCTTCAATTTCGACCCACGCCTGGAGGAGATCATCCTCATCCCGCGGCGTTATGATTCCTTGCTCCCCTTTGCCCGTGTGGACACGTTCATGAACGAGGATGACTACACCTTCAAATTCTGCGAGTTCAACGGCGACGGTTCTGCTGGCATGAACGAAAACCGCGAGATCACCCTGTCTGTCGCAGGCACACCCACCTTCCGCGAGTTTGTCAAAAGCTATCGCGTTCAGACCTGTGAGATTTTCAATCAATGGGTCGGCGAGTTCATCGAAATCTATGGCACCTTCGAGAACCGCGTGAAGAACCCCCGTTTCGCCATCGCCGACTATCTCGACCATGGCGTTGTCGCGGAGTTCAAGCACTTCGCCCGCCTGTTCGAGTATCGCGGCTACCCCTGCACCGTGGTGGACGTTCGCGAGTTGACCTTTGACGGCGAGGTCTTGCGCGACAAGAACAACCAGCGTGTCGATGCCATCTGGCGCCGCTGCGTCACCAATGACGTCTTAGAGTTTTGGGACGAGACCCAACCCCTCATCGAGGCGGTGCGCGCAGGTAAGGTTGCCCTCATCGGTTCCTTCGCCGGGCACATCATCCACGACAAGCAGATCAACAAGGCGCTGTTCCACCCCAAGACCCGTGCCTTCCTCACGGAGGATGAGGCCAAGTTCGTCGACGAGACCGTGCCCTTCACTGCATTCCTCAACGACGATGACGTCGACCTCGAGGAGATTCGCACCACCAAGGACAAGTGGATCATCAAGCCCACCGACGCTTATGGCGGAGACGGCGTCTACGCTGGCGCCCAGGTTGACCAACAGACATGGGACGAGATCGTCGACAAATATGCCAACGGAGCCGCTGGCGCGCCCTTCATCGTCCAAACCTTCATCTCCCCCTACAAGACCGACACGATACCCTACGAGACCGTGGAGGAACTTGCCAACGGAGACAAGCCCATCGAGCGCGCGCAGTACAACAACCTCAACGGCCTCTACCTGCTCAACGGGAAATTCGGCGGTGTCTTCAGCCGCTTGGGACCCAAGCATATCATCACAAAACCCATGGGCTCCATCACCGCTGCAACCATATGGGTCCATGACGAGCAGGATCCGTTCGTCTTCGAAGAGGACTAGGCGTTGGCTACTCTCAAAGGAATCATGGGCTCGAAGCCCGTCGTGGCTCTGGTTCGCGCCGGAGCCACCCTTTTTCTTGCCATAACCCTCGTAGCCGCAGGATTTGTGGCGTGCTTGTTACCCCAAACCACCGCGATGCTCGCAGATAGGACCGTCAACACGGAGTTGTCCTCCTTTGACCACGACGAGCTCGTCAAGGGGGCCTTGGCGACGAGGGACTACTCCTTCTTCGCCCACGACAAACACGCCCTCTTGGCCACCATCTACGAGATGAACCAAGGTTTGCTCGCCAGTGGATTCACCTATCCGAGCTATTTGAAGCATCCCAAAATCGACACGACGGCAAACGCCCAGTCCATGACCACGGAGCAACTTCAAAACGCCTTGTATGGCAGCAATGAGGTCTATTCCCTCGACGACGAGGCGATCTCCCATCTTGATGATGTCTACAACGTAGCCCATATCGCATTCATCGTCCTCGGCGTCATAGTCATCCTCGCCATCGCCGCCACAGCCCATGTCGTCTTCTATCGCCGTTGGCGCGGGGCATGGTCAATCTTCGCCTTTGCGGGTGGCGGCCTGCTTGTTCTCTTCATTGCGCTCGGCATCGCCGCGGCAGTGGATTTCACAAGCTTCTTCGCCACGTTCCACAGCTTCTTCTTTACGGAAGGAAGTTGGGTGTTTTCCATCGACAGCCTGCTCATCTGCATGTTGCCGCAAGGATTTTGGATCGGCATGGGAGGAGTTTGGCTCG
>CAZOGL010000005.1:4212-47423 GCA_964579575.1 uncultured Eggerthellaceae bacterium | reverse complement strand
CTCATCTGCATGTTGCCGCAAGGATTTTGGATCGGCATGGGAGGAGTTTGGCTCGCGGTAACCGTCCTGCTCTCGGCGCTCTCGCTGTTCCTTGGCGTGATGCTGCGCAAGCGCGGGCGACGTTGATGCTAATATGGCGAGGTTGATGCTAATATGGCGAGGTTGATTAGCGCGGATGTCTCGTGCAGACGCAAGCGCGGACACCATTGAGGCCATGACGCCGCGGATGTCTCGTGCAGACGCAAGCGCGGACACCATTGAAACCAAGACGGCCGCTCGCAAACGAAGTGAAAGCAAACAGGGGCGCGAACCAATCGCGCCCCTGTCGTTGTACGTCCTTGGCGTGCAGGTATCCCTACACCTCCGCTGCAACAAGACGTTCGATAGCGGCCTTGACGCGCTCGATGGTCTTCTCCTTGCCCATGATGGTGGCCAAATCGGTGCCGCCGCCGGGAGTCGACTTCATACCGGAAAGCGCAATGCCGAGCGGGTAGAGCATCCATCCGTTCTTGACCTCGTGCTTTTGTGCCATGCCGATGCATACCTCGGATATCGCATCCCGGTTCCATTCCTCGAGCGCCTCGAGCTCGGGCAAGAGCACGCGAAGCGCCTCGAGCGCGGTCTGCTCCGTCGTCTTGAACTTCTTGTTCTTGAACAGCTCAAGCTCGTAGTCGGGCATCTCGTCAATGAAACGGACGCGATCGGGGATATCGCTTAGGATCTCACAGCGCGGCTTGAGGTTGCGGCTCAAAAGCTCCGCGTCGATCTCGCTCTTGACGACGGTGTGTATCCAAGGCAAGGACAGCTTGAGGAACTCCTCGTCGGTCATGTTGTTGATGTAAGTCGCGTTGATGTAGCGCAACTTCTCGATGTCGAAAATAGCCGGCGACTTGCTGATGCGAGAGGGATCCCATGCTTTCACCATCTCAGGAAGCGTGAAAAATTCCTGGTCATCAGGGGAGCCCCAACCAAGCAGGAGCAGGTAGTTCACGATCGCCTCGGATAGGTAGCCTTGGGCGACGAGGTCTTGGTAGCTCGCATCGCCATTGCGCTTCGAGAGCTTGGTGTGCTTGTCTTTCATGACCGGCGGGCAATGGATGTAGCGAGGCGTATCCCACCCGAAGGCCTCATACAGCAAGTTGTACTTCGGCGTCGAGGACAGATACTCCTGGCCGCGAACGACGTGGGTGATCGCCATGAGATGGTCGTCGACCACGTTTGCGAAGTTGTAGGTCGGCATGCCGTCACTTTTGATAAGGATTTGATCCTCAAGCAGGGCGTTATCGAACTCGAGATGGCCGTAGACGATGTCGTCATAGCTCGTCGTGCCCTCGCTCGGCATTTTTTGGCGGATGACATAGGGCTCTCCAGCGGCAAGCTTCGCCTCGACTTCTTCCTTGGACAAGCCGCAGCACTTACGGTCGTAGTGGCCGGCATCCTCACCGTTGGCGATCTGCTCCTCGTACAGGGCCTTCAAGCGCTCCTCAGAACAAAAGCAGTAATACGCGTGACCGGACTCGACAAGTTGCCTCGCGTAGTCAAGGTACATACCCATGCGCTCGCTTTGGATATAGGGGCCGTACTCGCCGCCGACATCAGGGCCCTCGTCCCAATTCAGGCCGGTCTCCTTGAGCGTCGAATAGATGACATCAACTGCACCCTCGACGTAGCGACCCTGGTCAGTGTCCTCGATGCGCAACGCGAAGACGCCGTCCTCGTGTTTGGCGGTGAGGTACGCATACAGCGCGGTACGCAAATTGCCGACATGCATATACCCTGTGGGGCTCGGTGCAAAACGGGTTCGGACAGTCATGGAATCAACCCTCTCTATCTCTCAAACTCTCTCAAAGGTTTCTCAAAAAGTCTCAAAAGTCTCTCAAAAAGACTCGCAATCAAATTGTCATGACCTCGTATTCTACCACTACCGCGTCTCCCCTCGACTTTCCTCCCAACGACGAGCCATTCTTGGCGGATAATACGAGGGTCCCTTTTAAGCCGCATCCCCACGAAAGGATTCCCCTCATGGCACCTTTGGTCACGTCCTCCATGTCCCTCCAAGAAATCCAAGCTTTCTTCGCAGGCGACAGATTCGCAACAAACGCAGGGTGCGTCATCATCTCGGCCGCAAAGGGGCATGCCATATGTGAGATGCCGATCACGAGCGAACACAACAACGGCATGGGACGCGTCATGGGAGGCGCGATTTTCACGCTCGCGGATTTCTCAGTCGCCGTCGCATGCAATATCGATGAGGAGCCGACGGTCTCTGTCAGCAACACCATCGAGTATCTCTCCGGCGTCAAAGGCTCCAAGCTCATCGCGGAGTGCGCCGTTGACAAGTCCGGTAGCTCGCTTGGTTTCTACACCGTCGACGTCACCGACGATACCGGCCGAAATATTGCCCGTATGACCGCCACCTGCTATCGCAGACCATAAGGCCGCAGGGCGTGCGGGCCCGCCTGTAGGCACCCCGTCGACACCTATCTCACCCGCAGGTGTCCCATCGACACCAACCCCGCAAGTGTCCCGTCGATGCCAACCCCGCCTGTGGGCACCCCATCAGCGGGCACACCGCGCACTGGCAAGCTTGGTGTCGGTAGGTAACCTATCTGCAAGCGCCAACCCCGCCGGCGGATACCTCGCCCAAAGGCGAGCTACCCTTCGCACATCTCCTTCAAAAAGTCAAACACCGCCCCGAACATCGCATCTCCTTCGGCAACCTTGAAATGGCGCACGGGAAGGCTCAACTTGCGCTTCTCACTGAGGTAGCGCCCGCCCGATCGACGAAGCGGGGTCATCTTTACGCGCGGAATGTCGATGGGTTCCACGATGAGCTTACCTGCCACCAACGAGACAAGATTGATTCCGTGCTCGTTGGCGAAAGCCTTGATGCGAGCCTTGGCAAAAAGGTTGCGAGCCGCTGCAGGCATCTCGGGGCGCTTCTCACCAAGCTCGGTCTCCAACTCGTCCACCTCCTCCACCGTCGCGGCGGAAGCAATCTGGCGATACCACAGGACGCGCTCGTCAGCAGCAGGAACGTACTCTTCGGGCAGATAGGTATGGCCCGGAAGGTTGACCGTGATATCGGACAGGGCCGCAGGAAGAGCGCCGATCTTGTCGGCATCGCCCTCGCGGGTGGCATTGACAGCCTCGTTGAGCATCTGGGCAAACAGGTCAAAACCCACGGCGCTCATGTTTCCGGACTGCTCGGCCCCAAGCAGACTGCCTGCGCCACGAATCTCCAAGTCGCGCATGGCGATGCGCATACCGCTGCCAAGGTCTTGGTGTTCGTCCAACGCGGTCAGTCGGGCAATCGCCTCGTCGGTTAGCTCCACATGCTCAGGGAACATGAAATATGCGTACGCTTGGGTGCTGGAACGACCAACACGGCCCTTGAGCTGGTACATCTGGGCCAAGCCGAGTCGTTGGGAATCCTCGATGATGAGGGTGTTCGTGTGAGGATTGTCGATGCCGCTCTCGATAATCGTCGTCGCGACAAGGACATCAAGTTGGCCGGCGCTGAACTCCTCCATCACGCTCTCGAGCTGGTTTTTGTCCATCTGGCCATGCGCCACGCCAACCCGGGCCTCCTCGGCCGCCGCCTTCACGCGACGGACAGCCTCCTCGATGGAGCGCACGCGGTTGGAGACGTAATAGACTTGCCCACCGCGCTCAAGCTCACGCCGAATCGCACCGCTCACGATGTCAGGATCCCACTCGCCGACCGTCACCTTCACCGGTCTGCGGTCATCTGGCGGCGTCATGATGAGGCTCATATCGCGCACACCCGACAAGGACATCTGCAGCGTGCGGGGAATGGGGGTTGCGGACAAGGTCAAAACGTCGATGGATTCGCGCAGGTTCTTGAGCTGTTCCTTGTGCCCGACACCGAATCTTTGTTCTTCGTCGATGATGACAAGGCCGAGGTCGTGGGGGTTCACATCGCGAGACAGCAGACGGTGTGTACCGACGAGCACGTTGACGTCGCCCTCCGCGAACCCCTTGAGCGCGACAGCCTGTTGCTGGTCCGTACGGAAGCGCGAAAGCACCTCCACCTTGATGCCGAAGGGGGCAAAGCGGTCGTTGAAGTTGTTGAAGTGTTGTTGTGCCAAGATCGTCGTCGGACACAGTACCATGACCTGGCGACCATCCTGGGTTGCCTTAAACGCGGCGCGCAATGCGACCTCCGTCTTACCAAATCCCACATCTCCGCAGATGAGGCGGTCCATGGGTCGGGGTGATTGCATATCGGCCTTCACATCCGCGATGGCGACTAGTTGGTCACGCGTCTCTTGATACGGAAAGGACTCCTCCATCTCCCGTTGTGCGGCGGTATCGGGGCTGAATTGGAACCCCTTCACTGCGGCGCGGCGCGAGTACACGTCAACCAAGTCGAAGGCAAGCTTTTTCGTGGCACGATGCGCCTTGCCAAGCGCACGGGTCCAATCGCTTGTGTTGAGACGGGTCAAACGGGGACTGGCGCCTTCTGGTCCGACATAACGCGTGACGCGGTCGAGTTGCTCCACCGGGACAAACAGCTTGTCTCCGTCGGCATACTCCAAGAGGAGGTAGTCGTGGACCGTGCCGTCAATCTCCTGTTGGACGATGTCGCGAAAAAACGCGATGCCGTGGGAGGCGTGGACCACGTAATCGCCGGGCTTGTACGGAAAAGTCATCTGGGTGATATCCACACGTCGGCGAACGCGACTGGCGCTTCGCGAGCCTTGGGTGTCGGCGACGCTGATGAGAGCGAGCTTTGCCTTCGGGAAGATCATGCCCAAGGGGATGTCGGTGTCCGTGACGTTGACGACACCGAGGCGAAGACGGCGCTTCTCGGCTCCTGGCGTATCACTGTGACGGCTCGTCTTGCCCTTTGTGTCACCGGAATATCGCTTGGAGCGCTCTGTGGGTACCACATCCTCCGAAAGGACCTCTTGCACGGGAATTCCCTGCTCGACAAAGGCAAGCATCATGTCTTGGCGCACGCGGTATGATGGCGCGCTGAACACGACAAGGTTGTCGCCATCGATCAACGAGCGGCATTTTCCGTAGAGCTTATCGGGGCTTCCCGCGATATCCACGCGCTTTACCGGCAGGTCATCATCAACGCTACCTCCGGTGCGCATGATGGAAAGGTACGTCCCGCGTTGTCCCCGTCCGAAATTGATCTTCGTTGGCGGACATAAAAGCCCCTTTGCGGAGATGTTGGAACCTTGGAGGCGGGCAATTGCATCCTCGTAGCAATGATTTGAGTCGTCGAACAGGGAGCGCGGCTCAACGAGCACGCTCATGGATTCCTTCGTCGTATAGTCCCCGAGCGTCGCCGGCTTGTCGTAGAGCAGGGGCAAAAGCACCTCGGAGCCGGGAAAACGCAGGCCCCCTTCGAGGTTCTCAAGAAGCTCGCGCAAGGCAGGGTTGGACTTCGCAGGGACCTCCAACTTCATACGTGCCTTGCCCAATGACTTCGCCGTGAAGAGGAATTCGGTCACCGGGAAGATGGTGACGCAGGACAGCGAGCTGATGGTTTGGCCCGTGCTCGGGACGATACGACGGACCTCCTCGAGATAATCTCCGAAAAAATCGAGGCGAACGGGATAAGTAAGGTTGCCCGGATACACATCGACAGTACCGCCGCGACGGGCAAAGGTACCGGGACCTTCCAAGTCTACCGTGTTCTCGTAACCCATCTCTTCCAGGATGCGGGTGAGGTCTTCAAGCGTCTCCGCCTGCGAAATCCCTTGGTCGCAAATCTCACACTCTGCTGTCAAATCGAGGGGCCGTGAGGCGTTTGCGCCCGCAGGAGCCAAGGTGCGCACCAACGCACGAGCGCTTGCAACCACGATTTTCTTCTCGTTGGATTGCAATGCCCACGCCGCTTCCATACGGCGGGCAATCACTGCGGGGTCGCTCGTCTTGTTCTGGTTGAGGTGCTCGAGGCGAGCAGGAAAGCGCAACACGCGTTCCTCCCCCACATATGCGCTGAGCGAGCGGACGAAATTCAACGCCGTCTCTTCACCCGCCACGATGACCAGGGTCGATTGGGGCTTGCGGGCGAATTGGGCCGCCACAAGCAACGCTCGGGCCGAGGAGGCAACGCCCAAAGCGGCATCCTCACCGGCGTCTAGCTTGTCCCAAAACCCCTCGAGCGCGCCGGTCCTTTCGAATCGATATGCAAGCGAATCGATCAGCATACTTCCCCCGGTCCTCCTCATTCTCAAAAAACACATCGGCTCAACGCACGAAAGCCGCAGAAAACCTGCGGCAGCGTCGGACTTTGTACTTTACCATAGAGAGAACAGGGAAACCCCGTTTGAAAAGAGTCCTATGCCTCGCGAATCCAAAAAGAACAAGCTTGCCCGCGCGCTTCAGGTCTGTCAGCGCATGGAGGAGCGCTACCCTGCTGCAAAGTGCGCCTTGAACTATTGGGACGACCCGTTCAAACTCACCATCGCTGTCATGTTGTCCGCCCAGACCACCGACAAGGGCGTCAACCGCGTCACTCCCCTGCTTTGGGAGCGCTACCCCACCACCCAGGACCTCGCATCTGCGGACGTGGAAGAGGTCGCCCAAATCATCCACTCCATCGGTTTCTACCGCAACAAGGCCGCCAACTGCGTGAACATCGCCCGCATGGTGCTATCCGAGTTCGGCGGGGAAATTCCCCGTGACATGGACGAGCTACAAAAACTTCCAGGAGTTGGCCGCAAGACCGCCAATGTCGTTGTCAACGAGGCATTTGGCATCGTCGAAGGCATTGCTGTCGACACCCATGTGTTTCGCATCGCCCACAAATTGCGATTCTCCAATGCCCCAACGCCGGCAGAAACCGAGAAGGACCTGCTCGCCTTGCTCCCTCGGGAACTTTGGGGCCCGGTAAACCACCAATGGGTGTTGTTCGGACGGGAAGTCTGCATTGCCCGTCATCCCAAATGCGTCGAGTGTCCCATCGCGGACCTGTGTCCGAGCTGCGGAAAGAAAAGCTAGCGGCGAAGTTTTCGATACGTGCAAAGGACGCACGCAGCACAGATGATCGCCATAACGAGGCAGACGAGGTAGGTCGACACATAGGTGCCGGTCACCTCGGCCAATGTACCGGGAACAAGGTTGTACAAAAAGGAGCCGGTAGCATATCCGATTTGCATGTTCTTGACGAGTGCAGGGCGTTCAACCGGGGTTGAGAGGTCGATGGACCAAACTGAGATGCCCACCGTCGCCAACGCCACGCCTATGCCCATGAGCGACGCACCGACCACCGCCACGACATAACTTCCCGTCCAGGTTAGGCACAAAAGGGCGATACCGACCACAAGGAACGAGAAGAAGATGACAGAGCCGCGACGCCGACCCAACTTGTCGAAGACCCATCCGTTGGCCCCCTTCGCGACCATGAGGAATGCTCCGTTGACCGAAAGCATGGTCGCCGCGAAGACGTGGTCAAATCCTTGGGTCGTCAAAAGGATGGAAAGGTAGCTTTGTCCCACCACAGAAACGGCACCGATCAAAACCATTCCGAACAACATGACGTGACGCAACGCAGGAGTCAGGATGGGATCTTGTTGGGAAGCATCCAAGCGAGCGGACGCCCCTTCCGCCTTCACGTCCTTGGAATACATCGGCTCAGCGTCGGTCGGTTGGTTTTGCAAGAGGATGAGCAAAATGACAGCCACGAGGGCGGCAAGAATTGCCTCGAATGCGAAAGACCAGGTCAGGCCGAAGTTGTTGATAATCATCGTCGCGATGAGCGGGATGACCAAAGACGCAAAACCGCTTCCCATGGTCGCAATACCGACCGCGGTGCCCAATCTCTCCCTGTACCACCGTCCGATCAGCAACGTCATACCCACCATGCCGCCAAAACCGTACGCCGCGCCGGTGATTGCGGCGGCGATGCACAACAACACCATATCTTGGACTTGGCAATAGAGAAAAAACCCGATGACGGTCAACACCGTTGCCAAGACCATGCCAAGGCGGCAGTCGAGCTTCTTGTACCAAAACCCGACGAACATCATGCAAAGCAGACTCATGCCCGTGCGGCATCCGACCACGAAGCTGGCGTTGCCATCCCCCACCATCGCCGCGATATAAGGCTGGTAGACACTGAACGACGAGCTGGGAAGCCCGATATTCGTAAACAACAGCAAGAAACAGCAGGCGCAGATAACGCGCTGATATGTAGCTCGGCTTTTCACAACGGACCATGCTACTACAAACAAATCGGCAAGGATTTGCCTTCTTGCCAACGATGCAAACAAATTTGCGAATGCTACCTCTTGGCAACAGGAAAGCCGCGACGGTCAAGCTCGGCAGCCACCGCCTCGACCAGCAAGGGCAAAGCTTGGGCGCAAGGCTCGGTCAAACCGATCACGAACTCCTCAGGCGACATGTTCTCGATCTGCATACCGACGCACCAACCTTCGCATTCAAAACCTAGAAGCAACGACGCATCGAACAGGTCGGCAAGCTTTAAGTCATGCAGGGAATCCCTAGGCCCCGAGGTACGCGCCATATCGTCTGGGGAATAACGAAACACGGTACCTGCCGGATGACCCGACCCATCCACCGCATCCACCGTCAAGATGAAGTCGCATTTCTCAACGAACGAAATCATGTCAAGGCTCAGGCATCCCACATCGAACAGCTCGACCTCCGCGCCGACGTCGTAGGTCTCACGGAACAAATCAAAGGCCGCAGGTCCGATTCCGTCGTCAAGCTTGAGCTTGTTGCCAACGAAGAACACCGCGGCGCGACGACTCCCAAAGTTGTCCCCCATAGTTACAACCCTGCCTTGATAAACAGGTTATACCAGGTCGCAAGGACGAGAAACACCAAAGCGACAACGGCCATCCCAATAGCCCACTTGCGCTCGGTTGCGAGGTATTGCTCCTTGGTCTTGCCCATGTTGTGGGCGCGATGCCAAGCCCTCGGCTGGGACAAGCGACCATAGACAAACGTGAACAACGCCATGGTGATAAACACGACAATGGCCACCGCGATGGAAAGCGGCGAGGGTGTCGAATACGCCGCATAGAACACGTTGTCGCAAAAGATCCAAAGCGGGTAGAACAGGATGGTGATCATCTGGCCATGGCCTGGACCCCAGATGGGAGGCATGAGGAGCGCACCGATGTTGAGGTATGGAACGCCCTCCATAAACGCCGCCTCAGCAGCGATCTCCTCGTCGGTGAGACCAACGGGGCCTTTTGGCGTTTCTAAAGGTTGCTTTTCGGGCAAAGGTTGCTTTTCAGACATGGAACTCGTCTCTGTCGCTTTGGTCAAAACACAGGAAGGGAGCGATTGTCTCGCCCCCTTCCCTATATCGCACTCGTGCGTCTAAGGCAAAGCCTTAAAACTTGATCTAGTGCTCCATCTCGTCGATGCCGTCGATGACATGCTTCTCGGCATCGTAGGTGAGTCCACCATGCTCCTTGCCGAAGAACATGAGCTTCGTCGGCTCCGTGCCCTCGACGTTTGCAAGGTAGATGTGAATGAAGCAGAAGATGATGAATACGTACATCAGGAAGTAATGGATGATGCGCATATTCATGGCGCCGCCAACAAGACCCAGGAAGAACTGGCAGAAGCCAGAACCCATCGCAGGAGCCCACAGGGAGATGCCGGTGATGAACATGATGATGATCAAAATCGGGATCAACAGGTAGGACAGCTTTTGGGGTACGCCGAGTTTTGCACCCAAGGGATGGGTCTTGCGCAAGAACAGGTAATACTTGACCCACTCAATAAGCTGATGCCTATTGTCGGCCTGGGGCATCCACATGACGATGTCCTTCTTCATCTCACGGGAGCCACCGGTGGCAGCAGCGTTGATGAAGAACGCCATGATGATACGAACCACGCAGTTGATGAACAGGACGAAACCGCAGAACACATGGATACCGCGCGCCATGCTCATGAAGAACGGGAAAAACGGGAAGTGGATACAAAAACCCGTGAAGATCAGAAACGCCATAGCGACGAGGTTGATCCAGTGGGTGATACGGAACGGAAGCGGATGAGCCTCCTTGTAGTGTGCGAGATGTGCCATCTTACTTCACCCCCCAAGGATTGGTGACGGTCTCGAAATGACGACCGGTCTTGGGCTCGGTCACATGGACGGAGCACGCAGTGCAAGGGTCGAAGCTGTGAACCGTGCGCAAGCAGTTGATGGGCTTCTCGATGGTCTCGACGGGGCAGCCAACAAGTGCCTGCTCGAGGGGACCATAGGAGCCGTCCTCGCCGTGAGGCGCAAGGTTCCAAGTGGACGGAATGATGATCTGGTAACCGTCGATCTTGCCGTTGGTGACCTTCTCGGAATGATAGAGCGCACCACGGGGGGCCTCCCAGAAGCCCGTGCCAGAACCGGTGTGGTTTTGGGCGGCCTTGAAGTAGGAGGAATCACCGTACTTGACAGCCTCGATGAGCTCGTCGCACCACTCCTCCATGAGCTGGGCGATGTAGACGGTCTCGATCTGGCGGATAGCGGTACGACCGAGGGTGGACTGCATATCAGCGATGGTCAGGCCGGTAGTCTGGAACAAAGAGTCGATGTTTTGCTTGACGAAGGGCACGCCGCGCTTGTATGCGACGAGCATACGGGCGAGCGAGGATGCCTCCATGGCCTTTCCGTCATACTCAGGACGCTTGACCCAAGAGTAACGATCATTGACGTCGTACTTGGTGAACTCGGGCTCCGTGGTGAAGTACGGAGACTGGTAGGTCTTGTCGCCCTTGTACCAAGAACGGCCGACGTACTCGGTGATCTTGGACTCGACAGGCTCGGTAAGGTTGAGCTTCTCGTCGAGGACACCGGAGGGCAGGTAGCGGGAAGCCATCTGCTTCGTGTAGTCCTCATAGGGCCATGAGTTGCCCTCGAAGACGCCCCAAGAGATGTAACGGCCAACGCCCTTACCAAACGTGAGCACCTCGGGATAACGGGCAGCAAGGATCAAGGTGTCGGGAAGCAGCGTCGCGTCGACCCAGGTCTTGAGCTCGGTGATGAGGTACTTGAGGTCGTCAAGCTTCTCCTCGGTGGGAACAAACGCGGTACCGCCGGGGACGATAGTCATGACGTGAGGCATCTTGCCACCGAGAAGGGCAGCAATCTCGGATGCCTTGGACTGCATCTGGAGTGCCTCCAGGTAATGGGAGGTCAGAAGCAGGTCCTCTTCGGGGGTGAGCTTGTAGGCGTTTCCGCCGTCGGCATCAAACCAGTTGCCAGAGAAGATGGAGAGCTGGCCATTGGCAGCAAACTTCGACAGGCGCTCCTGGAGGGCGACAAAGTCGGTACCCGTAGAGGTTTTATACGTTTGTGCAACCTCCCACGTCGCGCGGGCATCAGCGGACAGGCCGTTGATGGGGTTGACGTAGTCGAGAGCAGCAAGGTTGTACATCCAAAGGATGTGGGAATGCAGGAACTGGGCACCCTCGATGAGGTTGCGGATGATTCGAGCATTGTTGGGAATGGAGATTCCATACGCCTTCTCAGCAGCGATAGCCGATGCATGAGAGTGGGAAACGGGGCAAACGCCGCAGATACGCTGAACGATGTGGGCAGCGTCCTCGGGAGTACGGCCCTCGACGACGAGCTCCATACCGCGGAAGCATCCACCAGAAGCCCACGCATCGGTGACAACGCCGTTCTCGACTTCCATCTCAACGCGCAGATGGCCTTCGATACGGGTTACAGGATCGATTACAGAGCGAGTCATTATTCAGCACCACCTTCCGCGTTCTCGTTCTTTTCCTCATTGTTCTCGGGGAGGTTGACGCCTTCTCCGATGGGCATGGCACCATAGATGCCGTCCTGCTGGATCTTCTTGGCGTACGCGCGCTGGGCCTTGTCGCCTTCGAGCTTTGCGGCCTTCTCGTTGCGTGCGCGGACAGCGTCCGCCTTGTCCTGCTCGATAACCTCGTAGATGTCATCGTATTGGCCAATGGCGTTCTCGGGGTGCTTTGCGTCCCACCTGCGGATCTTCTCAAAGGGAGCGCCACCGTCCATACGGCCGGACTTCTTCATGCCAAAGCCATGGCAGACCAAGGCAGCGGCAACAAGAACGGTCAGGCCGACAGCGGGAACGTCGGGAGAGAAGAACATGCCGCCGATGTGCAGGTCGCGTTGGCGGTTACGGAACGGAGTTCCGACCTCGACCCAGTTGTCGTTGGAATTGGTGGGGTCGGCCTCGCAACAACCGATGCAGGGAGAACCGGCCTTGACGCACCAGCTGCGACGGTGGTTCCAAAGGGTCACGCCGCAGTTTGCATAGGTCTGGGGACCACGGCAACCCAGCGGGTACAGACAATAGCCCTTTGCCTCTTCCTCGGAGCCGAACTCGTAGACGAATTCGCCGTTCTCGAAGTGGCCACGACGCTCGCAGTTGTCATGAATGGACTGGCCGAAGATCTGGCTCGGCTTGTTCTTGGCGTCAAGCTTGAGAGCGGAGAGGTCGCCCGTGTCGAGCATGAGAGCATCGACGAGGACGGCAATAAGCCACTCGGGGTTGGCAGGGCAACCAGGGATGTTGACAACAGGGGTCTTGATGCCGTTCTCCGTGAGGTACTGCTGGACGCCGCATGCGTTGGAAGCGTTGGGGTATGCCGCGCACCAACCACCGTTGACCGCGCAAGATCCCAAAGCGACGACAGCGTTTGCGCTCTTTGCAGCCTCGAGAAGATGCTCGGTACCGGGGGCGTCGGCGACGCGAAGCGCTTGGCCTTCCCAACCCTTCAGCACAGCACCCTCATACACCAGGATGTAATCGCCTGCCTTGATGGTCTGTTCCTTGGCTTCCTCCATGGAGTAGCCTGCTGCTGCAGACAACGTCTCGGAGTAGTTAAGGGACAAAAGTTCGAGGACAACCGTCGCCGGGTCAGGCGTATCGACCTGAGCGAACGACTCGGTGCAGCCCGTGCAAGATGCACCCTCGATCCAAATGACCGGGTACAACCCACCGGTCTTGGCACCGATGACGGACTCCTCGACAGCTTGAGCAACCTTGGGAGCCGCAAGCTCGGACAAACCAGCCGCGACTGCCAAAGTGCCGCAGAGCTTCATGAAGCTTCGACGCGAAACCCCTCTCGCCTCGAGCATAGACTGAAACTCCGTGGAACATGTCATAGTTCCCATGTGCACACCTCCTCAGTGTGTACTCGCCTACTACTACTACGAAAGTATTTTCCTTCTTTCTTTCAAGGGGCTTTTCGTAAAAACGGTGTAAGTCACGATAATGTTACTGGGACAATTATCCATAACACGATTGTTGCCTATGGCTATCTTTTTATCGCGAGCAACCATTGCGAGCAACCTCCGTTTTTTGCGCGAGCAACCTGTCGCTTGGAGAGTCGGGTATCATATCAAAGACATATGACAAAGAGACACAAGCTTTACGGAGTGAGCAAGATGAACGACAAGACCATAGCGTATCTGGGCCCTGAGGGAACCTATTCAGACGAGGCGGCGCGCGCCTTTGCAACACGCATGCAGCTTAAGGACGCCGAGTTGCTCCCCTGCGCCACCTTCGACGAGATCTTTGAGTTCGTGGACCGCGGCAAGGTCGCCTTCGGTGTCGTCCCCACGGAGAACTCCTTGGAGGGCGCCGTCACCGCGACCATGGACAACTTCGCGTTCAACAGCGCCGCGGTCATCCTCGGCGAGCACATCGTCGACATCCACCATTGCCTGCTTATGCATCCTGACGCCAACGTCGCCGACATCACCCAGATCGCCAGCCATGCCCAAGGTATCGCGCAATGTCGTCGTTACCTCGCTAGCCATTTCCCCGGCAAGCCGACCGTCACCACGAGCTCGACCGCCGAGAGCGCACGTATCGCCGCAAACGACATCCACACCGCAGGCATCGCCAACAAGCTCGCAGCAAAGATCCACGGCGCCCGCGTCGTCGAGGAGGACATCGAGGACCGCTTCGGCAACCAGACAAAGTTCGCCCTCATCGGTCGCCCCGGCACCTCCAACGTGTTCACGGGGACGAAGTACAAGACGAGCCTCGCCCTCTTCCTCCAAGCCGACCGCGTGGGCGCGCTGCTTATGATTTTGGAGGAATTCGCCTACGCAAACGTCAACTTGACGATGCTGCAATCCCGACCCACCAAGCAAGCCTTGGGTGATTACATGTTCCTCGTGGACATCGAGGGCTCCGTCAACGACCCCGAGGTGCAGACCGCATTGAGTTGCCTGCGCTTGAAGCTTCGCGAGGTCAAGGTTTTGGGCTGCTATCCCGTGGGTTGACCGCTATAGCATGGCGTGACCGCTATAGCATGGCGTGACGCCGTCCCGTGGCGTGGCGCAATCCCGTGGGTTGACCGCTATAGCGTGGGGTGAAGCCACCCCGTGGCGTGACGCCGTCCCGTGGGGTGGCTCAAGGAAGAAGCCGATCCTCGGGAGATTCGCCGCCCTCACGTTTGAAAAAACCCTCCGAGACAAGATCGGCCAAGATGGATTCGAACAGGACGGGTTGGACCTCGGGACGACCAAGGCCTATCTCCAAGTCATTGAGCGCACGATGGGCTGCGACCACCGAGATTCCCGGCGTGTCAAGAACGATGCGCACCAACTCGGCACGCTTTTGGCGACGTGAGCCTGAAAAAGCGCTCTGGCGGGTATAGGAGGCACTGCGCCGTGAGGGATTGGCAACCTGACGCTTGAGATGGGCGCCGAAATCGAGGAGCGCGTAATACCAAGCACGGGCATCGTCTTCGGGGCACGTCATGGCCACAAGAGGCTCGAGACGCTTGTCGCTTACCTGCACCTCCCCGGGGAACAACAGGTAGAGAAAGACGGCGCGCACGTTGGTCTCAAGGTAGACGCCCCGTCGGTTGCGGGCGAATGCTTGGATCCCTGCGGCAGTAGCAGGACCGATACCTGGCAGGGCAAGCAAGCCCTCGTAGGTGTCGGGCAAATCGTCCAAGCCCGCCGCGACACATTCCTCCGCCGTCCGCTTGAGAGCCAAGGCGCGACGGTTGTAGCCTAGGCCTTGCCAAGCGGAGAGCACCTCCGAGGTGGGGGCATCAGCGAGGGCCTCGAGAGTCGGAAATAATTCCATGAACCGTGGCCAAAAGGAAAGCACGCGCTTGACCTGGGTTTGTTGGAGCATGACCTCGGACACCAACACCCCGTACGCGTCGTCGATATAACGCCAGGGCAAATCTGGACGGGCCCAGGTCGCGCCCTCGGTGCGTACCAGCTCACAAAAGGATTGCTGGTCGAGGACGCCCTCGGGCCAAACAGCGCAGGGCGAGCTCTCCCCTCTATCCGTCATCTGTGTCCCTACCCGACATTCACGGCAACGAAAGCATTGGCGAAAAGAACGCAATCCGTACCTTTAATCGTCATCTGTGCCCCTACAGTGCGAAATAGGGATTGTCGAGGCCGAAGTCCTCATCCGAACTCAACGTCGGAAGCTCTCCGTCCCCCTCGCAATTGCCCCCGTCATCGCTTTCGAGACCGAGAAGGGAGTCCACCGAGTCAAAGGCGTCTAGCTCGGAGCGCAACCTCTCAGCCACCTCGTCCTCGAGGTGCTTGTACTCCTCGGATTCCAGCGGTTGGTAGGCGGAGAGCTTCTCGAGCAGGTTGTCATAGGTGACCGGCATATAGGTGCGGGTCGCCAAGCTTTGCTTGTAGGCCTCCTCGATCGCCTCGCGCACCGCGATGTAGATGTCTTCGCGAGGCAGGTTCGCGGAATACTCGACCAAGGATCGCATACGTAGGTTGGAAAGGGACGGATGAGACCTCATGAGGGACTTCCAAATCTCCTCGCGCTCCGAATCGTCAGGAACCTCAATCTCCACGATGCTGAAGGGGGTGAGCACGTCACAGAAGAACCCGTCCATCTCGCCGAAGGAGGACATGGTGGCAAGGACGTAGACCTCGGGATTCTCCACCGCGGAACGGATAAGGCGCAACGCCTCTTGGGCGCCACGGGTCAAGCGTTGGGGCCAAGGGGTTGCGTCGTCACCCATGAAATCCATCGGCGCCATCCAAAGGTCGACGTCCTCAAGGCAAAGGACCGTCGGCTCGATGAACTGGGTCCGGGTCTTGTCCATCTTCGGAGGATTATCGGCACGCATCGTCAGGCAAAGCGTGAGCGCCCCTTGAATCGTCTCGTCCATGCTCATGCGGACCGTGGGCAGGCCAAGCTCGTTGGCGGTTGCCTCCATGAACTTGTTGGCATCCTCACGGGCAACGGAGCGCATCAAAAGCGTGTCCGTCGCCGGCATGTTGTCGATGCCGTGGAGCTCGTTTAACGCCTCGACCAGGGACAAGAAGTCAGGATCGCCACGCAATCCAATACCGAAGGTCCGCATGATCTCGATGGCGCGATCATAACCGACAAGGTCGGCAAACGTAGCACCCTCAGGCAACTCGCCGGGCGCGACGATGCCGGTACGGGGACGCGTTGAGGAAGAACCGTCGTTGCTCACAGCCGGTTCAACGACCCGCTGGCCGTTGTTCTTCTCGAAGTTCGCCATCATCTCGTTGAGAGAGTTCACCATCTGTCCGAACTGGGAAGCTTCTTCGTCTACCTCCTCGGGCGGCAAACGCAACCCAAAACCGGGACCAAGGCTTATGCCCTCATCGGTGATCTCGAAGGAACCTTGGGGGTTGAAGACCTCAGAACCCGGGGCAGGCTCCTCGCCAGGTCCCGCTTCCGACTCTTCGCGAGTTCCCATCCCGGGGTCCTCGCCCGTTCCCGCTTCCTCCGCATCCACCAGACCTCGAACGTCATCGAACGCCTCTTCGAACTTTTCTTGCAAGGAGGGCTCGCTGAAATACTCGTCGACCGAGTCCTTCGGCTTTGAGGCCATCCCCTTACTAATGGAGGGGAACAAATCATCAAGGGTCGCGACTTGGGAAAAGATGGGCAAATCGTCCAAGACTCCATCGGCGGTCTTCTCCGCCACGGCCCCGTCAGCAGCCTTCTCCGCCACGGCTCCATCGGTAACTGTCGGACCCTCGTCTACGAGCGTCTCGTCGGCAGGACTCGCCTCGGCGGGCGTCTCAGGCGCGCCACTCTCGGGCACCTCGTCCTCGGGCGCCACAACCGCGCCACTCTCTGGCGTCTCGTCCTCGGGCGCCACAACCGCGCCACTCTCGGGCGTCTCGTCCCCAGGCGTCTCGCCTGCGCTCTCTTTGGCAACCTCGTCCAACAACTGGTCGAGTTCGTCGATGCCGTCGATGGAAGACAAATCATCAGGAAAGGACGGCATGCGAAAACTGCCGAGATGCATCAACTTCATGGGACCGACAACCGCCTCGCCACCGGTGGCCATGCTCGCGAATTGCGACAGGCGCTCCTGGGTCAGACCGAGCTCGGCAAGCTTGTCAAACGCCAAGGATTGCAACTCGCTTGCACAATGGGACTCCTCCGCCGCGCTCAAATATGGCACCATCTTCTCGAACACATACTCCGCCAGCGGGCGCTCGCGAAGGTTGCACGCAATCGACCAGGCACGCTTCAAGCTGGTGATGGCCTTCTCATTGGGCACACGAGAACGGGCCGTCGCAAAGCCGAAGGCCGCGAGGTACAGGTGCATGCCGCCAACGGCGTCACCGTTCTTGCACGCCTGCTCGGCGCGTGAGAAGTACTCGACTACGGTGTCCTCGGCGTCTTGCGACCTTTGTGGCTCGAATGCGTCTGACAAGGTTATTCGCTGCCTTTCTTCTTGGTGTCGATATCCCAATCGAGGATGGTCCACCCATTGTCCTCGGCGTGTTTCCTAAGCGCTGTGTCCGGACACACCGCGTAGGGGTTTTGTGCAAACTCCAAAAGCTTGATATCGGAGTAATGGTCCGCATAGGCAAACTCGCACACCCAGTTTCCCGCGCCGAAACGACCGTCGGAGAAGGAGCGCAACGCGATGAGTTTCTGCTCGCCCTCGATAGGCAAGCCGTCCACCGCGTTGGTGTAGCACCCGTTCGCACCCACCTTCATACGCGTGGAAATCTGGTAGTCCACATTGTGGCGCTCGCAGGCGCGCAAGACGATGGGCTCAAAGGACGCGGACACGATCATGACCGTGCGACCAGCGTCGTGGTGGGCGTCAATCTCGGGTTGAATCTGGGGGCGCCAAATCTTCTCCACGACCCTATCGAAATACTCTCCCATGAACGCGTCGGCCTCCTCCTTGGGCTGGCCCTCGAAGGCATGGAACAGCTTGGTGCGCACCCAGCTCTCGTTTTGCGGGAGCTTGAGCTTATATGCCAAGCCCCAAAACCCGATTATCAAACCGGTGCCGAACCCCAGGTTTCTCTTCTTCAGCAAATCGAGCACCAAGCGCACGGTTGAGCTGCCGTCCAAACAAGTCCCGTCAAGGTCGAACACGGCAAGGCGCACCAAGTTGTCGGCGTTGGCCTCAGGTGTTGGCATTGATGTGTTTGGTGTGTCCGTCATAAGACGACTCTCCTCAAGTACGGTCTCATCGAGACCGAGTTTCTCCTCTTTCCCCCGTATCGACGGTAATGCCGTATCGACACAGTTCTTAAACTGTGAATTATACAACTCCGCTTAAAAACCGTGAAGGACAAGCGGCTCGTCGCAAGAACCCGACTCGACGATATCACCGTCCCCAATCGCGAGGATAAGACCCGCGTTCTTCCCTATTCGATAGTGAGGGACGAACCCCTCCCCTGGGTGCTTCCGCTGACGACGATACGGCGGTCGATGTTGCGTTTGAGCTCGTCAACATGGCTGATGATGCCGATAAGCTTTTGTTCGCCGGATAGTTGCATGAGCATGTTGATGGCACGGGTGAGAGATTGCTGGTCAAGGCTGCCAAAGCCCTCATCGATGAACATGGCGTCAAGCTTTATGCCACTGGCATGCCTTGCGACCACATCGGACAAGCCAAGGGCAAGGCAAAGCGAGGCCTCAAAGCCCTCTCCACCGGACAAGGTGGAAGCCGCACGGCACTTGCCGGTATGGTGGTCGTAGACATCGAGGTCAAGACCGGATTGGCCACGGCGGGAGGTCTCGTCCTTGCGGCGGCGCATCTCGTAGCGGTTGTCCGTCAATGCCTTGTAGCGACGGTTGGCCGCGGCGACGACCCGGTCGAAATACAGCGCTTGGACATATGACTCGAACTGCAGTTTCGCCTGGTCGCGCAACTTGCCGTTCGCAACGTTGGACACCTCGCTCACAAGACCGTAGCGTTGCTCGATGGCCGATATCTCCTCCATCTTGCGCTGCAGGACACAGATCGTCTTCCCGTTTGCCTGGCGACGTCCGGAGACGATTTGCTTGGAAGCATCCGCCTCTTTGCATTTTGTCGCGATCTCCCCAAGCAGGGCCTTTTGCTCCTCCACGTTGACCGCCGGCGCTTCGGCGATTTGCTTGTCAAGGCCCGCAATCTCGGTTTGGGTGACTCGGATCCCCTCCTCAATCTCCCGCAAGGCCCTCTCTGCCCGCACACGAGCCTCCCGGGACGCTTCGACCTCAGACGTGAGCTTGGCGATATGGGCCTGGGCCTCGCCGACCGTTGCAAACGGCAAGGTGCTTCCCAACTGGTCCACGATGGCTTGGGCGGCCCGGCGCTTGGATTCGAAATCCGAAGTCTCAGCTTGGAGTCGGGAGACGGACTCCTGGTCCTTCTTGAGAGTCTCCTCAAGGTTTTGCACATCCTTGGTTAGGGCGCAAAGCTCGGAGTCGCGGGTACGAGCAACCTCATAGCGCTTCTTGGCTTCAACGAGGCGAGCATCACATTCCGCGACGCGGTCATGGGCCTGTGCGGCGGTGGTATTGGCAAGGGCGTCCCTTCTCCCCTGCAAAACTTGGGACTTTGCGGATTCCTCGGCCGCCATGGCAGCCTTGCGATCCATCGCAACCTTCTCGTCATCCCGGGCGCGCTCCAAGTTCTCACGCTGTGTCGCGAGATCGGAGCTGACCTTGGTATATTCGTCCATCTTCTCGACGGCGTCAGACAAGCGACCCGACACGTCCGTACGCGCTCGCGTCGCCTCGGCCAAGGCACGCTCAAGTGCATCCTTATCACCGTCGCGTTCGATCGCCTCGGCCACGACCCGTTCACACGTCTCTCGGTGGGATTTGGCACGCGCAAGGACCTGCATCGCCTGTGAGACCTCGGCCTTGCACGCCTCCACGACGGTACCTGCCGCCTCCATGTCCTCCTCGCTGGGAGCGTCCGCGGCACGACAGGCGACATTCGGATGACTCGTCGAGCCACACACCGGGCAGGCACACCCCTCCTCCAACTCGGCACCGAGCAACCCGGCCATGTCCGCACGCTGGAGCTTACCGAGCAAGGACAGCTTCGCCTCCGCGGCTTGTTGGGCATCGTTTGCCCTGTTGAACGCAGCCGCCGCATCCTGCTCCGCACAAACAGCGTCCGCGACCTCCGCGCATTGTTTCGCAAGCCTCTCCTTGGCCTGCTCTACCTCATACACCTTGGCCGTCGCGACGACAAGCTCCGCCTGCGCACGCTCCTTCAGAATCGGCGCCTCCTTGAGTAAAGCCTCCTGCCCCTCCAAGTCGGCGATGTGTCTTTGCAACTCCTCGACCACGGCCGTACGCGCCTCGCATTGGGAACCGATGTCGAGAAGGGCGGCATGTGCCTTCGCAAAGTCCTCCTCGGCTTGGGCGAGTTGGGCAAACCGATCAAGGACCTCACGAGCCTCCTTCAATTGGCGCTCACACGTCTCCACCCCGTTGCGGGCATCTGACAGCTCAACACGGGCGTCCTTGAGTTGCTCGAGGCGCTCCTTGGCCAAAGCGAGGCTCTCGAGAGTCTTCGCCTCTCCGCTCCTCGCTTGGACAAGAAGAACGTCAACCTCTTTCCCCTTCGCGACCATGTCAGCTACGACTTTCGTCTCTTTGCCAAGCGTGTCGTATTCGGCGAGGCGCGCCTTGAGAGCCGCCGCCTCGTCCGCCTTCGCCTGGCGCTCGCTGTCATAGGAACACTGCTGGTCAAAGGCAGTTTGGGCTTTTGGCGCATCCTCTTCAAGCTTGGAGAGTGCGCTTGCCCTATCCTCCCGTTGGCGTTTGATGGCAGGAAGGTTCTCCACCGATCCGATCAGGGTCTTCACCCGGACATACTCGTCACGCAAGTGGTCGTAGGTCGCGGCGAGCTCCGTTGCGGCACGAGCGTCACGCTCCTCTTGGGCCTCCAAGGCGCCAAAGAGCCACGCAGCCGTCGTCGTCTCGTTCTTGAGGCGCCGCTCGCGCTCGAGTCCCTCCGCAGAACCTGTCTCGAATTGGGCATTGGTGGCGAGGGCCCAAACCTGGTTGGTCGCCTCATCGTGCTTGCCGCGCAACTTGCCCTCCTCGGTCGAGAGCCTATCTTGGAAGTCCCGATAAAGCTCCGTGCCGAACAGGCGACGAAAGATTGCTTGGCGCGTCTTCGTGTCGGCGGTGAGCAGCTTGCGAAACTCCCCTTGGGCGATCATGACGATTTGGCCGAACTGGGAACGATCGATACCAAGTAACTCCTCGACAGCGGCATTGACCTCGCGATCTTTGGTGAGCGTCGGCTTGCCGGGACGCTCGAACTCCACGCGGGCGATTTGCAGCGTCGTGCCCTCACCGCGCTTCTTCGCACGGGCGTACTCTGGGTTGCGACGGATATGGAACACCTCTCCGCGGTACTCGAACGTGAGGTCCACAAAGGTCTCCATGGCAGGATCGGCAAAATCGCTGCGAAGCTGGCGCGGCTCCCGCTTACTGGTATCTGCAGCTGACACCTCGCCGTAGAGAGCGTAGCTGATGGCATCGAATATCGTGGTCTTTCCAGCCCCGGTATCACCGCAGATCAGGTACAGGCCGCGGGTGCCCAATTGCTCGAAATCGACGACGGTCTCTCCGCCATAGGGCCCGAATGCGCTCATGACCAGCTTCAACGGCCTCATCGCAGACCACCCCCCTTCTCGTCAACCCCGCCAAAGGCAGCAACCTCTTCAAAGGCAACAACTCCGTCCAAAGCGGCAACTCCGTCGGCCTCGTCAACCTCGTCGGCCTCGCTCGCCCCGTCAAAGGCGACAACTCCGTCCGTCTCGCCAACCTCGTCGGCCTCGCCCACTCCGTCAAAGGCGTCTCGCCCTCCTCGCGCGTGGGCCTCCTTGGCGTCTCGCAACGCCGCCTCCGCCAAAGTGCGTTGATCCTTTGTCATAACCTTGCCAGTTTGCCTTTGGAAGAAGGTGCAAAAGGCCTCAAAGGGATCGAAATCGTCAAGGTCGAGCTCCTCGAGGTCCTCGATTCCGCCACCCCCCACGCCAACCTGCTCCTCCACGCCAAGGATATGGGGGTAGACAGCACGCAGCTTCGCCATGGCATCGATTTGGGGATATTCGTTGGTCAGGCGCGCGAAGACGTAGTCGTCCGCATTTGCCGCGCCCACGACCTCAGGACTTGTAAGCATCTCGAGGGGGCCCTCGATGACACGCAAGTCGCGAAGGGTCGGCATATCAACAAGCTCAAAGGTCACGCACGCACCCGCCTCATCGGAGACCTTCTCCCCAACCTCTACGAAGACGAGACTCTTGGGGCGCATCGCCTCGGAAACGGAGTACTTGAGGAGGCTTCCGGCGTAGCGCACCACGTCACGACCGACGCGTTGGGGACGATGGACATGACCCAACGCGACGTAGTCGAAGGCGTTAAACAAGCTCGCATCCACGTTGTCGACGCCGCCAAGGTCCAACTCCTCAAGCGCTCGCTCCGTGGCGAGGCCGCTAGCGGTCACGAATTGATGGGCGACAAGCACGTTACGACGCGTCGGGTCGAGCTCGCACGCACCGAGCACCGCAGACACCGCTGCAGTGTAGTCGTTGCCAAGCTCGAGGTCGGGAAAACACTTGCGCACCATAGCAGGCTTGATGAACGGCATGAGCCACACATCCACCTCACCCCATTGGTCGCCAACGGAAACCTTCATGAGCGTTCCGTCATACACCGGGGGGAAGTAGACCTTTTGGCGCTTGAGGATGTCTTGGGCAAAGGAGAGGCGCTCGGCTGAGTCGTGGTTGCCCGGTATGGCGATCACCGTGATGCCCGCATCCACCACCTCGGTCAAAAAGTCGTTGAAGAGGGAGACTGCCTCGGCAGAGGGGGCGCTCTTGTCGTAGATGTCACCCGCGATTACGAGCGTGTCGACATTACGCTCAACCATGAGCTCAACGATTCGTCCCAAGGTGAAACGTTGGTCCTCTATAAGGGAATAGTTCCCAATCTGTTTACCGATGTGCAGGTCAGCCAGGTGCAAAAACCTCATGTACCCACCATGCCTTCCCGGGCGCAACGCCCCTCGCAGGCCAGAGCCCTTCCGCAGGCGCAACGCCCCTCGCGGACCGGTGCCCCCTCGCAGGTTAAAGCCACTCGCAGGCCGGTGCCCACGTTGGCCAACGCCCCTCGCGGGCCGGTGCCCCCGTTGGTTAAACCCCATCACAGGCGCAACGCCCCTCGCAGGTTAAAGCCACTCGCAGGCTAAAATCGGCCCCGATTTCTTGCCCCTATTGTACGCGCAATCCCCACCTGAACCATGTACCAGTATTTGGACAGGAACGCCGAAGAAGAATGCCACGACAACCATCGTTGTCGCGACCAGGGAAACGCGCCCAGAAAAAGCGCCCGACTGCGACGCACCCGACGCGCGACACGCCCGACTGCGACGCACCCGACGCGCGACACGCCCGACTGCGATGCACCCGACTGCGATGCACCCGACGCGCGACGCACCCGACCTTTTTCGTAGAGCAGGCACGCTCAGGGCAGGCACGCTCAGGGCAGCCACGCTACAATACGGTGCAAGGAGGACACCATGAAACAGTCACGCTATGCGCTTTTGTGCAAACTCGACGAGGATTACGCCTTGTTCAATTCCGCAACAGGCAGGTTCGCGACCTGTGACGAGCACTACGCCAACGTCTTCAAAACGATAAGCGGCGACAAGAAAGCGTTAGATGAGCTAGCTGTTGCCGGTTTCCTCGTGGAGGACGACCGGGACGAACTCGCAGAGCAACAGCGGCGTTTCCTTTCCGCCCGCACCGACCACGACCAGTTGTTTTTGTCCTTGGCGCCGACCTATGCATGCAATTGCCGTTGCGCCTACTGCTACGAGCAGGACAAACTCACTGCGAAATCCCTCATGTCGCCTAAGGTCGAAAACGCAATCTTTTCCTTCGTCGAGGAGAGGTTTGAGGCCACTGGTTTCACCCGATTGTTTGTCGAATGGTACGGCGGTGACCCCCAGCTTTGTCTCGGCCTCGTCAGTCGCCTCAGCGAGCGCCTGATCGGCTTTTGTGACGCGCGGGGCGTCGAGTACAACGCCATGATGCTCTCCAACTCTACCCGCATCGGAGACGATGAGGCCGACCTGCTCCTTTGCGCTCGCGTCAGCTCCATGCTCGTCACCATCGACGGACCCGAAGACCTCCACAACAAGAGGCGCCCCGCCATAGACGTGGACAACCCCTACCAAGCTATCATGTCCGCCATCGACGCGCTCCAAAAGAGAGGTATCGCCGTAAGTGCCGCCATGAATGCGGACAGGGTCAACATGGCCCGCCTTGACGAGCTCCGATGCGCCCTTGCTTCCCGCAACGTCTCCGTCACGCCCGCAAAGCTCAACGACTACGCCCACACCTTCAATTGTCCCGGGGAACACAAGTTCTGCAAGCCGGGTTTCGATCTATACACCCACGAGGAGTTCGCCCACGCCAACTATGAGGCCCTCGCACGAGAGGGCTTTACCGCACCTCGCCTCGCCGGTTTGCTTTCAGCCAGCGACCACTTCTGCTCTGGACATCTCGAGTCGTCCTACGTCATCGATGCCTTCGGGGATGTCTACAAATGCGACGGATGGATGGGTGACAAGTCCCGTTCCCTTTTCAACCTGCTTGACTGGGCGTCTTCCTCCGACCCCGACTCAATCGCCGTCACCGACGCCGTCTCCTCCAACCCCCTCGAAGATACCCAATGTCGCGAGTGCAACCTGCTTCCCATCTGTTGGGGCAACTGCAGTTGGGAGCGAGAGCTTTGCCATTGGCCTTGCCACCCCTTGCGCTATACCCTTGACCGCTATTTGCGAAGCTATCGCGACTGCTTTCCGCCGCGCACCTCCCCGTTTACGGTACTCGCATAGCAACCTGTTAAGACCGGGAACGTCCACGCACATGAAAGCGGGTCGTCTTGGTCGTCTTAACGATGAGGCCGCAAAAGCTGGGGCCCGTCCCTGTCACCGACAACCTCATCATCTCCCTCATGCGCACCATCCGCGCCATGGCGCCGATCGTCCTCAGTGACCCCGAGAACTACGATGCCCGCGCCAACATCATGTGGGCAGGCATGTTGTGCCACCAAGGTGTCGCTGGGTGCGGGCGCCACGAGGATTGGGCTTCCCACGGACTTGAGCACGAGCTTTCCGCCTTCAAGCCCGAGATCACCCACGGAGCCGGACTTGCCGTCATCTTCCCGGCGTGGATGGAGTATGTCTATCTTGAGAACCCGGCGCGCTTCGCCTACTACGGCCGAGAGGTGTTTGGCCTCCCAACCACGGGAGATATTGAGCTTGATGCCCTGGCGGCCATCGACGAGACCCGTTGCTTCTTCGCGAGCCTAGGCATGCCCTCAACCCTCGAAGAGCTCGGCGTCGAAGAGCGTGATATCGCCTCTCTCCTTCCCACCCTCAAAGCGAACAAGGGCGAGGTATTCGGCAGCTTCAAGAAGCTCCGCGCCGAGGATGCTGTGGCCATCTACCACCTCGCACTTGCCGATCCCGACTAAGTCCGCAGACGCGCCTTTTGGCCTCTAGCCGGCAGGAAGGGACGATTACGCCCAAAACCGCGCAAACGGGGCGACTTGGGCGTAATCTGGGGGATTTAACCCAAGAGCCCTCCCTTTTGCAAAAAAGAAAAGGCCTTGCAAGGAGTGAGGTCGCAAGGCCTTTTGGGCAAGGGGAGCGGAACCGTGTCCAAGCGCGGATGCCGATCGCTTCCACCAATCCATCCAGGGTAAAGGGGCCCCTTTAGAATTGACTTGGGCTCCGGAATCCGCTGCCCCTCTTGTTATGCTCTATTATGACGCATTTTTGAGATTTTGTCGCGCGAACTTCTGCAAGGGTGCGATTGTGTGTTTTCTTAATGACGCACAAGTTCACAAGCGAGGACATTTTAGCGCGGGCCACCCGGGCTCGGGCCGCACGGGCTCAGGCCACGCGGGCCAGGCCGCTCGGGCTCGGGCCGCCTGGACCACATGGGCTATTCGGCAAGATACGCCTTGATTTTGTCCATCATCGCCATGGTGTCGTCGTAACCGAGATGGTAGAGGGCGCCAAGCTTCTCCATGTCCTTCTCCAAACGGGTTACCTCAACCGGCTCGGAAGGGTAAATGACAAGCAGACGACCCTCGCGCTCAAGCTCCTCGAGGCGATCGCATTGCTCGTTGTAGGCAAAATCGCTCTTGCCAAACACCTCGGCAAAGGCAGGAAACTCCTTGCCGTAGGTAGCCTTCGCCATGCGCTCGGTCGCCTTACCGGTGTCCCTGCGGAATGCGCGGTCGCGCGTACGTACCACGATGATCTTCTCGTAACCTTCGTCAATCGCCCATTGGAAGGGAATCTTGTCAGCACAACCACCGTCCAAGTAGCGACTCGCGCCTACCCACACCGGCTTGGATATATAAGGCATGGACGCAGAGGCGCAGGTCGCAGCAACGATATCGTAGCAGGGACGATGATCCACGTCGCCCTTTTCGAGATACTCCGCCTTGCCTGTATCGATATTGGTCACCACCGCAACAAAACGACGCCGCTCATCGAAGAAGCGACGGCGCTCCTCAGCGGTTTGCAATTGGATGCGACCGAACAGGAAGTCCCAACCGAATATTCCGTGGTTCTTCTTGATTGCACGCGAACCCACATAGCGATTGTCATGGCGGTACCGCAGGTTGATGCGGGCGCTGCCCAATTGCGCCCCGGTGTAGCAAAAGCCGTAAAGGGCGCCTGCGGACACGCCGATGGTGGATTGCAGGTTGATGTCGTTCTCCATGAGGGCGTCAAGGACGCCGCTGGTATACAGACCGCGGAACGCTCCCCCCTCGAGGACGAGGCAACCCTTCGTGAGGTTCTCGGAGGCAAATCCAAGAGGCAGCTCTTCGATGCCGGAATATACCTGGCCACGGCTGCGAGGCAAACGCTTTTTCTCCGTGGCTGGCTTTTTTGCGCGCTTCTTCTTGGAGTCAACGGGACGAATATTCTCCGCTTTAGCTTTGCTCTCTTTCGTCTTGGCAACCTTAGGCTTTTTCGCCTTGGCCTTGTCCTCTTTAGCTTTGCTTGACTTGCTCTCTTTGACCTTGCTCGCCTTGGTTTTGTCCGCCTTGGCCTTGGTCTCTTTGGTCTTGCTCGCTTTCGCCATGGGAAGCCCTCCTTGCGTACGCTTGTGCATGTTTGTATGCGTTTGTGTATGCTTGCGAGAATATGCCTCTTATCAGGGAAAAGCGAGCCATATCCCGCACCAATCGCTACCGTTTTCAGTCGTAGTATACTTCGCGCGTCTGAAACCTCGCCCATTTCTCACAAGAGCAACAAACGAAAACGGACCCCGCCACGGCAGAGTCCGTCACAACAGGGTCCGCCGCGGCAGGGTCCAAAGTGTTACTGCGTTATCAAAAACGGAGAGCGTCTTACTCAAAGCGACAGAACTGTAGCACCTAGGCGCGTCGGACGTTATTGCGTCACCAGATATGAAGGGCGCCTTACTTCATCAGGTTGTTGAGGAACCCGCGGACAAGCGTGCTCGAGGCGGTGCGGCCAATTTGACCTATGACGCTGCTCGCCGTCTTCATCATCTGGGCCTCCCGTTGTTCCCTCTTCTTCGCCTCCGCCTTCTCCTTGGCTTCCTGCTCCTTCTTCTCGGCAGCTGCCTCCTTAGCCGCTTGGCGCTCCTCGGCAGCCTTGGCCTTTGCGGCCTCCCGCTCCTCCTTGGCCTTCGCGGCAGCCTCAGCCTTCGCCTCAGCATCGGCGGCCTTCTTCTGCTCCTTTGTCATGGTTCCCTGCTCGTAGGATTGTCCACACGAGCTGCAAAACTTCGTACCTTCGTTGGTGTGGCCGCAATTGCACTTCCAACTCACACCGGCAGACACGGGACGTCGCGCACCACACCCAGAGCAGAACTTGCCCTCATTGGATTGACCGCACTCGCATGTCCAAGGGCCGTCCGCGCCACCCTCGGGACGAGCCGCACCGCAACTCGGACAGAACTTCCCGCCCTCATTGGTTTGACCGCACTCGCATGTCCAAGAACCGCTCGACGCGGCAGCGACGGCAGGCGCGGCAGCAGAGGCGGTCGAAGACTCATGCGCTGAGTTCGCGCCGTTTGCGTCGTTTGCTCTCTCCCCCGTCGATGACTCATTGGCACCTCCAAGGCCGTCGTCGCCATCAGGGGCCGCCACACCCGTGATCTTCTCGTAGGCGGAAGTGCGGTCGATGGAGACGGCGTACTTGTCGTAGAGCTCCTGCTCGGAGGCGACAACAGCCTCTATGGTCTCGAGGGGCGCCGCCGCCATGAGGCATTGAGGCGGAAGGATCTTGGCGCGCTCGACCACGGAGGGACGGCCGTCCTCGTCAAGGAAGGAAACGAGCGCCTCACCGGTGCCGAGGTCGAGAATGGCGTCTTCGGACTTGAAGGCGGGATTTGCGCGGAATGACGCGGCTGCGGCTTTTACCGCCTTTTGCTCGGCGGGTGTATACGCGCGCAAGCCGTGTTGGATGCGGTTGGAAAGTTGGGCCAAGACCTCGTCGGGGATGTCGCTGGGGCTTTGGGTGATGAAATAGATGCCCACGCCTTTTGACCGGATAAGCTTGACCACTTGGATCATCTTGTTCAAAAGCTCCTTGGGCATGTCGTTAAACAGCAGGTGGGCCTCGTCAAAGAAGAAGACGAATTTCGGCTTCTCAGGATCGCCGACCTCGGGCAGGCTCTCGAAGAGGTCGCTCATCATCCAAAGAAGCAACATCGCATAGACCTGGGGACTTTGAATCAAGCGCTCAGCGTTAAGGATGTTGACATAGCCTGCCCCCTTTTCATCACAGGCGAACCAATCGTCCAAGTCGATTGCGGGCTCTCCGAAAAACTCGTTTCCGCCCTGATCCTCGACAGCGATAAGCGCACGTTGGATGGCGCCCACGGAAGCGGAGCTCACGTTGCCGTAGGTGGTGGTGTACTCGTCGGAGTGCTCGGCGACATAGCTGAGCATGGCGCGCAGGTCCTTGAGGTCGATGAGGAGCATCCCGAGGTCGTCAGCCACGCGGAAGACGATGTTGAGTACCCCTTCTTGGACATCGTTGAGGCCGAGAAGGCGTGAGAGGAGCGTCGGCCCCATCTGGGACACCATAAGGCGAACAGGGATGCCATTTTGGGCACCATTGGCACCGGCACCCACTCCAGCCACCTCCCAAAAACGGGTGGGACAACTGGCGAAGGACCAATCCTCGATGTTGAACTTCGCAACACGCTTCGTGACGTTGTCGTTCTCCTCGCCCGGTTGGGCCATGCCCGTAACATCGCCTTTGACATCAGCCATGAACACGGGAACGCCCGCTTGGGAGAACCCCTCGGCGAGCACCTTCAACGTGACGGTCTTACCCGTCCCCGATGCACCGGAGATAAGGCCGTGGCGATTGGCCTGGTTCAAAAGCAAATAGCAGGGGTTCTCACCCTGTCCTGCCCAAATCTTGCCTTCACGAAGCATGGAACACCCTTCCTCGATAGTGGTATGCGCAGTAGCGATTTTCGCCATAGTGGTATGCGCCATAGTGGTATGCGCCGAATTCAAGACGCATGACACTTGCCCCAATTATACGTTTCCCGAGACGGATACCCCTCCAAAATCGAAGAAGGCAGACATGGATGCCGCGGCCTTATCACCAAACACAAAAAAGGGGGCGACGCTTTCGCATCGCCCCCCATCGCGTTTTACGCTCGCTCGATGGCGTTAGGCACGAATCCTACGACCTTCGAACTTACGACGAGTACGGAGGAAGCCAAGGGCCGCCATGCTCAGGACACCTAGCATTCCAAGACCCGCGGTAAGCGGCGTGGACTCGTCACTGGTCTTGGCAGTCTTGGAAGGCGGCACATGGGTGTTGGTGAGAACGAAGCCCGTCTCAGCATCTCCCGTGACCTTCAGCGTGTAGCCAGAGGTGACCTCTTTCTCGGTGACGGTGTAGGCAATTTCCTGGCCGTCGGTGTAGAACTTCGGCAGATTCTCGAAGCTTGCCTTCCAATTCTCTGCCGCTCCAACACTCTTCTCGAGCGTCACGCAGGTCGTCTCGAGACCGTCGATCGTGACCTTGCCAGTCAAGACGAAGGTGATGGAGCTCGGACGGATCTTGTCAGCGTTGTTCTGGTCGTCCCAGACCTTCTCAGCGTCGACCTTGGTGACAATCTGGGTGTTATCGAAGTCGAAGGTGAAGTGCACAAAGCCCTCATCATCGGTGTAGGAACCAATCTCCACGTCACCCTCGTAGCCAGCTACCTCGTCCTCGACCACGTTGTAGGTAATCTTGTTGCCGTGCTCGGCATAGACGGGCAGGTCAGCAAAGATCGTGGACCAATCATCGTCAGCCGTGATTGTGCGCTGATCTTGGTAGACGACCTTCTTGTCAGAGTTGGACGGCGTGGGAGCAATTGCGGAAGCTTCGTCGGAGATGACGGAGTCGCCGCTCTCATCGACCGTGATGGTGCCGATCAGGTTAACCGTGATCTCACTGGGACGGAACCCGTAGAGGTCGTCCTGATCCTCCCAAGCCTTCGTGACGTCAACGGTGGTCACATAGGGCTCATGGGTGTTGGTCGCGGTCCAAGCATAGGAGCTTGCACCAGTCTTGGTAATCTCGCACGTATAGTTCTCGGGAACGTCAAGCTCCTCGATGGAGTAATCGGCCAATCGAGCATTGCCGTTCTCGTACAGATACTTCGGAAGCTTCGTGAAGGAACCACTCCAGGTGTTCTCCTCGTCGCTGCCGCTCAACGTCAGACTAAATTGGTTGTTCTCATCCAAGAACTTCTTGTTGGATTCAAGCAGGCCAACCTTGACGCTCTCGGGACGGAGACCGTCACGATCGGTGTCATCCTCCCAAGCCTTGGTGACGTCGACATCAACGACCTGCAAGGTGTTGGTGAAGCTGTAGGTGTAGGTCAGGACGCCAGGCTCGTCGACGCCGCCGGCGGACTTCTTTTGGGCGGTGGCACTGGTCACGTCGGTGTCGAAGCCGGCGACCGGCTCCTCGACGACGGTGTAGGTGATGACCTCGCCCACGCGGCCCTTGGCGTACGCCGGGAGGTCCGTGAACGTGTGGGCCCAGTTGTCCTTGGCGTCAGCGGTGTAAGTGTCGGTGTAGACCGTGGTGCCGTCGGCGGTCTTGCCCGTCAGGTCGAAGGTGATGGACTCGGGCATGACGAGCTCGACGAGGGCCTCGTCGATCCCGCCGTACTCCCACGCCTTCTCGACGGAGACCTCGGTCGTGAAGGGCTCGTGGGTGTTGGTCACGACGTAGCCCTCGGACGCGGTTCCGGTCGTGGCGGCGGTGTACCACTCAGGCACCTCGTCCTCGCTGATCGTGTAGGTGACCTCGACGGCGCGGCCGTCCTCGTAGAAGTACTTCGGAAGGCCGGTGAAGGCCGCCTTCCACTGGCTGTCCTTGTTCAGCTTGGCGGTCTTACCGAGGAACGCCTCGGTCGCACCGTTTGCGTGCAGGCTGACGACGATGTCGCCGGGCTGGAGCGCGTCGCGGTTGTCGTCGTCGGCCCAGACCTTCTCCACGTCGACGCCGGTGGTGACCAGAGAGTTGGTGAACGCGACCGTGAAGACGGTGTTGCCGTAGGTGTCGGTGCCGGACTTCGTGGGGCCGGCCTTGGCGGTCGTGTAGCCGGTGACCTCAGCCTCGGCGAGGTCGTAGGAGATCTCGGCCCCCTGGTAGCCGGGCGCGTACTTCGGCAGCTCAGTCCACTCAACGCCCCAGTTCTCGTCCTTGGACTTGTCAGCGGGCTTTGCGGTCTTTTTGGCCTCGGTCGGCGTGTAGGCCTTCTGCTCGCCGGCGACCGTATAGGTGCCGGTAAGCGTGTAGGTCAGGGAGTCGGGGCGCGTCTGGCCCTTGAGGGAGTCGACCTCGTTGGCCCACGCCTTGTTGGCGAGGACCTTGACGGTCTCGGGCGTGTACTTGTTGGTGAAGGTGGTCTTGTTGCCGTCCACCTTCACGTCGGTCTGCTCGTAGGGATCATAGCCGGTCTCGGTCACGGTGTAGGTGACCTCGTAGGAGGAGCCGTTGGAGTAGACGTGGGTGGGCAGATTCTCCCACTTGTGGTACCAGCCGGTGTTGTCGATGTTGTTGCCACGGGCAACATAGGTGTCGGAGAGCGCCTTGAACTCGACTGCCTGGCCAGCGACCGTGATCTCGGCCTTGAGGTTGTAGGTGAGCTCGAGGGGGCGCTTGCCGTCCTGGTTGGAGGCATCGTCCCAGACCTTGTCGGCCTCACGCTCAGTGTAGTCGACCTTGTTGGTGAACGTGAAGGTCGCACCGTCGGCGGACTGCTCAACCGTGGTGGCGTAACCGTCGACCTCGACCTCAGTCACGGTGTAGGCGACGAGCTTGCCCTCGTGGTATTTATCGAGGCCCTCGAAGGTGTAGTCCCACCCGGTGTCAGTGGTCTTGTCGGCCGGGGTGACCGTGGCGCTCTTGCACAGGGCGTCGACCGTCTGGCCGTCGACCTTCGCCGTCAGCTTGTAGGTGATGGAGTCCGGGCGGGTCAGGGACTTGAGGGAGTCGACCTCGCCGTCCCACTTCTTGACGGCGGAGACGTTGGTGAGCTCGGGCGTGTGCTTGTTGGTGAAGGTGGTCTTGTTGCCCGCGGTGGCCGCGCCGGTCTGCTCGTAGGGCGCAAAGTCGGTCTCGGTCACGGTGTAGGTGACGTCGTAGCTCGCCTTGTCGATGTAGACCTTCGTGGGCAGGTCTTCCCACTTGTAGTACCAGTTATCGTCGGTGGTGGCGGAGCCCTTTACGGTCTGGGTCTTGCCCAGGGCGCCGACCGTCTGGCCGTTGGCTGTCGCGGTCAGTACGTAGGTGATGGACTCGGGACGCACGCCGTCTTGGTTGGACTTGTCGTCCCAGGTCTTGTCCGCCTCGGCGTAGGTGGTCTTCAAGGTGTTGGTGAAGCTGTAGGTGTAGGTCAGGACGCCAGGCTCGTCGACGCCGCCGGCGGACTTCTTTTGGGCGGTGGCACTGGTCACGTCGGTGTCGAAGCCGGCGACCGGCTCCTCGACGACGGTGTAGGTGATGACCTCGCCCACGCGGCCCTTGGCGTACGCCGGGAGGTCCGTGAACGTGTGGGCCCAGTTGTCCTTGGCGTCAGCGGTGTAAGTGTCGGTGTAGACCGTGGTGCCGTCGGCGGTCTTGCCCGTCAGGTCGAAGGTGATGGACTCGGGCATGACGAGCTCGACGAGGGCCTCGTCGATCCCGCCGTACTCCCACGCCTTCTCGACGGAGACCTCGGTCGTGAAGGGCTCGTGGGTGTTGGTCACGACGTAGCCCTCGGACGCGGTTCCGGTCGTGGCGGCGGTGTACCACTCAGGCACCTCGTCCTCGCTGATCGTGTAGGTGACCTCGACGGCGCGGCCGTCCTCGTAGAAGTACTTCGGAAGGCCGGTGAAGGCCGCCTTCCACTGGCTGTCCTTGTTCAGCTTGGCGGTCTTACCGAGGAACGCCTCGGTCGCACCGTTTGCGTGCAGGCTGACGACGATGTCGCCGGGCTGGAGCGCGTCGCGGTTGTCGTCGTCGGCCCAGACCTTCTCCACGTCGACGCCGGTGGTGACCAGAGAGTTGGTGAACGCGACCGTGAAGACGGTGTTGCCGTAGGTGTCGGTGCCGGACTTCGTGGGGCCGGCCTTGGCGGTCGTGTAGCCGGTGACCTCAGCCTCGGCGAGGTCGTAGGAGATCTCGGCCCCCTGGTAGCCGGGCGCGTACTTCGGCAGCTCAGTCCACTCAACGCCCCAGTTCTCGTCCTTGGACTTGTCAGCGGGCTTTGCGGTCTTTTTGGCCTCGGTCGGCGTGTAGGCCTTCTGCTCGCCGGCGACCGTATAGGTGCCGGTAAGCGTGTAGGTCAGGGAGTCGGGGCGCGTCTGGCCCTTGAGGGAGTCGACCTCGTTGGCCCACGCCTTGTTGGCGAGGACCTTGACGGTCTCGGGCGTGTACTTGTTGGTGAAGGTGGTCTTGTTGCCGTCCACCTTCACGTCGGTCTGCTCGTAGGGATCATAGCCGGTCTCGGTCACGGTGTAGGTGACCTCGTAGGAGGAGCCGTTGGAGTAGACGTGGGTGGGCAGATTCTCCCACTTGTGGTACCAGCCGGTGTTGTCGATGTTGTTGCCACGGGCAACATAGGTGTCGGAGAGCGCCTTGAACTCGACTGCCTGGCCAGCGACCGTGATCTCGGCCTTGAGGTTGTAGGTGAGCTCGAGGGGGCGCTTGCCGTCCTGGTTGGAGGCATCGTCCCAGACCTTGTCGGCCTCACGCTCAGTGTAGTCGACCTTGTTGGTGAACGTGAAGGTCGCACCGTCGGCGGACTGCTCAACCGTGGTGGCGTAACCGTCGACCTCGACCTCAGTCACGGTGTAGGCGACGAGCTTGCCCTCGTGGTATTTATCGAGGCCCTCGAAGGTGTAGTCCCACCCGGTGTCAGTGGTCTTGTCGGCCGGGGTGACCGTGGCGCTCTTGCACAGGGCGTCGACCGTCTGGCCGTCGACCTTCGCCGTCAGCTTGTAGGTGATGGAGTCCGGGCGGGTCAGGGACTTGAGGGAGTCGACCTCGCCGTCCCACTTCTTGACGGCGGAGACGTTGGTGAGCTCGGGCGTGTGCTTGTTGGTGAAGGTGGTCTTGTTGCCCGCGGTGGCCGCGCCGGTCTGCTCGTAGGGCGCAAAGTCGGTCTCGGTCACGGTGTAGGTGACGTCGTAGCTCGCCTTGTCGATGTAGACCTTCGTGGGCAGGTCTTCCCACTTGTAGTACCAGTTATCGTCGGTGGTGGCGGAGCCCTTTACGGTCTGGGTCTTGCCCAGGGCGCCGACCGTCTGGCCGTTGGCTGTCGCGGTCAGTACGTAGGTGATGGACTCGGGACGCACGCCGTCTTGGTTGGACTTGTCGTCCCAGGTCTTGTCCGCCTCGGCGTAGGTGGTCTTCAAGGTGTTGGTGACGGAGAAGGTATAGGTGTTGCCACTCTTTGTCTGGGTCATCTCACTCTTGGTGTAGCCGGGGATGTCAATCTCCTCGACGGTGTAGGTGACCTCACAACCCTGCTCAAGGTACTTAGGCAGTTCGGTCATGGAAGCCTTGTAGCCGTCCGCCTTCATGCCCGTCATGGTTCCGTAGTCGATAGTCTTAACCGTGTCGTCCTTGGTGTAGGAACCCTTCACCGTGTAGGTGATGGAGGCCGGGCGGGTAGTGTCCTCGTAGCCGGTATCCCCTGCCCAAGTCTTTTCGGCGTTGATGGTAACAACCTCAGGCGTGTACTTGTTGGTATGGACAACCGTGCCATCCACAAGCGTCTTGGTGTCGGTGTAATTGGCGATAGTGTTCTCGTCAACGGTGTAGGTCACAAGCTTGCCATTGATGTACTTCGGAAGGTTCTCGAAGGTATAGGGCGTGGACCAACCGGTATTGTCGGTGGAGCTACCGGAAACAACATGCGTGCCGCCGGTCTTGTTGGCACCGTCATAGACCACAGAGCTGCCAACGGAGCCCTTCACGGTAAAGGTGATGGACTCGGGACGCTTTCCGTCCTGGTTGGCATTGTCCTCCCACTGCTTCATGGCAGGGATGCTCGTACGCTGAAGCGTATTGGTCGCGCTCAGCGTAACGGTTTGGGCAACGCCGACCGTGAACCCGGTGTTGGCATACGTCGGATCGTAGGTCACGTCATAACCATCAATCGGCGTCTCTTCGATCTTCCACGTGCTATACGTCTCGGTGCCGCTTTGGTACACGGGGACGTTTGCCCAGGTGTAGGTCCAGTTGTTGTTGGCGCTCAACGTCTGGGTGTCGTAGAGGGCGCCATCGCGATACAGCTTGATGGTGACATTCGTGCGATCGTTATAGGCGTTGTCCTCATCCTCCCAATTCTTGGAAACGGAGATGGAGCCGGAGCTCATCGTGTTGGAGGAGTTGGCCTTGAAGTCGGCAACGCTGTAAACGCCTTTGTCCTTAGCGCCGACGTTCCCGTCGAATGCACCCGTCTCTGTGATGTCAATCCAATTGGACCCATCGTAAGAAACGGACTTCTCGAGAACTCGGTATTGGATGGCGTTGCCGCTCTTGTCAGTTTGAGGGACCTTCGCATCCCACGTCACGCCGGTCGTTCCAGCTTTCGCAAGATCGATGGTGGAGAAGGACTTATCAGCAACGCCAGGAACTGCCGTCCAAACGCCGTCGATATGCCACTGGAGTCCATACGTAATGGACTTGGGAAGCGCACCCTTGTTGACGAGGTCTGTCACCGTCGCAGCATCAAAGGAATCGCCACGAGAGTTTGCCCAGGTCTTTGTTACCTGGACAGACTTGGTCTGCAACTCGTTGGTAAGGGTGCCAGCGTTGACATTCTCAACCGTCGTGTTGTCCTCAGAGTAGCGCGTGTAAGTGGAAGGAGTCTTCGGGTTGGCAGAAGCCTTGTAGCTGTGGGTGTCAAGGACGTTGCCGTCTTCATCAAGCAGGTCCTCTTGAATCACGTAGACGATGCGTTGGGGATCGCCGGCTTCAGAAGCTTCGAGATTCCAATATTTGTTCAAACCGGTCCACGTAACGCTACCAGTGTTGTTCACAATGGGAACTTCCTGGACGCAATTGAAGTCGTCGACGTAGTCCGCGTCAACATACTGCGCCTTGTTAGCATCTGTAATCTGGGTCAGAGCGGTACCGCCCTTGGCCTGGACGTAGATCTTGAACTGGACACGCGTTTGCGTCACAGCCTTGACGTCGGAGTCCTTCGTAAAGGTCTTCGTCGCGGAGACGTTCACAAGCTTGCGGTCGTCGTTGGTGAGCTTGTTCGTGACCGTGTAGGTAAGATTGTCGTCATCGGTCGCGTCGCCTGCAAAGGTATAGAGCTTGAACAGGTTCTGGTTCTTGCCTTCCTGCTCGCTGAACGTGTACAGGTCGGTCAGTTTCTTGGAATCGTCCCACTTCGGCAAAGTAGCGGTCGTCGTCCATTCATTAGTGCCAGTCGCAGACTTAGTAAGCGTGAAGTCCTTGGAATAGGTGTTGTTGATCTTGCTCGTAGCGGTGAGATACAACTTCTCGGGTCGTGTGTTGTCGCGGTTGAGGTTGTCGCCTTCCCACTTCTTGACGAGCTTGATGCTCGCCGTCGGAATCTTATTGGTGAACGCATAGGTCTTTTGCATATAGGTTGTACCGGTCTGGGTGACCGCTACGCTACCGGTTTCGGGAGCATAGTTCTTGTCGGTCGCCTGAAGGGTATCGTTGTTGCTTGCGTCTGCGCTATACCAAACGGTTTCGTTGGTCGTATCATCGGCATTCTTCCATGTCAGGATCTCAACAACGCGATACGTGTAAGCAGTCTTACCATCAGCGCTTTCCTGGGGAAGGTTTTGCCAAGTTGCCTTGAGGGTGTTTCTGTTATTGGCCGTGATGTTTATCGTCTTTTTAAGGACGTTGTCACCACTGTAGCTAGCCACACGCGTATCGCCACTTGTCACGTATTGATAGGCGTCGTTGTTATCGGAACGTTGGACCGCAAAGGTGATTGCCGTCGGGACGGCATTGATGCTTTGCAGCATGGTGAAATCTGCAGTAGATATGGCTGCGTTGTTCGCCCACGCAAACAGCTTATTAGCGGACAGCGAGGAAACGCGCTTCAGCGTGTTCGTGCCCGTTGTGCCGTTCCAGGTAAAGACATAGTTGTTTTCCAACTTCGCCTGATCAGCTTCGTTGGTTGCCTTCTCCTCGGTAACCTTATAGACATACTTGCTGCCATTAGGAGCATACTCTTGGACCTTATAGGTATTGCCGTCGGCGCCCTTGACCTCGGTGATCTCCTTCTCCCACACATTGGTGGTGCCCGTCTTCAAATCGGCCTCAGTCAAATCGACGGTGCAATACACCGCATCCGTACCGCCCGCGATATATTGGCCGTTGACGGTATTTCCAGCCCAAGAACGAGAGACGGTCAGCGTGACAGGAACACGATAGTTCTTGCCATACGCATTGTCGTCGTTCCAGGTCTTGGAGACCTTGAAGGAGGTGCTCTTGCCGTACTCGTTCAAAACCAGCGCACCCGCTCCGATGCTACCGGTATGGGTCGCGTCCGCGCTGAGTACTACTGGGTTTGCAAAGGAGCTGCCCGCAAGGGTATCCCAGTTGGAAGTGTAGCCATCCGGGATGGAAACTTCCTTTACATAGTAGACATACGCGATGTTGTTTGCTGCGTAGTACGGAAGCGTCTCGTATTTGGTTCCGTCGAAACCTTCAGCATTGGCATCCACATCCTCGGTGAGGTACTTGAAGGTGAAAGAGGACTGGTAATCGTCGTCAACCTTCACGGTCGCCGTGCTCATGAGAATCTCAGAGCCAATCTTGTTGCCTTGGGAGTCAACAGCTTGGGCGTATAACTCAAACTTCGCAGGAGCAGCAGGTAGCTGGTCGGGATTTTCCGTCGCATTCTTCTGCCACGTCTTGTTAATCGTGATTTCAACCGGCTCGTTCACGGAATAAACGTTGGTGATATGGAAGTCGGTTGCCGTGATCTGGGTGTCTTCGCTGGGATACACAGAATCAAGATTCTGCGCAGTCTCGGCGTCCTCGAACACGTAGTAATGGTAGTTTTGGCCCCACTCGTCATATCTCTGGAGCAGAGAGCCATCTTGCTCGTCTTCGAACATGAAGCTATAGACGCCATCACCGTTGGCATTCAGCGTGGTGGTGTTCACGAGTGTAAGCTGAGACGCATACTTCTCCAGCAAGTTTTGGTTATATGCCCAATCAAGTTCCGGGATGGAAACAGCAGAGCGGTACAAGTTGACCTTGACCGCAGGTTTATTTGTATCAGGAAGGTCAAGAAGGCTCGGCATGACATGCCAGATCTTGCGGCCGCTGACCGTACGGGTATCGTAGCGGTAGTTCACCGTCGTCTTGGAGTATGACTTCTCAGTGCCATCAAACATAACGAGACAGGTGGTATTGAGGTCGCTCGAAGGAATCTCGAACACCTCTTTCGTAGAGGTCACGTCCGCAGCCGTATTCGGCTTCTGGCTGCCCTCATTGTCATACCCCTCGAGGTAGACTCCCCTGTCGCTGGTATATCTCTCGGCAAGGAAGTAGACGTAAGGATAGCCATCGGCATCGTAGCGCTCAACTTCGCCAAGGTCACAACCCCAACACCAATCATTGTACTTGGTGTTCCAGAAGCGATCGCGGACTATCGCGTGGTCAGCGTTTGCGTATTGGCTAACGACCTCGGCTAACGCGTCCATGTCGCCAGCCTCAACGGCCTCCTTAATTCCATCGTTCTCAACATAGGAAACACGATAGACGTCAAAGGAGATGTCGGGGCGAGCAGAGAGAAGGGACGAAGTGCCCGGGTCACGCCATACCTTATAAGAGTCGAGATTGAGTGTCTCCTGCTTTGTGTTGCTGGAATTCCAAACGTACAGGTCGCCGGAATGGTGCTCGGCCTTGCCGTAGATTACCGTCTCGTTCTCGTTCAATGAAACGGTGCTGACATAAGAGTCGCCGTCAATCTGAACGCGATTGTTTACGATAACCTGGTCATTAAGCGTTGACTCGACAAGCGCGTAGTGGTACTCGACGCCGTCGTTGTCGAACTTGTCAAGACCGGAGATGCTCACCGTGTTCTTGTTGTCAACAGCCTCGTTGCCTTTAATGAGGATGCCGCCATCCGCAGTCAGGGTCGCGCCGCTGAGCTCGACCGTGACAGTACTGAGGTCGAACAACTCGCCATCGCGGTACACGAAGAATTTAGCATTGAGATCCGCAGGCGAGTCACCGACGTTCCAATTCTTGGTCAACTTCATGTTGAGCGTTGCATCACGTTGGTTGTCGATGAGGTATTCGGCTGACGTTGCGCTCTCTTCTTGGAGCGAAACGTACACGTTGTAGACGTAGTAAAGTGCGTCTGCTGCCTCAGGATTGCCAACGGTACCGATACGGTTGGAAACCTCAACGTTTTTGCCAGCCACAGCCTTGGTACGGATAGTTTGGTAGTCATCCGTCAAGTCAACGTTCACGCCCCCGACGGAAAGCTCGACAATGACATATTCGCTTGCCACGCGCTCTTCTGACTCGGGAGTATAGGAGAAACGCGCAAACCAGTTGTTGTCATCGCTCAGCGTACCCGTTGCAACGATCTTCTTCTGCACGAGGTCGTAAAGGCCATACGTGATAGGGACACGGGCAATCGTGTCGGAGTCGTCCAACCACTCTTTTTGGACATCAAACGACAGCGAATAGCCAGGACCCACGTTAATGACGTTACGATACTTGATGGCCCTGTTGATAAGCATATCGCCCGTGGTGGCCTGCTGATCGACGGTCGTCTGGTACTCGAACGCTTGTCCCCATGTGCGACCCTGGGGATCAGTGATACCAACTTCCTTGATCATCCAGGTATATTCGAGGCCGTTCTCGTCATAGCGATCAAACGCCCCCTGCCAGAACCACTCACCGTTCTGATAATTAGCAAAACTGAGCTGGACCGTCCTGAAGACCTCACCATTACGATAGATGTCAAACGTGCACAACACGTCCTGCAACGCTGTCGCATCTCCAGAGATGTTGTTGCCATCGCTATCGGTCCAAACCTTCTCAATGGTGACGAGAATATCGGACTCAAGAACGTTATTAATCGTGGTTTCATTAACCTGGACGGGAGAGAAGTAAACGGTGGTCTTCTGGTCCCCGATACCAGGTGCGACAACGCCTACGTTGACCGTTTGATAGGTAACGTTGCCATCTGCGTCAATGGTAGACGGAACGCTCACCCACTCGCCACCGTTAACCGTCATAGCGGTCTCAACGTATTTGTACTCCATACGAGCGCCTGTGTTGACGTCGTATTTTTGAATAACGGGACCAGCAGCGGAGAGTTCCATGGCCTCGGCCTTGAAACCCTCAATGGTGGTGATGATCTTGCCGTCAGCAGAGATCGTGGAATTAGCGCCAAGAAGCTTGGCGCCGTTCTCGGCTACGATATCGTCCTCGGTTGCAGGCACCCAACCATCTGCGGTCTTCTTGTACAACGTGTACTGAACCGCCGTATTCTCCATTTCCTGGAGAGCCTCAGCCGTGAATTGCTTGGTCGCCGTAATGCTCTGGGTCGCCTCACGGTCATTGGTGATCGTGCCACCGTTGAGGATGTACTTGGCGAACCCGTCAGAGTTCTTAATCTTATTGAAGAACTCAACGACAGCTTCATCTTCCTTGGCGGACGAGTTGTCGGTTACCAACTTATAATCGCCAGTCACACCCGTTTCGAGTGCGAAGTAGATGTAGCGATGACCTTGGTTGTCGTACATAGGCAGCGTGGTGCCTTCCAGGGGGAAGTCGATTTCCACGACATTTGTTGCTGTCGAGATGTCTTGATAGTCGTTGCCCTGGACCGGGTTGGCATGATTGACCGCGTCATCCTCGATTGCGTGGTTCGCGCCCTCGGAAATGCGATACAGATACAACTTGGTGTTAGGACGACCTTCGACGTCGTCGCCGTCCTCCCATTTCTTGGTGACCTTGAACTCGGTTATATTGTCCAAGACCATCTGCAAGGTACCGCCCTCATAGAGTTCGGTAGTGTTCGTCGCATGGTTGTTGACATTCCTGATTGCAGACAGGTAGTTGCCGATGCCGGTAGGATCGGTTGCAAGCTTGGAAGTACCATCGTCGTTGAGCTTGTCAACGATATAGTACACGTAGGGATTACCGTTCTCATCAAACGCAGGAGCGTTCGAGAACTCGGTCTTCCATTCTCCGTTTTTCTTCTCGGAAACGGTCAGACCCACGGTCTTCGCATCGAGCTTCTCGGTGGTAGAAGGCTTGCCGGAAACATAGCGATAGACCTCGAAATACGTATCCGGATCGGCATTCACCGTATCAACGGAAACGCGACTGTTATAGAGGTTGTCGTTGTCGCCCCAAAGAACCGACGCATTCCAATCGGAAAGGAGCGTGTTCATAACCGTCGAGTTGTTGCCATAGAACTCATCCGCAGGGTCGACATAGCCATCGACAGCCTTCTCCTTGTAGTTCCACGTGACACTCTTGTCAACGGACGTGCCAGAGCTTTTTACCGTGATCACGGAAGGAAGGACGTACTTATAACTCACAGAGCCGGCATTCGCGACGTAGGTCGGAGTGGGCATCTCAGTCAGACCGACGTTGCCCATGTTGGATGTCGTGAGTTTTGTCCACTCGCCCGCTCCGTCAATCTTGTAATACAACTCGATTGAATTCTGTGCGAAATTGCTCGCAGCAGGACGAACGTTGCCCTCATCGTTGTTGTCGTTCCACTTCTTCGTGAAATCGAAATCAGCCTTCGTCTTGACAGTTGTGCCGTCATCGGAAACCGCCAACAAAGCGATGGACTCGGAAGCCATCATGGTCCCGTTGCCATCATCGGACGTCGCGCCGTTGTCTACCTTCTCGCCCCCCGTCAAGCTATCCGAGCTCTCCCCTTGGGTCACCGAGTTCACACCAGAAGTCACAGCATCATCGGCTGCAGACGACCCCTGTGTCTGCTCGGAACCAGCACCGACAATCTGCTCACGCGCGAACGCGATTGCCTGGGTCGGCACTGAGAGGCTAAACGATAGGCAGAAGGCTAACAGCGTGGTAAGTACGCGCTGCAACTTTGAGCGACCAACGTTCATCTCGACTCTCCTTCTCAAATCAAGTAAACCATGCACAACATAGTGCTGTAAACTGGCAGTATACTCCATATGTCTTGGAGTGAAACAGGCACGATTGCTTATTATTTATTTCACCGAATGAAACAACGCGCATTGCGGATAAATGGACGGAAAACGCATGAATTGTGGATGTGGAATATGGATGTGGGTTGTGGATGTGGGCTGCGGATACATGGGCGGAAAAGCGCGGTGTGGATGTGGAATGAGGCTATGGTTTGCGGAAAACGCGAACTGTGGATGTGGACCGCGGTTAAATATGAACGTATTGTGGGCTTTCTTGCACAC
>CAZOGL010000005.1:0-4112 GCA_964579575.1 uncultured Eggerthellaceae bacterium | reverse complement strand
ACTGTGGATGTGGACCGCGGTTAAATATGAACGTATTGTGGGCTTTCTTGCACACCTATGCGCCTTTGGCCTATATACCTAGAAATGTCCCCTATCTCTCACCTCAATCACTTCGAGAAATAAGGGACACTTCAATTTCAGGCGTGGTTAGATACGACCACTCGGTTGCCGACCTCTCGATTACTTGCGAATCACGAGGAAGCCGAGGTCGAGAAGGCCCATCTGTTCGCCCCGATCGTCCAATCGATGATTTGGTTGGTAGGATAGTCGTAGAGGACGACACCAAAGGCTTTGCCTACTTCCACGTATGAGCCTGAACCGACAGCAATACGAGAACCGTAACCGTAGTCAAACCGATCACCGTAGAAGAACTCTTTCTGAATCATACGGGCATAATAAATCGGTCCTCTATTCAGGGAAAATACTCCCGCTCTCCAACTTAAATTCGTGTATATCACTTTTTGCGTAATCGTTTCACTATCGCCTAGATATGTAGTAGGAGCTTCATCGAAAACTTGGTGCAAATCACTCACTTTCTCTTCAACACTCCCTTGGTATCTGTTGTAAGGGCCGTGTTCGTCTACCCCCTGCATGAAATCGTTTCCTAGAACGATTCTGCCTCTGACCTCGCCAACGGTGGTGTTGTTATTCCTACTTGTATAGACGTTGTACTTTTCATACAGCTTATTAAGGGCTTCGTTGACCGCGTCACCCGAATCGTCATTCTCTCTCTGCACGTTTATGATGATAAATTCGTTGGGGTGATCTTTTAGAAATTGTGAAAGCTTATATAGCTCGCCGTCGAGCGTAAGAACTTTGGGGGTAAGATCATTCCACTCGCTTCTATAAAGCTCATAACAGGTATAGATGAACGGCCACACATTTCCATGGTAGAGGCCGAAATCTCCGTCATCGTAGCCGTATCTTAAATCAAGTGCGCGAATGCCGTTTCTGAGCTGATCGTATATGTCCCAGCTTTGGCATTCTGCCCATTCTTTTGTTACTGCACACGTATTGTAGCAAGCGGAGTCGTGGGTGCCGGGAATCGTCAATTGGGATATTTTTGCATCGTCGGAAATTGACTTCATCCAATCCTGTTGATAGCCATCAGCGAATGCCCTGGCCGGCAAAGCAACCAAAGTCAGCATTGCGCAAATCGCGAGCGTTGCAATCGCGATGAATATGCCTCTTTGCCGAGATTTATCTCTCGTTGAATGTAGCATTTAGGTGCCTTCCTCTTCTCTTTGCGAATCCTTGCGTGTGACATAAACAAAAACAGCCATCGGGTTTGACGGCTGACCTAATAGTTTTAATGGCGGGATGTACGAGACTTGAACTCGCGACCTCCGACGTGACAGGCCGGCGCTCTAACCAACTGAGCTAACACCCCTTAAAGTGCGGGAGTAATATTACGGGAAACTGGGAACATGCGCAAGGGGGCAATTGAAAAAGATTGCAATTCTCCCTCTCCTCGTGCGCGATCCCTAGCGGTACCCATGCGTCGCCCTTCTTAGCGATGCCCAATGCGCGACCTTTGGCGAAGGTGCAAGGCTACATGCGCGGCTACACGCGCGACTACATGCACCAGGGAGCCCGCTCGCAAACCTACATGCGCGGCAGGCCAGCGACCCATGCGTCCAAGCTTTCTTGGTCGCCGTCGATCTCTAAAAGCTTGTGGTGGCTGGTATCTCCCCGTTTGATCTCTATCGCACTCTTAGGAAGGCCGAGGCTTTTGGCAAGGAGCTTGCACACCGCCGCGTTCGCCTTCCCCTTATCGGGTGGCGCAGTGACACGAAGGCAAACCTCCATGGCTCCATCGATCTCCTGGACACCGATGACTTGGTCCTTGCCCGATTTCGGCGTTACCTTCACAGCCAGACTTGCCGCCATTGCCTCCCCTATCCGACTTCTCCCGCATCACCCGCACCGCACCGAAGAGGGAAAACGAACGCAGGAGCGCCAAACGAAATCCGATTGCGTTCTTCTCACTAACGCAGGAACGCCAAACGAAATCCGATCGCGTTCTTCTCGGGTGCATTATAAGCCTTAATGGTGCCACCGAACTGTTCGGCGGCCAATGCGGCCAAGGGGAGACCGAGGCCGTCTCCAAGAGAAGTGGCCTGCGAAACGTCAGAACGGTAAAACCTCTCAAAGAAATGCTTGAACTCGCTGGGATCGCAGGCTGCGAAGGTGTTCTCAACGCACACCACCGAATATCCCGGGTCCGACGAAAACACGGAAACCTCCACCGTCCCTTTGTCGTCGCAGTATTTCAGCGCATTGTCGAGCAAGACGTAGAAAATCTGTTTGATCTCGGATTCGTCCGCCTTGCAATAGACACCCTCGCTGATATTGCTGACATGGTTCAACCCCCGGATCTCAAAAAGCGGGGAAAAGTGGGCGAGACATTTGACCGCAAGGTTGCTCAGGTCAACGTCCTTGATATCGAAAACATACTCCCCCTCCTCAAGGCGGGACAACTCAGACATCTTGGATACGAGGCGGGCCATATGGAGCGTCTCTTCCCGCATATCGTCGATGAGGTCGTCTTGTCCGTGTTCCATCTCGAGCACATCCAGGTTTGCCAACATCAATGTCAGCGGTGTACGGAGCTCATGGTTCGTCGCGGTCGCAATGCGTTTGAGACGTTTGTTCTTGTCGATGAAGACGTGGTCAACCCGTCCGAGCAAGATGGCCATCCCACCCAAAAGCACAAGCAAGCTTACAAATTCCACCAAGATGACGACAAACAGATACCTTGGAACGTCCTCATCATCCAAAAGAGTGACGCCCAACACTATAAGAGCCACACAGGAAACCGCATAAATCGCAACCACGATGAGGCTCATCACCAATACAAAATGCCTCCAGTAGCGTCTCACCGTTTTACCCCGCTATTCGACCTTCCCGGATTGTTTCCCGGATTGTTTCCCGGATTCGCTCTCTTCATTGGTCCTCTTCATTAGGCCTCTTCAAGAACATAGCCCGCGCCACGAGAGAACTTCAAGGAGATCGGGGCCTCGATCTTGGCGATACGCTTGCGCAAGTTAGAGACCTGAACCCACACCACACTTGAATCGGCACCGCTGTCCCAACTCCACGCATGGGACAAGATGCGCTCAATGGGGATAATCACACCCGGCTTGCTCAAAAACATCTCCATGACCTGGTATTCCTTGTTACTGAGCATGACTTCCCTATCGTTGTACCTCAACTTGTGACTCATAGCGTCAAGAGAGACGCCCGCAAAGGAGACCACTTGAGGGATGAAAGCGCCTCTGCGTCTGAGCATGGCATGCACACGGGCAACGAATTCGTTTGCGGCAAAAGGTTTGGGCAGGTAGTCATCCGCCCCGGCCTCAAGTCCTTCTACGCGTTTGCTCACATCAGATAGGGCGGTCAAAAACATGACGGGGCTTTGAATGCCCTCTGAGCGAATAGTGCGAAGAACCTCGAGCCCATCCATATAGGGCAACATGATGTCGAGGACGATCCCGTCATAGTCGCAGGAACGGATATAGTCGAGCGCTTTTGCGCCATCGCTCACGCCGTCCACCGTGTACCCTTCGGTCATAAGAATACGCATCAACGTCTTGAGCAAGCGCTCATTATCTTCTGCGACGAGAACTCTCACTCGTTAATTCTCCTTCAGGTTAGCCAGATTGCTAGTCAGGTTGCTAGTCAGGTTGCTAGTCAGGTTGCTAGTCAGATTGCACGCGAATCCAGGAAACACAATTATTACTAGGGGGAATACTATATTAGAGAGAATAATATGCACCCACCCTAAAGCGAGCCTAAATCCAAACTAAAAATTCATAGAGTTTAGGCCGAATTTAGGAAGCCTCCCTACCATTTTGAAATTAGGAATATTGTGCAGATAGGATGATTAGCGGCATCCATACTTGGAAATCTTCGCGTGTTCCCATTCCTTGGCCTGTGAATTGGGGAGTTTAGAGGCAAGGGATTGAAGGGGGATAGAAATATCCCGTGTAAGTTCGCTCAGTGCATTTTGCACACGTCCTGTTAGGAGGGAAGACATGAGCGAAAACAAGGAATATACCGTTTCAGAGGTTATTGACTCTTTCGGTATCAATGGCCACACCTGGCTGATG
>CAZOGL010000004.1:5991-76721 GCA_964579575.1 uncultured Eggerthellaceae bacterium | reverse complement strand
TGCTGCACAACTAAACGCAACGCTGTTGCATTTAAATATTCAACTTACGAGTTTAAAAAATGGCTCTGAGCCGCGGATACGCAAAACGATCCCTTTGCGCTACGGAGAACCTCTTCAAACTCTCTTTATAGGAACTACAGACCTTCACCATATCCAAAACGTCGGATCTGGGTTGCGTCCCTCCTCCAGCTCTTCTTCACCTTCACGCGCAGGTCAAGATAGACTTTGCAACCAAGGAGCTGCTCGAGGTCTTTACGCGCCTCAGTTCCGATGCGTTTTATGGCAGAGCCTCCCTTGCCGATGATTATTCCCTTTTGGCTGTCTCGCTCAACATAGATGACGGCGCGGATGTTGTACGTGTTGTTTCGGCGATGGTAGGCCATCTCCTCTACCTGGGTGCCAATGGCATGGGGTACCTCGTCGTCGAAAGAGCGCAAGATCTTCTCACGGATAAACTCTGCGACGACGACCTCGATGGGCTGGTCGGTCTCCATATCGGCGGGAAACCAAGCAGGACCCTCGGGCAAAAAGTAGACGACCTCCTCGATGAAGGCATCGATATTTTTCCCCGTTACCGAGGAAAGGCCGACCATGGCATCCCATCTCGCTAGCTTTTCAGCCGCGATTCGCTGCTTTTGGATTTGCTCCTTGTTGCATATGTCGCACTTCGTCAGGACACAGATTTTCCTTGCCTTGCTCCCGCGCAATTGGGCAGCCACCCATTCGTCGCCGCGTCCGATGGGCTGACCTGCATCGATAAGCATCGCAACGACGTCCACATCCTCTAACGCCTTCAAAGCGCTGGTGTTGAGCTCCTCCCCAAGGGCATCATGGGGTTTATGTAGGCCGGGGGTGTCGACAAGGATGACCTGGTAGTCCTCCTCGGTAAGTACCGCACGGAAGCGATGGCGGGTTGTTTGGGCCGTGTTGGACGTGATGGCGATCTTTTTGCCCATGATCGCGTTGAGCAAGGTGGACTTGCCGGCGTTGGGACGACCGATGAGCGTGACGAACCCGGAGCGGAAACCCTCTTTTTGACCAGTGAAGGACGAGTTTGCCAAGGCAGAGAATTTCGCCATTTGCTCGTCATCGAGCTTGCCCGCCTCTGCGAGTTCCTCCATGCGCTCGAGCTCTTCTAGCTTTTTGAAATCCATGTCCATGGGTGGTTGTACCTCGTATCTTCGTCTCTCTAGTGCTCGCCGACCACGGTCTCAAGGTTGAGCTCATAGTCGGGAGGTGCGACATTGGGATGGGCGGCAGCCCAAGCGCTCAACAAGTCGACCTCGCGGGCTTGCATAACCCGCGCGTCCTCATCCTCGATGTGGTCATAACCGCAAAGGTGGAGCAGCCCGTGCACAAGGAGAAGGCTGATCTCCCCTTCAAAGGTCATATTGAAGTCAGAGCATTGCTCTTCGGCTACGTCTGGGGCAATGATAATGTCCCCGAGCTCGAGCTCCTCAACATCCTCAGGGTCGTCGGGCCAATCGAAGTCAAAATCACCCCCAACACCCTCCGCCTCAAAGGAAAGGACGTCAGTCGGACCTGTCTTGCCGCGGTAATGCTCGTTTAAGGAGGTCATCTCATCGTTGTCGACGAAGGTCACACAACAACAACTCTCTTGGGGCATATCCTCGTCAACGAGTACATACCGGGCAAGCTCTTCGAGAGGAAATTCCTGCATTTCCTTGCCACGATAATCGTAGTTGAAGAAGATATCCATCTTGTCGTGCTCCTTCAGGTCTACTGTTTTTAAAGCCTGCCCTCAGCGGCAGCAGCATCATAGGCGGCAACGATGTCCTGCACCAGGGAATGGCGTACGACGTCCTTGCCGGAGAACTCATTGAACGAGATGTCGCGAACCTCGGAGAGGACGCGTCGGGCCGTCAGGAGTCCCGAGGCGCCAAACGGTAGGTCGGTTTGGGTCAAGTCTCCAGTGATGACCATCTTGCTTCCGAAGCCGAGTCGGGTGAGGAACATCTTCATCTGTTCGGGGGTGGTGTTTTGGGCCTCGTCTAGGATGATGAAGCTGTCGTTGAGCGTACGGCCTCTCATGAACGCAAGGGGAGCTATCTCGATAGCTCCGGTATCCAACAAGGTATTTGCCCGTTCCCGGTCAGCCATGTCATACAGGGCGTCATAGAGCGGGCGGATGTAGGGATCAATCTTCTCGGTGAGCGTACCGGGTAAAAAGCCCAAGCTCTCCCCCGCTTCGACAACCGGACGGGTCAAGACGATGCGTCCGACCTCTTTGCGACGAAGGGCGGCTACGGCCATCGCCATGGCGAGATAGGTCTTACCTGTGCCGGCGGGTCCGATGCCAAACGTAATGGTATTCTTGCGAATCGCGTCCACGTAGCGCTTTTGTCCAGCCGTTTTTGGGCGAATTGCCCGCCCACGATAGGTCAGCAACACATCATCACGCAAGGAGTCGGGAGCAAACTCAGATGTGCGCAAAAGTTCAAGGGCGCGACAAATGAACGACTCGGTTACCTCCTCGTGAGCTTGGACTTGTTTGACGAGTTCCCCAAACAGCGAGGAGAGAATTTGCGTCTCGATAGGATCGCCATTCAAGGTGATCTCATTGCCTCGAACGGTGATACGTGCGGAAAAGGAGTCCTGGATAAGGCGAAGGAAGACATCGTCCGGACCGACGATGGAAGCCATCGAGACCGTGCCAGGAACGACGATATGAGTTTCTGTGGTGTTGTTCATGAGGGTGATTGTATCACGCACGACCGGTGCCTTTCTTACGATACGGATGCCGCGTCAAAGGGTAATGGGAATGAGAGACCCCAAAAGTTCGTCTTTGGAGACCGCTACGGTGTGGTAGCTCTCCAATGTGGCAATGCCCCCTCCCTCGACTAGCGCTAGCTCGGTTGAACCGCTACGGGTCAAAAGGTCGGTTGACGCGAGCTCCTCCGAGAGGACGCGCAATCTCTCGCAGCGTTCCGACTTCATCTCGGGCGCAACCTGGTCCTTGCGCTCAGCTGCTGGCGTTCCTGTTCGCATAGAGTAAGGGAAGGCATGGATCTTCATGAATCGTGCGGTGCGTGCTACGTCGAGAGTATCCTCGAATTCCGCGTCGCTCTCTCCGGGAAATCCCGCGATGATGTCGGTTGACAGCGCTATGGAAGGGATTTCGGTCCGTAAGCGGTCGACAAGTCCCAAAAAGTATTCGGCCGTATAGGGTCGGGCCATCTCACGCAACACCTTGGAGCTGCCGGATTGCAAAGGAAGATGGAGGTGGCGAGCAACGCGACCCTCCGAATTCGCGAGCACGCGGATGAAGGCGTCGTCGACATTACGGGGTTCGATGCTTCCCACCCTGAATCGAGGAGGATAGCATCCAGGACCTGGCGCATCTTCCGTCTTCTCCACGAGGATCTGCAACAGACCGGCCAGATCAATCTCGCGTCCTAGGTATGTTCCTTTGAAGCATCCGAGGTTGATACCGGTGAGGACGATCTCCCTCACGCCTGCGGATGCCAATGCGACACACTCCTCGATGATTGTCTCCGCAGGACGACTCACGGATCTGCCGCGTGCGACGTGAACGATGCAGTAGGTGCACGCGTTGTTGCAACCGTCTTGTACCTTCACTCCCACGCGGGTTCTAAACCCCTCTCCTACCGGGAGCACCTCAAACGAACTCCTCGTTGTCGGACTCTGCATGATGGCGTTTGCGGATGCGGAAGGAAACTCGCCTGACATTGCGGCAGTAAGCTCGCCAGCCATCGAACGGACGGTCTCAAGAAGCGCACCTTTGGAAACGACCGAGACACGGGGGTCGAGCGACTCATACAACTCAGGGGTGATCGCCGCCGCACATCCGGTTACGACGATAGGTGCTATCGCGTTCATGCGTATTGCGTGGCGTACCGTCTTGCGCGTCTTTTTTTCCGCCTCGCCGGTCACCGTACAGGTGTTGATTACAACAAGGTCCGATGCCTCGAGAGGCGCCTCGCTCCATCCAAGTCCCAACAGCGTTGCGGCTACGCTATCGCTTTCTACCCTGTTGACCTTGCACCCTAGGTTGACGACCGAGAACAACATCTTAGCCACCGAGACACCCGAGTTCGTAGAGTGCCAAGGCGGGCGCAACGATACCGGCTGTCTCAGTGCGAAGGATGCTAGATCCCAGGGACACGAGCGCCGCGCATTCCGAGGTTTCCAAAAACGTTTGGACCTCCGTATCGGTGAGGCCGCCTTCTGGGCCGACGATGAGGGCGACGATTGCCTCATCCCTTGCTTGGCCATGGGCTATAAGGCCCGCACGGATTGCGTCTCCAAGCTTTTTTGTGGAGGGAGCTTCCTCCCAACAGACGCATACGGCCGTGCAATCGGCAAGGGCCGCAGCGGCGGCTTTTGGCTTTAACGGCTCTCTGACCTCAGGTATGAAGGGCTGGCCAGATTGCATAGCGGCACTCTTCGCGATAGCTCTCCAACGCTCCAGTTTCTTCGGGGCCTTTTTCGCATCAAGCCTCATCACGCTTCGAGCGCACTCCAAAGGAATGAACTCAGATACGCCAAGCTCGGTGGCGTGGCGGATGACCTCATCCATCTTGTCGCCCTTTGCGAGCCCTTGGAGAAGGATGACCCGGGGTCGCTTTTGAGGGGCTTTGAGATGGCGTGCGATATGGACATACAAGCCCTCGTCATCAAATCGATCAATTTCAAGCTCGAAATAGTCCTTCTCACCGTCTACGACAGCAATATGCTCGCCCGGTCCCATGCGCAGGACGCGGACGTGTTTCAAATCGTCGTTACCAAGGCAAAGGCGGAAGGAGGTATCGGCCTCCTTTGCAATGACCTGTTCATCAAGGTAGAAATGCTGAAGCGACAAAGAACAACCTCATTTGCTTATGGGATCGACAACCTTACAAAACCGACATACATACATGCATGCTCGCAAGGAACTAAAGCTTAAAGTTCGTGTAACTGCTTATTTGAAGGCATCCTTGAGCTTTTCCCACGTGGAACGCTCACCGGCGACCTCCTCGCCCATATCATCGGCAAGTTGTTCGAGCAGTTCGCGTTGATGGTCGGTGAGTTTTTTCGGGATGATGACCGTAATATGGACATACAGATCGCCACGAACGTCGGAACGGGCCTTCGGCATACCGTAGTTACGAACGCGAATGACCTGGTCGTTTTGGCATCCGTCGGGGATGCGCACCGCGACCTTCTCGTCAGGAAGGATGCCGTCAACCTCGATCTGCGCACCGAGGGCGGCTTGGATCATGGAGATCTTTGCCTCCATGTGCAGATTGTCTCCATCGCGTTGGAAGACGTCATGGGGCAAAATGCGGATGGTTACGAGCAAGTCGCCCGGTTCAGCGCCGTTGAGACCGGCCTCGCCATAGCGGGGAATGCGTACCTGTTGTTGGTCGTGGATTCCTGCAGGTACGTCCACGCTCAGACGTTGGCGATCGGGCGCACGTCCCTGACCTTCGCAATCGGGGCAGGGATTCTCGATCATCTGTCCGGTGCCGTTGCATCGTGAACAGGTTTGAGCGGACTGCATGTTGCCAAGGATGGTTTGCTGAACGGTGACGACGCGGCCTTTGCCGTTGCACTCAGTGCAGGTGACCTGGCGACCACCTTCACCGAGGCCGGTACCGTGACACGTATCGCAGGGCGCGAGGCGATCGTAGACGATTTCTTTCTTCGTGCCAGTTGCGACCTCCTCGAGCGTGACGCGCAATCCGATGCCCATGTCGCGACCCTCACGACGGGGACGACGCCCGCCCCCACCAGCGCCGCCTCCGAAGAAGCTGCTGAAGATATCCCCCATTCCGCCGAAGATGTCCTCCATGTCAACATAGCCAGGGCCGCCCGCGCCACCGGCAGCACCAGGAATGGTGCCGAAGCGATCGTATTGTGCGCGTTTGTTCCTGTCAGAGAGAACGTCGTAGGCCTCGTTCAGCTCTTTGAACTGATTCTCAGCGTCAGGGGCTTTGTTGACGTCAGGATGGAGCTGTCTTGCCTTCTTGCGAAACGCCTTCTTGATCTCTTCCTCGGTCGCATCACGCGATACGCCGATAACCTCATACAGGTCCTTAGCCATGCTAGTTCGTTACCCTTCTTCCTCTATCTCCGCGAGATGAGCGCGGTGTTATTCCTCATGCAGGGCGGACGAAACAGCCCGGACTGCGTTAATTACCTTTGAATAGTCCATACGTGTCGGACCGATGACGGCGACAACTCCTGCGCTTGAGCCGCGCCCGTATTTGCTTGCGACCACGGAGACACCGGGAAGACCGAAATCAGGGTTCTCGGTCCCAATAGTGACCTTGGGCCCCGTTTGGCCCTCATCTTGTGGTTGGTCGACCAATTGGAGCAAAACTGTGTCGTCCTCGAGCACCTGCATGATGGGAACCAGAGATCGTGACGAGGCGAACTCAGGTTGGGTCATAAGCGAGCTTAAGCCCAGGCGGTAGGAATGAGGCGCACCGGAATCGTGCACCGACGCCTTCAAACAATCAACGATCTCGTGAAGGACCGCACGAACATAGATGTTGTGATAGGACTCCCGAATACTGATCTCAAGGCCCGATTCAAGCTCCGTGAGGCTCTTGCCTGAGAGAACCTCGTTGAGAAAGCGCTGCACCGCGGCAATGTCTTCAACGTTGACAGGTTCGCTAAATTCCATCTGGCGATTGAGAACGTTGCCCTCCTCTGTGATGAGCACGAGCAGGACGCGATATGAATCCATAGTGACCAAGGTGATCTGTTTGATGGAGAGATCGCGTACCGTGGGTGCCATGACAACGGAGAGGCAATCGGTCATGCGGGTAAGAACTTGGGTGGTCCGCTCGAGAAGCGAGTCAAGCTCAGAGGCGTGAGAGCGCAACTCCTCGGTCACACTGCGGTAATCGCCCTCTTCGGAAACAAGGCCCTGTTCGACTAGAGAATCGACGAATGCGCGATAGCCATGGTCGGTGGGGATTCGTCCCGCAGACGTGTGCGGTTGGGAGATAAGACCCGCCTCTTCGAGGGCGGAAAGCTCGTTGCGAACGGTCGCCGGACTCACACCGAGTTGGTAGCGCTCGGTCAGCGTACGCGACCCGACAGGCATCGCGTTGGCTACGTATTCCTCGATAAGTGCGCGCAGGACTCTTTGACGACGATCCGAAAGCAAAACCAATTCACTCCTTTTGTTTAGCACCGATAGTTTAGCAGCCTCAAGCGAAGAGTGCTAATCCTTATCGAAAGTCACACAGAAAGTTCGTGAAAGGACGGTTTGGTTGTTTGGATGAAGCGGTCTTGATTTTTCGAACGAAGCAGACTTTTTCGTTTAGGCGAGGGTGCACGAGTGACCAACAGTCCTGGATCAACGTCCTCTCGGGCATACGTCGAGCCGGTATCCCTGCAGATATTCGCGAAATTCCCTTAGAATCCGAAAATTCCCTTACAAAAAAATTCTTTAGAAATCGAACATGGCGGTTGAAAGGTAACGCTCGCCGGTGTCAGGCAAGATGCAAACGATAAGCTTACCTTCGTTTTCCGGTCGCTTTGCAAGTATCTCGGCAGCAGCTACGGCGGCGCCCGAAGTGATCCCGACAAGCAAGCCTTCGTGGGCGGCAAGCTCGCGGCCGGCGGCGTACGCCTGCTCGTCCTCGATGGTGATAACCTCATCGTAGGAATCCGTGTCGAGAGCTTTCGGCACAAACCCGGCACCGATGCCTTGAAGGTCGTGTTTGCCAGCCGCTCCTCCGGATAACACGGGAGACCCAGCGGGCTCGACTGCTATGACCTTGATAGCGGGGTTTTGAGCCTTGAGAAACCGGCTGATTCCGGTGATGGTCCCACCCGTACCGACACCAGCGATGACCATGTCGACCTTGCCGTCGGTCTGCTCCCAGATTTCGGGTCCGGTGGTGCGCTCATGAATCGCAGGATTGGAAGGATTTTCGAATTGGCCGGGTATAAAAGCCTTCTCGAAAGTTGAGCACAGTTCCTCGGCCTTGGCTATCGCACCCGCCATACCCTTTGCGCCATCGGTGAGAACAAGCTCGGCACCATAGGCGGCCATAAGATTGCGTCGCTCGATGCTCATGGTCTCAGGCATCGTGATGATGAGACGATACCCACGAGCGGCAGCGATGGCAGCGAGGCCGACGCCGGTGTTTCCGCTTGTGGGCTCAATGATGACCGTGTCATGGTCGAGCAATCCCCGACTCTCCGCATCATCGAGCATAGCGAGGGCGGTGCGGTCCTTGATTGAGCCGGTAGGGTTCACTCGCTCAAACTTGCCTACGATTCTTGCGTTTAAACCGTGGTTCTTCTCGAAGTTTCCCAACTCGACAAGAGGGGTATTGCCAATAATCTCGGTAACGTCTTGGTAAATCGTCATCTCAAGTTCCTTTGCAACGAGCCTTTGACTTTGCTTGTGACCCATTATAGTGAAGCGATCAAGACAACGGTCGCGCTACAAGCGATCAACGACCGGTTTTATTGCGTAAACGTCTCGTTTGTCGGCTAGCTTTTCTGCTCGCTTGTCGGCTCGGCCTCAAGAAGGCGGTTCGCCTCTTCGAGCAGCTCTCGCCATTCCTCAAAATCAAAGGGAACCGGAAGGAAGTTTTCTACCTTGGCGTCAACCAAGGGGGCATCAGTTTCAAGGAAGATACGCTCACGGGGGATTTGCCTCACATAGGCGCGCCCGCGCTTGGTGGAGAGCATACGGGGTCCGACGGAGAAGCAACAGCCGATCCGATAGGCATACATGAGTTGGTCGCTCGTGCCGCTGAACCAATGGATGATCACTTGGCAAGAATCGCAAACTCCCGTTGAGTCCAATATACCCAAAAGCTCGTCGTATGCCTGGACGCAATGGATGCTGATGATCTTGTCTCCCTGCTCGGCACAAGCATTCAGAATACGGGTAATTGCCTCGATCTGCATATCATCTGTGGTCTCAAAGCGTGGGCTGAAATCGAGCCCGATCTCCCCTACGAAACGAGTTGCCGGCAACAACTCCAAGAATTGGTCGAGTGACGTCTCGTCTTCACCGACCCACCAAGGATGCAGGCCTAGACCCAAATCGACGTTAGGATGGGATTGAAGACGGACCTGCAACCCAAGATATTCTGCAGGGGTAACGGTGCAACAAAACGCGCCAATTCCTTGGAGTTCAGCCGCATCAGCAAGCGCTTCCGGTTGTTGGGTGAATCCAAGATGGCAGTGGGCGTCGTACAGGTCGTAATCGAGATTTCTCTCCTGTATCGGACGAATGAACGTATCAGTACGTTCGTGATAGTCGGATGAATCCAACTGTTCTCCTTTTCTCGAGGTATAGGTCAAGCAAGCTTCGTGTATTACGGGGCAAGCTCGAAAATACGGCCATAAAGCTCATTGCCGCAAAGCCAGCCAAGCTGGGTAGGTGCAAAGCGATCGTCGTCGGAAGCGTTGTCAGCACAAATAGCCACATCGACTGGATTACCATTCGCATCGACCATGTCTGCATCCATGGCACCGAGGGTATCGCTCTTCGCTTGGGCGATAATACCATGCTCTGGGGAAATAAGCGACACAAGACCCAATCTACACAACTTCATGAAGACGGAGGGAGCATCGGGCAAGAGCTCAGAGCTCTCCCTCACCATCCCGACGGACACCCCTTTGCTCATGCGCATGCCAAGCATGAGGTCTTCCGCGCACATCTGGGCGGCGTCGAGGTCATCGGCGATATAGCCGTCCTTCTCTCGCATGCGTCGCTCGGCGTTTTGGGTCATGGTTGTAGCGCCGGTGCCAAGGCCGAGATAGGGCTTTCCCGTCCAATATGAGATATTGTGACGACACTCAAACCCTGGCTTGGCATAGCTTGCGACCTCATAACGATGAAAACCCGCCTCATCAAGAAGCTGCGCAGCCCGCTCCATGCAGGATGCTTGAACATCGTCGTCCGGATAAGGCAATTTACCGCGACGAACCGCCTTGGCAAACGGCGTTCTCTTCTCAATGGTTAAAGGGTAGATGCTCACATGGGCAACACCCGACTCTATGGCGTGACGAACGGAGTGCTCAAAGGACTCCAGCGTCTGACTAGGAACTCCGCACATAAGATCAATACTCACGTTGTCAAACCGCTCAAGGGCATACCGTATCGCCTCGTCTGCCTTCGAGGAGTCATGGGCCCGCCCCAAAATCTTGAGGACCTCATCGTCGAAACTTTGGACACCGATGGAAAGGCGGTTTACTCCAAGGGCGTACACGTCACGAATAAGCTCGGGAGTGATGCTTTCCGGATTTGCCTCCATGGTACATTCGACATCAGGCTCAAGGCGCATGCTAAGACTCAGGGCATACAGAAGGCTGCTCAGGCGACTTTGCCCGATATAGCTCGGTGTTCCGCCGCCGATATAGACGGTCTCGAGATGGGCCAACTCCCCTTCTTTGGCCTTTCGGCGAATTTGTATGACAAGCTGCTCGATATACTCGTCGATCTCCTTGTGGTCGCGCGGAATGCTAAATGAGGTGAAATCGCAGTAGTCGCACTTCTTGACACAAAAGGGAATGTGGAGGTAGAGAGCCTTGTAGGGATCATGAGGCATGGTTGGCTCCTCCTGCGCCGCCTGAGATTTTCTTTTGCGCCTCGGAGGCGTCAATGGAGGGGATGGTCGTATAACCTGACTTGCCGTATTGGCGAGAGGCTACGATGATGGCACCACGGGCGCACGCAATCGCTGCGCATGCGAATGCGGCAGCGCCAGCAAAAAGGACGGGACTGATCAGGTTTTTCTTACGCATTGGATGCTCCCTCGATTCTGCCTCTAAGAAGTTCGGGGTGTTGGTCATAGAACGTTATAGCATAGGTAAGGACCTCATCGAAGACCGCGTTGAAATCATCGAGGGTCACGCATCGGTTGAACTTGCCGCGCGCCATACTGGCTCCTGGCAAACCGCTCATGTACCAAGCCGCATGTTTTCGCATGCGCACGATGTTGCGACCTTCGCGTTTCTCTAACAACGACGCGTGACGGCGCGCCATGGCGATTCGCTCCTCGAACGTGGGTTTGGCCTGCGTAGTAGAGCCTGCAAGAGCTGATTTCACCTCGGAGAACACCCAAGGGTTGCCCTGCGCCGCACGGCCGATCATAACGGCATCACACCCAGTCTCCCTCATGAGGTTAACAGCATCGGATCCGCTGCGCACGTCCCCGTTTCCTATCACCGGTATTGAGACGGCTTCTTTGACGCGCCTTATGGCGCCCCAATCGGCACAACCGCGATACATCTGTTGGGCATACCGACCGTGGACAGCAAGGGCGGACGCGCCCGCTTGTTCGAGGACGCGGGCAAATTCGGGGGCGGTCTCGTCACCCTCGGAGAACCCACGACGAAACTTGCACGTCACCGGAACATCGACAGCTGCTACTACCGAACTGACGATACGAGCCGCAAGCGCAGGTTCGCGCATGAGAGCTGATCCGTCCCCCTTCCCTGCAATCTTGCGAGCGGGACACCCCATATTGATGTCGAGGTAAGCGAGCCGCTCCCCCATGGATTCGGCAATCCAGGCCGCCTCTTTCGCCATGACCTCAGGTTCGTGACCGAACATTTGGACTGCGACGATTTTCTCTCCAGGCGCCATGGTGAGCAGATGGCGGGTCTTCTCGTTGGCAAACGAGAGCGCTTTTGCCGAGACCATCTCCGTATAAGTGAGGTCCGCTCCCGCCTCGAGACAAAGCGCACGCATCGCCTCGTCGGTTACACCCGCCATGGGAGCAAGGATCACCCGATGGTTCTCAAAGAACGGAAATAGGTCGAAACGAGACATGGCGACCCTATCGAGCAAAGCCGTTGACGCTCAGGTCGAGTAATATGCTGCCAAAGAAAAAAACGAGGACGCCGACGACAATAGCAGCAATGATGACGAGAGTCAGGATAAGAAGCCCGTTGTTTTTCGCACGGGTCAACTCCTCTTCGTCTTGGGCTTGCTTTTCCGGGTCAAACGGATCGTCGAGCCAGTTGTAATCGTCCTTTGCCACTAATCATCGACCTTCAAAATCGCCATAAACGCCTCTTGGGGAACCTCGACGTTTCCAATGGCCTTCATACGCTTCTTGCCAGCCTTTTGCTTCTCTAGCAACTTGCGCTTACGGGAGATGTCGCCGCCATAGCATTTCGCGAGAACGTCCTTGCGCTTCGCCTTGACCGTTTGACGAGAAAGGACACGACCTCCGACGGCTGCTTGGATCGGAACTTCGAACATCTGGCGAGGGATGATCTCCTTGAGCTTCTCGCAAAGCACGCGCCCGCGCTCATAGGCCTTGTCCTTGTGGACGATGAAGGAGAGCGCGTCGATGGGCTTTCCCGACAAAAGGATGTCGAGTTTTTGGAGATCGCCCGGTTTGTAGCAGGAGAACTCGTAATCAAGGCTCGCATAGCCCTTCGTGTTGGATTTGAGTTTGTCGAAGTAGTCCATGATTAGCTCGGAGAGGGGTATCTCCCAAATCTGCTCAACCGTTGTCGCGGAGATGTAGTTCATGTTGATGAACTGGCCACGACGTTGGGAGGTGAGCTCCATGACCGCACCCACATACTCGGGCGGGACAAGTATCTTTGCCTTGAGGAACGGCTCCTCGATATGGTCATAGGTACCCGCGTCGGGCATCTCCTGAGGACTGCGAATGGTGAGGTACTCATCCGAGTCGCGGCGCATGTAGACGTGATATTCAACGCTTGGTGCCGTTGCAAGGAGGTCGAGGTTGAACTCACGTTCGAGGCGCTCCTTGACGACCTCCATGTGAAGAAGGCCAAGAAATCCGACGCGGAATCCGAAACCGAGCGCGATGGAGGTCTCAGGTTCCCACACAAGGGCGGGATCGTTCAGGACGAGCTTCTCGAGCGCTTCCTTGAGCGGTTCGTATTGGTCGGATTCAATGGGGAACAAACCCGTGTAGACCATGGGTTTGGCTTCGCGATACCCGGGAAGTGCCTCGGTCGCACCGTCTACGGCCAATGTGATGGTATCGCCGGTCTTGCATCGCGATACGTCCTTGAGACCCGTGACGAGGTATCCGACCTCTCCGAATGTTAGCGAGGGCATCGCGACCTCGGCCGGACGACGGGCGCCCACCTCCTCGACGAGGGTCTCGGTGCCGGTGGCCATCATGCGGATCTTGTCGCCCTTCTTGACACTTCCGTCAACGACGCGAATAAGCGCGACCACGCCGCGATAGGCATCGAAATAAGAGTCGAAGATGAGCGCCTTGAGGGGAGCATCGGGGTCTCCTTGAGGAGCGGGGATGTTGTAGACGACGGATTCGAGAAGGTCGTGTACGCCAGCCCCCGTCTTGCCGCTTGCGAGCACCGCGTCATCGGCGGGGATAGCAAGGCCGTCCTCGATTTCTGCACGAACTCGCTCAGGCTCGGCGCTTGGGAGGTCGATCTTGTTGATCAGGGGAATGATCTCGAGGTTGTTGTTCATGGCGAGCATCGCGTTTGCTACGGTTTGGGCCTCGACACCTTGGGTCGCATCGACGACGCAAACCGCCCCCTCACAAGCCGCGAGGCTACGACTCACCTCATAGGTGAAGTCCACATGGCCCGGGGTGTCGATGAGGTTGAGCTGGTAGGTCTCGCCGTCGTCCGCCTCGTATTCGACGCGAACCGCTTGACTTTTGATGGTAATGCCGCGCTCACGTTCGATGTCCATGCTGTCAAGCAGCTGTTCCTTCATATCACGACTTGCCACGGTCCCCGTCATCTCGAGGATGCGGTCAGAAAGAGTGGACTTGCCGTGATCGATATGGGCAATGATGCTGAAATTACGGATGTGGGATGCTGTCTTGATCATCGTCGCTCTCAAAGAATAGGTATTGTCTTTAGCCGAACTATTATAGCGTATACTCCCCCGTAAAGACCCTCTGCCGCCTCACTCGACGGGCCAAACTTTTTGGATCGAGCGCAAATTTCCTCGTGACATACCCATCAAGGTTTGGTAATCTGTTTAGACGCGTGTTCAGCAACGACATTGGCTTTGCCAACCTGCGGACGTGGCCGCAACAAGGGTTCGTTATTGCTGAGTGACCGATTGGTCCAGAAGCTGGGAAATCCCGACCGCTTCAATAGGCACAGCAAGAATGCCGCCTAAAGGCGCATGTCCCTAAGCGGGCTTGCATGCTGCAATCGGTTAACCAGCAGTAACGAAGCCGCATCTCCACTCCCCCGTTGCTTGAAGCGTGAATGTACCACACGTCCAAGTATTGGAGGATTATCATGGCAAATATCAAGAGCCAGAAGAAGCGTATCATCACCGCAGAGAAGTCCCGTCAGCGCAATCGTGCCTACAAGGCCGAGCTGAAGACCGCCGTTCGTCGCGTCCGCGAGGCAGTGGCCGCTGGCAACGGTGCCGAGGCTTACGCATGTGCCGTCAAGGCTTGCCGTCTGCTCGACAAGGCTGCTTCCAAGGGCATCATCCACAAGAACCAAGCCGCTAACCGCAAGTCCGGTGTCATGGCTCTCGCCAACACCATCGTTACCGCCGAGGACATCGCCGCCTACACCAAGCCTGAGGCCAAGCAGCCTGCCACCACGGGCAACAAGAAGGCTGCGAAGTTCGCTGCAAAGCAGGAGGCCTACAAGGTCGCCAACGCTGAGAAGGACGCCCGTCGCAAAGCTCATGAAAAGGCTGTTGCCAAGGCTGCCGCTCGCAAGGCCAAGGCTGCTGCTGAGGCTGCTAAGGCTGAGACCGCCGAGGAGACCTCGGAGGAAGCTGAGTAATTCGCTCAACGAACTCCGTACGAGAACTTGTACGAACTGTTGATCATAGGGCCCTCTTCGGAGGGCCCTATTTTTAATATGAGAAAGGCATTGTCAAGAGGCGTTACGTTGCGTGGCCCAACTACTACATTGTCACACCCAACGTAAGTTGTCGCACCCGATTACGCTACAAGGCCCAACTATTACGTTGCCGCGCCCGCTACTTTTAAGGGATTGTTTATGGGGTTGCCAGCGTTTCGGCGGTGAGTTGTCAGCGCTTGGGCACGACCGCCATAAGCCAGTCTTTGAACGTCTCCCGGTCGTTGGAGCCAGTCTTGATTGCGCGCTCACACTCCCGCGCGAGCTTCAATGCCCCCCGCAATTCTTCTGGCTTCCAATTTCTTGCCCACGTGGCATGATTTTTTATCTGCCAGGCTTGGACAGAACGCTTACGAAGTGTTCCGATTTCTTTGGGGATATCGGTGGAGGCTCCCCTTTTGGTGAGGGATTGGACGCATATGAGCTCACGGAGACGATTAGCGCAGGACGGCAACAATACAAACGTTGAGACCGATTTCATAGTGTCAAGCAAGATCAGACACCTTTTGAGATCGCGTGCGGCAAAAGCATCGACAAACTCCCAAGGCTTTGCCTCGGATTTGCGAACGACAAGAGAATCGACCTCGCGGACCGAGATCGCCTTTGAGCCTTGGTGCGCCAAAGAAATCTTTTTGACCTCTGCGTCAAGCGCGACCGTGTTCGTGCCTATCAGCTCGATAAGTTTCCGAGCGGCACCCTCGCTAAAGGGTACGCCATATCCTTGGCCGAGCTCGCGGACCATTCCGACCAGTTCGGCTTCCTTTTTTTGTGCGCATTCGATGACAGCCGACTTACCAAGAGCGACGACCGCCTTGTACAAGCGGGTATTCTTGGCGAGCTTATCGGCATCGAGGATGACAACGGTCGAGGAGCTGGGGTTTTGCAGGTAGGAAACAAGCTCCTCGCTGTCCGCTTTGCGCAACTTGTCGGCATGGGCTACCTCCACAAGGCGCATATCGCTTGCAAAGGGTATGGTGTTTGCCGCAAGCACGATCTCCGTACCCGTTGCGGTCTCCCCGTCGAACTTGTCGTAGTTAAACGCAAGGGCCCCCTCTTTATCGAGCCGAGATCGAAGGCGGGCGAGAACGGCGTTTCGTTTCAATTGGTCCTCTCCCACGGTCAGATATGCAGGAAGAAGCGGTTTTGAAGTCGCCATAGACCCCCCTCTCTCAAAATCTCTCAAGAAACGCATGCGGGAAAGCAACAAGCTCACCGTCTTCGCATTATAGCAACTCTGTCCAAAGTCTTCTCAAGCTCGGGGAGAGACAAAAACGGAGCCTTCCCCCGGCTCAAGGAGAGACAGAAACGGAGCGTATCCCTATGGTGCACACGATATCCCCCGACTCGTCGGTGCGATACACCTTTGAGCCTGCAAGCCGCAATGACTCCAAGGTAGAGGAGGCAGGATGTCCGTAGGAGTTGTATGCACCGACGCTGACGAGAGAAATCTTTGGCGAAAGCTTGCGAGCGGTTTCGTCATCAATCGCCTTTCTCGAACCATGGTGGCCCACCTTGTAGATATCGACCGACGACAACAACCCGCGCTCATACATCTCATCGAGCTGGGCATCCTCCGCGTCCCCACACAACAGGGCCCGCGCATCGCGGGAACCGTCGTCATCGGCGTCGAAGTCGGCAAGGAGGCACAAGCTATCGCAATTGCCCCCCTCATCCTCATACCGATACGGCCATATGACGGAAAGGTTGATACGCCCGCACGATATCGAATCGCCAACGGACACGCCCTTTACGGAATCGTCGCCTACAAGCTTTTTCGCATTCGTAACCATATCTGCGCAATTTGAGCAAGAACAGCTCAAAGCGTCGCGGTGGATGATCACGCAATCCACCTGCACCATACCCATGAGGGCACTCATGGACTGGACGTGGTCAGCGTCAGCATGGGTCAAAATCACCGCGTCAAGGTGGACGATGCCCGCCCTCGCCAAGGCTGCCAAAAGCTTTTGGTCCTCCTTGCCCGTATCGATAAGAATCGCGCTATCTCCATCCCGCACAAGGATGGCATCACCTTGTCCGACGTCGAGCGCGACAAGTTGGAGACCCGCCTGCGCTGAACCGACAGAGTGGCACACGACTGATACAGCGACAAGAACTGCTACCAGTATGCTGGTGGCTAAAACGGTCAGTCGAGGCCACCAGCTCCATAAAAGAGTTGCCGCAACCGCAGTGATGACGATCGAAACGGGGACATTGCCCACGAAAGGGATGCTTGCGAAGGGCAACGACGATATGAGGTGAATCGTTGCGCACATCACCTCGCACATCGCGAGAGCCATACCCAACAACAGCGTACCTATCGGAGGCGCTATCACCGCTAGGACGGACGCCAAGACACCAAGCATGCATACCGCCGTAAACAATGGCGCGGCAACAAGGTTGGCAAGTGGGGAGACGATGGGGAGTTGGTTGAATAGGCATGCCGACAAAGAAGCAGATAGGACGCTTGCGGCCATAGTGGTTGCGACCGACTCCCCAACCTTCCTCATCGCTGGAATCTTCACATCGGAGGTCCACCCCAAGAATAGCTGCGTAAAGACGAGGATGCCAAGTACCGAGGAGGCGGAAAGTGCGAGAGAGGTCGACACCGCGGATTGGGGCTCGAAGGCTATAAACGCGAGCAAACACACCCCAAGGGCGTTAAGCGATGAGCCCCTCCGTCGCACCGTGAATGCGATAAGGGACGCACTAGCCATGAGGGCCGCGCGAATCGCCGATATCGGCATCCCCGCGAATACGAGGTACCCAAAAACGAGAATGACCTGCAACAGGGTCTTTCGACCTTTTGAGATACGAAAGGCAGAGAGTATCGAACCTGCCAGCATTGTGACAAGCGACAAATGCGATCCCGACACCGCTATAAGATGTGCAAGACCGGCGATTTTGAAATCGGTGTAGGCATCGCTGTCGTAAAGATCAACACGGTAGCCGCATATCAGGGCGCAAAGAACCGCACGTGCCTCATCCGACCCATCTAAGCCATAAATCGCGTCGATGGCGGCATTTCTGACAGAGACCACCCCACCGTAAAGATCCGATCTCGACCCAGGGACGATTGTTTTAGGAGAGACGGTGCCAATGATTCCATTTGTCCAAGAGGATTGCGCGCTTTGCTCAGAAATCGGTGCAATGGTCCCGGTGATGCTGAGAACCTGGCCATAGCGCAAAACCGACTCCTCCGCGTCGAGATACACGCGAACCTTGTATCGATTTCCCGTCCCATCATAGGCATACGCGGTTGTGGAACGTGAAAAGGATGATTCGCGCGCATCGTCGAGTAGCTCAAGCACCTTGACTTCAATCGACCCATCGTTGACGGTATCCATCAAGCATCGTTGGATATATGCTCCACTTGCAGCTGAGCAGGTTCCTATGGCGAGGCCGAGGAGGATCGACATAACCAACAATCTTCCCGTCTTTATCCCCAAAACAAGAGAGGTAACACCACTCACAACGCCTAGGACGAAAAACACAACAACAAGGTCAGTTAACACGTCACGAAACAAGGTATAGAGCGCCGCACATGCCCCCCAAGCGACAAGCGAGCAAAGAAGAACCGGAGGGATGGAGGGACGTATGTGCGAATCTGTTGTTGTATGCTCCCCATGTGCGAGACAGCTACGTATGAAGAGCTCTCCGCGTTGAAAAAAACGGCTCCTCGTCCATTCTCCTCCTGATGAATATAGACGCCTCATAGGAAGAGTCAGACGGTAAGGGAGTTTCTCATCTTCTCTAGGGTCTTCTCCCCTATACCTGAGACACGCGTCAGGTCATCAACAGAGGTAAACGGACCGTTCTTCTCGCGATCCTCTACGATTTTCTTTGCAGTCACCTCCCCTATCCCGCTGACGGTCTGGAGCTCATCGGTCGTCGCGTAGTTGATATTCACCTTGCCTTCGGCGTTGATTCCCAGAGACGAAGAGGTTGTCGTTGCATCAGAGGAAGAGGCTTCTAACGTGGAAGCGACACGTATTTGCTCCCCGTCGACAACCTCTCTCGCAAGGTTTAACGATGTCGTGTCCGCCTCCTCGGTGAAATCTCCGGCACGCTCAATGACGTCGACGACATGCGAACCAAAAGGCACCGCGTATACCCCGGGATTGTTTACGCAACCTACGACATGGACGTAGATGAGGTTCGTGACCGGCTCGTCGACGTTGCTTGACGTATTCTCGTTTTCGGTAGTGATGCTGTAGCTGGGTGTAGATCGGCACGTATTCAAGGCGAAAACCGTACCCACGAGCAGCGCTATCAACACGATTACCAAACCGACCATCAGGGGTTTTGTAACCTCACGACGTTCCTCTTCGTCCAATCCGAACGGGACTTCCTCGTACTTGCCGTCTTTGAACATCGAATTGCCTCCTTGCTTCCCTGGCAAAGCAGGATAGCTTGGCGATATCCTGATCCCGCTCCTTCATTTGTTCTCCTCCATCCCGCCCCATAGCCTTTATCGCTCGCGGTTTTGCCACAAAAAAATCCCGTACCGAGCAACGCCAGGTACGGGATTTGTCAAGATTGCATCCGATTATTGTTCGGAATCTGTCCCCTTTTTGCGAGGTTTCCTCTTCTTGTACGACGGGCATACGTAGTCATGGGCCTCTGCGGAAGCAACGATCTCGGGGATCCATTGGTCGAGGGGAAGCAAAGACTCAGCCTCGTGCACCTCGTCGAGTTTCGCGTGCGTCTCAGGAGAGCGCGGCATGAACAGCGTGCAGCAATCAGGTGCGTCTTGGGAGGAGATCTCGAAGGTTCCGAGTTGTTGGGCCATGTCGATGATTTCGATCTTGTCTGTCCCGATGAGAGGACGGAAAATCGGCATCTCGACGCTCTCATCGGTTGCTCGGAGGTTTTCCAAGGTCTGCGAAGCAACCTGTCCGAGGCTCTCGCCTGTTACCAACGCACCAGCTCCCTCTTGTTTGGCGAGTTGTTCGGCCACCTTGAACATGAGGCGGCGATACATAATGACACGAAGCTGCGGCGGAACAATCAAGCTGATTTCGCGTTGGTAGTCTCCGAAGGGCACGACATACACACGTGCTACGCACCCCGTCTTCTCGAGCACTTCCGCAATCTCGTCAACGAGATACTCGCTTGCGTCAGAGGTTTGAGGACGACCGGAGAAGTGCACGCCAAGACAGATCGCCCCGCGTCGAGCCATGCGCCACATCGCGACAGGAGAATCAATCCCGCTGGACAAAAGGCACATGACACGCCCGCTGCTACCGACCGGCAAGCCTCCGATTGCGCGAATGCTTCGAGCGTACACGTAGGAGGCGTTTTGCACCACCTCACAACCGACCGTGACGTCGGGGTTCTTCATGCGTACGCTCTTCTCGGGAAAGTTCTCACAAAGTATGGACCCGACCAGTTGATTCATCTCCATCGAGTTGATGGGGAAATCGGTGTGGTTTCGGCGGGCAGCGACCTTGAAGGTCTCAAAAGGCTCGGATTGCCTAAGCGCCAAGATTGCAGCATGACCCATCTGCTCGATGTCCCTCTCACACTTAAACCCGCACGACACGCGCGCCACACCAGGCACTCGGGCAACAATTTCAGATACCTCGACCACCGTCTCGTATCCTGTTCCTTCCTTGAGGAAGATGCAAAGACGTCCAGAGATACGATGGATCGTTACAAGGGGGTAATCCTTCAGAAGCGACTCAAGGTTTTTGAGAAGACGCATCTCAAACGTCGCACGGTTGTGGCCTTTGAGACCAATCTCGTGGTAGTGCACCAATATGATGCTTTGGAATTCAACTTCTGGTGTTGGCATTTCGTACTCCCAAGTTTTTACGTCCAGAGAAAAGAAAAGGCGACGCGGAATACAGTCACCTTTCCTTTGATGAAGAATACAAAGCGACCGCCGCATTCACGACGGTCGCTCAGAATATCCTAATGGTTCTTGATGTCGATGGATTCAGAATCGTAGGAGACGTCGCCAGAAGCAATCTCAGCAAAAGCCAAAGACAAGGGCTTCTTGTCAGCAACACGAGCGATCTCAGCGGCAGACTCAAGTTGAAGTGCACGCTCACGTTGGCCGTGCATCATCTCGTTGATGTCATAGGCACGCTTGGAAGCAAGGGCGCAAAGCAGGAAACGATCGTTGTCAGTCTTGTCAAGCAACTTGTCAATTTTTGGTTCGATAATGCTCATTCGGCTCTATCCTCGTCTATTGTTCGGCGTTTTCATTCACGTAATCTACCAGCTCTTTGAGAGCAACCTCAAGCTGGTCATTTACCAGCCGCTTATCATACTCCATTTTCTTGGAAAGCTCCACCCTTGCTGTCTCCAAACGGGTAAGAATCACACTTTCGTCAACGTTGTCCCCTCTCCCGCGAAGGCGCTGCTCAAGGACCTCGAATGACGGTGGCTCGATAAAGACAAGGTGGGCTTGGGGCAACTTCTCGCGGATTTGGAACGCGCCCTGCACCTCGATTTCGAGAATGACCTGCTCTCCCTTTTCCATGTGTTCAAGCACGGGCGCCACAGGCGTACCGTAGCAATTGCCCGAATATTCGGCCCACTCCAAAAAACCGTCTTGGGCTACAAGTTCCATGAACTCATCGCGTGTCTTGAAAAGGTAGTTGACCCCGTCGACCTCGCCCTCGCGCGGTTGTCGCGTGGTTGCGGAAACGCTGACCCAACAGTCAGGCACCTCCTGCAAAAGACGACCCACCAAGGTGCCCTTGCCGGCACCCGATGGGCCAGATATGACAAACAAATTGCCGGTTCTCAACGTATTAACCCAAACGCTCGATGAGATCAGCACGTTGACGCTCGCCTAGGCCGCGCAGACGGCGGGACTCGGCGATCTTAAGCTCACGCATGACCTTCTCGGACTTGGCCTTGCCATATCCAGGAAGGGTCTCGATGAGGGCAGAAACCTTCATGCGGCCGACGATGGGATCCTCGCGCATGTCGATAACCTGGGCAACGCTCAGCTTGCCAGTACGGAGTTGTTCACGGATCTCAGCGCGCTTAGCGCGAGCCATCTTTGCCTTCTCAAGGGCGGCAGCACGCTCTTCTTTGGTAAGAGTAGGAATGGTCATGGTTCTCTTCTCCTCTGTTTGTTTAAACACTCTAAAACCTTGGGTTTACCCAAAGTTGTTCACGAAAACACTATACGTTTTTTTGGGGGTCTCCATAAAAAAATCCATGCTCAAGCGCGAGGTTTTTTCGTGAATCCCAACAAATCGCGCTTACATCCCTGCCAACTCAGCAGCGATTGCCTCGAATGCGGCAAGCGCGTCAGGGGCGGCAGTTATGGGTCGTCCAACGACAATGTGAGACGAGCCGTTCTCGAACGCCTGTCTCGGGGTGGTCACGCGACTTTGGTCACCTAGGGCTGCTCCCGCAGGGCGAACACCAGGAGTGACGATATAGGCATCCGGCCCTAGGACCTCACGCAGCATGGGAACTTCCTGGGGAGAGCAAACGACACCGGAAATCCCCGCCTTCGCCGTCAGTCCCGCAAGCATCCTGACCTGATCGACCGTATTTCGCTCCACACCAATTTCATTAAGCGACTCGTCGTTCATGCTGGTAAGCACCGTGATACCAAGCGTGATAGGCGCCTCGCGGCAAAGTTGCGCCGCCGCCTTTTCCACGCCTCTCTGCGCTGCCTCCATCATGGCGACACCACCGCTCGCATGCATGGTGATCATGTCGGAGCCGCTCATGACGGCAGCTGCGGCCGCTCCCTCGACTTGGTGAGGGATGTCGTAAAACTTCAGATCGAGGAAGACGTTGAACCCGCGTTGCTTGAGGGCCTCGACAATACGGGGTCCGGCGGCATAATACAAGGTCATACCCACCTTCATCCATTTTGCCTTGCCCTCAAGGGAAGCAGCAATCCTCAAGGCCTCCTCCTCCGAGCAATCAAGTGCGACTATAACGCGCTCGATTGCGGGCACATCATGGAAATCTAGCATTCCAATGCTCCAATCAACTCGTTGACGTCCTCAACTCCTTGCGACTCGCAATAGTCACGGATGCCGTTGATAACGTCGATGGTGGCGCGGGGGTTAACGAAATTCGCGGTGCCGACAGAAACAGCTGTGGCCCCTGCGAGCATGAACTCCACCGCATCCTCGCCAGTAGAGATTCCACCCATGCCAAGAATCGGGATGGAGACAGCCTTGCTCGTCTGCCACACCTTAGCGAGGGCGACCGGCTTGATAGCGGGGCCGGAAAGGCCACCGGTGACGCGAGCCAACAGAGGGCGACGGCTGTGGATGTCCACCGCCATGCCGAGCAGGGTGTTGATAAGAGAGACGGCGTTAGCGCCTGCCACCTCGGCAGCTTTGGCGATGGAGGTGATATCGGTAACGTTTGGCGTCAGCTTGATGATGAGCGGCTTGTCCGTCATCGCACGGCATGCCTTGACCGCTTGCTCAACCATCGCGGGATCGGTGCCGATCGCCATGCCGCCAGCATCGACATTGGGGCAGGACAAGTTGATCTCGAACGCATCAGGAACATCTGATGCTCCAAGCTTCTCCAAGCACTCAACGTATTCGGGGATGCTGTGGCCGCAAACGTTGACGATAACGGTAGCCCCTTGCTCCTCAAGCCAAGGAAGATCCTTTGCCAAAAACACGTCGACACCAGGATTTTGAAGACCGATGGCGTTCAGCATGCCGCTGGGGGTCTCAGCAAGTCGGGGCATGGGGCCTCCGGCCCAAGGAACGCTTGAGACACCCTTTGTTGTTACGGCTCCAAGTTCTGACACGTCGAGGAAATCGGCAAATTGCATGCCGGAGCCGAACGTGCCCGATCCGGTGGTGACAGGGTTTTTCATTGCCAACCCACCAAGGTTGACGGCCATATTGACTGCCATCACCAAACCACCTTCTCTGCAGGGAACACAGGACCGTCGACGCAGGCACGCTTGTTGCCGTCCGTTGTGTCGACGATGCAGCCAAGACACGCACCGATGCCGCAGGCCATCTTCTTCTCCATTGACACTGAGCAGGCGACGCCATGGTCGGCCGCCATGCCCGCGACGATCCTCATGAGAGGGGTCGGTCCGCAGGTCGCAACCCAATCATATCCGCCCTCATCCAAGGCCATCTCGACGAGACCCGTACAAAAGCCAGCATGTCCGTAGGTTCCGTCATCCGTGGCACATCGAGGATTTTTCCCGAGTAGATCGCTATAACGCTTGCGACATACCAGCATGCCGTGGGTAGCGGCTCCAAGGACCACCGTCGTCTCTATGCCGGATGCTACGCAATGCTCACAAAGCATATACAGCGGAGCCGCGCCGACGCCCCCTCCTACCAAAAGCACCTTCTTTGCACTAGCAGGCACGACCCAACCATGTCCGACGGGCCCAACTAAGGACAAAGTGGCGCCCAAAGGCAAGCCGGTCATGACATCGGTTCCGTAACCGACCACCTGGTACAAGATATCAATGGTCCCCAGCGTGTCATCTGCAGCATAGACCGAAAACGGCCTTCTGAGCGGATGGTCGTCCATGCCCGGAATCTTCATATGGACGAATTGACCAGGCAAGACCGTGCTGGAAATTCCAGGCGCCTTCAATGTCATCAAATACAAACGAGGGCCAAGGTTCTCATTGCGAAGAAGCTCGGCAGACTCTTCTATTACTTTTGCTGTTACTTTTGCTGTTACCTTTGCCACATTTCCTCCCAACGCGTGAATACCTGAGCACTCACGCGACTAAGCATACGCGCGGACGACCTTTTGCGCACGGACCATCAAATCACCCAATCGTCGACTTGCGTCAGTGTGCGCCAATTCGCGCCCGCGCGCATCGTTTCCAATCAAAAGATTAGATGTCCCATTGGGGCAAATCCTGCAACGCGATGACTTGGAGCGCACGTTGGCGTGCAACCTCCATGCCTGCGACGAGTGCCGTGGCTCCGGCAAGCGTCGTCATGTTCGTCACGTTATGGCGCACGGCAGCGGCGCGGATGCGATATCCGTCGCTGCGCGTGTTCTCGCCAAAGGGCGTGTTGATAATCAACGTCACCTCACCTGAGGCGATACGGTCAAGAATGCCGCCCTCGCCCTCGTGAACCTTGCCGACGGTCTCGCACTCGATAGCGTTCGCAAGCAGCGTCTGAGCGGTTCCAGCAGTGGCAACCACTTTGAATCCAAGACGTTGGATATCGCGTGCTATGGGCACAAACGAGCGCTTGTCTCGGTCGCAAACCGAGATGAAGGCCGTTCCGCCCTTGGGAAGGCTGGAATCGACGGCAAGTTGGCCCTTCGCAAATGCTGAGGGGAAGTTGGTGGCGATACCCATGACCTCGCCCGTTGATTTCATCTCGGGACCTAAGATTGTGTCTGAACCCGGGAATCGACCGAAAGGCAATACGGCTTCCTTGACGCTGAAGTGGTTGAACTTGCGATCGTCATCGGGCAGACCGAGGTCACGAAGCTTCTCGCCCGCCATGACACGCGCTGCGACCTTGGCCAAAGGCACACCTGTGGCCTTGGAGACAAACGGAACGGTACGGCTTGCGCGGGGATTGGCCTCGATGACATAGGCGGTTTGGTCCTTGAACGCAAACTGGATGTTCAAGAGACCGACGACGCCGAGACGCAACGCAAGTTTGCAAGCGATGTCGCGAAGTACGTCTTGGTTTGTCTTGGACATCGCGAAAGGCGGGATACAACAGCTTGAGTCGCCGGAGTGGATGCCGGCCATCTCGATGTGCTCAAGGACGCCACCGATGTAAACCTCCTCGCCGTCACAGATGCAATCGAGGTCAAGCTCGACTGCAGACTCGAGGAAGCGATCAAGATACACGGGATGGTCAGGAGAGATCTTGGTCGCCTCCGCCATGTACTTGTGGAGTTGGTCGTCGGTGTAGACGATCGCCATGCCGCGGCCGCCCAAAACGTAGCTCGGACGGACGAGGAGCGGGAAGCCGATCTGGCGAGCAACGTTTTTAGCCTCGTCAAAGGTGGAGGCCATGCCGGCGGCAGGATAGGTGATCTTGAGCTCATCGAGGATGGCTGCGAAATGGTCGCGGTCCTCAGCGAGATCGATTGCCTCAGGCGAGGTTCCCATGACATGGACGCCAGCCTCCTTGAGAGCGTTGGCAAGCTTGAGAGGAGTCTGCCCTCCTAACGTGACCACGACGCCATCGGGTTGTTCCACGTCGACGATGTCCATGACGTCCTCAAACGTCAACGGCTCGAAATAGAGCTTGTCAGAGGTGTCATAGTCAGTGGATACCGTCTCAGGGTTGCAATTAACCATGATGGTTTCAAAACCGGCGTCAGCAAGTGCGTAGGAGGCATGGACGCAACAATAGTCGAACTCGATGCCCTGGCCGATACGGTTCGGGCCAGCGCCTAAGATCATGGCGCGCTTGCGCGTCTTGGGAGCAATCTCGCTCTCGCAGGTATCGTAGGTCTTGTAATGGTATGCCGTGGAGCTTGGGAACTCGGCAGCGCACGTATCGACGGTCTTGAAGGCGGGCTTGACGCCAAGAACCTTGCGGACCGCACGAACCATGAGCTCGTTGGAGTTGGTCAACTCGCCAATCTGGACGTCGGACATGCCGTAGCGCTTGCAAAGGAGCATGGCATCATAGTCCATGTCCTCAAGCTTCGTGCCACGCAGGTTCTCCTGAATGACGATCATGTCGCGGATACGGCTGAGGAAGAAGCGGTCGATCTTGGTTGCCGTGTAGGCCTCCTCCACTGTCCAACCCTGGCGGAACGCCTCAGCAAGGTAGAAGATGCGCTCAGCAGTGGGACGGATGACGTTGGCGCGAAGTTGTTCGGGATCGTCGGTCCCGGGGAGGACCTTGCCGTCGCACCCCAAACCGTAGCGACCGTTTTCCAAGGAGCGCATCGCCTTACCGAGCGACTCCTCGAACGTACGGCCAATCGCCATGATCTCACCGACCGCCTTCATGCGGGTCGTCAGCGTGTCGTCGGTGCCCTTGAACTTTTCGAACGCGAAGCGGGGTACCTTGACGACGCAATAGTCGATCGAAGGCTCAAACGCCGCAGGTGTTGCCTTCGTGATGTCGTTGACAACCTCGTCTAAGGTATAACCAACCGCAAGCTTCGCAGCAAACTTCGCAATCGGGAAGCCCGTCGCCTTGGAAGCGAGAGCAGAGGAGCGGGATACGCGCGGATTCATCTCGATGACGATCATGCGACCCGTTTCCGGGTTGACGGCGAATTGGACATTCGAGCCGCCGGTCTCAACGCCGATTTTCTCGAGGATTGCAAGACTTGCGACGCGCATACGCTGGTATTCCACGTCCGAGAGCGTCTGGGCCGGAGCTACCGTGATGGAGTCACCCGTATGTACTCCCATGGGGTCGAGGTTCTCGATAGAGCAGATGATTATGCCATTGCCAGCACGGTCACGCATGACCTCCATCTCGTACTCTTTCCAACCCTCGATGGACTCCTCGACGAGCACCTCGCTTACCGGGGACAAATCAAGGCCGTTGAGGACGATGGATTCGAGCTCCTCAGGATTGTGCGCGATACCGCCGCCCGCACCTCCAAGGGTGAAGCTTGGGCGAAGGACGACCGGGAAACCAAGCTCGTCGGTGATGCGAATGGCGTCATCCAACGAATAGGCATAGCCGCTACGTGCAACCTCCACGCCAATCTCAGCCATAGCCTCGTTAAACTTCTTGCGATCCTCTCCGCGTTCGATGGCGGCAAGGTCGCAACCGATCATCTCGACGCCGTACTCGTCAAGGACGCCTTCCTTGGCAAGCTCGACAGCGGCATTGAGGCCGGTCTGTCCGCCGAGAGTGGGAAGCAACGCGTCAGGGCGCTCCTTCTCGATGACACTCTTGATGAAGCCTGCGGTGATGGGCTCGACGTAGGTACGGTCCGCAAGGCCAGGGTCGGTCATGATTGTGGCAGGGTTGCTGTTGACAAGGATGACACGATAGCCGTCAGATTTAAGTACCTTGCACGCTTGGGCACCAGAATAGTCAAACTCGCAAGCTTGGCCGATGACGATGGGACCTGAACCGATAACGAGAATGGACTTGATATCTTCACGTTTTGGCATGGTTACTCAACCTCCTCGTTCTCGGAACCGAACGCCCATCCAGCCAAGCGGTCAGAGGCGATATCGATATCGAGATAGTCGTCGCGTCCGTCCATAAGGCGGGCAAACGCAGTGAACAGATAGTGGGAGTCGGTCGAACCAGGAGCCGCCTCGGGATGGTATTGCACGCTAAACGCCGGTATGTCGAGCAAGGCGATGCCCTCAGGGGTTCCGTCGTTCAAGTTGACATGGGTGAGCTGGATGCGTCCGAAACGCTTGTTTTTCACCACGGGAGCGACACGCTTCTCGACCCAGAATCGCAGGTCTCCATCCGCAGGGTGTTCGGTGATACCACCGCTCTCCTCCCCAATAAGTTCACCGAGGCTCGGGAAAACCAGTCCGAAGCCGTGGTTTTGTACCGAGATCTCCACGCGGCCGGTTCGCAGGTTCATGACCGGTTGGTTTCCACCGCGATGCCCGAACTTCAACTTCTCAATCTCGGCACCTGAGGCCTTGCAAATCATCTGGTGGCCAAGGCAGATGCCAAATATCGGAACCTTGCCAAGCAACTTCTCGACCTGGGAATAGGTGCCCTCGACGGCATCGGGGTCGCCAGGTCCGTTTGACAGGAAGACGCCGTCCGGGTTCATCGCTAAGACCTCTTCGGCGGGCGTGTCCCAAGGGACCACCGTCAACTCGGCACCGACGCGGACGAGGTTGTCGAGAATGGCACGCTTTGCGCCGCAATCGTATGCGACGACCTTGTACTTCGACTCCATGCAAGGCTCTAGAAAGCCGGAAAACTTTGCGGAGAGCGGATGCGCATGGGGAGCGTCACACGAGACGCTCGGGATAAGGTTTTGGCCGACGATGGACTTACTTGCGCGAACCTTGGCCAACAGGCTCTCGTAATCGGTATCGAGGGTGGAGAGCACCGCTCGCTGTGCTCCGTTGTCGCGCACGTGGCGGACAAGCGCGCGGGTATCGACGCCCTCGATGGCTACGACATTGTTCTCGAGAAGGAATTCCGGCAAGGAGAGATCACACCGGAAGTTGCTCGGCGTCGTGCACATGTCGCGAACTACCAGACCGCGAAGAGCGAGCTTGTCGCGTTGCACATCCTCCCGGGAAACACCGTAGTTACCAATCTGAGGATAGGTCATGGTGATGATCTGACCCGCATAAGACGGATCGGTTATGACCTCCAAATACCCCTCCAGGGCGGTATTGAAGCAAATCTCGCCAAAGGTCTCACCTTCGGCGCCGCATGCCGTTCCCGTAAACGAGGCTCCATCCTCCAAAACGAGCATGGCAGGCTTAGCGACCGGCTTGCTCGTGCCTTGAAGCAATTTCTCACTTAGCTTACTCAACGATGACTCCCTCCTCCATTGTTGCGTAACCTCCAACATAGACATCAGTCGCTCGACCGACAAACTTCTTACCGAGGAAGCCGCAATTGTTCGACTTCGACTCGAATTCTTCCTTAACGACCGTCCACTCGAAATCGGGGTCGATCACGGTAAGATCGGCGACGTACCCCGGCGCAAGCTTGACCGGATCGATGCCAAGAATCTTGCGTGGGTTTATGGCCATCAGCTCAACCATGCGGTTCCAATTGATAAGCCCGGGTTTGACAAGACCGGTGATGACGGCTCCGAGAGCAGTCTCGATGCCGGTCATCCCGAAAGGAGCAAGCTCGAACTCGCGATCCTTCTCATAGTCGGCATGCGGAGCATGGTCAGTGGCGATGCAATCGATCGTGCCGTCCACGACACCCGCAATGAGGACCATGTTGTCCTCAGGCGTGCGCAGGGGTGGATTGACCTTGAGGTTGGTATCGTAGGTGGCCTCAATGTCGTTCTCGTTGAGGAACAGGTGGTGGGGTGTGGCCTCGCAAGTCACCGACAAGCCCTCTTCCTTCGCTCGACGCACAAGGTCGAGACCTCGCTTCGTCGTAATGTGTTGGATATGCAAAGGACACCCCGTAAGACGGGAAAGGGCAATATCTCGCTGAATCTGGATCTCCTCGCCTTCGGCGGGCCAACCCGCAAGACCGAGGCTCGTTGAACGTGCGCCCTCATTAATCTGGCCGGGGCCGACAAGGCTCTCGTCCTGGCAATGACTCATGACGACCTTGCCAAATTGGACCGCATAATCCATAACGCGCCTCATCATGCCGCTATCTTGGACGCCACGCCCGTCATCGGTGAATGCGACGGCACCATGCTCAACCATGTCGCCCATCTCAGACAGGGTCTCGCCTTTCAGCCCTTGGGTGCACGCGCCGCTCGGATAGACGCGACATTTGCCGTCACGCTCCGCCTTGGAGCGTACGTACTCGACAACGGCGCCGGTATCGGTGACAGGATCTGTGTTCGGCATGGTGCATACTCCGGTAAATCCGCCGTGTGCTGCCGCGCGCGATCCGGTAACGATGTCCTCCTTGTACTCAAGACCGGGGTCGCGGAAATGTACATGGCAATCCACCAGGCCCGGTACGACGATCTTGCCGCCGAGGTCTCGCTCAACCCCCTTCGGCATATCAAGGTCGTGGCCAATCTCGACAATGAGACCATCACGAATGAGCATGTCGCAAACTTCGTCAAGTCCTACCTGCGGGTCGATGAACCGCGCACCTTTAAGCATCAACGCCATAATCGCTCCCTCCTAACAGCAGGTAAAGTGCTGCCATACGTACTAAGATCCCTGCGTAGACCTGGTCGAGGATGACCGAGCGCGCAGGGTTGTCGGCCATGAAGCTGTCAAGCTCCACACCGCGATTGATAGGCCCTGGGTGGCAAATGATCGCCTCGGGTTTCATGAGCTTGTCACGTTGCTCGTTGAGACCGAAGAGTTGGCTGTACTCGCGAAGGCTGGGGAACGGCGCCCCCTCAAGGCGTTCGCGTTGGATGCGCAACATGTAGACGACATCGAGCTCGGGCAGGACCTCATCAAGGTTGTTAGTCACAAAGTCGGCGCCAAGAACGTCAGGACGCGCCGGCAAAAGCGTGTTAGGTGCAATGATCGCGACACGAGCTCCCATGGTTTTAAGAGCTGGAATAAGGCTGCCGCATACGCGACTGTGGGCGATATCACCCACGATACCGACATTGAGTCCTTCAAGGCGTCCAAAATGGTCTCGTATGGAATACAGATCGAGGAGAGCCTGCGTTGGGTGTTGGTGTTTCCCGTCACCAGCGCAAATGACCGGCTTGCCGCTGGCCTGGGCGACCTTGTAGGGAGCGCCTGCATGTTTATCGCGCACAACGAACAGGTCGACCTTGTAGGAGCAAAGCGTCTTGACCGTGTCCACGAGGCTCTCTCCCTTGACGGAGGACGTTGCGGAACCGCCGAAGTTGAGCGTGTCGCACGACAGGCGTTTCTCCGCCATCTCAAAAGAGCTGCGCGTGCGCGTGGAGGGCTCGTTGAACATATTGACGACCGTGAACCCTTGGAGAGCCGGGACCTTCTTAATCCGTCGCTCGTTCACCTCGCGAAAGCGCGTGGCGGTGTCAAGAATCGTGGTGATGTCCTCAGCCGAATACTCGTTGATATCGATGAGGTGGCGGTGATTGAAGGCCACGGGTCTCACTCCCCTTCCTTGGTCGATTTCGGCAAGGGAGCGGCGCCTACATGTTGGCCAGGAGTCACCTCGAGGATCTCGACCTCGCTTTTGCCGTCCGTTTCCTCAAGCAACAAGCGGATATTCTCCGCGGTCGAAGACGGGACGTTCTTCCCGACGTAGTCAGCGCGGATAGGTAGCTCACGGTGGCCACGGTCGATAAGCACAGCGAGTTGGACGCAGGAGGGACGACCGATGTCCATCAACGCGTCAAGCGCTGCACGAATCGTTCGACCGGTGTACAACACGTCGTCCACGAGGACGACCTTCATGCCGTCAAGGTTGAAGGGGATGTGGGTGGAGTGCACTTCCGGTGAGAAATACGTGGCGACGTCATCGCGGTAAAAACTGATATCAAGCCGCCCGAGAGGAACAGGAATGCCCTCGATTCCCTCAATGCGGGCAGCAAGGCGCTTTGCCAAAACATCTCCGCGGGTGACGATTCCAACGAGTGCAAGATTCTCAGCACCCTTGTTGGCCTCAAGGATCTGGTGGGCCATGCGCGTAATAGCGCGCTCTATGTCATCCGCTTGCATACAAACGGATCTGACCTTCTGGTCTTCGGTCATACACACCCTCCTGCGAGTCGAGTGCGTACAGCGGGCCGAAGCGCAAATTGCGCTGTTGTCTTCGCGGAGATAATAAATAAGCCTCCGCGACTACAAAGGCTTCGTGTTGCGCGCCCTTTTTTCTTTGGGCGCTCATCGCGCGTATGCCTTGTCGGTCTCTCTGTACCGCATTTAAAGGACGTTTTGAATTATAGACGTATTGCAAGCGCGCAAAGGCGAGGAAGTCCACATTTGACAAAAGAAGGACCAAGCGGCGCAAAGGCAATTATTTTTTGGAGAACCTGAGGTTTCATCCTTTGATGGTAGTATGGACACGAAACACCCGTATCCCATGGAGGTACCCATGCTTGCCTATTTCAAAAACTATCGTGCGATGTGCTATGCGATATCTTTTGGCGTGCCCATTGTCATCATCGGAGTGCTTTGGCTTGCGTTCGGCATCAATTTGATGTCGGGCATCTACGGCGGCATCACCTTCCTTGTCTGCATGCTGTTGCTTTTATTTATAACGGGCAGATACTTCTCGAATCGCGCCGAGCGTGAAGCCGAGGAGGCTTTGGCGCAATACAACGAGAAATGCGACCCCGAGGCTTTCCGCGCGCAAGGCAAGCAAGCGGCAGCCGCGATTTATGGGGAATGCTACGCAAGGGGTACCACGGAGTTGGGCGCATGGTTTTTGGCCCCCTTCGCCCTTGCCTGTGTCGATACTGGTGCTACCGAAGACGCTCAAATGATGGAGCAGATGATGCTTGAGCACATCCCGGAGGGGACGCCTAACGCCGCTCGCGCCGGAATCCTTATCAATATCGAGCCTTTGACCTTGCGTCTCCATGGGGCAAATGACGCCCTCACCCTTGCCCGTGAAGCCCAAGAGCTTTTGGCTGGCAACGAATCTGACGAGGTAAAAGACAAGATTGCTTTCCTGAATTTCGAGATCTCCTTGTTGAATTCGTTGGCAAACGGAGATACCGACAAACTGAGGAGCCTGTTCGAGGGCGTGGTTGTTGCCTCCTCCACCCCCCAGCGCATCCGCGTACTTGATTACGACGCGCTTGGGGGAATCCTTGAAGGCCAGGGAGATATCGAAGGGGCACGCAGGGCCTACCAGTTCGTCATTGACAACGGCAACAAGCTTCCGGTTGTCAATGAGGCCCGCGTCAAGATCGAGCGCCTCTAAGGGCAGAGCAAGTCGAGCGCCCGTAGGCCTAGGGGTCGAACAGGTCGCGCTCCCCTAAGGGCAGAGCGAGACGAACAGGTCGAGCGCCTCTAAGACGAACTGCGACCCCTCCATCGTCAATCCGCCATCAAGCCTGCCGTCAACCCGCCATCAACCTGTTAGCAACCATCCGGCGCTTTGCGTCGCCGGGCTTATCTTCGAGTCCTCAGGACAGACGGACCATGCGGACCGCAAAATGGGCATCGCTTTTCCCATGGGAGAGCTCAGAAACAAACGCAGCCTTGCCGTTGATAGGCGCGACGCGGAACTTGCTCCCGAGGTCGGTCTCAAGGAAGGTCTTGACGACGCCGACGTTCTCCTCGTAGGTCACCGTGCATGTCGCATACACCAAAACGCCACCAGGCTTCACCATCTCTGCCGCATTGGACAACAGGGCTGATTGTAACCTGGCCGACTCAAGAATCGCGTCCTTATCCACACGCCAACGAATTTCAGGGTGGCGACGGAGCGTGCCGATACCGGTGCAAGGGGCATCGAGAAAGACCGCGTCGTAGGAACAAGCCTCGAAGGAGTCAAGAAGCTTTGTGCCATCGGCAACCTTGGCACGCGCCTTCGGCAAGCCGTACTCGACAAGACGCTTGCGAAGTAGATTGACCTTGAAATCCTGATTGTCGATGCAGGTCATAGAGAGATAGCGGCCCTTGATGCGTTTCGATTGGCTTTGGAGCAGGATGGTCTTGGTTGCGCGCCCAGCACCGATTTCGAGGAATTTGACCTCGTCGTCTTCCTCGCGACACCGGCTGCCGTATGCGGTTTGCGCGGCCATGGCTGCGATGTATTGCGACGCGGCATCGGACACAAGGACCTTACCCGTTTGGAACAGGTGCTTGACGCGACCGTCAGAGAGCGCGTGGCTGTTTTTAATGAGAAAGCAACCGGGAACGACCTGGTCCTCGAACGAGTACGTCTCAGGCTCAGCATTTGCGTCCCGTAACGTCTCGAATACCTCGCGATCTCCCGCTTTTGCTAGGTTGACCGCCATGAACACCGGGGCCGGCTCGTTTGAGGCCCTCATGAACTCCTGGGCTTTCTCCTTTCCAAGGCGAGACACCAACAACTCGGCAAGCCAAAGTGGGAAACCGACGCTACGCGCAAACGCGGAAAGGTCGGCATCGGGATCACCGAAAGGAAAATCCTTGCTGACGCGTGATACGCGGCGAAGGACGGCGTTCGCAAGGTTTTTCGCCCGGGGATTGAAGGAGCGAACAAGCTCCACGCCCTGGTCGACCGCGGCATACGGGTCCTTATCGAGAAACAAGATCTCGTAGGTGCTGATACGCAAGGCGTCCCACACATCAGGTTGCACGTCGCGCGAATCGTTGAGCACGGAGGTGATGACCTCATCAAGCGTCCCCGCTGTCTGCGTCACGCCAAGTACGAGGGTGATGGCAAACGCGCGCTCCTCCGGGGGCAATCCCTTCTCATAAGCGAGTCGCGCATCGAGCACGTTGTGCGCAAAGGCACGACGACGACGAACCTCAGAGACCACATCGTATGCGATAAGGCGCGCACGGCTGGCATGGCACATTTCGCGTTCGCGCTCTTTCCAAGTTCCAGACATTACAACTGCTCCCACGTGACGCCACCAAGCTTTAGACCTTGGAGGCCACTCGCAAAGGCAACGCCCTCCATCTCCCGCTTCCCATCAGGTTTGACCCGTACAAGCTCAAGCGCGCCATCTTTTAACCCGATTACGAGGCATTTTGCAGCGAGACGGACGCTTCCGCTTTCCAAGTCAAGCGAGCCCAAAGCTGAGACGGCTGGATGGGCGTCATCTACGGGGCGAGCAGAAAGAATCGTCAAGGACTTTCCTCCTACTGAGATGCGACTGGGATGGGCAACGCCTGAGGCTTGCACCTTCCGCCAAGCCGTCATGACGTCATCGGATGGGGCAATATCAAGCTCATGCTTTTCGATCTTTTTGGCGTAGGTAACACCCTCCTCGCCTTGGACCTCCCAACGAGCGGCCCCAGATTCCACAATACTGAGGGCGGTCAGCATCGCTCGGGCTCCAAGATCCGCAAGCTCGGCAGTCAACTCCCCTGCCGTCTTGTCAGCAATCTCGGTCGTACGGCATACACACCAATCTCCCGTGTCGAGTCCTTCCTCCATACGCATGATGCAGACGCCTACCTTATCGTCACCAGCAAGGATCGCGCGCTCGATAGGTGCGGCACCTCGCCAGCGAGGAAGGATGGAAGCGTGGGCGTTAAGGCACACCAGGCGTGGTATGGAAAGCACTTCCGAAGTCAAAATGGCGCCATACGCCGCAACGACGAAGGCATCGGCATCCCAAGAGCGCAACTCCTCCACTACCGCCTCATCGCGCAACGTAGAGGGAGTCCTCACCTCGAGTCCCAAACGAGTCGCCGTCTGCTTGACCTCTGAGGGGACCTTGGCCTTGCCACGTCCGCGAACCGCATCAGGTCGCGTATAGACGCAGGCTACGTCATGTTGATATGAGATCTCTTCCAGAATGGTAGCCGCATAGGCAGGCGTACCCATGAACACAATGCGCATGCCAAATCTCCGTTTCTAACGCAGTCACAAAATCTATCTGACAGAAGTCTCACCGGGGCGGGCGCCCGAAGCAAGCGCGGTCTCATAGTCGCGCAACGCTTTAAGGCGGTTGAGGGGATTACAGCTTTCGAGCATGGTCTTGCCGTCAAGGTGGTCAAGCTCATGTTGGAGGCAACGTCCCAAAAGCCCGTCGCCGGAGATCTCACAAGCGTTCCCCTCAAGGTCAAAATAGGTCACACGAGCCCATTCAGGACGGGAAATCTCGACCGTGATGCCGGGCAACGAAAGGCATCCTTCCTCCCCGCACACCTTGTTGCCCTTTGTCTCAACAAGCACGGGGTTGACCAAGGTTATAGGATTTCGAACCTCGGAATCGTCGCAATCGATGACGACGATGCGCTTCGTGACACCGACCTGGGGTCCCGCAAGACCGCATCCGTTGGATTCATACATCGTCTCAGCCATCTGCTCTGCGAGACCCTTCAACGTGGGGTCCCCCACCGTACACGGATCGCACACGGTGTTCAGAATCGAATCCGGGGCGATAACAACCTTCAACATGTTAGTTCTCCTTTTACGTACACATTCGTGCCGATACGGCAACGTCAACTACCTAATCTCTAGAGCGGGCGGTGGTTCGCCCGCCGTACCTCAAGATCTTTTTGCATCGCAGAGACAACCTCGAACAGACCGTCATCGCTTCCCGCCATCTGGGCGCGCAAACTCGCGATGGAATCCTCCATGTCCCCGATAGCGATCTCCTCGCAAAGAAACTTTGCCATCCTAGACGGATCTATCCCCTCGTCAAATTGCGGCTCGGTCAAAACCGACCCCGCCGCGGGAACGCGTGAGACACAAAACGCGACAAGGCTTGCCGGCTTCGCTTGGGGGTTGTCATCAAGAGCATCCAAGAGCGACGACGCGATCTGGGCGTTCATCGCATCATGCCATTGCGTTCCGGCCAGGGAGTTCGCATGCTCGATCGCAACCTCGGGGTTTCGCACGCAAAGCGCAAGCAGGTTGCGCTCGACGGCGCGTCTATTTCGCTCAGACGCGGACAGGCTAGCTTCGCTCGTCCTTTGCGCTTGGACGCGGCGACCACTACCTTCCGTCGGCTCCGAAGTCTCCTCATGGAAGTGTTGGGGAGCCTTAAGACGCCCAAGCGCCTCGAGCACGTCCCCCTCACGCATACGAGTAAGGCTTGCGATCTCCATGGCGTATTGTTGGGCAAGTACCGAGTCCTTGATCGGGGCAAGGATGGCGAGGGCGTCATGCATTGCCGCACCGCGCCCCTCAGGGGTCGATAGGTCGTGGGCAGCGATACGCCTGTCGATGCCGTATTGCAACAGCTGCTTCGACGACGAGATGATTTTCTGGAGCTCCTCGACACCACGCTTGGCGATGAAATCTGCGGGGTCGAGATCATCGGGCAGGGTGACGGCGCGCAACTCTATCGGATTGCGAGCCCCCTCCGGCGTCATGCTGGAATCGATGAACCCAAGGGCGCGATCTGCTGCACGCTGGCCTGCGCTGTCTCCGTCAAAAAGATACACGATGGCGTTTTTCGCATGGCGCGAGAGGACGCGGATATGTTGGCGCGTCAACGCGGTGCCAAGAGTTGCGACCACATTGCACATGCCCGCCTCATGACAGGCGATGACGTCGGTATAGCCCTCAACCACGACAGCGATACCAGTAGAGGTCATGGCGCCCTTTGCATGGTCGAGGCCAAACAACACCTCAGACTTGTGAAAGATAGGGGTTTCTTGGCTGTTGAGGTATTTCGGTTGGCCATCGCCCATAATGCGACCGCCGAAGGCGATGCAATCTCCCTGGATATCGTTGATCGGAAACATCACGCGTTCGTAGAACCGATCACGCAACTTCCCATCACGCCCCGTCAAGGCAACGTTTGCCTCGATGAGCTCATCAGGTTTGAACCCCTTAGCGATAAGATGGCGCACCAAGGAGCCACGACCGGGCGCATATCCGAGGTTCCACGTCTTTGGGACCGATCCACCGAGGTTGCGACCCGCAAGATAGGCACGCGCCTTGGCGGCACCGTCGTCGCGGCTACGCATAAGTTGGGTGTGGTAGTACTCGGCAGTCTCCTTGCAGACGTCTTTCAAGCGGGCCTTACGACTCGAATTGACGCTTTTCCCTCTGGCCTGGGTCTCAGCGATCTCGATATGGGCACGCTCTGCCAAACGTCGTACCGCCTCGGGAAACGTAAGATCCTCCGTCTTCATGACGTAGCCGAACACGTCACCGCCCTCATGGCAGCCAAAGCAATGCCAAAGTTGTGTGACTGGGTCCATTTTGAAAGACGGGGACTTCTCGTTATGGAGGGGGCAACAGCACCAAAAGTCACGTCCACGCTGTTTGACGGGGACACGCTCCCCTACAAGCGCAACAATGTCGGTAGCTTCGCGGACTTTCTGAATGTCTTCATCGCTGATTCGACCACCAGCCACGGGCCACCTCCTTACGGTACTTCGCCTTAACGTCGTTTTGTACACACGCAGTATAACGCAGCCGCACGCTCCCACTTGCGCCCGTGTTCGAAGTGCGGCCGTTTCAAAGGTAATCGAGACGCATTCGTCCAAAGGACTCAAGCTTTAGGCTGTCGTCCTTAAGGGGTGACGTCTAAAGAACCGGAATCTTAGGACCAAAGCTTTAAGACCAAATTGAGGGCCAAAGTTTTAGGACCAAAACTTTAGGACCGGAACTGCATCGAGTAGTAACGCTCGTAGATGCCACCGAGCGCCATGAGTTCTTCGTGGGTCCCACGCTCCACGACGCGACCCTCGTCGATGACGGCGATATAGTCAGCGTTTCTGATAGTGCTGAGACGATGGGCAATGACCAACGTCGTTCGTCCGACGGCAAGAGCATCAAGCGCCTCCTGCACGTGACCCTCACTCTCGTTATCAAGGGCCGAGGTCGCCTCGTCGAGGATGAGCACGCGCGGGTTGCGGAGGAAGACGCGCGCGATTGCAACGCGTTGCTTCTGTCCGCCAGAGAGGCGTGCTCCGCGCTCTCCTACGAAGGTGTCATATCCCGCATCAAGACTCATCACGAAGTCGTGGATATTTGCCTGTTTTGCCGCCCAGACCATCTCCTCTTCGGTGGCGTTTGGCTGCCCATACAAAATGTTGTCGCGGATAGTCCCCTCGAACAAATACACATCCTGTTGAACGATACCCACGACACAGCGTAGGCTTTCAAGCGTGACATGGCGCACGTCAATACCCGCAATGGAGACACTGCCGCAGGTCACATCGTAGAAGCGGGGCAACAAGCTGCATGTCGTGGTCTTGCCGCCGCCACTTGGCCCGACCAAGGCAACCGTCTTGCCCGCCGGAATGTCAAGGTCTATGCCGTGGAGCACTTCCGGTCCGTCCGCATAGGCAAAGTGAACGTCACGCAACTCAACTCCTGGGGCAACCACGTTGTCGTCTTGCTCATTGCCAGGACCCTCGTCGTTCCTATCGATTACGGAGATGAGATCGACAGCGTCTTGGGCATTTTCAACTCCCGGCTCCTCCGCGAGGGTCTCAACGAAGCGACGAAAGCCCGCATATCCCTTTTGGAACGTCTCGGTGAAGTTGATGAGCATTTCGAGAGGGGCGATAAAGATACCGATGTAGAGCGCGTAGAGAATGAGGTCCGCAGGGGCCATTCCGCCGGTCGCGACGAAATACCCACCCCCTACGACCGTCGTCGTGTAAAGCGCACCGCGGAACAGGCTGCTCGCCAATTGGAATTGCCCCATAAAGCGATAGGAGCGCTCCTTTGTCTCGATGAACTGCTCGTTCGTGTCGCCGAAGCGGTCAATCTCGATGTCCTCGTTTCCAAAGCTCTTGACGATGCGGATTCCTCCGAGGGAATCTTGGAGGCGGGCGTTCATACCTGCCATACGTATGCGGTTTTGCCTGAAGATGGTGCGCTTGCGATAGTTTGCGACGCAGGAATACACCATCATGACGGCTGTGACGACCAACATGACAAGAGTCAGCGGGACGTTCACCATCATGAGAAGGACAAACGATCCTATGATCTTAAAAAACGCTATGAACAGGTTCTCGGGGCCATGGTGGGCAACCTCCGAGATGTCGAAGAGGTCGGTCACAAGCTTGGACATCATCTCGCCGGTGTTGTTGCGATCGTAGTAGCTAAACGACAGCCTCTGATATTGCTTGAAGAGGTCCATACGCATACGCGCCTCCATGCGGGCTCCCATGATATGGCCCCAACAGGCGACGAACCATTGACACCCGCTACGCACGAGGTAGAGAACAATCATGGCGACAGCCACCCAAGGCAAGACATCCAAGATTGCATCAGTCGCGTTCACAAAGAAGTCGCGCACGAAGAAATTGAGTATCTGGGGGAAGGCAAGGTCCACCACGGCGAGGATGGTAGCAGCGACTAGGTCAGCCAAGAACAGCAACGTGAAGGGCTTGTAGTACTCGATAAATTTCCTTGCAACCGTCTTAAAAGGCACGTCGGGGATCTCTTGGGGTTTAGCCTCGTTGCGATACCCCATCCCCGGCATGGTTCCCCTTTGCCCTGTCCCGTCTGCAGGCATCCCTACTCCTCGCCTTCCGGAAGGTTCAATACCAAACGGTATGCGGTGTCGCAATCGGCATCAAAGGTGTTGAAGATGACGGTGATATCCGTGGTGGGATGGGCACCTAGCCAATCTGCAACTGTCCGATATGCGATGTCAGCAGCCTCTTCTTGGGAAAATCCGAACACCCCCGTGCTGATAGGGCAAAAGGCAAGCGTCTTGGCGTGAACGCTTCGGGCAGCCTCAAGGCAACTCGAATAGCACGACGCAAGATCTGTGCGGTCGCGGTCTGTGGGCTTGCCGTTCGCGATAGGTCCAACCGTGTGAATGATATGGGTGCAAGGCAGGTTATAGGCAGACGTAGTCCGAGCTTTGCCAACGGGCTCCTCGTGGCCCTGCGCCTCAATGATGTGCGCGCATTCCTCGCGGAGTTGGACACCAGCAAAGGTGTGGATAGCATTGTCTATGCAATTGTGCCCCGGAACCCAACAACCTTGGAGCTCCTTGGACGCGGCGTTAACGATGGCATCGACCTTCAAACGGGTGATATCCCCACGCCAAAGGCCAATACGATCGTTGTCAGGCGAAAGCGTCGCATCCTCGATAGTCGCAATGTGGTCCTTGTTTATGAAATAGCTCAAGACCTCGTCTTGGGTCTCATAGAAACGCGGATGTCCCGCTTTCGGCTCACGCAGGTTCACCAAGGAACGAAACATCGTCCAAAGCGATGGGATCACCATCTCGCCAAGCGTCTCAAGGGACACCTGCTCGTTGTCCATGGTGTCGGGCCGTTCGTTCATCAGGTAGGTTATGAGGGCGATAAGACGTACACGCAGTTCTCGTTCGTTCATCCGATACTCCTTTCGACATTCAACAGGGCGCCAATGCTCACTTACTCGCAAGCAACCCGTTCTCCTCAAGGAGTTGGTAGGTAACCTCGATGACACGAGCGATATAGCCGTCACATGTCGCAAACACGACCTCGGGCGGTTGGTCATGGGGTCGCATCTCCGCGCAAGAAACCGTGTCAAACTCGTAATGCTCCATGATCCGCGCACAAAGCTCGTGGCAAATTCGATATGATTCGCGCTTCGACGTGCAGGCAGCCGAACCGTCGCTGCGCCCAAAGCCTAAGATCATCACGCCGCCCGACACGGCGCCGCAGGTCTGGTCGTAGCCGCCCATGCCTCCGCCGAAACCGTCGAGGGTGTCAAAAGCGACCTCATAGTCAAGATCGACAAGATCGCACATCGCGCAAGCTACCGCTTGGGCACAACTGTAGTGCGAATGATGGAGTTGGTAGGCACGATCGATACGCGCCTCAAGGTCTGAGGTAGCCATATTCGCTTACCTGTTGTCGATCTTCTCGGGATACAGGTCATGGGAGCTCAAACGGGCCCATGCCACCTCTTCCCATTTCGTGCCAGGTCGACCGTAGTTGCAATAGGGATCGATGCTGATACCGCCTCGAGGTGTGAACTTGCCCCAAACCTCGATGTACTTGGGATCCATGGCGTCGATGAGGTCGTACATGATCTTGTTGACGCAATCCTCATGGAAATCTCCGTGGTTACGGAAGCTGAACAGGTACAGCTTGAGGCTTTTGCTCTCGACCATGCGGATATCGGGGACGTACGAGATGTAAATCGTCGCGAAATCCGGCTGGCCAGTGATAGGGCACAAACTCGTGAACTCGGGGCAATTGAACTTCACGAAGTAATCGTGGTCAGGGTGTTTGTTCACAAACGTCTCAAGGACGCCGGGGTCATAATCACTTGGATAGATCGTCGTCTTTGATCCCAGAAGCTCAAGCCCCTCTTTTTGTCGTGTATCACCCATAACAACTCCTTCTCTCTATTCAAAACAAGCATTTTATCGCACAAAACGAATGCCTACAAAGAAGTATCAGGTTACGGGAGAATCGGGGGTCCTAGTTTTGCGACATAATCTATGACAAAAGCGGGTCGACCGCCCCGTTGAGTTCAAACGCACGCGCGCGATCGATGCAGGTGCCGCAAACGCCGCAAGGCTTGTCTCCCCCCTCATAGCAACTCCACGTCAACTCATAGGGGACCCCGATTTGAAGACCGCGCCTTACGATATCAGCCTTTGTCCAACTCACAAAAGGAGCTTCCAATCTCAACTCCCCTCCCGTTCCCTGCGAGATGGCCGCAGCCATGGCCTCAACGAACTCCTGGGAGCAATCCGGATAGGCATTGCCGGCGGCATCGTCGTGGTGTGCGCCATACATGATGACGCTACACCCCTGTGACAAGGCCACGCTTGCTGCTGCCGACAGAAATAAGCCGTTGCGGAAAGGAACGTAGGTCGAAACAGGAGAGCCTTGCGAGCGATCCAACTGGTCCTCATAGCTCTCATGGGGAATATCTTGGGAAGAGCCGGACAAAAGACTGCAATCGCTCCCCGCAAAGACAACGCCGAGGTCAAGAAACCGAATCGGCACGCCATAGTGGGCTGCGACCGCCTTCGCAGATTCGATCTCTCGAACATGTTTTTGGCCATACGAGATCGACAACGCGATGACGTTTTCCCTTCCGTAGCGCTCGACCGCCAAGGCGAGCAAGGTCGTGCTGTCCGCGCCACCGCTTGCGAGCACCAACGCGCGCTCATGTACTTCACCCATGTCAGACCCCCTTCTCCACACCAGGCCATATGATCTTGTGCAATTGAAGTTGGAGACGGGCACCAAAGAGTTTGTTGTCGATGAGATATTGGGCAATCTCTGCAGGCTCGATTGCCCCGAACACAGGGCTCACAAAGACCTGGGTACGATTCCAAAGATCAAGCTGTGCCGCAACGCTCCTCATACGATCAAGATCTTTGCGGTCAGAAACGACGAACTTGACTGCATCTCGCATGCCAAGCGAGGCAAAGACGCCCCGGTCCATTTTCGACTCCATCCCGCTACCTGGAAGCTTATAGTCGACGGTAAAGACGATGCGCTCAGACTGGGATTTCGGCAGGAAGTTTAAAAGGGCCTCAATCCGATTGAGGGATACCGAACCATTCGTCTCAATCTCGACCACCAAGTCCTTAGGAAGCTCATAAGGAAGATCGTGCGGACCTTTGCCGTTGACAAGGCGACGGAGCAACTCGCCTAAGATTGGATGGAGCAGGGGCTCACCGCCTGTAAGCGTCACGTGGTGGGCTCCGGTCTCAGCAACCCATTGGGCAAGCGCCCATGCGTCAAGCCACTCACAGGGACATTTCAAGTCACATGCCCAACGGGTGTCGCAATAGGAGCATGTGAGGTTACACCCCACGAAGCGAATAAAGGCAGCAGGCTTTCCCGCAAAGGGACCCTCGCCGTTTATGCTGACAAAGCGTTCGGCTACAGGAAGCTTCTCAGTGCGATTGGTTTTTACGGTCTTTGCCATGCTTGTGTCCTTAGACGTAATAGATTGCACAGTTGTTGGGGGTCTCGTACACCTCGATTTGGCATACCGGCAAACCTTGTTCGTCAAGACGTTGTGCGAAATAGCGGGCAAGGTTCTCAGCCGTCGTGCGGAACGGAAGCATCGAGAGCTCGAAACCCTCGGCCTCCAATTGCGCAATCGTTTCAGGCATAAGGGAACCCTCCTCGACGATGAAGGAGTGGTCAAGCTCCTCGGTCAATGTACGCAGCGCCTTCTTAAACTCGCCGAAGTCCACGACCATGTCCTTCATCGTGCCTTCCTTTTGAAGGTCGTCGGCGCGCAGATATGCAACGACACGCCAACGGTGACCGTGAAGGTTCTCGCACTTTCCGTGGTAGTCGGTAAGGAAATGGGCGGCGTCGAAGCTGCTCTCGGTTTTCAATCCATACATGGGTCGTCCTCTCGTTGTTATCTCGGCAAAGTATACCCTTTTCATAGCTTAAGCTCGACCCGTCTCGCACCCAATATCTGGGCTCGCGCCACCCCAAAGCGGCAACTTCGGCTAAACTGTCGCCCATGTGCAAACAAACAGAATATGCAAAAGAAGGTCGTTATGCCTGAGATTCCCGCATTTGCCCGCCTTGGTGCGGCCCGCACCGAATTTGCCGGTGCGATATTCGATTTTGACGGTACGCTTGCCGACTCCATGTGGGTATGGAACGACATCGATCGGAGGTTTTGCGAGGAATACCACCTTGCCCTGCCCGACGACTATACCGACAGCATCGTCGGCCTCGGTTTTGAGGGAACCGCAAAATACTTCATCGAGGAACTCGGTTTGAAAATGTCGGTGGATCAATGTTGTAACGAATTTAACCGTATCGCCAAGAAAAGCTATTGCACAAGGGTGCTCCTCAGGCCGGGAGCCCGCGCATTTCTTAAGGAGCTCAAAGGTTCAGGAATACCTGTTGCCATTGCATCCTCACTCGTAATGGATCTTTTGCAACCAGCCCTGGAGCGCAACGATGCTTTCGACCTTATAGACGCGTTCCGTCTTTGTGATGATTACAACACCCACAAAAGCGAGACCCTCATTTACGAGCTGGCCGCCGAGGCAATCGGCGTCCCCGTTGAGGAGTGCGTCATATTCGAGGACATCCTCCCCGCTGTTCGCAGCATCAAACGTGCCGGGGCCTTCGCGGTAGCCGTCATTGATGAGTCAAACGAGGCACAAAACACCGAGGTCATTCAAAAAGAGGTCGATCTTTGCATCGCTGATTTCACAGAGCTGCTCGCGTGAGCCATTTCGCGTGAGTTAGGTAAGCGTGTTCAGGCCTAACCAAACGCGAGTTAGACAAACGTGCCCAAGCCCAACCATACGTGCGCCAGCCAAAGGGCTTAAAAATCCTAAACGCTCACTTTATTAAACGCTCAAACCTCGAACGCCCAGCTTGCCCGCAAGCGAACTACTTGTGTTGGGCCTGCACGCACGTGATAGCGACGACACCCACGATATCCTCGGCGCTGCAACCACGTGACAGATCGTTGACCGGCGCGGCGATGCCTTGCGTGATCGGACCGTAGGCCTCCGCCTTTGCGAGACGTTGGACAAGCTTATAACCGATGTTGCCAGCGTCGATGTCCGGAAACACGAGCACGTTTGCCTTGCCGGCGACAGGACTGGTCGGGGCCTTGGACGCACCAACCTCGGGGACGATGGCGGCATCGAGTTGAAGCTCGCCGTCAAGCAAGAGTTCGGGTGCAAGCTCCTTGGCGATACGCGTCGCCTCAACAACCTTTGTCGAGTCGTCATTTTTCGCCGAACCGTAGCTGGAGTGGGACAACATGGCGATACGTGGCTCCATACCGGTCATGGTGCGGAAACCCTCCGCGGCGTTCAAGGCGACATACGCCAAGCGCTCCGCATTGGGTTGGACCTCGAGGCCGCAATCGCTGAAAACGAACATGCCGTTCTCACCATACTCGCAATCGGGCACCACCATGATGAAGAAGCTGCTGACAAGCTTGCATCCGGGAGCGGTCTTGAGGATTTGGAGGCTCGGTCGAAGGACGTCACCAGTAGAATGGCGGGCGCCTGAAACCATTCCGTCGGCCTCCCCCATCTTGACCATCATGACTCCGAAATACAACTCATCGTCCATGAGAGCAAGCGCCTTATCGGGAGTCATGCCCTTTGCCTGACGCAATTCAAAAAGCTTGTCGGCGTATCCCTCACGCAACTCCGACGTATGCGGATCGACGATACGCGCACCTGTAAGGTCATAACCGGAACCCTCAATTGCCGCTACGTCACCTAAAATGATAAGGTTGGCAACATCTTCGGAGAGGATCTTCTCTGCGGCCTTGAGCGTTCGCTCGTCGTTGCCTTCCGGCAAAACGATGGTCTTCTTGTCAGCCTTTGCCTTCTCGAGCATAGATGCCAAAAAATCAGACATGGTGCCTCATTTCCCCTCGACGCGTGCGTTACGGATAATCAAGATGACTCAATGGTAGAGCATGCATGATTGACGTATGCGCACGCGACGGCAGACGAGCGAGCAGGCAAGGTAAGCGCGAAGGTTTGCACAAAAACGAGGGCGAGCGGTTAAATAGAGGCCATCCAAAAAGAGACGTTGAGCAAGCCCAGCTAAATCAACGACTACTCCTTCGGACACCCAAAGTCTTTAAGCTTATCTGGGCCATCCGCAGCCGCAGTCGCCAATGCGTCGCAACGTTCATTCTCGGGATGTCCTGCGTGCCCCTTCACCCAAACAAAGGTGACCTCGTGCATCCTCATCGCCTCCAAAAGGCGTTTCCACAAATCGAGGTTTTTCACTTCCTTCTTTTGCGAGTTCTTCCACCCGTTTCTCGCCCAGCCACCGATCCAATCCTTGTTGATGGCGTTGACGAGATATTGGGAGTCAGAGTAAAGAGTTACCTGACATGGACGCTTCAAGGCCTCAAGCCCCACAATCGCTCCCAGTATCTCCATGCGATTGTTCGTCGTGTATTGATAGCCACCGGATAGTTCCTTCTCATGGAGCTTGCCAGAGGGATCAACGCATTGCAGGATGGTTCCATAGCCGCCAGGCCCTGGGTTGCCACGAGAGCTGCCGTCGCTGAAAATCGAAACTTCCATCATGTCGGCAACTCCTACAACAAATCAGAACAATAGTCGCGCGTGGTAAACGCAGGGTTTTCGCCTGGGAACAGATAACGATATACCGCCATAAAATAGTCATCGGTCATGCTCGCCATGTAGTCGACGACAATCTGGTTCGGATCAGTCTTGAGATACTCGTCAGGCGTAAGTGAGTACGAGCCCTCGCAAAGGCGTTTCACATGGTGGCGGAACAGCGGTGAGGACTCATCCCCCATAAGCACGTCATCAAGAAGGCGCTCATAGAGGTTTGCAAACATGTCCTCCACGACATTGCTCGTCTCATCGAGCATTCCCTCACGCATGTAGATGAGCTCGTAGTTTTGACGCTTTGCAACCTTGAGGTCCTCATACACCTCCCGGCTCATGGCGATGCGGTCCCGCCGGTAGCTATTGTTAATGATATCGATGGTCAGGTTGTTGATAATCTCGGAGTTCGTCCTACCGATGACGTTCGTGTCAAATCGGTCAAGGTTGGCAACGGCCCCAAGCGCAAGCGCGTCGGAGCGATCCTTTCCAATATAGGCAATCATATCCGAGACGCGCACGACGCAGCCCTCCAGCGTGGAGGGACGCAAGGTAGAGATAACACGCTCGTCGGCCATGCACGACTCCACCTTGGCGTCGAGATCACTAAACGATTCCAAGTTCCCACGTTCAAGAACTTGGCAAGCGAACTCGCCGTTGTGGCAAAGGACCCCGTCGAGCACTTGGAGGCTGATATTTCGACGATATAGCTGGTCAAGCACACGCACAGAGTGGACATTGTGGTTGAAATACCGAACAGCACCTTCGGCGGCCGTATGTTGTTGGTACAGCGCGGACAAGAAGCGCTCCCCCGCATGTCCAAAGGGCGTGTGTCCTACGTCATGGCCCAACGCTATCGCCTCGATAAGGTCGGTGTTGAGACCGAGGGCTTGGCCTATGGTGCGCGCAACCCTGCTCACAAGTTGGACATGGAGCCCACGTCGACAAATCTCGTCATTCTCGGTAAAGCTGAACACCTGGGTCTTGTCGGCATAGCGGTTATAGGCCGGCGTGTTGAGGATCTTCTCGATATCCCGCACGAAGGCAGGACGGACAACGGTGGCGGCGTCGTGTTGCTTCTTCTCGCGCCGGATGACATCACAATCTTGGAACGCATAAGGGTTTTGCCAACAATTGACTCGATCGAGACGTATCTGGTCCTCGATGTCGGGATGTATCTCCAAATAGGGTAAGCGGTCTTGTGCCATGAATCTCCTCAAGCGTCACGTCTCAGTTTTCGGCCTAACAATAGCGGAGGTTCAAGGTGGATTCAAGCAACCTAGAATTCGACATCGAGGCCGAGGCCAAATTTATCATGGACAAGCTGGAACGTGTCACGGGCTATCATGTACTCTTCGTCGGTGGGGATGATGAAGATATGCACGTTGGACTTATCGGAGGAGATCAGACGCTCGCCCTTGCCTTCGGCGTTTCGCTTCTGATCGAGAATGATGCCGAGAGGTTGAAGGCCGGAAAATATCATGCGTCGCATCTTCTTGCAGTTCTCACCGACGCCTGCGGTAAGGATGATGGCATCAACACCGCCCATGACCACGATGTATTGACCGATATACTTCTTAACGGCGTTGGAGTACATCTCGTATGCCAACATAGCGCGCTCATCACCGAGCTCAGAAGCTTTACGGACGCTTCTCAGGTCGTTGGAGATGCCGGAGATTCCGAGCAGGCCGGACTTCTTGTTCATAAGGTTGTTAACCTCGTCCGCGCTCAGACCTTCGTGCTCCATGAGGAACGGAACGATCGCAGGGTCGATAGATCCGCAACGCGTACCCATCATGAGACCGTCAAGGGGAGTCATGCCCATGGACGTGTCAATGGCGACACCGTGGTCAATCGCAGAGATTGAGCAACCGTTGCCAAGATGGCACGTTATGAGTTTGAGATCCTCGATCGGCTCGCCCATGACGGCCGCAGCGCGCTCGGAAACGTAGCGATGGCTCGTTCCGTGTGCGCCATACTTACGGATTCCATACTTCTCATACAGCTCGTAAGGGAGTGCGTACATATAGGCATGAGGAGGAAGCGTGGTAAAGAAAGAGGTATCGAAGACGGCGACCATGGGAATACCGGGCATGTTCTCCCGGCATGCGTTGATTCCGTTGATAGCGGCGAGGTTGTGAAGAGGAGCGAGTTCCGCAAGCTCACGAATCTTTTCGATGACATCGTCGTCAATAAGGACGGAATGCTCGAAATAGTTTCCACCTTGCACAACACGATGGCCAACTGCGTCAATCTCATCAAGGCTGTCGATCGCCTTGTGCTCACCGGTGGTCAAGGATTCCAAGACCACGGCGATTGCCTCGTTGTGGTCCCGCATGGGCATAGTGATGCGCGTCTCGTTGTCGTCAATACCGTGCTTGTGGGACGCAGCCTCGTCTCCGATGCGCTCGCAAAGACCCTTAGCCATAAGCTTGTGGGTCTCGACATTGATGAGCTGATACTTCAAAGACGAAGAACCTGCGTTTATGACGAGTACGTTCACCATCGCCTCCTAAAAACATGTACCGAGTAATTGTACGAGACGAGCACAACGCAGGCGATTTGTTTCGGCAAGCGGGGTCTCGTAAACCGAAAACGCAAAGAAACTTACGTCAACGCCCACTTGCGCACAAAATAACGCCGCTGCTAGGAAAGTGTCTTGTCTTGAACCGCATCGTCTTGTTCAGGTTGCAACTGGCCCATGAGCACCTCCACCTTTTGCTGGGCTGTGCCGAGACGCGATTGCAAGGCGCTGATAAGAGCTACGCCCCGCTCATACGCAACAAGGCTGTCCTCAAGGCCCAAGGTGTTGCTTTCAAGCACGCTCACGACGCTATCAAGCTCGGCCATTGCCTCGCGAAATGTCAACTCCTCTATCGGCTTCATCTCGTCCATCGTATCTCCTGTCTTCTTAAAATCGCTACTATTCGCACTCTTTTGTTCGTACGCGCTCGAGTACATTACACAATAGTTCCCCGTTTTGTACCGCAACAGTGATATCTGTTCCGATGTTGACCTGGTCGACATCGCGAACGACCTCGCCGTCGCTATCTCGTGCAATGGCGTAGCCACGACTAAGGACAGCGAGGGGCGACAAGTCGTTGAGACGGGAAGCGGACATGGCAAGCTCGCTTTGGAACCGCGGTGTCAGTCCCGCGCCCAAAGCGACCATACGTTCAATGTTGGCCAAAGCCTTCGTCCTTGGGCCTTCCACCACGCGGGTGAGACCCGCGTACAACCGAGCGCGGACAGAGTCGATGCGCAAGGCCTCGTCGCGACCGAAACGCATGCCACAAGAGACAAGGCGCTGATACGCACTCTCCAAGCTTGCCTGGTTGCGCTCGAGGGAATTCGGAAGTGCGCGCGCAAGACGCTCCGCATACCCATCGACGTCTTGGATCCAACCAGAAAGGAGCACATGGGGATCCGCCATAACAGGACGGGTCACATAGCGGTCAAGAACGATCGCACTTCTCTCGAGACGCCGGTGGAGCACATCGTGCATCCGTAATCCGAGGCTACGCACGCGGTCGTTGACGACATTCATTCCGGGGCTTACGGCCTCAGCAGCAGCCGTCGGGGTGCTCGCACGAAGGTCGGCAACCATGTCCGCGATAGTCGTATCAGGCTCATGTCCGATACCCGTCACAACGGGAACGGGACTGGAAGCGATACAGCGCGCAAGGCCCTCGTCGTTGAAGGGCATAAGGTCCTCAAAAGAACCGCCTCCACGCACGAGGAGAATGACCTCAGCCCCCGCCTCTGTGACAACATGAAGACCCTCCTTGAGGCCCGCAGGCGCATTCGCGCCCTCGACAGGAACGCCCGCCAAAAGAACACGCGCCAAAGGATAGCGTCGTCGCAAGGTCCTGAGCACGTCATGCACCGCCGCGCCGCGGGGACTCGTTACGACACCTATGGTTGCCGGGAGTTGGGGGATCGGACGCTTACGTGCAGGAGAGGTAAGACCTTCCCCATCCAAGCGCCTCGCGATAGCCGCAACACGCATACGCAATTCACCCTCACCAGCAAGGGAGATCGAGAACACATCGAAGTTCATGCGACCCTTGGCCGCATAGAGCGTAAAGCGACCACTGATCTCGACAAGGTTGCCCACCGTAAGCGCAACACCGCAACTCTTGTAGCGGTTGGTCCATATCATGCATGGCAAGGACGCAGTTTCGTCCTTCACCGTGAAGTAGACAGCTTTGTACCCTGGTTTGTTGCTCACTTCCGAGACTTCGCCGACCATCCTGACCGTAACGTTTTCCAACGCTCCCTTGGCGAGGTTCATCGCTGCGGAAACGCTCAAAGGTGGCTGCTTTTCCTTTTCCGGTCTTTCCATGGCAAAAGGCTTAGTCGCGACGCATCCCGATAAGATAGATAAGTTGGAGTAAGGAGGTCAAGGCAGCGGCCACATAGGTAAACGCACAAGCCCGCAAAACCGCGGCGCTGCCGTCACGCTCGTCCTTGCTCAGGCCGATCTGGTCCATGTACTTCAACGCACGATTGGAGGCATCGAACTCCACCGGCAAGGTGACAAGGGCAAAGACTACAGAGATTGCATAGAGCGCGATTGCCAAGTAGTAAAACCCTGCGAGATTCAACGCGATACCGACGATCAGGATGATCATCCAGATATTGGAACAAAGGTTCACCGCCGGAACGATAGCGCTACGAACCTTCATAGGAGTGTAGCCGGTGGCATATTGGCAAGCGTGGCCGCATTCATGGCAAACCGTTGCCAAGGAAGTGACCGACCTGCCACTAAACACACTGGGAGAGAGCGTGATTGAGTTGCTTCGAGGGTCGAAAAAGTCCTGTCCCTCCGATCCCATTTTGACGGGGACGTTGCTGATGCCGTAGAAGGCCAACATTTGTCTCGCAACCGTCTCACCCGTCAAGCCGCTGAAAGAGGGAACCTTGGAATACTTCTTCAATGCCGAGTTGCACCACGCACTGGCAATCAGTCCGATGATAAGCGTGAGGACAATCAACATTAGGTAACTCATGATGTGTTTCTCCTATCGGGAGGCAAAAGCTCCCTCTTCGATGGTTTTTGCGAAGTATAGAGCGGGTCGCACCATCACCGACTCTCCAAAGGGCCAAAAACAGGATTAATCCAAACCCTACGCAAGCTAGCCTTCGACTCGGCGGACGACAAGCGACGTTCCGTCTATCGACAGCTCGATACGTCCCGCCGCCAAATCTAAGAGCTCCTCGCCGACGATGGTCCGCCGCCAACCGCGAAGCACCTCCACGTTCTCCGTGTGGCCACGGGCGATGGAAACGAGATCGTCGTGGGAAGCCAAGGTATGGAGGGCTACGTTGTTCTCCCGGGCACGAAGACGCACAAGGGCGGTCATAAGATCGAGCACGAGATCGACGTTGGCCTCGTTCTTACTCTTGCCGGATGGCAACGGCCACTCCTCGGGAGGAAGGTCGAATCCCTTGCCCATAAGAGCAGCAACCATGCGCGCGTCGCGGATAGGAAGGCGTTCACGTATCCCACGCACCATATACAACTCGTCAACGGTTCGCGCCTCTCGCTTGCAGGCCTCGACAATCTGCTCATCAGTTAGAACCCACTTGCGCGGAATATCGCGCGCAATGGCACGGGACTCGCGCCATGCCGCCATCTCGCGCGCACCAGAAAGTTGCCGACGCGTAAGCGTGGAGGCCCGCTTGAGCCTACGAAAACGCTCACGGGGATTGACCTTGTAGCGAGACGGGTCAACGAGATCTTTAAAGTCCTGGTCAAGCCAACCAAGACGACCTTTTTCCTTGAGGGTCTTGCGCATGCTCCGATAAAGCTTGGGCAGATAGATGACATCCTCTGCGGCATACGAGAGCTGGGAATCGGTCAGGGGGCGCCTCGTCCAATCGGTAAACGAATCCATCTTCTTAAGCGCCACACCGCACTCGGCATGAACAAGGTTCGCATACCCGATCTGTTGCGTGTGCCCCATGAGGGTTGCAGCGATTTGGGTGTCAAACAAGGGCCAAGGCAGCGCTCCGACCTCTCGATAGATAATCTCGAGGTCTTGCGTCCCGGCGTGGAACAGCTTCACCACAGACTCATTCCTCATGAGGTCCTTCAAACAATGAAGGTTGGTGACAGCGAAGGGGTCAACGATGACAACCTCGTCGTCTGTAGCCATCTGGAGCAGACACAACATCGGAAAATAGGTCTTCTCGCGCATAAACTCGGTATCAATGGCAAGCACAGAGGAGCTCGCAGCGCGCTTTGCGAAGGCCTCAAGGTCTTCAAGGTTGTTGATATGGGTCACCGCCATTTAGTAGCCCTTCTCACATAGCGTATCGGCGGAAAGCACAACGCTTTCCATGGTGGTAAGCAAGAAGCAACCCCTTTGCGGCGGCGGGAAACCATTACTCAAATGACGTCTCGCCGCCACAACGACAAGGTCGCGAAATGCACATCAGTAGATGATACCAATCTATCGAGAGAGTTCCAACATCGAACCACATACTGGCTCTCAAACGATTGTTGGTCGTTGAAATTCTTATCGCACAAGGTATATTGGAACCATGAAAACGCTCATCATCAACAACATGGCTTCTGGTGGCGGCCTTGGCGGTATCTTTGATTTCGTGCGACTCCTTGCGAAAGACGGCGAGGAGGTCGTCGTGCGCTCCACCGATGGAACCACCGACATCCGTGAGCTCTTGTTTGATGCCGCGCATTTTGACCTTGTCGTGGCAAGCGGAGGAGACGGCACCATCGCAACGGTGAGCTACCAACTCGCCAACACCGGCATCCCAATCCTGCCATTTCCCGCCGGTACCGCCAACCTCCTTGCGAGCAACGTTTGGTTGCCCAACGAGACGCACGCCCTTGCAAAGTTGGCCCATGAGGGCGCGACGCTTGACTTTGACCTGGGAGAGTTGGAGATTGGGGACGGCACCTACGGTTTCGGAATCATGGCGGGTTGTGGATACGACGCCATTATCATGCGTGACGCGAAGCCCGGAAAGAAGCTTTTCGGCCCAGCTGCGTATTTCGGCGCAGCGGCCGCAAACATCACGCCAACCCATTCGAAGATCAGGCTAACCGTTGATGGAGAAGTTCATGAAAGCGCGGGCGTAGGCGTCCTCATAGTCAACTTCAGCAAGATCCCGTTCGATATTTCCGTGACCCACGAAAACCAGCCGCGCGACGGCATGCTCGACGTGGCCGTCCTCAAAGGGGACACCGCGCTCCAGCTTCTGCCCGTTATAGGTGACGCATTGCTCGACCGCGGTGGCAAGAACCCGCGAAGGGGCAACCTCGAGTTGTATCGCGGTCGCGAAATCTTTGTGGAGGCGGACCCACCGTTGCCGATCGAATACGACGGCGAGGTTGTAGACCGCACGACGCCCTTCTCAGCAAGGGTTCTTCCAGGCGCCATGAGGATGGTCATCTCCAATGAGGGTTACCACATGTTCAGCAACGAGGCTGACGAATAAAAGGGTTGTAGCGACTTTGGTGGCGTTGGGGAAACCAACAACACCGCGCACCAGAAACGTTCAGGATAAATAAAAGGGCCGCAACCGCAGCCCCCTTTCTTTTGTAGCCCTTATCCCTTACTTGTTCGCAAGGACGCTAGTACGAGATGCGTACAACGACGTACATGGCAGAATTGGGCAAGACATCTATGTTATAGATTTCCTTGAGCTCACAGGTAGAAACTCGCCATGTGAAGTCGATGCCATTGGAAGAGCCGGTTCCGACCTTGTACGTGTTGCCGCTCTCATCGATACCGCTATCGGTGACCGAGTCCTCGACAAGTCCTTCCGCCATCATAGCGGCGCTTATGGCAGACGCAGCGGATCCGGAGTTGAAGTCGGCATAACGCAAGGTAAGGAGCTTACCGTCATCGCCATCCCCCATCGACAAACGCCACATGCCGGTGAGCAGTTTAGCCGCAGTGGCCGCATCCGCTTTCGCGATTCCGGACTCATAGACCTTCTTAGCCTGCTCTGCTGTCATATCCGAGGGAATTTTCACCGTTTCATAGGCTGAACCTTCTACGGAATCAGGCTCAAACGTAGTGTAGCCCGCCGAGAGGAGGTTTGCGGACGCCCCTGCCTCGTCATAACCCACAAGAAGGTCAAGAGAGGGAAGGTTGACGGTCTCGCCACGTGAAATCTGGGCATTGACCGCCTCTAGGTGCCTCTCGTTGGCATATACGAAATTATTGGAAGCAAAAGAGTAGAGGTTGTAACCGATGATCGCCGCGATGATGAGGGCAATCGCCACAAGAATCAGGTTTAATCCCTCGAGTCTTTGAGGACGCAAAAGCGCAGAGCCGTCAGGCGTCACGATGTTGCCACAAGAAATCAAGGATTTCCCGTCGACAGCCTCGGCCGTGTGCCGAGGTGCGTCTTCGTTTTCGTGAGCCATAACGTGTACTCCCCTGTTCGTGTATTTTTTGCTAACTCGGCCCATTGTAGCATTGTCACCCTCTCGTTTTGATGCTAGTATGCACTGAGCAATTACGAGGGAGTAGTTGGCGCAATAGCGCGATACGTTTCAACATCATGGCCAAAGCGCCTGGGCGTATCACAATCAGCGAGACTCGTGACGCATCGCCACCTAAGTGCGGCAATGCGTCACGAGTTTTTTTATGAGAGAAACTAGGGAGAGATGATGGATCTTTCGATTTTTACCTCGGTCGAGGCGTGGGTCAGCCTGATCGCCTTGATATTCCTCGAGATTGTCCTCGGCGTCGACAATCTTGTCTTTATCACGATCACCTGCGATCGTCTCCCCAAGGAAAAGGAATCGTTGGGACGACATCTCGGACTGCTTGGGGCCTTGGTTTCGCGTATCATCTTCCTCAGCTTCGCCTCGTGGTTGGTGCACATGAGCAACAAGTTGTTCACCATCCCGCTCGGTTCTTTTGAGTTCGGACTCTCGATTCGCGATCTCATAATGCTTTGCGGTGGAGCCTATCTGATCTACAAGGGGATTACCGAACTTCGCGAGGTAAACTCCCCTGACGAGGCAAGCGACCCGTCAACCCTTGACCAAAACGACTCTCCTCAAAAGAAACACCAGATCGGGTTGGTGCGCGCCATTGCCACCATCATGGCCATGGACGTGGTGTTCTCTATCGATTCGGTCATCACGGCAGTCGGTCTTGCCGACCACCTCATCGTCATGATTCTCGCGGTCATGATAGCCGTGTTGCTGATGATGGTGTTCATCGATCCGATATCGAACTTCATCGACAGACACATCGAAATGAAGATGCTCGCACTCGTTTTCATCACGGTGATTGGCGTATTGCTCATCCTCGACGGTCTCGGAATTAACTCCGGCATCGAGGTACTCGAAATGCATGCGGAAAAGCTCATGGTCTACTGCGCGATGCTCATCGCTTTCATAGTAGTTCTCGCCCGCATACGTCGTGCGCCGAATCGATAACAACCTCGCTATAGGGGGATGGCAAGCAAAAGTGCGTACACAACACATCCCGCAATCGCACACCAAAGAAGGGACTTGGTCGTACGCGCGACAATGATGACCACAAGGGCCGCAACGAGAGGAGCGGCGGCAGGCCATAGACCCGCGTCAAACATCCCAGGCGTGAGCAGGTCGTTGGCGACAAGCGCCGCGAACGCGGCTGGGGGGATAAAGCCCAAAGCCAAGCTCACATTCTCTGGAAGTTCGCGACCTTTAAGCACGAATAGCGGAACGACACGACAAATGACCATGGTCACCGTACAACAGGCGAAAACAATCCAAAACTCAGCTCCCGACATAGCCATCTAGCGTGTCACCCCCTCTGGCGCTTCTCCCCCATGCTCACGGGCGCTATCCCCCAGCTTTCCTGTCGCCTTGCGCGCCTTGTACAACGCAAAAGCAGCAATGACGCCGAGCACGGCTCCGACGAGGATGGCGGGGCCGGTCAAACCCACAAGCTTGCAAACATAGACGCCGAGCATGGCGACAACCATGGCGACCACGTTTTCGACGCTGAGGCGTTGGGTGATCATCAGGCAGATGAAGATCGAGGTCATGGCGAAGGAGGCGATGGTGAGAGGAATTCCCAAAAGACTCCCGACAAGCGTTCCTACCACGTTGCTCAACGTCCATGAGGTGCAGGAGAAGATATTGACTAGGGTCGCCCGCTCGACCGTCCAACCGCCCTTGCGGAAACGCTCGATAGAGACGCCGTAGCTCTCGTCGGTCACCGAGGCGGCAAACAAAAACGCCAAAGGCTTGCTCGCGTCTTTTGCATAGGGAGCAAACGATGCGGAATACAGCATCTGACGCATGTTCACAAAGCTCACGCTTGCGATGATGGACAAAATCGGAGTGCCCGCAAGGTAGAGGTTCGGTATCATGAACTGGCCTGCGCCGGAATAAAAGATGCAGGACATCAAGAGAACCTCCAAAGGCCCAAGGCCGATAGAGTCGCAAAGGATGCCGCAGGGTATACCAATGGCAACGTAGCCCAACACGATGGGCAACGCTGCCGAAAACGCTTCTTTTCCCTCTTCCAATGAAATCATAGCTTCGAGATTATAACGCCACCGCGCAAGACCGCCAAACAAGGAATCAACGAGTGAGCGCAGCCTCCAAATCCTTCGGGGCAAAGACACCGCGCTCGGTTACGATGCCGGTGATAAGGGACGCGGGCGTCACATCAAAGGCGGGATTCCACACCTCGACACCATCGATGGGCTCAGCCATCACCTCACACGCTGCTCGTTGCTCTATGGGTATCTGGGACCCATCCTCGATAGCGGGGTCAATCGTGGAAAAGGGGGCACAGACATAGAACGGGATATGGTGATAGTTCGCAAGAACCGCAACGCCATAGGTACCGATCTTGTTCGCGGCATCGCCGTTGCGCGCGACGCGATCCGCGCCAACGAACACGGCATCCACCTTCCCTTGTGCCATAAGACTTGCCGCCATGTTGTCGCAAATAACCGTAACGGGCACGCCGGCACGAGCAAGCTCCCACGAGGTAAGCCGCGCGCCTTGGCCAACGGGACGGGTCTCATCGGCATAGACATGCAAAATGTTTCCCTGTTCAGCAGCCGTATAGATGACTCCCAGGGCGGTGCCAAAAAACACCGTGGCAAGACTGCCCGCGTTGCAATGGGTCAACACACGTGAAGGACGCTTGAGCAAGGAGGCGCCATAGGCTCCAATGGCACGGTTGGTCTGCTCGTCTTCTTGTTCCAAGAGCTTGACGTAATCAAAGAGAGCCTCGATGGACTTCTCCGTGATCAAGTCCTTGCCCTCCAACTCACGCGTAGCCACCTCACACGTCTTCTTCACGGCCCAACTCAAGTTCACCGCGGTCGGACGCGCGTTTGCTACCTTATCGGCAACGGCGGCAAGGTCTGTCGGCTTTGCCCCCTCAGAGGCAATCCAAAGCGCTATCGCCGCCGCGCCTGCGACCCCGATGGCGGGTGCTCCGCGTACCGCAAGGTTTTTTATGGCGTCAACCACCACCTCCCAACTCCGAGTCTTAAGGTAGCTGACCTTTCGCGGAAGCAGGCGCTGGTCAAGAAGGACAAGCTCTGGCGCCCCGTCCTCAGCACGGACAAGCTCGATCGAACGCGGCAAGTTGTCAAGACAAATATTCATGGGGTTCTCGCCTTCCGAACAAGTACTACAGGTTGTCACGACACCATTGAATGTTTGCCATGACTTCTTTTATGAGCTCTTCAACAGAATCGAACTTTTTCATGGGGCGGAGAAACTCCACAAACTCCAGTGTCAACTCAGAACCATACACATCGCGATCGAAGTCAAGAAGATGGGCCTCACATACGGACTCCGCCTCTTCAAAGGTAGGAGAAGCCCCCATCGAAACGGCAGCCTTGTAGCGCTCTCCCTCCAAATAACCATAGGCAGCATACACGCCCTCGCCGAGCGTTTGCCGCAAAGCGGGGATGCTCACGTTCGCAGTCGCAAAACCCATGTCACGACCCTGGCGGCGACCGGAGACGATCGTGCCAGACACACGATATCGCCTTCCCAATAACTCGTTTGCCTCCTTGATCCGAGAATCGGCGAGCAAAGCGCGGATGCGGGAAGCGCTAATCGGAGCCCCGTCGCGAAGTTGTAGCTCGTAGGGAACGATATCGGTATTCGAGGAGCGCGCCCAATCGCGCAGCGTCTCGACGTTCCCGCTGGCGCGTACCCCGAAACGGAAATCACAACCGACGTGCAGGCTTGAGGGGGCGCATTCTCCAAATGTTTGCAATAGAAACTCTTGGGGAGAAAGCGCAGCAAACGCCCAATCGAAAGGTAGGGAGACGACAAGATCGACGCCGCTGGACGCAAGCATCGACAGGCGCTCCTCATCCGTCATAATCTTTCGGAAACTCTCAGGATGGAACAACTCGTCAGGATCGCAATCAAAGGTGAGTATGAGAGAGCGCACGCCGTCTCGACGTGCCCGATTAATCATGCTCGAGACGAGGAATTGATGCCCGACATGAAACCCGTCGAAAACGCCAAAGGCACAAGCGCAACCCGCAAACAGCCCTTGATCGAAATCCGTCGAAGAGAACTTATAGACCTTGGCCACGAGACACCCCCACATTGAACACACACTTCGCCTGATAGCGATTCTTCTTACCGTCAAACTCGTATAGCGCGGCCAATGTCGTGCCGACGATGACAGACACGAGTTCCCCATCATGCGGAGGAGTTGGGCTCTCAACAACACCGGACGTGCAGGCACAAAGCTCCATATCGGGACGCGACCAACAACGCTCGTACAACGGCAAACGGGCGGACAGACGCCCCCCATGTAAAACATGCTCCTCATCTGCGTCTCTTGCATACAAGAAACGCAATCCAAGCAGGGCTACGGGGTCGAGAGCCGCGCGAACTCCGACGTCCTCGAGAGTTTCCAAGCTCACACATTCATCGAGGGTGAGAAGACCGACCGTCGTTCGGCGAAGCACCCCAAGGTGTGCTGGACACCCCAACTCGATACCGACATCACGCGCGATTGAGCGTATATAGGTGCCCGATGACACATGAAGTTCCACATCCCAATACGGATCGTCCAAAGAACCAAGGCCTACAAGCCTCGCGTCATGAATCGTGATATCACGAGGCTGCAACGTAATGACATTGCCCCGACGCGCCTCATCACAAGCTTTCTTGCCTTTGACCTTGAGCGCGGAGTACACCGGCGGCAATTGTTTGTGCTCTCCTACGAGAGAGGCAACGAAAGGACGCACGAAATCCTCGTCAAACAACCGATCTTGAAGCTCGCCTTTGGCGGTGACCTCCCCTTCAGCATCGTCGGTGTCGGTAGAAAAGCCCCAAACGATTCGAGCCACGTATCGCTTGTCATGGCCGACCATATAGTTGTCGAGACGGGTAGCGGGGCCGATACAGACCAACATCGCTCCGCTCGCCAAGGGATCAAGGGTGCCCGTGTGGCCCACGCGACGTTCCCCGAAAATCCTGCGGACTTGGTTCACGACATCATGGGAACTCATTCCAACCGGTTTGTCGACCCCAACAAGCAGGGAAAGGCCGGATTCTCCTCTTTTCTTTGCCATGGTTAATCATCTGCCTTGACTTAAGCGCCCAAGAGCTCTTCGAACTCGTCGACAAGTTGCTCGATGGCGTGGTCCATGGGGCAAAACATCTTGAATCCGGCAGCAGCACGATGCCCACCGCCGGAATGGCGACTGGCGATCTCGCGAACATCGGTATCATCTTTGGCTCGGAAGCTCCCCTTGATGAAGACCCCCTTTGCACCTTCAACCTCTTTGAGCATACACGCGACGCGCACGCCCGCCAAAGAGCGAAGCAAGGAGACCGATTGCTCGGAGTCAGCCACCATCGCACCCGTTTCCTCAAAATCCTTCAACGTGAGGTAGGAGATAAGGAAACCGCCGTTTGCCGCAAATCGCATACGTTCGACCACCCGTGCCTCGAGACGCAAAGACGCTATCGTCCTGCTTTGGTACACGTTCGAGGCGATACCACCGGCATCCGCACCTGCCGCCACCATCTCGGCTGCAGCCGCAAATGCCCGGGCGTCGGCGTTTTGGTTGCGGAAGCTGCCCGTGTCGGTCATCAGTCCCGTATAGGTGCAAGTGGCAACATCGCCCTCAAGCGTGACGCCGAGATGCTTCGCGACCTCCCAGACAAGCATGGAGCAACTCGCCGCATCCGGGTCGGTGTAGGACAGGGCAGCCATACGGGAATCCACCGCATGGTGGTCGATGGTGATAGTAAGCGACGCTTTCTCGTGAAGCTTCCATTGGACCTCACCAAGGCGATCTCTTGTGGGCACATCCACCGCGACAAAGGTCTTTGGTCGACGTTGCGGCAAGCCCGCATACACCAACTCGCCAGAACCCGGCAAGAAGAGAAGACCGGGATCGAGCGGGGCCTCCGACGCAAGAGTGCAAGTTACATTCTTGCCGAGTTGACGCAATGCGCACGCAAGACCGAGCTGACTGCCAAGGCAATCCCCATCAGGTGAGATATGCCCCCCGATAACGATATCGTCAGCATCTTTGAGCGCCAACGCGATTTTCTCGAGCGTTGTGTTTGTCTGAGGAGTAATCGCCATGGCTATTCCTCATCACGATCGTCGTACATCTTGTAGTTAGACTCGTCGAAATCCGCGACAGGCTCGCGGTCGGACTCAAATTGCAAAGCCCGTCCGATTCGCTCGGCCTCGTCAACCGACGTATCGAGGATGAAGCGCAGCTCAGGCGCCACACGCCACGACAACTTTCGTGCCATACACGAGCGAATGCGCCCATTTGCCTTCTTGAAGGCGGTCTCGACGGACTCATACTCACCGCGCGGGGCCGAGTAAAAGACGTTGCACGCCGCGCGATCGTAGGAAACTTCACATCCAGTGATGGTCACCAGGGAAAGACGAGGGTCCGAAATCTCGAACAGCAGGATAGAGGCGATAACCTCTTGGGCCTGAGCGTTCACCCGTCTGTTAGAAGAACCTTGTTTCATAGGTACCTCCTCTATATCGAAAATGCCTGCGGCGCACAAAGGCAACCGCAGGCGTTTTGTTTGACGAAATTGGCCGCCGGTCAGCTTGCGCGGTCAAGATTACTCCGTGCGCTCGACCTCGACCTTCTTGAATCCTTCGATAGTGTCGCCAACCTTGATATCTTGGTAACCCTTGATGCCGATACCACACTCGTAGGATTGCTTAACGGATTTAACGTCGTCCTTGAATCGACGCAAAGACTCGATGACGCCCTCGAAAATAACTGTACCCTCACGGACGATGCGAACACGGTCGTCACGAGAGATCTCGCCCTCGGTGACATAGCAACCGGCAATCGTACCGACCTTGGGAACCTTGAAGGTCTCTCGGATCTCGGCTATGCCCGTATCCTGCTCGACGATCTCGGGGCTCAAGAGACCGACACGAGCCTGGTTAATCTCCTCAATCGCCTCGTAGATGACACGATACATACGGATGTCGACACGTTCCTTCTCGGCTTGTTGCTTGGACTTACCGGTGGGACGGACGTTAAATCCGATGATGATGGCATCGGATGCTGCTGCAAGCGTGACGTCGGTCTCGGTGATTCCGCCGACCGCAGCGTGGACGATGTTGATACGGACCTCGGATTGATCCATCTTCTCGAACGCCCCGCGAAGCGCTTCGATGGAGCCTTGTACGTCAGCCTTGACGATGAGGTTGAGGTCGGTTTGCTTGCCTTCCTCAATACGGTTGAACAAATCATCGAGGCTCATATGGCTCTTTGCCTCTTGGGCGGCAAGACGTGCACGAAGCGCACGCTCCTCCGCGAGCTTGCGGGCATCGCGCTCATCCTCGAAGACGCGGAACTCATCGCCCGCAGTGGGAACGGAGTTCAAACCAAGGATCTCGACCGGGTCAGCAGGCACCGCCTGCTTGACATTCTTTCCGCGGGGATCCAAAAGGGCGCGGACGCGACCCCAACTCGTACCGGCGACGACGGTGTCACCGGGGTGAAGCGTACCACGGTCTACAAGGACGGTAGCGACAGGCCCTCGTCCCTTGTCAAGGTTTGCCTCGATGACAAAGCCGCTTGCAAGCGCGTCGGGGTTTGCCTTGAGCTCAAGGACCTCCGCCTGGAGGATGATGGTTTCAAGGAGCTCATCAATACCAATCTTCTTCTTGGCGGAGACATTGACAAACATGTTTTGTCCGCCCCACTCCTCGGGCACGACATCGTACTCGGTAAGCATTTGACGAACGCGATCGGGATTGGCCCCGTCCTTGTCGATCTTGTTGACGGCGACAACGATAGGTACGTTGGCGGCCTTGGCGTGGTTGATAGCCTCAATGGTCTGGGGCATGACGCCGTCGTCAGCGGCTACGACCAGGACAATGACGTCCGTGACCTGCGCACCGCGAGCACGCATCGCGGTAAACGCCTCGTGGCCAGGGGTGTCGATGAAGGTGATCTGGTTTCCGTTGATGTTGACGACCGAAGCGCCGATATGTTGAGTGATGCCGCCTGCCTCACCCTCAGCAACACCTGTATCGCGGATAGCGTCGAGCAGGGAGGTCTTGCCATGATCAACATGACCCATGACGGTGACGACCGGCGGACGATGCTTCAACTCGTCCTCGGTGTCATGGTACACAACGGCAAACTCCTCTTCAGGAGAAACGACGCGCACCTTGCGACCCATGTCGTCCGCGATGAGCTCGATCATGTCATCGCTCATGGATTGGGTCAGGGTCATCATCTGACCGAGAAGGAACAACCTCTTGATGACATCGTTCGGAGCGACATTGAGCAACTCCGCAAACTTGGCGACCGTCGCACCTTGCGGAATCTCGACGACGGAGTCATCAAGCAGCAAAGCCGCGTCGATACCGCGCTCCTCCGCCTGGGCAACGAGCTTTTCACGCTTCTCAGCCTCGCGCTTCTTCTTGCGGCTCTTACGACGGCCCTCGTTCTCGTTTGCGCTTGCCGCAGCGACTGCCGCGCGCGCCTCGGCGAGGACCTTGTCGCGTTGGAGCTTCTCGGCCTGCACAGCCATTTGGGCATAGCGGTCTTCCCCGCTCTCCTCCTTGGAGGAAAGCTCCGGCACGTCGGGCTCATAGGTGTTCGGGGTCCTCTTGTTGCGACCCTTCTTGCCCTGATTTTGAGTCTGAGTGTTACCGTTGCGGTCCTGACGAGCATTATCGCGCTTGTTTTGATTACCCTTAGCAGCCCGCTTTTGCTCCTTGGCGGCATCCATGCGCTGCTTCTCGGACTCTATTTGGGAAAGCAAACTCGAGAAATTCGACTTCGCGGGCTTCGCCGTCGCAACCGGCTTGGGCTTATGCTGCTCGGTTTGAGCACCATGCGCCTGTTGCTTGTTGCCACGCTCACGAAGACTTGCCTCGACTGCTTGCTTCTTGGCCACCTCACGGGCAATCGCCTCAGCCTTTGCGCGAGCTGCACGCTCAGCCTGCTCGACGCGTTGACGCTCTTGCTCCGCCTCGATTTGCTCGTTCAGGCTATCAAAGATTGACCTTTTCTTGGGAGCGGGCTTTGTGGCCTTCTCCTCCTTTGCGGGAACGGCAACATCCTGGTTGCGCTTCGCGCGCTCCGCCTCGCGAGCCGCACGCTCCGCCTCGACAGCAGCACGACGCTCAGCCTGCTCGGCGCGCTGACGTTCCTCCTCTGCCTTTTTGGCCTCATCCACGACAACAACCTCAGAAGCATCCGCTCCCTCGGAGATCGCAGGGCCCATGGCGGCACGAATCTTATCCACATAGGCACCAGCAAGCATACTTGCATGGGTTTTAGCGGGAATCTTCAGCTCAGCAAGCTTGTCAAGCATCTCCTTGCTGGACAAACCGTATTCCTTGGCCAACTCATGTACACGCATTCCAGCCATATACCACTCCTATTCCATCGGGCTCGCCGCGACGACCTGCACCAGGTCGTTCGCAATCTGCTCGTAATCCATATCGCTTACCTTGCACCGAAGCGCACGGCTCAACTTGTCGGTCTTGCGAGCAGAGGCAAGGCAAGACTCACCACACACGTAGGCACCGCGACCGGCCGCTTTGCCAGTCGGGTCAAAGGAGACCGAACCGTCTGCGTTTCGCACAATGCGATGCAAAGCGCTTTTACGCTCGCTCTCGCCGCATGCAATGCAGGTTCGTACGTTCTTCCTTTCCGTCGCTTGTTGCATGGTGTAATTCCTGCCGTTCTAACTCGCCCGTTTAAACGCTAGTTCTCATCCTGGGCAGCATGCACGCCGCAAAACCTTGAACCCGGACGGGCGTGGTTGCGGCAACGGATGCCTTCCTCGTTCTCATACGCACAAATGACCAAACCCTCTTCGGCCTCGCCATCCTCGTCATCAACCTCATCGATGAGAAGGGGCTCACCACCGAAGTTGGACGACTTGATGTCGATGTGCCAACCGGTCAGGCGGGCGGCAAGGCGGGCATTTTGGCCTTCCTTACCGATGGCGAGGGACAGTTGGTCGTCCGGTACGACAACCGTGGCGTAATGGTTATCCTCGTCAACGATGACCTGGGAGACCTTCGCCGGGGACAAGGCGTTGGCAACATACTTCGCAGGATCGTCGCTCCATTGGATCACGTCGACACGCTCGTTGCGAAGCTCCTCGACGACATTGCGGACACGGCTACCGCGAGGTCCGACGCAGGCGCCAACGGGATCGAGGTTCGACTCACGAGAGGAAACGGCAACCTTGGAACGCACGCCAGGCTCGCGAGCAATGGACTTGATCTCGACAAGCCCGTCGTAGATCTCCGGGACCTCCATCTCAAAGAGTCGGCGAATCAGATCCGGGTGGGTACGCGAGACGACAATGGACGGACGGCCCAAGTCGTTCTTGCCCTTACCGCCTTGCGTATTCGCATCGTTGAGCGGGTCGCGGACACCGATGATAATTACATGGAGACGCTGATTGTGACGATAGCGCTCGTTGGCGGGACGTTCGTTTCGCTCGCCGGGGTTACGCTTGAGGTCGTAATGGGGAAGCTCAGCCTCAACACCGTCGCGAATCTTGATGATGGTGAATTCGGGCGTTCCCTGCAAGACCGTACCCGTGACAAGGTCGCCAACGCGATCTGCGAACTCGCGGTAGATGGATTGGCGACCTGCCTCACGCACGAGGCTGCTGATGACGCTCTTTGCCTGTTGGGCGGCGATACGGCTCACGTTATCGGGCGTGACGTCGCGCTCCTCGAACTCGGAGTACTCGCCGGTCTCCTCATCGGGCTCCCCTACTGGAACGAGCTCGTACACATAAATCTTGCCCGTGTTACGGTCGATGATGACACGCGCGTCCCACTCCAAATCCAAGATATGCTGATAGCTCTTAGCCAAAGACGCCTCAAGGCGCTCGATGAGATAGAACTCGTCAATCTTACGCTCATGGGCCAAGGCCTGGAGGGCCTCGATAAGTTCGGAACTTGCCACAACGCTTCCTTTCTTCTGCCAGACGCAAATCGCCTGGATTCACATGGGAAAACTCCCTCTTTACCACTACTCTTCCTGCGTTTAACAGGACAAACCGTGCGCGTTAGCGCTTGAAGTTGATCTCGCCTTTCAAACGGGCACGCTTGATCTTCTCAACAGGAATCTCAATCTCGCCGTTCTCACATCGGAGGACGACGACGTTCTCATCAGCCCTGACGATGGTTCCCGTGAAGTTGCTCGACCCATCGACCTTGCCCGTCGTTTTCACCGTTGCGGTCTTCCCCGCAAATGCGTTGAAATGCGCAGGGGTTCTCAAAGGACGATCGATGCCGGGAGAAGAGACCTCAAGCACATACGCGCCTGGGAAGGGATCGATAGCATCCATGATCTCGTTGACCCAAACTTGGGCCTTTGCAAGCTCATCGAAGCTTATGCCCCCCTCAGCGTCAATGTAGACGCGAATCGTGGGAGACTTTTTTGATCCGACGACCTCTACGGTGATAACCTCGACGCCTTCCTGAACCGAACGGGGCTCAAGAGCATCCAAAAGCTTTTGTTCGCTTGCGGTCAGCACATGTCCTCCCTTCTCAAAACAGCCCTATAACAAAAGAAAGCGGGCACTGCCCACTTCCCACAACGTCGAAAGTATTTCGCGTGCCCTTAAGCACGCTCATGTATACTTATACCATGAGATAGCCGCTTTGGCTAGCACAAAATTCTGGGAGCGATTCAATCGGTAAGCTCTCCCCCGCCTTGACCACGTTGTACTACAAAAAACGCGATTTAAAAAAGGGGCTCACATGACTAAGAAAAACAATATCGTACTGCGCGCAATGGTGAAAGAAGATTATGAGCAGGTTCACGCCCTTTGGGAGCGGATGTCCGGCTTTGCCGTACGCTCTCTTGACGACTCCTACCCCTATGTCGCGCGCTTTTTACAGCGAAACCCCACGACGAGCGTGGTGGCTCTTGACGGCGACAAGATCGTCGGAAGCATCCTTTGCGGACACGACGGACGGCAAGCGACGTTCTATCACGTCTGCGTTGAGCCCGAATATCGCAAACACGGGCTCGGCCACACTATGGTGAGATTTTGTCTTGCAGCGCTTGTCGAAGAGGGAATCAGCAAGGCCATGCTCGTCGCGTTTAACGACAACGAAGGCGGCAACGCCTTTTGGAAAAGTATCGGATGGACGCCGCGAGAGGATCTCAACTCGTATGAGTTCATGCTAAACAAGGAAAACATCCTGCACTACGTCGACTAGCAGCAATTCCGATTCACGAGGGCAACAAGCAACGATTTTGGCCAACTACAGCGAACAAAGCATCTCGATTCACGAGGGCGACTAGCGGCAATTTTGACCCGCTTTGGAGAACAAAGCATCTCGAAGCATCCCAACCCGCCACGAGCGAACAAACTTAGTTCCTGTAGGTTAGTTCCTGTAGCAAAGGGAGGGGTCCACATCCGCAAGTCCAGGCGAGAGTTCCTCAAGTTTCTCATAATTTTTCTTCAGAGAAGACAGCGCGAGTTTCCTGCCTTTCCTTGTAAGAGAAATCATGGTGGTGCGCTTATCCTCGGATCCCTTCATCCGAATCGCAAGACCTTCGTTCTCAAGCTTCATGATGCCCGCACTGATTTGAGCAGGTTGCATCAACAACACATCTCTCAACTCGGAAACACCGACAGAGTCGACCTTTCGTTCCTCTTTGAGAAACACATGGCCCAAAATACGCCCAGAGCACATGTTTAAACCGAAATCATTCCAAACACGACCGAGCACATTAATCAGATTCGCAATGCATTCAAGGCTCAAAGACGCTCGGTAAAGTTGGTAACCCTCGTCGCCCTCGAGCTCTAAACGCAAATCATCGCACGCTTTATCAAACCCGATAATCCGGGTATTGACAACCTTTTCGAGAAAACCATGGATGCCGCCACTGTCCAACTTGCCTTGGATGGCTTCATAGGAACCAGGTACCAAGTCTTCTTCTATAACCTGCGCAATCAATCGGGTGGTCTTCTTGGCTTGGGTGAAAAGCCCATAACCAGCCTCGGTAACACAGACGCACACAGAACGTGCATCCTTAGAGGAAGGAACGCGCTCAGCGTAGCCATATTTCTCCAAAGACTTAAGAGCCATCGAGGCCGTACTCGGACGAAGAGAGAGTTTCTCGCAGTAAAACCCAATGCTTTCCATGGGATAGTGGGCGCAAATCTCAAGGACACGGATTTGGGTAAGGTCTACACCGAGGGTTTCGCGACAGATGCGCGAAGAGCGTACAATAAAGCGAGAGAAACGTGACTGCCATCCAATCACGTTTCTATAACGTTCAATCTCCTCGGGTACCAGCCTCATAGCACCTCACTAAAAACTTTAGTTCCCTTTTATACATTCCCTCTATATAAACAAATTATCATATGAAAAAAAAAAAAAAAAACGAAATCTTGGACGAAAATCGTAATTATTTCAGGTGCTTAAAAATTCGTACATAGCGAACGCGACATTTGAGTAGCATTTACGGTAGTTCGGTGTCAACTCATGTTAATAATTCCGGGCATACTTAAGCGCTTGCTTGTAGATAGTGTAGTCCTCAGGGCAATGCGCATCAGAAGCAACGTAGTCGACAATGCCCTCTTTCAACATGTTGGTCACCGTGCGGCGGCGAGCCCCCATCCTCCAATCGTCAATGAAGTTTGCAGACACTTGGATCAAACAACCCATCTCTTTCATGGTCCACGCAACGTCCATGTTACGTTGCACAGGAGCATAACGCTCTGGATGCGCTATGACGACCCGCAGCCCTCTTCCCTGGATAGCATGCACTACCCGTTGCCAATTTGCGGGAAGCGAGTCATCGGAAAACTCGAGAAGGAAAAGGTTCGTGCTTTCGATGTTCAAGGTGCAAACTTCATCGATCCCAAGCTCGGGAATCTTGCGCCAGTTCACCTCGTAACCGAGAAACATATCAATCCCCAAGGTACTCGCACGATCAGCAACGATTTTGAAATTGCGTTCTATCTTGTCTCGGTCGAATGAGTCCCATCGGCAATGGGGCGTTGCAACAATCTTGTCGATTCCGACGCTCTTGGCAGCACGCAGCATTCTCACGCTCGTATCCAGGTTCTTCGAACCGTCATCTACATCGAAGACGATATGACTATGAATATCAAGCACGTAACACCTCCAACCGACAAAAAGAGCAGGCTATAAAGCCTGCTCAATTGTAATCTGAAATTATCCAAATGGGAAATAATAAGTTATCCGTCTAATCATCATCCCGCGTTTGAATCTGTGGGCCAAAGCTTGAATTAGTAAGCCAAAATAGGTGCAGCGACCTGCTTCTTTCGGCTCATAACCCCAGGCATCCAATTGCCTCCCTGGCAACATGTAATACCAAAGACCTCGTTTACGATAGCGTCATTGCCCTCAACGAAGAATTGGGAGCCCTTGGCAACAATATCCGTCGCAAAGAACAAGACAAACTCGTAACCCTTCTCCTGTACAAGCTTGGACATGTACGCGCGAATCTCCTCTTCACGAGAGGTGACGCGGGAAAGATCGACGGTCTCAAATTGGCCGATAAGCACCGTGTTGTCACGAACCTTGAACTCCTTGGCGTCGCCGGCGACCAAACGCTCAATCGGTACTGGGCCATCGCCTTCCCTCTTCAAGAACAAGCCCATGCCAAACTCCTTGATATCAACATCAGCAAGCTTGGCAAGGTCTGCGGCGGTCGTACGATCCACCTCGGTGGTGGTGGGGCTGCTCAAGATGACCGTGTCGGTAAGAACGGCGGAGAGCAGGGCCGTGGCAATCTCGTGTGTAACCTCCACGTCGTAATACTTGTACATGGCGGCGATAATCGTTGCGGTAGATCCCCAAGGCAGGTTGATGAACTGGATGGGGTTTGCCGTGGAGACATCGGCGATGCGATGGTGGTCTACAATCTCGACAACCTCCGCATCTGCAAGTCCGTCGACGCATTGGGTCAATTCGTTGTGGTCAACGAGGACGACCTTGGGATCGGCGGGCTCTACCTCATTAGCGGTAGCGATAAGGCGCGGGGCAGCAAATCCATTCTCGGTAAAGACCCACTCGCTCTCCGGCGGCAACGGTCCAAGACAACATGGAACATAAGTGATTGCGACCTCTCGGCCCTCTGCCTTTGCCGCACGGGCCTCCAACTTGTTCTTGAGATCGGAATAAATTACAGCACCGACGATGGAGTCATTGTCCGGCTTCTTGTGGCCGACGACGATGATGGACTTGGTCATGGTTCCTCCTTGTAGACGTTCAAAACTCCAAAAGTATATAGCAACGTTTAAAGCGCGCTCAACTTATTTCGCGTGAGCGTGCGCCACGTCGCGCTTCTCGCGCGGGTATACG
>CAZOGL010000004.1:1894-5891 GCA_964579575.1 uncultured Eggerthellaceae bacterium | reverse complement strand
CTCAACTTATTTCGCGTGAGCGTGCGCCACGTCGCGCTTCTCGCGCGGGTATACGCATCTCGACGTTCGTGGGAGCATGCATCTCGCCATATCCCGCTCGAGCATGCGCTTCTTGCGCGGGTATACGCATCGTCGTTTGTCGGGCGGGAGCGAACGCGTCGCGCTTCTCGCGCGGGCGTATTCCGCATCGCGCAAGACAGGTACGCACCTACCCGCCAATCTTGACGATGGGGGCATAATCCTTCAGCAGTTTCTTGGTCGTCCCGGTCTTCGCAAAGCGGACATGGAGCATGTCTCCGTCAACCTTGACAACCTTGCCGCGGCCAAAGGTCTTGTGATCTACCGTGTCACCTACGGCAAAGGACATTTTGGCAGCAGCCTTCTTCCCCGCATCGACGTTCGTTTTGGCTCCCGAACCCGACATGCCACGCGAGGAGCGATCGGCGCGTCCAGAGGACCCCGTCGCGCTTGAGCGGCCAAACACACGGCCCTCCCCCGCCTCGGAGCCCGATCCGGAGATTCCGCGCCGGCTGCCGCGCTTCTCCCATCCCGTTCCGCTGAACCCGGCGCTCCCGATTCCGCAGGATTGACGAAGCTCAGCGGGAATCTCTCCAACAAAGCGACTTACAGGATTTGCCTGGGTTTGTCCAAAGATTTGTCGGCTTTGTGCGCAGGTCAGATAGAGGTTTTTGCGAGCGCGCGTGATGGCGACGTATGCGAGTCGGCGCTCTTCCTCCATACCCGTCGGATCCATTAGGTTGCTCATATGCGGGAAGAGGCCCTCCTCCATACCCGCGACGAACACGACATCGAACTCCAGGCCCTTTGCGGCATGTACGGTCATGAGAGTGACGGCAGATTGGTCCTCGCCGAGACTATCGAGATCGGTCCTAAGGCGCACCCACTCGAGGAAGTCCGCAAGCGAATCACCGCGAAGGACGCGGACCGGCTCTGCGTCCTCTCCCCCCTCTGCGCTCGGCGCGGCATACATTGCCTCGTCCTCGTCATGGGTCTCAACGAACTCGTCGACGACGCCGAAGAACTCCTTGATGTTCTCGATTCGGCCACGCGCCTCGTCGGTGTTCTCCAACTCGAGCGCGGTGATAAGGCCGGATTTCTCCACGACCGCCTCGATGAGCTTGCGCAACGGGCCCTCGTAGGTCTGGCACTCTTTAATGATTGCCACGAACTCCGAGACGTTCTTTTGGGCTGACGCGCGCAAATTCTCATCAACTATGGCAAGCTCGCACGCATCCATGAAGCTCGATTGGTTCTCGAGGGAAATCTGGACGATCCGCTCGATGGTCGTTCTTCCGATGCCGCGACGCGGAACGTTGATGACGCGTTGGGCGGCCACGTCATCAGCGGGGTTGATGAGCAACGTCAGATACGCCATGACGTCACGAATCTCTGCACGATCGAAGAATCGGGTCCCGCCGACGATGCGATATGGCACACCGGCGCGCAACATCATGTCCTCAAGAACGCGGGATTGCGCATTGGTCCTATAAAAGCAAGCCATCTGGGTGTAGCTAACACCTCGTGCACGGTGTTTCTCGATCTCGCCCGCAATCCACCTGCCCTCGTCCCGCCCATCAGCGGCGAGATAGACTTGAATTTTGTCACCGGCTTCCGAGGCGGTGAACAAGCGCTTGGACTTGCGACGCGTGTTGTTCGCGATAACGGCATTGGCAGCATCGAGGATATTGCCGACGCTGCGGTAGTTCTGTTCGAGCTTCACCACATGGGCGTCTGGATAGTCAGTCTCAAACTCCAAGATATTACGAATATCCGCACCACGCCAAGAGTAGATCGATTGGTCATCGTCGCCGACAACCATGATGTTGCGGTACTTCGCGGCGAGCAGGCGACAAATCTCATATTGGGCCTTGTTCGTGTCTTGGTACTCGTCGACAAGGATATAGCGGAAGCGCTCTTGGTAGGCGTCCAACACGTCAGGATTGTTCTTGAGCAGCAGGTAGGCGTAGAGCAACAAGTCGTCAAAATCAAAGGCGTTCGCGGCCTTCAGACGCTCTTGGAGCTTGTGATAGACTCGCGCGGCGACCTTCCCGACGGGGTCGATGACGGTCTTCTCGAAGTTGCCAGGAGTGATGAGCTCGTTTTTCGCGGTCGAGATGCGGTTCATGAGGGCGTTGACGGGAAAACGCTTCGGATCGATGTCGAGGTTTGCCATGATGTCCTTGAACAGGCGCTTCGAGTCATCGGTGTCGTAAATCGTGAAGTTGCGGGAGAAGCCAAGCCGTTCGGCGTCGGTACGCAACATGCGCACGCACATGCTATGAAACGTTGACACCCACATGCCGCGAGACATGGGGCCAACGAGGTTTCCAAGGCGCTCGCGCATCTCGGCAGCTGCCTTGTTTGTAAAGGTGATGGCGAGGATTTGCCACGGATGGACGCCAAGGTCGCCGACGAGGTGGCCGATGCGATAGGTCAAAACGCGGGTCTTCCCCGAACCAGCACCAGCAAGAACCAGCAGAGGACCCTCGGTGGTGAGCACCGCTTCGCGTTGCGGGTCGTTCAAAGAATCGATATCGAGGGGCATGGCACACATCCTTCGCTTGGACCTTGGGACCTTGAGGACGGTCCCAATCTCGCTCGTTTTGCAAAATTTCACGGTCCCCTATTATAGGGTTGGACCGACAATGCGGCGCGACGATTTATAGGGTCGTATAGGGTCGGACCGACGGCGCGGCGCGGCGACTTATAGGGTCGTATAGGGTCGGACCGACGGCGCGGCGCGGCGATTCCTCGTGACGATTTCGCGATCCCCCCACCCGCATTTCATCCAAAGCGGGATTACGTGGTACCATCTTCAGAACTTTTCCCGAGTGAAATCGAGTTGCTCACGTATGGATATCGCGATTATTTTTGAAATATTGAAAGCTTTCCTTATCGGCGTTGTCGAGGGAATCACCGAGTGGTTGCCGATCTCAAGCACTGGCCACATGATCTTGGTCGACGAGTTCGTCAAGCTCAACGTCTCGGATGAGTTTTTGAAGCTCTTCCTCGTTGTCATCCAGATTGGCGCCATTCTCGCCGTCATCATCTTGTACTTCACAAAGCTCAACCCCTTCAGCCGCAAGAAAACGCCCGAGGGTCGTCGTGGCACATGGCGTCTTTGGGGCATGGTGGTCGTCGGGTGCATACCGGCAGCGGTTGTCGGCTTCGCGCTGGACGATTGGGTAAGCGAGCATTTTTACAACGCGTATGTCGTCGCTGCGATGCTCATCATCTACGGCATCATCTTCATCGTCCTCGAGCGGCGCAACCGTCGTATCCGCGCCACTATCTCCAACAAGATGACGGTGACGGAGAAACCACTTGGTAAGCACGCGAAGACATCACAAGCAATCGCTCCCTCCGAGAGCGAGATTGACAAGGAGATGTTCAAGGTCGTCTCCGTTGACGATATCGATTGGAAGACGGCCCTGAAGATTGGTTTGTTCCAATGCCTCGCCATCATCCCTGGTACGAGCCGCTCGGGCGCCATCATCATCGGCGGAATGCTCTTGAAATGCTCCCGCACCGCCGCGGCAGAATTCGCGTTTTTCCTGGCAATTCCCGTCATGCTCGGATGGGGCATCGTTAAGGTCATCAAATATGTCGTTCTCGGTAGTCTCGTCATGACGACGACAGAGATCGCGGTCCTTGTTGTCGGCGTTTTGGTCGCCTTCATTGTCAGCGTCATTGCCATCAAGTTCCTCATGAGCTACATCAAGAACAACGACTTCACGGTCTTTGGGTGGTACCGCATCGCCATTGGCATCGTCGTGCTCGGCTACTTCCTTGGGAAGATGTTCGTTCTTGCATAGCGGGCCCCGACGCGCGGGGTGAACAGGACCTGCCCCGACATGCACATAGCCTGCAACGGCACACACGGACAAAACTTGCGTCCAAACCCCTTGAACGTGACCGAAGCAAACGACATTGCCAACAGCGGCACAAGCACGCCAGACGAAACTTGCGTCCAAAC
>CAZOGL010000004.1:0-1794 GCA_964579575.1 uncultured Eggerthellaceae bacterium | reverse complement strand
CAAACGACATTGCCAACAGCGGCACAAGCACGCCAGACGAAACTTGCGTCCAAACCCCTTGAACGTGACCGAAGCAAACGACATTGCCAACAGCGGCACAAGCACGCCAGACGAAACTTGCGTCCAAACGCTGTCCCCAAACGACTCCCCCGCCTATATAATGGGAAAATCGTTTCAAAAGTGAGGAGCCACCGTGGATACTTCCGCATCTAACAATCAAGTCGTCTTGGTCTTTGACTTTGGCGCCCAATATGGCCAACTAATCGCACGTCGCGTGCGTGATCTCAAGGTCTACTCTGAGATCGTCCCCTGCGATATCTCTGCTGACGAGGTGCGAGAGATTGCGCCAGCGGCCATTATCTTGTCCGGAGGACCTGCCAGCGTATACGCCGAAGACGCCCCGAAAATCGACCCCGAGGTCTTGTCGCTGGGTATCCCCGTCCTTGGCTTTTGCTACGGTCACCAAACGATCGCTGTCACGCTCGGTGGCGAGGTCGGTCACACCGAGAAGGGTGAATACGGTCCCGCCGAGCTTCATGTCGCCGGTGGCGAACTTTTTAAGAACACCCCTGCGGAGCAAACGGTTTGGATGAGCCATCGCGACGCCGTCAAGGTCGTTCCGCAAGGTTTCACTGTCACTGCAAGCACCGATATCTGTCCCATAGCCGCTATGGAGTGTGCCGAGCGCAAGATCTTCTCGACGCAGTTCCATCCCGAGGTTCGCCACACACCCTACGGAAACGATATGCTCTCCAACTTCCTGTTCGAAATTTGCGGCCTTGAGAAGAATTGGAGCATGGATACCATTATTGAAGACTCCGTGGCAGCCATTCGCGAGCAGGTAGGAAGCTCCCGCGTTATTTTGGGTCTTTCGGGTGGTGTCGACTCCTCCGTTGTCGCCGCTTTGTGCGCAAAAGCTATTGGCAAGCAACTGACCTGCGTATTTGTCAACCATGGCTTGCTCCGCAAAAACGAACCCGAAGAGGTTGAGGAGGTCTTCACCAAGCAGTTTGATGTTGACTTTATCCATGTTCATGCCGAAGAGCGTTATCTGAACTTGCTAGACGGCGTGACCGATCCTGAGCAAAAGCGTCGCATCATCGGCACGCAGTTTTGGAACGAGTTCTTCGCCGTCGCGCAGGATATCGCAGAGGATGGACGTCCTGTGCAGTTCATGGCGCAAGGTACGATCTATCCTGACATCATCGAGTCCGGCGCACGCAAGACCAGCGGCAAGGCTTCTACCATTAAGAGCCATCACAATTTGATTCCCTTCCCCGAAGGCGTGCATTTCGACCTCATCGAGCCGCTTGACCACTTCTTCAAGGACGAGGTGCGAGCTCTTGGCACGGCGCTGGGTTTGCCTGATCACATCGTTCATCGCCAGCCCTTCCCTGGCCCAGGCTTGGCCATTCGCATCATCGGCGCCGTCTCCCCGGAGAAACTTGAGATTCTCAAGAACGCTGACGCGATTGTGCGCGAGGAGTTGGATGCGTATAACGAGCGTTTGTTTAAGGAGACGGGCGAGCGCAACTCCGAGCATAGTTGTTGGCAGTATTTCGCGGTGTTGCCCGACATCAAAAGCGTCGGCGTTATGGGAGACGAGCGCACCTATCAGCGCCCGATCATTTTGCGCGCCGTCGAGAGCAGCGATGCCATGACCGCGGATTGGGCAAAACTCCCCTATGACGTGCTGGCGCGCATTAGCGGACGTATCGTGGCCGAGGTGCCTGGCGCCAACCGTGTTTGCTATGACATCACCTCCAAGCCGCCAGCGACCATTGAGTGGGAATA
>CAZOGL010000003.1:57747-77249 GCA_964579575.1 uncultured Eggerthellaceae bacterium | reverse complement strand
CTCTTGCACCCCGGGCGTTAGACGTGCGCCTCGAGGGGGAAGACGAGGGGGAACCTTGGGATCTACGCAAACCCGAGGAACCTGACCTCCGGTTGTAGTTCGATTCCATACGCTTGGCTCACCCTTGTCCTAATCAAATCCATAAGCGCGCAGACGTCCTTGGCCGTAGCGCCTCCTTTGTTCACAATGAAGTTCCCATGAACCTCCGAGACTTGGGCCCCACCGATGGTAGCACCCTTCAATCCCACCTGCTCAATCAGCTCGCCTACGGAAGCGCCTTCCGGATTGCGAAACACGCTTCCACAAGACGGTTGGGACAACGGTTGCGATTTCCGCCGCTTGTTGAGAAGGGCCTCCATCTTACCGCGAATATAGACGGGGTCCGCAAGCTTCAATTGAAGTTCACATTCCAACACAACCTCATCGGAAGCGAAAGGGGATTGGCGATATCCCCACACAAGCTCGCTGCCTTGCTTGCGAACAAGACCCATCCCGCGGCGAAACGTCGTCACCGACACGACCGATTGTCCGAGCCACTCCGACCGCGTCCCCGCGTTCATGCGCAAAGCCCCTCCTACGGTTCCCGGCGTCCCCACCGCAAACTCAAGGCCTGCCATATTGCGTCCGAAAGCCTCTTGGACCGCCGCGGACAAGGGCACACCAGCACCAACGACAAGACGTTTGGTCTCCTCGTCGAAGCGCATGGAGCGAAAATCGCGACCGAGGGTCATGATGACGCCCGGAAAGCCCCCGTCGGCAACGAGGAGGTTTGAACCGCGTCCAACAACCTCCCAGGGAACGCCATCGTCCTCGGCTGCGCCAACCACCCCAGCTAGGGCACCGATGCTCCCGACATTCACAAAGAAACGGGCAGGGCCGCCGATGTGGTAGGTGGTGTGTCGCGCCATGGGCTCGTTGAAGGAGACGTCGCCATCGAAGGCGTCATCAACCAACAAGGCCTCCAAGGCCGTCGTGTGGCGAGCAGTCATCTAGCGTCGGCTTCCGCTCTCAAACGTTTGGACCGCATCCTCTTCAAACTCATAGGGACCGCCACAGGAAAGCTCGTCGATGATTTGGGGGCCGACCGCTGTCACGTCACCTGCACCCATGGTGATGACCAAGTCGCCGGACTTGGCGATGGAGGCAAGGTAGCGCGGGGCATCAAGCCTGTGGGGCACATATGCCGCGGCAGGGTGGGCCGCATCCTCGAGCACCACGTTGAGAAAGGTCTTTCCGCTCACGCCCGGTACCGGCGTCTCACCGGCAGGATACACGTCCATGAAGGTGACCGTGTCCGCCATATTGAACGCGCTGCCGAACTCGTCATGCAACACCTCGGTGAACAACGGGGCACGAGAATAGCGGTGGGGTTGGAACAGGACGTGCACGTGATTGAAGTCGAGTTGCTTGGCGGCGCGAATCGTGGCAGCAATCTCCGTGGGATGGTGAGCATAGTCGTCAATAACGGTGACACCCGACTCCTTGCCCGTCAAATCGAAGCGACGACGGACACCCGCGAAATCGGAGAGAGACGCGGCTGCGGCATTCACGTCGAGGCCGAGCTCAAAGACAAGCGTGAGCACTGCGGCTGCGTTTAACACGTTGTGGCGGCCCGGGTTTTGCTTGACCTTACCTTGGATGAAGGTTCCATCGGGTAATGTAAGGTCGAACAGGCTACCCACGCCGTTCGGCTGAAAGTTGGAGACACGGGCATCACACCCGACGCCGAAGCCATACGTCACCACACGGCGACCGGTGGCACGCGCAATCTCCACAAGGCGAGCGTCTTCGCCGCAAGCCACGACCACGCCATCCTCGGGAACCGAGCCAATAAACGCGCTGAACTGTTCGTAAATCTCGTCAAGGTCGCGATAGTGGTCAAGATGGTCCGCCTCGATGTTGGTCACGATCACAGCAGCTGGATCGAGGTAGGTAAAGGACTTATCGCTCTCGTCGGCCTCGACGACATAGAAACGACCCTTGCCGGAATGGGCGTTAGTTCCATAGGCGCGCACAATCCCGCCGATGAGGAACGTGGGGTCAAGACCGATGCCATCAAGGACGCTGGCGAGCATGGAAGACGTGGTGGTCTTGCCGTGGGTACCTGCGACCGCAAGGGTGTCAAGGCCGCGACCGAGGGCGGCAAGCATCTTCGCACGGTGCCAGATTGGCAACCCGCGTCGCTTTGCCTCTCGCAACTCGGGATTGTTCTCCAAAATCGCCGTGGATACGACGACAACGTCCACATCCTCGGCAATGTTTGCCGCATCGTGGCCGATGAACACTTGGATGCCGGCCTCCACAAGCTGGTCGGTATAGCGACTGCTACGCAGGTCGGAACCGCTTACGCGGATTCCCTGGTCATGGGCGACACGAGCGATACCGCTCATGCCGACGCCGCCGACACCTATGAAATGTACGGAATTGACCTGGTTGCCCATGAGTTATTCCCTTTCCTTGTAAACGCCCATGACCACGTCTGCGAGCTTTGCCGCCGCATTCGCTGTCTCGAGATTTTTCGCTGCGGCGTTCATGTCCGAACGCACGCTCTCCTCTTCGATCAAGGACAGCACGAGCTTTTTGAACTCCTCCGTCTCGACCTTATCGTCTGCAATTGAGTATGCACACCCAGCCTCCACGTAGGAGCGGGCATTCGTCGTTTGGTGATCATCCGTCGCATACGGAAACGGTACGAGCAAGGCCGGAATTCCGAGAGCGGAGATCTCAGCCAGCGAGGTCGCGCCCGCACGGCTCACCACCGCGTCAGCAGCCGCCAAGGTCTCACCCATGCGATCCTGGTAACCCATGACATTCCATCGCTTCTCCTGCTCAGGGGTAAGCGCGAGTGCTTCCTTGACGCTATCGAGTTCCTTGGGGCCGGTGATGTGGACCACATAGAGGTCCTCGTGCGCCAACAGCGTCTCCTTCATGGAGCAAATAGCTTGGTTGATATGGCGCGCGCCGAGACTGCCGCCGAACACCAACAACATGATGGCGTCCTCGGGGATACCAAGCATCTCCCGCCCTTGCTCGCGGGTGGATTCCACGACGCTGCGACGGACAGGGTTGCCTGTCACGATCGGGTTGTTGGCCTTCGTGCCCTTCGCCGCCACCTCGTAGGTGAGGCACGTTGCTGCGGCCTTCTTGGACAGCTCGCGATTGGCAAGGCCCATATAGGAGTTCTGCTCGTGGACGACGACGGGGATACCGAGCTTCTCGGCAGCTTGCGCCACCGGGATGGAGACATAACCGCCAAATCCGACGACGACGTCCGCATCGATCTCCCGAAGCCACTTCTCCGCCAAACGCGAGCTCTTGTGAATCGTTGTCACACCTTTGACCAGCGTCAACGGCTTGCTTCGGTTAAATCCCGACGCCTCGAAAGGTTGGAACGGGATACCCGCGGCAGGAACCAAGCGCGCCTCGATACCTTGTGGCGTGCCTGCGAAGAACACCTTGGCACCCCGCTTGGCGAGCTCTTCGGCCAACGCCAGCGCCGGATTGATATGGCCAGCGGTACCACCGCCGGTAAGAACGACGTTCACCTTATCTCCTCCCCCTCCGTAAAGCCACAGGCTGGAAGGTCCTCACTTTCCGCGAACGTTCATTATCCCCCAAAGAGCGGCTACCGCGCAAACCGTCAAAGGAACGCGCGGAATCCTTGTTGCCCGCAAAGTAACGCGTGTTGCCGGAATCCACGGAGCGGACGATGCGCAAGTTCTCGCGACGCTTGTCGTAGATGGAGGTCTTTGACCCCGTAGGTGCCGCCGTCATGATCAGCCCGACCATGATAAGCGTGATAAACATCGACGAGCCTCCCGAGGAGATAAAAGGAAGCGGTTTTCCCGTGGTGGGAAGAAGACCGGTCACGCACCCCATGTTGAGGAATGCCTGGAACACGATCACCACCGTGAGGCTGCCGGCAAGCATGCGGGCGAAGGGATCTTCGGACTCGTTTGCGACCAACATGCCGGCAACGAGGAAGACGGTGAACAACGCGATGACAAGAAGGGCACCGACAAGACCGAGCTCCTCGCCGATGATAGCGAAGATGAAGTCGGTCTCGGCCTCAGGCAAAGGCGTGAGCTTCTCGGTGGAGTTACCAATACCGGCACCGAAGACCCCTCCTTGGGCAAAGGCATAGAAGGACCTGACGAGTTGGAAGCCACGGTCTCCTCCGTTTTGACCGTCGCTCCACGGATCGAAGTTGTACAGACGATTGGAACGGTAATCCGTACCGAAAATGGCGATGAGGACAAAAGCGACGGCAACGGCGCAGATGATGGCGATGATCTCGAGGGGACACTCCCCGAACCAAAGGACCGATACGAGACCAATCGCGATGATGAGCGTGGTCCCGAGGTCGGATTGGGCGACAAAGAGAAACAACACCGGAACGATAACCGTGCCAAACGCGAGAACCCCCGCAGTGCGCGGCTTGAGCAAGCCCTCACGAAAGTCCGCGTAGATACGGGCGCCTACGATGATGATGACGACCTTGGCGACCTCCGAAGGTTGAAAGCTGAAACTGCCGATATATACCCAGCGCTGGGCGCCGTTGGTCGCGACACCATACACCGCGGTCGCAACCAGCAACGCGACGCAGAACGCGAGCAAGAACCAGGTCGCCTTTCCCCGCCACAGATGAGGCGGGCAAAACTTCCACGCTATGGCGCCGAGAGCGCTGCCAATAACAACGATGACAGCCTGCTTGAGCAGGTAGTAGCTAGAGTCTGTCGTGCCGTTGGTGACCGCCTCGCCCATGCTTGCCGAATACACCATGACCAGGCCCAACAAGATGAGGGCGAAGGTCACGACGAGCAAGACGATGCGAGGGCCGTCAAAGACCGACGCGCCGCCAGTTCGTTCTCGCGTCATAACATCAAGCCTTCAATCCTTGGTCGGCCATGCGGCAGGCGACGTAGCGCTTGAACTCGCGACCACGATGCTCAAAAGAGTCGAACTCGTCAAAGGAGGCACACGCCGGGGACAAAACGACAGAATCGCCCTCATGCGCGACCTTGAGTGCGCAATCGAGCGCCTCTTCCAACTTGCCGGCACGCAACACCATATCCCCCGCACCGGCATCCTCGAAGGCTGCGGCAAATCGAGGGCCGGCAGCGCCAAAGCATACGACCGCACGAGCGTTTTCCCGGGCGACCTTGACAAGCTCGTCAAGAGACGTACCCTTGTCATCTCCTCCAAGCAAGACAATGAGACGACCGGGCTCAAAAGAGGAAAATGCCACAAGCGTCGCATCGACGTTGGTGGCCTTGGAATCGTTGAAACAAGCCACACCGTTCACGGATCCGCAGGGTTCGATACGGTGCTCGAGAGGAGCAAATCCTGAAAGGCCGCGAACAAGGTCCTTGTCATCAACGCCGAGGGCTATGGCTGCAACCGCCGCCGCAAGGGCGTTGGCGTAGTTGTGGCGGCCCTTCAACAAGAGGTCGGACGCGGGCATAAGACGGTGGGTCTCACCGCGGAACAGGACGCACATCACACCCTCGTCGTCGAGATAGGCGGCGTTATCGCTCCCGCAACGCTCATGCATGCTCTCGTCGAGGCCGGATGCCGTTCCCAAGGGAACGTAGTCAAAACCGCGCTCCTGGCGAGGGCGGACCTTGAAGGCACGGACGGTTTCCCGCACAAGGTCGTTGGTGGCGTCGAGGACGGCAACGGCGTCGGGAACAGTCGCAAGGTTGGCAAACACGCGCAACTTTGCGCGACGGTACTCCTCCATGCTGCCATGCCACTTGAGATGGTCCGGCGTGATGTTAAGCAGCACAGCCACCTGAGGTGCGAAGTTGATGGTGGAAGCGAGTTGGTAGGAAGAGACCTCGACCACGTAGACATCGGTTTGACCCGCCGCGACCGTATCGATGACGACGTCCCCGATGTTGCCGACCGCCGCAGCGTTCATCCCCGCTTCGCAAAGAATGTGCGCGCAAAGAGCCGTGGTGGTGGTCTTGCCGTTGGTGCCGGTGATGGCAACCCATACAGAGTCCGCGGCACTCTCGCGCCATGCGAACTCCACCTCGCTCATGATCTCGCCACTTGCCGCTTGGGCGCTTTTGTAGAAATCCGAAAACTGGGAGATGCCGGGGCTGGCGATACAGATGTCGTATGTACCCTCGATGAGCTCGTGGTCGAACTCGACGACAGCACCCGCCGCACCAATCTCCTCCGCGAACTCCAAGGCGGAAGGAGAGCGTTTTCCAGCGGCGATGGCGAGATGATCGACGCGGTCGCCGATCAGGCGTGCGCAATAGGAAGCCGTCGCCATGCCGCTTTTGCCAAGACCCAAAATAAGAACGCGACCCAGCTTTTTGGGGGCCAGTTTGCGTCCGGGAATGTAGTTCGTTTCAGTCATGTTTACCCCACAGACTCACAGTTGCGCCGACGCATTGGCGCTCGGTTGTCTATCATACACCACCCGCACACGTCCCTTTTGGTGATTGCCTGTTCTTTCGGGGGCGACGAAACGTCGGGGCGACAAAAAACGTCGGAGTAACAAAACGTCGGGGGTGGCAAAAACGCGCCGCCCGACAAAGGCACACCCGCCATCCATGCGAAATCGGCCCCTTTCAGAGGCGACAAAAACACGCCGCCCGCAAAGGCGACGCGCGACAAACATATTCGAGGTCGACTCCCCTACCCCACAAGGAATTGGGCGAAAAACCACACGAAGCCGATCGCAGCAAAGCAACCGGAGACGATCCAGAAGCGGATGACGACTTTCGTCTCACTCCAACCCTTCTTCTCGAAATGGTGGTGAAGGGGCGCCATAAGGAAAATGCGTTTGCGCGTCTTTTTGAAATACGCCACCTGGATCATGACGGACAACGCCTCGATGACGAACAGGCCACCGATGATAAGGACGAGAAACTCCGTCTTTGTCAAGACAGCAAGGCCACCGAGGGCGGTACCCAGGGCAAGAGAGCCCGTGTCTCCCATGAAGATGTCGGCCGGGAAGGAGTTGAACCAAAGGAAACCCACGCAGGCGCCGGCCAAGGCCGCAGCGACGATGGCGGAATTGAGCATATCGGTCTTGTAGGCGATCGCAGCCATGACGATCATGACAAGCATGACCGTTCCCGCCGCGAGACCATCAAGCCCGTCGGTGAGGTTGACGGCATTGCACATGCCAACCACGAGGATGTTCACAAAGATTAGGTAGAGCCAAGGGATGGAGATGCCGTCGCCGATCGGGAGAACCGTCGTGAGGATTCCAAGGTCAAACGTGACGACCAGGGGAATGCTCACCGTTGGCTCGACATGGACGCAATTTACGGCAACGAGGCAAAACACTGTTGCGATAAGGAATTGGAACACAAGCTTTTGCTTCGGCGTTAGACCCAAGGAGCGCTCGAAGACGACCTTGGATCCGTCGTCTATAAGGCCCACGGCGCCGGTCAGGAGGATGGCGCCCATGAGGATGAAGGTATCAGCCTCGGGGGCATCGATGAGCAGGATTGCGATAAGGACCGCGATGAGCATGACCACGCCGCCCATGGTAGGCGTTCCCTGCTTGACAAGGTGGCTTTGGGGACCATCCGCACGAACCTGTTGCCCGATGGCCTTGGCCCTCAAGATCTTAATCCAGACTGGCGTCAACGCGATGGTCACCAACGCAGAAATCAGCACAGCCAAAAATACGAGAAACGTGGGATAGGTGTTCATTCCCGATAGCATCGTTACGTTACCTCACCAAACCCTCTGCCACGCGGTCAAGCCCCATGTAGTGGGACGCCTTGACCAAGACGGCATCAGGCGATTCAACCATAGTCGTTACCACCTCAAGAGCCTCGTCCGCGTGCTTGACGCGAACAACTCTCTCGGGGTCCATACCTGCCTCGATGGCAGCACTCGCCACATCCGCCGACAGGGGCCCAACGCACACAAGCACGTCGATGGGCAAAGACGCAGCTAGCGCTCCGACTTGCCTGTGGCCTTCGGCGGCAAAGTCGCCAAGTTCGCCCATATCGCCAAGAACGGCGATACGACGACCCTCGACGGCCATGGATGAGAACATGGACAAGGAAGCCTTCATCGAGTCAGGGTTAGCATTATACGCGTCATTCACCACTGTGAACCCCCGCGTTGCCGTGAACACCTCTTGGCGGCCTACCTCAGGTTGGGCGTCGGCAAGAGCGGCACACACACACTCGAGGCTCATGCCCATGGCACACCCCACCGCAGCAGCAGCACATGCGTTGGAGACGTTGTGGAGACCCCTGAGGACCAAGCGGCAATCCCTGCTTCCCTCCGACTTCCCGCCAAATCCTCGGACGTTTAGGGTAAAACGAGGTTGGGACAAGGCGTTGAGCTCGATATCGGTAGCCCACACCGCAGGAGCGCCGTCGTCAACATCCCATCCGCGTCCAGCGGCCTCGTAGGTACCGTCATAGCGCACGGCGACGATATCGCGCTCGGAGAGTCGCGCGACGTCCTTGATAAAGTCGCAATAGGCGTCGCCCGCATTCAAAAATGCCATCCCCGTCCCGTCAGGGAGGGCGCAAATCAGCTCCGCCTTGGCACGAGCGATATTGTCACGGGAGCCAAGGAGCTCGATATGGCAGTCGCCGATGTTGGTCACGATGCCCCAATCGGGTTTCACGAACGCGCAGAGGGACTCCAATTGACCCGCGCCACGCATGCCCATCTCGACAACGACGACCTCCGTATCGACATCGGCACGGAGCAAGGTATTGGGGACACCGAGCTCGTTGTTTTGGTTCTTCTCGGTGGCAACGGTCTTGAACTGCGCCGCGAGGACGTCGCGGACCAGGTTCTTCGTGGTCGTCTTGCCCACCGACCCCGTCAAGCCGATGACGCGACCATGCAACTTCTCTCTCCATGCCCGGGCAAGATCGGTCACCGCGTCAGGAGTGTTCTCAACCCTCACGAGGGCGGCACCGCAGGTCTTTGCCGCGGCACACATCTCCTCATCGGGCTCTTGGGAGATCAAGGCGACGGTGGCACCCGCCTCGATGGACGATGCGACAAAACGATGACCGTCCACACGCTCACCCGGAAACGCCACGTACAAACAACCAGGACTCACCTTGCGAGAATCCCAAACCAACATGTTTGCCATGGGATCGTCGCCCACGACAACCGTCCCACCTGTACAGGCGGCAATCTCGCTCGCCCTCATTTGCATAGCCTAACCATCCCCCTCAGACGCGCCCGCAAAAAACGTTATGCGTGCCTAGCCAAAGCCTCGGCGACCACCTTGCGGTCATCGAAGTCGATTTTAGTCGTTCCGATAATCTGGTAATCCTCGTGTCCCTTGCCCGCGACCAAAATCGCACAATCCTCGTCGGCAAGTTCCACGGCACGCATGATCGCCTCGCGTCTGTCAGCGATGATCTCGAAGCGCTCCTCTTCCCCGCTCATGCCTGCAACGATATCCTCGATGATCTTGTTGGGGTCCTCGGTACGAGGGTTGTCGCTGGTCACGATCGCATAGTCGGCTGCCAAGGCCGCACGTCCCATGAGCGGACGCTTCGTCGCGTCACGATCGCCGCCACACCCAAAGACAACGATGGTCTTCGCGGGATTGAGAGCCATAACCGAGGATAGCGCCTTCTCAACGGCGTCGGGGGTATGGGCATAGTCCACAAAGACATCGGGGCAACCCGGCGCGGATATGCGCTCGAGGCGACCAGGGACGCCATCGACATCACGCAAGGCCTCCACGATGTCGCAAGCCGCGATGCCAAGACTGAGCGCAATGCCGAACGCCGTCATCATGTTGGACACGTTGAAGCGCCCTACCAACGGATAGGACACGTCAAATTCCTCACCGCAAACGCTCAAGCGCACGCACGTCTTGTCGATAGCGTAGTCGACATCAACGGGATAGATATCGGAGACGGGCTCAAACCCCGTCGTCAGGAGGACATCTCCTGCCTCCCTGCACCGCCTCGCGAGCTCCTCTCCCCAAGCATCGTCGATACAAACGACGCGCTTTGCGGGATAGTCTCGGCCGAACAGCAGGGCCTTTGCCTCGAAATACGCCTCAAAGGTGTGGTGGTAGTCAAGGTGGTCCTGGGTCAGGTTCGTGAATGCGGTGACGGCATAGCGCGAGGCCCACGTCCTACGCAGATCAAGAGCATGGCTGCTGACCTCCATGGCGACGACATCGTTACCGGCATCGCGCATACGGGCAAACAGGTGCTGCAAATCCGCGGACTCGGGCGTGGTATTGGAGGCGGTCTCCATGACGCCGTCCACACGGTTGCCCGTAGTTCCGATGATGCCGCACTTCTTGCCCTGAGCGGTGACGATATGGTCGACAAGGAACGTGGTGGTGGTCTTCCCGTTCGTTCCCGTGATGCCGATGAGCTGGAATGCCTCGCTGGGATTGTCGTAGTAGTTTGCCGCGACGCGCGCCATGCCGGCACGCGTGTCCTTCACCACCGCGACCGTGACCTCATCAGCGCCCTCAAGCTCAAGCTCGTGCTGTGCGACGATAAGAGCGGCGCCGCGATTGACGGCGTCTTGGGCAAAACGGTGACCATCGGCAGTAAGACCCACGATGCAAAAGAACGCAAAGCCAGGTTCGACCTTATCGCTGCGAAACGCAAGTCCGGTCACCTCCCGTCCCCCGTCTCCGAATACCTCAGCTCCGGTTCCGACGAGAAGCTGCTCACAGGACTTGGGCATACAAGCCTCCTTAGTTCGATTGGTTCGCCACAATCTTGTAGCGATCGATTGCAAAAGACATGATATCGGCAAACATGCCGGAGACGTTACCTTCGGCGGGCTGATTCATCGCACCCGTGAAGCAAACGAAGGTGCTGGTGGAATCCGGTATATAACCCGTGAAGCTGACGTTGTAGATATCGGTGCGGTAGCCGCCATCGTCTGCGGCGATTTCCGCGGTGCCCGTCTTGCCCGCAGGTTCGAACCCGTCGATTTGGGCGCTCGTGCCGGTGCCCTCGGAAACGACGGTTTGGAGCATGCTGGTGACCTTGTCGATGGTCTCTTGGCTATAGATGATCTGCTTGGACTCGTAGGTGGGTTTCTCGCCGGTCTGCGGATAGGCGATGAGGAAATGCGGAGTGACCGCGACTCCCTTGTTGACGATGGCGCCGTACAGGCGCGTGATTTGGAGAGGTGTGACCGAGATGCCTTGGCCAAAGGATACGCTGTATCCCTGGATCTTGGCCCATTGGTCGAAGTCGAGAAGGTAGCCGGATGACTCACCTGGGTAGTCGACGCCGGTCAGGTCATTGAGGCCCCAAGCGATGATGTTGTTGTACAGCGCCTGGAAGCCGGTCTTCTCCGCGATGAGGGAAATGCCGACATTGGAGGAGTATTGCATGATCTCGCGGAACGTATACGTGACGTCGCCGCGGGCATGGGAGTCAGAGACGTAGTACTGATCGGCGGGAAGCTCGGAGGGGCAATCGAACTCGTCCTCCGTGTCAACGGTCTTGGCCTCAAGTGCCGTCAAGGCGGTGACGGTCTTGAAGATGGAACCGGGCTCGTAGGAGCGGGACACGATGGCAAGCTCGGTGGAGCCTTCCTCGATCTTGCTGGTATCGGTGGGATTAAGCAGAGGTGTTGAGCTGGCTGCGTAGATCTCGCCCGTAGAGGCATCCATAAGAACCGCCTCGGTCTCCGCAGAGAGGCTTTCCTTCCATTGCACAAGGACCTGTTCGAGATAGGCCTGCATTTCGATGTCGATGGACACCATGATGTCTTGGCCGTCCACTGCGGCGACGCTCTTGTCCTCGCCGGAGGTGATCGGCACCGAGTTTACACCGAGCTCCATGCGTTTGACGCCGTCGACGCCGCGCAGGATGCTGTCGTATTCGCTCTCGAGTCCGGAGACGCCCTTGCCATCGACGTTGACGAACCCGATGACCGTACCGCCCACCGAGCCGTACGGATACTCACGACGGGAATCCTCGAGGAAATAGATTCCGTCGAGGTCGAGGTTTTTCACCGTCTCGGCAACATCGGTCTTCTCCTTGCGGGATATATAGCAAAACGACGTGCTCTTGTCGGAAAGGGTCGCCTCGAGCTCGCTGGCGTCCTTCTTCAAGATCGCAGCGAGGATGGTGGCCGTGCCCTTGGCGTCAGTGACCTCGGAGGGAACTGCGTAGATGGTCGTCGCATCGACGCTGCAGGCCAAGACGTTGCCGTTGCGATCATAGATCGTCCCGCGACGCGCCTCCACGGTAATCTCAGCGGTGCGGGAATCCTCTGCCTTTTGGGAATACTCGTCGGCAGTAATCATCGTCAGGAACACCAAGCGCACGATGAGGGCCATAGCGAACAAGGCGAAGAAGCCGACAAGAATAAAGGGGCGATTGGAATTAGCCGCCTCGAAGATTTTGCGCACTTTCGTCCCCCCGCCAAAGTTGTGGGAGGTACGCGCGGCGTGACGGGATGAAGAGCCTCTGCCGTCCCCGCCCGATTTGCGACGGTTGCCAACCATGCCTTAACCTTGGACGGCAGCGGAGGCCCTGCGGAAGCTCTCGGTCAAAGACAGGTCGCCCGATGAGTTCATAGCGACGATATCCTGCTCAAGGGTGATGACTTCAGAAGAGTAGGAAGCGGCCATACCGAGCTTGGTCGCATTCGCCTTGATGTTGGAAGAGTTGGTAAGGAGGCTCTCGCTCACCTCGAGCTTGTTGCCCGCCGCGCGGTCGGTCTCGATTTGGGAACTGAGGTCCTGCGATTCGATGGCGATGGCGATCGTGGCGGAGCTGATAGCAACACGCGCAAACGACAACAGGGTAAACACCACCAACAAGGCAGCGACAAACGCCGCGACGATAGCAATGTTGGAAGGAGCCTTCGGAAGGGTTGCAGGACGGTCGCCATGTACGATGCGGACCGAAGTCTTGTTCAAACCACGACGCCTGCGCTCGGGGATAGCGGGCTGTGCTGCGTACTGACGATATGCGGGCGCGGCCACGTCTACCTCCTTTGCTTCGTTTACAGCTCGTTACTATCGGTATAGTGGGCACTAACGCCCTCATTTTCAGCGCGCGGCTAACGACGTTGCGCCACACGCAGTTTCGCGCTACGTGCGCGGGGATTGCGTTCAATCTCCGCGTCGGTGGGTACGATGGGCTTGCGAGTTATCACATCCAATACCGGTTCTTTCCCACACATGCACACAGGCAAATCAGGAGGGCACGTGCATCGATTCGCGTAGGAGTTGAAGATGTCCTTCACGATGCGATCCTCCAAGGAGTGGTAGCTTATGACGGCAATCCTCCCGCCAGGGTTAAGCCACCTCACCGCCGCATGAAGCGCGCGCTCGAGCACATCAAGCTCGCCGTTTACCTCAATGCGCAACGCCTGGAACGTACGCTTGGCAGGGTGTCCCCCCGCACGACGGGCGCTCGCGGGAATGGCAGCCTTGATGATCTCGACAAGCTCCTCGCTCGTCTCGATATACGCGCTCTCCCGCGCCTCACACACGAACTTCGCGATACGGCTTGCCCACTTCTCATCGGAGTAGCTACGGAGAATCCGGGTGAGATCTGCTGCGTTGTAGGTGTTGATGATCTCTGCTGCGGTTAGGGTTTGGTTACCCGGATCCATCCGCATATCAAGAGGGCCATTCTCCTTGAAGGAGAAGCCGCGTGATGGCGTGTCAATCTGGACCGAGGAGACGCCGATGTCGAAGAGGAACGCATCCACTCCCGGCACCTCGGCGGAGAGTAAAAGCTTGTCCAACTCTCCGAAGTTACCGCGAAGGAGCTCGAGGTTGGGCCTGACGTCGTCGGGCAAGGCGCCTAAGCGCTCCCTCGCCGCCGTCAATGCGACCTCGTCCTGGTCGATACCGATAAGCGTCCCTTGAGGTCCAAGGCGTTTCGCCGCCTCGAGGGAATGGCCTGCTCCGCCGAGCGTTGCATCCACGAACGTGTGCTTCGATTCTAGGTGTAGTTGCTCGAGGCACTCGGGGAGCAGGACCGGTATATGATGATATTCGCTAGTCAATCCGCTCACGTCTGGGTCTAGTCGAAGTAGGAAGCGATATCCACCTCAGCGCAGAACTCATCCCAACGCTTTGCGTCCCAAATCTCAAAGTAGCCCGTATTGCCTACAAGGACGACATCCTTGTCGATCTTGACGGTTTTACACTGGTCGTCCTTCAGGTTGATGCGATTTTGGCTATCGATATCGACGCTGGTTGCGCGGGCCTTCAACACACGACGAACGTTGACGTGCTTGGAGTTGCTCGCGTTGTAGCCGCCATCCTTCTCGAAGACGGACTCCATCCACTCGTCGAAATTCTGCTGCGAAGTGAACGCATACAGACATTCTTCCTTGGGGTTGACCATGACTACCAGAGTTCCCGAAAGGTCGGCACGAAGCTTTGAGGGGAGGGTAAGACGGCCCTTGGAATCAAGCTTGTGGCGATACTCGCCCATCAACTCTACCATGGTGCCCGCCCTCCTCTCTCAGCAGTGCGACTTTGATTCGGTTCGACCATAATATCCCACTTTCTCCCACTTTACAATCTAAATTGGAGAAAACGCCGTGTTTTTTGGAGATTGTGGTTTGAGGAAAGAGCCTTTTGAACTGGGGTTATATCGATGTGGGTCGATGTGGGGGAAATTGAGTATACCACATGGTGTGTCAAGCATCGGCACGAAGCACAAGATGCACGGGTAAAGTTATGTGACAATTTTGTGACGACGCGCACGAAAAAACGATAATGTCCCAATGACAGCGTCCTGGATTGGCGGCGACAACGCTTTAGATTATGTGATAGTTAGCCCCTGGATGTGAATCGCTGGGCGGCGGTAGCCCCTCGAGTGGGACTCCGCGAGCCTACAGCTATGCGCGAGGGTGGGAATCGCGAGCCTGCGGCTACGCGCGAGGGTGGGAATCGCGAGCCTGCAGCTACGCGCGAGGGTGTGATTCGCGAGCTGGCTGCAACCTCCCAACGAAAATCGCGAGCCGGCGGCTACGCGCGAGGGTGGGCGCTCAAATACTCCTCGCGAATATGGGCGCGAGACACATGGGTATAGATCTGGGTCGTGGAGATGTCCGCATGTCCAAGCATCTCTTGGATGACGCGCAAGTCCGCGCCGCCCTCCAAAAGGTGGGTCGCAAAGGAATGACGCAAGGTGTGGGGATGAAGGTTCTCGATCCCCACCGCAAGACCTGCCCGGGAGCAAATGCTGTGGACCGATTGGCGAGAAAGCCGCCCTCCGCGCCCATTGAGGAACACTGCGGGACAACGAGATTTCGCCTTTGCCTCAAGAGCGGGACGTCCTTCCGATAGATAGGCGCTCAACGCTCGGGCCGCCGCTCCGACAAGCGGGGCGATGCGCATCTTGTTTCCCTTGCCCGTGACCCGCAAGTACCCCTCGTCGAAGAACACGTCTCCCCCATCGAGCCCCGTAAGCTCGCTCACACGCAATCCGCACCCATAGAGGACCTCCAAGATCGCACGATCCCGCAACCCCGTAGGCGTTTGGGGAAAAGGCTGTTCGAGCAGGGCCTCGACCTTAGCGACAGACAAGACGTCAGGAAGTCGTTGGGGAAGCTTCGAGGGTTGTATCAAGTCGGAGGGATTCTTCGCGGTGTACTCCTCGCGAACGAGGAACTTATGAAGCCCTTTGACCGCAGACAACCGGCGCATACGCGTGGACGGCTTCTCCGGATCACACAACGCACCATCGGGCAGATACCCCGGCTTGCCCTCGACGAGCCACCCCTCGAACAAAGCGATCTCGTCTCGAGTCACGTCCAACAAGTCGGATATGCCCTCACGGCGCAAAAACAACAGATAGAGCTCCAAATCGCGTCGATAGGCAGCGATGGTGTTCGACGAACTTCCCCGCTCGACGCGCAAATAGTCCAAGAACTCTTTGAGGTAGGTATCCATGCGCCCATTATAGGAAAAAGGGGCGCCCCGTCCAACGAAACGGGGACGAGGCGCATGGAGGGTCTTTGTTGTCTGGTCTTTGTCGTCTTGCGCTACTTCACGTTGGCGATATGCTACTTCACGTTGGCGATATGCTACTTCGCGTTGGCGATATGTTACTTCGCGTTGGCGATGGCGGCGCCGACAAAATCGCGGAACAGGGGATGAGGACGGGTCGGACGGCTCCTGAACTCGGGGTGCGCCTGGCTTGCCACAAACCACGGATGATCGGGAATCTCAATCATCTCGATAAGGCGCTCATCAGGGGACAAACCGCTGATCATGAGTCCGGCATCAGTCAAGACGTCACGGAACGCATTGTTCACCTCATAGCGATGGCGATGGCGCTCGTAGACGATAGGCCCACCGTAAGCCGCATACGCCTTGGTATCGGGCACCACCTTACAAGGATAGGCACCCAAACGCATCGTGCCGCCCTTGTTCTCGACATCTTCCTGCTCGGGCATGAGATCGATGACGGGATAGGCCGCGTTCTCGTCAAACTCGGCGCTTGTGGCCCCTTCCAGCCCTGCCACGTTGCGCGCGAACTCGCACACCGCGGCTTGCAAACCGAGACAGATGCCCAAAAACGGGACGTTGTTCTCACGGGCGTACTTCACGCCGAGGATCTTGCCCTCGAAGGCGCGTTGGCCAAAGCCACCGGGGACAAGGATGCCGTTCATCTTGCCGAGAGATTCCTCCACGTTATCCTCGGTCAAAGTCTCGCCATCGATGAGGTGCACCTCAACCTTGTGACCGTGGTACACACCGGCATGCCCCAAGGCCTCGATGACGGAGAGGTAGGCGTCGGGCAAAGCGGTGTACTTGCCGACAATGGCGATGTCCACGCGCTCCTTGCACTTCTTACGCGCTGCGAGGAAGGCCTTGAGGGGATCGAGGTCGATGGGATTGGCAACAAGGCCGAGCTTGGTGAGTACCTTCGCATCGAAACCCTGTTTATACAGGTTGATCGGCACCTCGTAGATGGTGGAGGCGTCTACGCAGGAAAGGACCTCGCTTGCGGCAACGTCGCAAAACAGCGCGATCTTCTCACGCACCTTGTCAGATATTGCATGGTCGGATCGACACACGATGAAGTCGGGTTGGACGCCGAGGCTGCGCAACTCCTTAACGGAGTGTTGGGTGGGCTTGGTCTTGACCTCGTGGGCCGCGGCGACGTAAGGAACGAAGGTGCAGTGAACAAACAACACGTCACCGAGCGGCTTCTCCTTCTTGAACTGGCGCGCCGCCTCGATGAAGGGCAAGCCCTCGATGTCGCCGATGGTGCCGCCGATTTCGGTGATGACCACGTCGGCACCAGATTGCTCAGCCACGCGGTACAGACGCTCCTTGATGGCGTTCGTCACATGGGGGATGACCTGGACCGTGCCGCCGAGGAAATCGCCACGACGTTCGCGGGCGATGAGGGTCTTGTAGATCGAGCCCGCGGTGAAATTTGACTCGCGGGAAAGGTTCTCGTCGATGAAGCGCTCATAGTGACCGAGATCGAGGTCACCCTCATGACCGTCCTCGGTGACGAACACCTCACCATGCTGGTAGGGACTCATGGTACCTGGGTCGACATTGAGATAAGGATCCATTTTTTGCATCGTGACCTTGTAGCCACGCGCCTTGAGAAGGTGGCCCAAAGATGCAGCCGTGATACCCTTCCCCAAAGAGGAAACGACGCCTCCCGTAACAATAATATGTTTCGTCATTAGAACACTCCTCCGTCCAGGTAAGGCCAACATCCAAGTTGGAACCCGGCCACCGTCATTGATTGAAGTGTCCACGGGACCGCAAAAAAAATTGCGCTCTCGGGGAAATTCAGCCATCCGAAAAGCCCCGCAAACGCCTTTTCATTCTAGGGGTAAAAACAGTCCAAAAATTCCGTCACGCGAATTTGAAACACATTTGTAATCCAAAGACAGGAGGGAGGAACAAGGCGCTTATAATACGAACGTTGTAGTAAATCACCACGGGATGACGGCTTCTAAGCAGGGAAAGGAACGGGGATATCATGCGGATAGGCTTCGATAACGATAAGTACATCACGATGCAGGCAGAACGCATTCGAGAGCGCATCGACAAGTTCGGCGGAAAACTCTACTTGGAATTCGGCGGTAAGTTGTTTGACGACTACCACGCAAGCCGCGTCCTTCCCGGTTTCCAACCCGACGTGAAGATCCGCATGCTCCAAAGCATCTCCGACGATGTCGAGATCATCGTCGCCGTCAATGCAAACCACATCCAACAAGGCAAGATCCGCGGCGATTACGGCATCACCTACGATGAGGACGTGTTGCGCCTTATGGACATCTTCCGCTCCATGGGATTTGCCGTCGGTGGCGTCATGGTCACCCAATACGCCGGCCAGCAATTGGCCGACGCCTTCCGCCACCGCCTTGCCAACCTCGGCATCACCTGCAAACTGCAATACCCCATCGCCGGCTATCCCAACGCCATCGACCACATCGTGAGCGAGGAGGGCCTCGGCAAAAACGAGTTCCTCGAGACCACGAAACCGCTCGTGGTCGTCACGGCCCCCGGTCCTGGCTCCGGCAAGATGGCAACATGCTTAAGCCAGCTCTACCACGAGCACAAGCGCGGTGTCAACGCTGGCTATGCGAAGTATGAGACCTTCCCCATTTGGAACCTCCCCCTCAACCACCCGGTTAACATCGCCTACGAGGCGGCGACAGCCGACCTCGACGACGTGAACATGGTGGACCCCTTCCAACTCGACGCCTATGGTGAGGTCACCGTCAATTACAACCGCGATGTCGAAATCTTCCCCGTCCTGCGCAGCCTCATGACCGGAATTCTCGGCGAGTGCCCCTACCAATCCCCCACTGACATGGGCGTCAACATGGCGGGATACGGCATCATCGACGACGACGCCTGCTGTGACGCATCGCGTCGCGAGATTGTCCGTCGCTACTTCCGCGCAGCGGTCAACGAGAAGATGTCCGGGACTCCCTCCGATGAGGTCAAAACCCTCGAGATGCTTATGCAAAAGGCCGATGTCAACGCCAACATCCTTCCGGCACGAAGCGCTGCCCTGCTTAAAGAGGAAGCCACGGGCAAACCCGCCGGCGCCCTGGAGTTGGATGATGGCCGTGTTATCACTGGTCGCACCTCCACCCGCCTTGGCGCTGCCTCCTCGGTCCTTTTGAACTCCCTGAAGGCGGTCGCGGGTATCGATGACGCCACCTATATCATGAGCGACGAGGTCCTTGACCCCATCTGCGATTTGAAGTCGACCCACCTCGGCTCCAAGAACCCCCGCCTCCATTCCGACGAGCTGCTCGTGGCCTTGGCCTTATCCTCCGCAAACGAACCCCTCGCCGCAAAGGCTATCGAGAGCCTCAAGGAGCTGCGCGGATGTCACGCGCATTTCAGCGTCATCTTGAGCAACGCCGACGTGAAGCTGTACAAGACCCTCGGCATCAACGTCACCTGCGAGCCGAAATACGAGAAGCATCGCTACTTCCACGGCTAGTCGAGACAAAACCGTCCAAGACAAGGCAAAACTGCCGTCCAAACAACAAGGGGGACCGAATTACCGGTCCCCCTTGTTGTTTGGGGC
>CAZOGL010000003.1:35884-57647 GCA_964579575.1 uncultured Eggerthellaceae bacterium | reverse complement strand
TGCCGTCCAAACAACAAGGGGGACCGAATTACCGGTCCCCCTTGTTGTTTGGGGCTTTATCGACAAGAGGACGACCCTCTATGGCTGAGCGCGCCTGAGCATTTGTTCTGAACGCGCTTGAACGCGCTTGAACGCGCTCGAACCCTTGGGTTCCCTAGCAGCAACGGAGCGTGGAAGACCACCTCAGCTAGTAACAACGAGACTCGCGGAAGAACACCTCAGCGGCCTTCCGGTAGAAATGGTTCTCGTTGAAATGGATGAGGGTTGTGGGAATTTCGCCGCGGCGAACCACCACGCGCCGAACCTGGGAGTCGATGGGAAGCTTGTTGCCATCGGCAAACAAGGCGATATTGGTGCGGTTGTGATCGTTGGACACGTTAACTTCCACCACGTCCTGCTCTCCGGTGACTATCGCGCGCGACATGAGGGTGTGGGGGTTGAGCGGAACAACGATAAGCCCACGGTGGCCGGGGGCAACAAGAGGGCCGCCCGCCGACAGGGAGTAGGCAGTGGACCCCGTCGCGCTGGAAACGACAACCCCGTCTCCACGCATCTTCATGACCTCGTCATCGGAGACGCTCAACCCGAAATCGACGATGAGTCCCGACTCGTTACGCTGGATCGCAACCTCGTTGAGAGCGAAGAAACAGCGCTGACCGCCCGTTTTTGTACTGCGCCCGTCATGGGTGCGCCTCGTCGTTCCATGCACGTCGAGGCAATCGTGGCACTTGTGGCATCCGCCGCATTTTTGGCAATCGTCATCGCATATGACATCGATGCGTAAATTGGCGCGCCGGTCATAGCACAAATCGCCCGCCAAGGCGGATGAGACCGCCTCAACGATGCTGCCGTTGAACTCCTCTGCGAGAAATCCGAGATGCCCGTAGTTCAAACCGAGAATCGGCGTTCCCTCGTTGGCGACCATGCGCGCAGTGCGCAAAATCGTCCCGTCACCGCCCAAGACAACCGCCAAGGTGAACGGGTCAAGGAAGCGGGGGTCGTCTTGCACCTCCCGAGGCAAACCCATGCCCGCAGGAGGCCCGAAAGAAGGAAGGTCATCAGATACAAAGACCACATGGTCGATGTCCTGGGAGGACAGATACCGAGACAACAGCACAGACGACTCTCGCGCCTGGGGGCTGTCAGAGTTCACCACCACCAAAACTCTCATATCAAAATACCTTCTTGTCGTCAGGGGAACCGCGCTACACCGGACGCTTGTGGTCAGGTTCGGTGGTAATAATAACGGGGCCCTCCTCAGTGATAGCCACCATCTTCTCAAAGTGAGCCGAAGGCTTGCGGTCGCGTGTGACCACGGTCCAACCGTCAGCCATCTGTTTGGTCTTGTATGTTCCCATGTTGATCATAGGCTCGATGGCCAATACCATGCCAGCCTCCAGGTGAATACCCGTATGCTTGTGGCCAAAGTTGGGAACGTTGGGGTCCTCATGCATGACGTGACCGACTCCGTGACCCACATACTCGCGAACAACACCGTAACCCTGTGCCTCCGCGAGGCTTTGCACGGCATACCCGATGTCACCGAGACGATTGCCGACGCGAGCCGCGTCAAGTCCCGCCCACATGCACTTCTCGGTAACCTCAAGAAGATGTTCGACCTCGGGAGAGACCTTGCCAACAGGATAGGTCCACGCGTTGTCGCCAACCCAACCATCGACGGTTGCGCCCGTATCGATGGAGAGAATATCCCCCTCCTTGAGAATCACGTTCTCACTGGGAATGCCATGGACAATCTGATCGTTTACGGAAGCGCAGATTGATCCAGGGAATCCATAGAGGCCCTTAAATGACGGGATGCCGCCCTCAAGACGAATCATACGCTCGACGAAGGAGTCAATCTCCAAGGTGGAAATACCGGGTTCTACGATGCGACCCGCCTCGCGAAGAACCTTTGCAGAAACGCGACCCGCCTCCTTCATCGCTTCGATCTCGGCAGGCGATTTCTTGATAATCATCAGTAATACCTTCTAAATCAAATCTCGAACTTGGTCTAATCAATCCTTTTGAGTATATAGCAAAGCCTTGAAGTTAGCTGAAACTAATATAGAAAAGGCGTCCCCGAAGGAACGCCCTTGGTTGATAGGTTTTGAGCTACCGTTTATGCCTCGGTGTAAGCGCGGTTGACGGAAGAGTCAACCTTGATACCGGGAGTCATGGTTGCAGCAACCGTGACGGACTTGACATAGCGGCCCTTTGCAGCGGCAGGCTTCATACGAAGAATCTCATCGTAGACAGCGCCGTAGTTTTGGGCGAGCTGCTCAGCGGTGAAGCTGATCTTGCCAAGGGTGACATGGCAGATGCCGTAGCGGTCTGCGCGATACTCAACGCGGCCGCCCTTGAGGTCGGTGATAGCCTTGGCGACATCGGTGGTGACCGTACCGAGCTTGGGGTTCGGCATCAAGCCACGGGGGCCGAGGATCTTGCCGAGACGGCCAACCTTGGACATCTGGTCGGGAGTTGCGACCGCAGCGTCGAACTCGATCTTGCCAGCTTGGATGTCAGCAACGAGGTCGTCAGAACCGACGATGTCTGCGCCAGCCTCAGCAGCGATGCGAGCGTTCTCGCCCTCAGCGAACACAGCGACGCGGACGGTCTTGCCAGAGCCGTTGGGCAAGCTGACGGTACCGCGAAGCTGTTGGTCAGCCTTGCGGGTATCGATGCCGAGACGGAAGTGACCCTCGACGGTCTGGTCAAACTTCGCGGTGGAGATCTCTTTGAGCGTCGTGAACGCGCTCAAGGGAGACACGGGCTCTGCAGGCAACTTCTCAAGTGCTGCACGGTAATTCTTGGAATTCTTAGCCATTTCATTTCCTTTCGTGGTTTTGGCGGGTGTGGCTCACCCTTCCACTCTCATAAATCACAACCCGTTCATGGACAACGGATACGTAGGGGTTCTTAGGCGTTAAGCAGCGCCTGGAGCTTACGAGTGACGACGTACTTGGTCTTCATCTCGCGACCCTCGACACGAACGCCCATGGAGCGGGCGGTACCTGCGATGATGTTCTTGGCAGCCTCGATGTCGTTGGCGTTCAGGTCGGGCATCTTAAGCTCAGCGATCTCGGTGAGCTGTGCGTCGGTGAGTTCGCCGACGAACTTCAGCTGCGGGATGCCGGAGCCAGACTTGATACCGAGCTTTTCCTTGATCAGGAATGCCGCGGGAGGAGTCTTGCAAACGAAGGTGAAGGACTTATCCTCGTAGATGGTGATCTCAACAGGGATGATGGTGCCCTTCTGCTCTGCCGTTTGGGCATTGAATGCCTGGCAGAACTGCATGATGTTGACGCCTTGGGCGCCAAGAGCGGGGCCGACCGGAGGGGCCGGGTTGGCTGCGCCAGCAGGAATCTGGAGCTTGACGAAGCCAGTCTGTTTCTTAGCCATTTCTCACATTACCTTTCACTTCACCTGGCATAAACCAGGTTAGCTCTCTACCTATCAACAAACGTCTCGGGCGAGAAGCCCCAGTCCACGTGGGCACCCTCAACGACTGTCTCAAACGTATGCTCCGCTTTTGCGCGCACGTTACAAAGCCCGCAAACGCAGTAGCTTTCTAACAATACACAAAAAGTGGGCCCTATACAAGGCCCACTTCGTAATTTTGGGGGTGAATTTTAGTCTTACTGTTCCTTGGCAATCTGCTCGAAGGAAAGCTCGACGGGCGTCTCGCGACCGAAGATGGAAACGAGCACCTTAACCTTGCCAGACTCAGGCATAACCTCGGAGACGATGCCATCAAAGTCGGCAAGAGGACCACTGACAACCTTGACGGGTTGTCCGACCTCCACAGAGGTAGAAGTCTTCCTCGTCTTATCCGCCTTAGCCGTACGCTTCATGATGCTGTTGTACTCCTCGCGAGACAGCGGCTCAGGATTACCCTGGCTACCGACAAAACCGGTGACGCCTTGGGTGTTACGAACTACGACGCGGAGATAGTCGTCCATCTCCATCTTAACAAGCACATAGCCAGGATAGACCTTGCGCTCGGTTTCGACGCGACGACCGCCTTCCTTGATCTCGGTAACCGTCTCGGTCGGAATCTCGATCTTGGAGATACGATCTTCGAGGCCGAGTGCCTCTATACGAGCCAAAAGGTTATCGTGAACCTTATTTTCATACCCTGAGTAGGTATGAACGACATACCATTTCTTAGCCATATTCTTCCAACGCTCCCTATCCAGCCAAGCCGGAGAATGCCACCAGCAAAGGCGTGATAATACCGGAGTCGAGGATGTACACATAGACGCCGAAGAAGATCAAAGCAGCAACGACGACGCCGCTCCACTGAAGAACGTCTTGACGAGTGGGCCAAGTAACGCGCTTCATCTCAGACCTCACCTCACGAAGGAACTTGAAACGCTTCTTCTTGGGCTTAGGCTCAGCTTTCTTGGCAGGCTTAGCGGTCTCAGATTTGCTCTCGGACTTGCTAAAGAGCGACTTCTTGGGTTGTTCCTCAGTTTCCTCCACATCAGTAGAAGGATTCTCAATCTCCTCGAGGGCGGCCGCCTTCTTCTCTTGGCGACGCGCAGAAGCTTTTGCTCGCTGAGTTTTTGATTTCTTCGCCATCTGATTCCTTTGACTAATTCATGACCAAAATATGGCCAAAAAATGGTTGTCCTTATACACCAAACAAGCAGCCGTTTGGCTGCTCATACAAAACAAGCTGGCAGGCCAGGAGGGACTCGAACCCCCAACATGCGGTTTTGGAGACCGCCGCTCTACCAATTGGAGCTACTGGCCTGTTTTACAACTTCCTCAACAAACCTCTATCGAGTTTCCTTGTGCAAAGTGTGCTTGTTGCACCACTTGCAATACTTCTTGAACTCGATACGGTCGGGATTGTTCTGCTTGTTCTTCTTGGTCGTGTAATTGCGGCGCTTGCACTCGGTGCAGGCCAGGGTGACCAATGTACGCATGAATACTCCTTATACCGTAATCTTAGAGCTTTGAAACTACACATGAATTCAAAAAAAAGAGCCGGGGATTGGAGGTTGCACCAACAACCCCCGGCTCTAAAGTCAACAAGTTAAATTACTTGATGATCTTGGTGACGCGGCCAGAACCAACCGTGCGGCCACCCTCGCGGATAGCGAACTTGAGGCCCTCTTCCATAGCGATGGGATGGATCAGCTCGCCCTTGAGGTTGACGTTGTCGCCAGGCATAACCATCTCGACACCCTCAGGCAGATGCGCAACACCGGTAACGTCGGTGGTACGGAAGTAGAACTGCGGACGATAACCATCGAAGAACGGAGTGTGACGGCCGCCCTCTTCCTTGGTCAGGATGTAAACCTGACCCTCAAACTCGGAGTGCGGGGTGCAGGTGCCGGGCTGAGCCAGAACCTGGCCACGGATGATGTCCTCGCGCTTGATGCCACGGAGCAAGCAACCGATGTTGTCGCCAGCCTGAGCCTCGTCGAGGAGCTTGCGGAACATCTCGATGCCGGTGCAGGTGGTCTTGGTGGTCTCCTTGATGCCGACGATCTCCAGCGGGTCGTTCATGTGAAGAACGCCACGCTCGACACGGCCAGTAGCAACGGTGCCACGACCGGTGATGGTCATGGTGTCCTCGACAGCCATCAAGAAGGGCTTGTCGACGTCGCGCTCGGGAGTGGGGATGAATTCATCGACGGTGTCCATGAGCTCCCAGATTGCCTTCTGGTATTCCTTGTCACCCTCGAGGGCCTTCAGTGCAGAGCCCTTGATGATGGGGCAATCCTCGAAGCCATAGGACTCAAGAAGCTCGGTGACTTCCATCTCAACGAGCTCGATGAGCTCCTCGTCGTCGACCATGTCGCACTTGTTCAGGAAGACGACAATGTAAGGAACGCCGACCTGGCGGGCCAAGAGGATGTGCTCACGGGTCTGAGCCATCGGGCCGTCGGTTGCGGCGATAACCAGGATTGCGCCGTCCATCTGAGCAGCACCGGTGATCATGTTCTTGACATAGTCAGCATGGCCGGGGCAGTCAACGTGAGCGTAGTGACGCTTGTCGGTCTCGTACTCGATGTGAGCGATGGAAATGGTGATGCCACGCTCGCGCTCCTCGGGAGCCTTGTCAATCTGGTCGAATGCAGTGAAGTCTGCTTTTGCGCTGCCGTGAGAACCATCGTTCTCAGACAGAGTCTTAGAAATTGCTGCGGTCAGCGTGGTCTTGCCGTGGTCAACGTGGCCGATGGTGCCGATGTTAACATGAGCCTTGCCGCGCTCGAACTTTTCCTTTGCCATGTTTTCCCTCCTTAAGGGTTCGCATACGTGCGAAAGAAACAAACATAACGACGCGCCCCATGCGGGACGCGGAATAATATAAATGGTAGCGGTGACTGGATTTGAACCAGTGACGCCACGGGTATGAACCGTGTGCTCTGACCAACTGAGCTACACCGCCAAAAATGGAGCCTGTGAGCGGATTTGAACCGCTGACCTCATCCTTACCAAGGATGCGCTCTACCGACTGAGCTACACAGGCAATAATGGTGGGCGCGCATGGATTCGAACCATGGTAAGCATAGCTAACGGGTTTACAGCCCGTCCCCTTTAACCACTCGGGCACACGCCCCTGTATTGCGCTCAATTCATGTGTATTTATCAAGCTGCCGCTCGAACGCTCCCGCATTTCGAGCGAATGATACTTTACGGAAAAATACCTGACCTGTCAACAGCCTTTTTCCAAAGAAATCGAACTCTTTGCCTATCTGGTCAAACGAAACTTGGGCTCCTAAAACACCGCTCCCACAAGCCCGTTCCTACACACATATATATATGTAGGGAATTGTGAGGAAAGGTTGGAGAACTTCCCAGCTTTGTGGACATTGTATGCTTACTCGAGGGCTCTTCCGCAACTCGTTGTACCATCAAACGCGATTCGAGCAATCGAAGATACGTATTGGAGGACTACACCCATGAAACACAGCACCGTCTCTGTACGACCCCTGAGAACGATCGGCACGTTTGCTGTCGCCGTCGCGCTCTCCGTCGCCATGACGCCTGCCACTTCCTTTGCAGCCCCGTCTGACGACAAGCAGGCCGAGGCGCAAGCAGCATTGGCCCAACTCAACGAGATGCAAACCGAGCTTGAGACCGCCGAGAACACCTACTACGCGGCCGTCCAAGCGCGCGAAGAGGCACAAGCCCAGGTCGAAAACGCCCAATCCCGCATCGACGAGGCGTCCGCCCGCATCGACGAGCTTCAAACCAAGCTCGGCTCCCGCGCTCGCGCCATGTATCGCTCCGGTGCTTCCACCATCCTCGACGTGCTGCTCGGCTCCACGAGCTTTGAGGAGTTCGCATCCAATTGGGACATGCTTGACATGCTCAACAAGAACGACGCGGCCATGACCCAAGAATCCAAGGACCTTCGCTCTGAGGTCGAAGCCCAAAAGGTCGTCCTCGAAGAGCAAGCCCGCGCGGCTGAGAAAGCCGAAGCAGAGGCCAACGAGATTCGCGCCAACGCCGAGGCGACCGTCAACCAGATGGCCGAGGTCTACAACAACCTGAGCGCCGAGGCCGCCGAGCTCCTCGAGCAGGAGCGCGCCGCGCAAGCCGCCGCGGAGGCCGAGGCTGCCCAAGCTGTTGTCGATGCCTCCGCAGAAGGCGCTACCAACAATGACAGCGATGACGGCGGCTCTTCTTCCTACAGCGAGCCTGAGTACAACGCAGTCACCGGCAACGCTGTCGTCGACCGTGCGTACAGCTATGTCGGCAACGCCGAATATGTCTGGGGCGCTTGCAGCCCGGGTGCGTTCGACTGCTCCGGTTTCGTCAGCTATTGCCTGACCGGCGCCTATTCCCGCCTCGGCACGACCTACACCTTCCTGGGATGGCCTCAGGTAAGCGACCCGCAACCGGGTGACGTCGCCGTAAACGAAGGCCACTGCGGCATCTATATCGGAGGCGGACAGATGATCCACTGCGCCACCTACGGCGTAGGTGTCATCATCGGACCTGTCCAATCCGGCATGACAATCCATCGTTGGTGATAACGAACCATCGTTGTTACTAACCGAGAGGCCCCGTCAAGGGGCCTTTCTTTTGCCCTTCGTATAACCGCCCTTCGTATAACCGCCCTTCGTATAACCACTCCACGCCCAAACCAACCCGACCTTCAAGCGCAGCCATCAATCAATCAATCAATCAATCAATCAATCAACACCCACCCCCTCTTCCCAAGCCAAAAGACATTCCCATCCCCCGCCCCTAACTGCGCAAATAACCGCCCATACTGCGCAAAAAATGGACCCAGGAGACAACCCCTAGGTCCATTGATGAAGGGCAACTACCAGGGCGAGCTTGGCCTCATATAGGGCGAGCTAGTCCTCGTATGCCTAGTCCTCGTATGCCTAGTCCTCGTATGCCTAGTCCTCGTATGTCTAGTCCTCGTATGCCTAGTCCTCGTATGTCATGGCGTCATCGAAAAGCTGCTCGACTTCCTTGGACGGAGGCTTCGTGGCAAGTGTGGTGATAACGGCAGCGGCAAGGCCGATGAAGAAGCTGGGAAGCAACTCATACACACCAGTCGGAGTCGTCAAGAACGCGAGCCAAAGAATATCGACCACACCTCCGACAACGATACCGACGATGGCGCCGGAGAAGTTAAAGCGTTTCCAGAACAGGCTCAAGACGATGGCCGGCCCAAACGCAGCGCCAAAGATTGCCCACGCGTTGGACACGAGGCTCATGATGGTGCCGGAGCCAGGATAGGCGGCGACAGCAACAGCGACGATGGAGATGATCAAGACCGCGCAACGACTCATCCAAAACATCTCACGATCGGTTGCCTTGCCCTTGCGAACAAAGGGCTTGTAGACGTCAGCCGCCAGCGAGGATGCCGCAGAGAGCATCTGGGCCGAAGCGGTGGACATGGAGGCTGCCAAGATGGCGGCCAAAAGGATGCCGGAGATGGCAGCCGGGAAGATGGCGCGAACCATCAAAACGAAGACGAGGGAGTTGGCCTCGATCTCGGCGCCCGTGTAGCCGCCGAAGTCGCCGCCGCCCAAGAAGCTGCGACCGACGATACCGATAAGGGCGGCAAATATCAGGATGAGGACGGTCCAACCGATGCCGATGCAAGCAGACTTGCGCATATCCTTTTGGGAACGCAGAGACATGAAACGGACAATGATGTGGGGCATACCGAAATAGCCCAAGCCCCAAGCCAAACCGCTGACGATGTCTTGCCAAGAGGTCAAAACGGTGAAGTAGCCCTCCGGATAAGCACTACCGACGCCCAAAGAGTCGACCATAAACAAGGCGGCAATCGGAGCGAGCATCATAGCGGCGAGCATCAACAGGCCTTGGAAAAAGTCGGTCCAGCAAGAGGCCCTAAAACCACCCAAGAAGACATACCCGATGGTAATGAGCGCCGCAACGTACATGGCGACGTTAGCATCGATACCAGCAACCGTGTTGAACAGCGTGCCGCACGCCTTGATGGAGGATGCCGCGTAGATGGTATAGGCGACGAGGAAGATGATTGCACAAACCACCTGCAGGCTCTTCGAGGCGCTCTTGAAGCGGTTGGTCAGATATTGGGGAATGGTGATGGCGTCGTTCGCGACAATAGAGAACTTGCGCAGGCGGGGTGCCTCGAACAGCCAGCTCAAAGAATAGCCGAGCGCCAAGCCGACCGAAATCCAGATCTGGCCCATGCCGAGAGCGTAGATGGAGGTTGGCAAACCCATCAAGACCCAAGCGCTCATGTCGGCGGTGCCGGCGGACAAAGCCGTGACGAAGGGCCCCATCTCGCGACCACCGAGGAAGTACTCCTTGTCGCCGCCAGTCTTGCTCTTGATAAAGAAGAAGACGCCGATGCCCAACATGCACACGAGGTACACGATGAAGACGATCAGCTCCACAGTCGAACGGTCCATATATCTCTCTCTCCTTGTGTAATAGACCCTGGTGGGCACTACTGATTTCAACGAGAAATTATTCAACCATATGTTTTATCATTACAAAAGCGAATAAATTGCATTGTTATCAGAAGGATTTGTAATACATGGAAATGAATCTCCAGAAATACCAGGCATTTGTCAAGACCGTCCAGCTCGGATCGTTCACGAAAGCCGCCGAAGTACTCCACTACTCGCAAAGCGGCATCAGCCGCATGGTGGCGGATCTCGAGGACGAGTGGAGGATTACTCTCCTTAAACGGCACAAGGGAGGCGTCACCCTCACCAGCGACGGAGCCCGTGTCCTCCCCTATGCCAAGAGCCTTTGCGAGGAGTTTGAGAAGCTCCAGGTCCAAGTTGACGAGATCAACGGCCTCCAGTCAGGCCTCATCCGCATCGCGACCTTCTCCAGCGGTGCGAGCCAATGGCTCCCCAACATCATCAAGGACTTCCAAGCCGACTATCCCAACATCGTCTACGAGATCATGCTCGGCGACTACACCGAGATCGAGCAGTGGATCTTGGACGGCACCGCCGATTGCGGATTTATCCCCCTCCCGGTGGACCCCTCCCTAGAGACCGTGTTTCTCGAGCGCGATCAGATGATGGTCGCATTGCCCGTCGACCATCCCTTGGCAAAAGCTAAGACCTTCCCCTTGAAAGCCTTGGACAACGAGCCCTTCATGATCTTGGAGAAAGGCGCGGGTGCCGAGGTCGAGGCGATCTTCAAGAGACGGGGCATCAGGCCACGCATCAATTTCACCACCTGGGACGACTACGCAATCATGGCGATGATCGAAAAAGGGCTCGGCATCAGCATCCTCACCGAGATGATCATGCGACGGTGTCCCTACAACATCGTCGCCCTCAGCCTTGACGAACCGGTCTATCGCAACATCGTCCTCGCCTTTCGCGGCAAGGATCGCTCCAGTCTTGCCCTCAGGCGCTTCATCGAATACCTGCCGCGACGCACGCCCGAAACCGCGACACACGAATAGCCCCCCGGATGCCCGCAGTGACGCACGCCCGAAACCGCGAGCGCATAGCCCCGGGACGTCTGCCGCGACGCGCCCATAGCGCTCAAACACCAACCGCGTATGGTAAGACCAACCGCGTAAGCAAAAAGAAGTCCGTAATAAATATGTAACACCTATCACGGATAATACCTCTCCGTAGCGCACCATTCCTTGCCCGTCGCGCGCCCCATGCCGTATCATGTGAGGTTGACAAAACGCGTAAAAGTGCAGTTTAGACACGAAGGAGGAACGGAAGACCATGACACTGTATACCGATATGACCCGTGACGAACTCAACGTCTTGCAAGAGGAACTCTTGGCGGAGTACCGCTCTTTCCAAGCAAAGGGGCTCAACCTCAACATGGCACGCGGCAAGCCTTCCGCAGCCCAACTCGAGCTGAGCCTCCCGATGATGGACGTGTTGACCTCCAAGAGCAACTTCAACGCCGAGGACGGTTCCGATTGCCGCAACTACGGAGGCCTCGAGGGCATCCCTGAAGCCCGCCGCATCATGGCGGCAATGCTCGACGACAAGCCCGAGAACGTCATCATGGGCGGCAACTCCTCCCTGTCCCTCATCTATAACACATTCGTTCGCTTCTTGGACCTTGGCTCCTTGGGCTCTCGTCCTTGGCGCAAATATGACCACATCGAGTGGATCTGCCCGGTACCTGGATATGACCGCCACTTCGCCATCTGCGAGACCTTCGGCATCAAGATGATTCCTGTGCCCCTAAACGAGGACGGCCCGGACATGGACGAGGTCGAACGCCTCGCAACCAGCGATGATCGCATCAAGGGCATATTCTGCATACCGAAATATTCCAACCCCTCCGGCATCAGCTACTCTGACGAGACGGTTCGACGCCTCGCCTCCATGGAAACCGCAGCGAGCGATTTCCGCATCATCTGGGACAACGCCTACTGCGTCCACCACCTCTACGACGAGCCCGAACGCCAAGACCATGTCCTCGACATCGCGCACGCCTGCAACGAGGCCGGCAATCCCGACCGTTACGTCAAGTTCGCCTCCACCTCGAAGGTCACCTTTGCAGGCGCCGGCATCAGCGCCTTTGCCGCAAGCCCCAACATCATCAAAGACGTCCTTGACGTCATGGCTATCGAGATGATCGGCCACGACAAGCTCAACCAACTTCGCCATGCCCGATTCCTCCGTGATGGTGAGGGTCTGGCCGAGCACATGAGCAAGCACGCCGCCCTCCTGCGTCCCAAGTTCGAACTTGTGTTAGAGAAGCTCCGCACCCAATTGGCTCCTTTGGAGATCGGTAGGTGGACCAGTCCGCGCGGCGGCTACTTCATCACGTTCAACGCCCCTGAGGGAACCGCCAAGCGCGTGGTCCAATTGGCCAAGCACGCAGGTGTCGTGTTAACCGGCGCGGGCGCAACCTGGCCTTACCACGACGACCCCCATGACTCCGACATCCGCCTTGCCCCGAGCCTTCCGCCCCTAGAGGAGCTCGATATCGCAATGGACATTTTCTGTTGCTCGGTCAAACTCGCCTATGTCGAGAAGCTTCTAGCCTAAAGCCACACTTTAATTTCAGCGAAAAATACCTACGGGAGTTTTTCCCGAGTCATTTACTCTAACTTTGCGGGATAATAGGGACAGGTCGGCGCAATTTTTCGTTGCGCCCAAAATCCGGGGCGGGAGCCCCTTGATCTGTTGGAGGGATCATTATGACCAAATCCTCTATGTCTCGCCGTTCCTTTGTGGCGGCAGGCGCCGTTACCGCAGCTGCCATGGGCATCGGCCTGTCTGGCTGCGGCGGCGGCAGCAACACCAGCAACACCAGCGCTTCCACCGGTAAGACCGGTGGCACCCTCACCGGTGGCTTCTCCCATAAGTCCACCGCCTATGATCCGCTGGGCAACAGCTCCGCTTTGATGCTTCCCGCATCTATGCATGTTTTCGAGGGCCTCTACGGCATCGACTACAGCGACTACTCCACCTACAACGCCCTTGCAGCCGACAAGCCCACCAAGGTTTCCGACCTTGAGTACACCGTCAAGCTGCGCGACGGCGCCAAGTACTCCGACGGCAAGGCAGTCACTGCTGCTGACGTTGTCGCTTCTTTCGAGGCCAACATGGCCGAGGGCCAGCTCTACAAGGCCTTCATCGACTTCATCGATTCCGTTTCCGCTAAGGATGAGACGACGGTCACCTTCAAGCTGAAGTATGCATTCGACTCCCTGCTGGTCCCCCGTCTGGCAACCATCCTGATCTTCCCCGCCGACTCCACCAAGGACGAGCGTGGCAAGACCCCGATCGGATCTGGCCCCTGGATGTATGACACCATCGACGGCAACGAGGGCGGCAAGGTCACCTTCAAGCCGAACCCGAACTACAACGGCCCCAAGAAGCCCATGGCAGACGCCATGGAGTGGAGCGTCCTTATGGACAGCACCTCCCGTACGACGGCTATGACCGAGGGCACCATCATGACGATGGAGGACGTGCCCGATGCCAACGCCGACACCGTCAAGGCCGCCGGTGCCAAGATCGATTACCTCGACAGCTTCTGCCTCGCATTCCTCATGTCCAACTGCATCAAGAAACCCTTCGACGACTATCGCGTCCGTCAGGCCATGTTCTATGCAATCGACATCGAGAAGCTCATCACCAACCAGCTCAACGGCCACGCAAAGGCTCCCACTGGCTTCCTTCCCGAGAGCTTCACGGATTACCAGAAGGCCTCCACGGTCTACACCTACGATCCTGAGAAGGCAAAGAGCCTGCTCAAGGAGGCTGGCGTTGCTGAGGGTACCGAGATCAAATTCCTCGTCAACGGCAACTGGGTCAAGGACCTCGCTCCCCAGATCCAAAACGACCTCCAGGCCATCGGCCTCAAGGTCAACATGGAAGTCAACACCTCACCGTACGACCTCATGAAGGGCGATGTCTCCGTTGACGCTCCGTATGACTTCGACATCTTCCTGGCACCTGGCGATCCCAGCTGCTTCGGCAACGACCCCGACCTGCTCATGTCTTGGTGGTTCGACTCCGACTCTTGGCTGAAGACCCGCTCTTGCTGGGGCCTCGCAAGCGACGGCAAGTCCGCCGAGCTCATCGAGCTCCTCAAGAAGGCTCGCAAGGCTTCCGCTTCCGAGCAGAAGACCATCTGGAAGCAGTGCTTCGACCTCCTCGCCGAGCAGGTGCCGCTGTATCCGCTGTTCCACAAGCAGATGCCGACTGCTTACTACGAGGACAAGATCGCTGGCTTCAAGCCGATCTCCACGACCGGTATGATGTACCTCGACGCAAGCTGCAAGTAGTAGCAAGCAAAAGGAAACCTCAGGGGCCACGCTTTGGCGTGGCCCTTTTTGCGCATGAAAACACATCGCTAGGCACCGCCGCACCATCGGAATCTCTTTGACCGCGCCGGCCACTCCTACCTACAAAAGCTATGGTCAGAGCGGATTCGAATCACCTAGCAAAACACGCTTTTCTCCAATTTATGAAGGAAGCGTGAACGGTTTGAGATAAAATTCGAACATCTGCATATCAAGGACGGAAATGCAGCAGTACAGGAAAGCGAAACGATTCGTTTGATTAAGAAAGGAGGGCCACGTGAACAATCTCCTACGATTAATCGGACGACGACTTATCGCCCTTCCGATCATGGTTATTGGTGTCACAATCCTTGTCTTCTTCATCATGTCGCTCTCGCCTATCGACGAGGCCCTCTCGTCGCTTGGAGAGAATGCGACTCCGACCCAGTTGGAGGAATATCGCGTCTCGCATGGTCTACACGACCCCGCGATTGTGAGATATTTCACTTACATGGGCAATCTTTGCGTCGGAAACTTCGGTACCTTCGGCGCGTCTCAATCTTCTGTGGGCGATTACATCGCAAGCGCGTTGCCTATCACCCTCGAGCTCACCTTTGCAGGAACCATCATCGGTTTGATCTTTGCGGTCATTCTCGGTGTCATTTCTGCAATATATCGCGACAAATGGCCTGACCAGATTATTCGTGTACTTTCGATCATCTGCATTTCCACCCCGTCCTTTTGGCTCGCGGTTCTCATGATCTTGCTGTTCAGCACGAACCTCGGTTGGTTGCCCGCATCGGGTTCCCTGCCAGACTTCTTCCAAGACCCGGGCGGATGGATTGCCCGCATGGCGATGCCGTCCATCGCTATCGCCGTCCCCCTTGCTGGCCAGATGACTCGCGTCATCCGTACTTCCATGGTCGAAGAGCTCGACAAGGATTACGTCCGCACCGCATTGGGTGCTGGCATTCCGAAGAACGTCGTCGTCTCCAAGAACGTCTTGCGCAATGCTCTCATCAGCCCTGTTACGGTTTTGGGATTGAGGATTGCACACGCCATGGGTGGCGCGGTCGTCATCGAGGTCATCTTCAACCTCCGCGGCATGGGTATGGCAATCTACCAAGCCATCACCCAAAACTACATGGCTTTGGCCCAAGGCGTCGTGCTTGTGGTCGCGTTCGCGTTCATCATCATCAACATCATCGTGGATATGCTCTATATCCTGATCGATCCACGAATCAGGACGGTGTAGCATCATGGTTAAATTCAGAGAAGGTACAACCAAAAAACTCGAGAAGGGCGCTGGAAAGAAGGTCTCCTTCCGCCACATTCGCGCCATGTCACTCGGCGCAAAAATTGCGGGAGTAGTATTTATCCTGTTAGTCCTGATGGCTATCTTTGCCGACGTCATCGCCCCCTTCGACCCGTTCTCGATCGATGTAGCCCGCCAAGCTCCTGACGGAACCCACCTGTTCGGCACCGACGACAAGGGCCGCGACGTCTTGTCCCGCCTCATCTTCGGCGCTCGCTACTCCTTGGCAATAGGCCTGGGCTCCACCGCGGTCGCCCTCGTCATCGGCTCCATCATCGGCGCATGGGCAGCCGTAGCCCGAAAGTGGGTCTCGGAAGTCATCATGCGCATCATGGACATCATCATGTCCTTCCCCGGCATCGCCTTGGCAGCCGTCATCGTTCTCGTCATGGGCGCCAGCGTCCCCTCGTTGATCGTGGCAATCGCGGTGCTCTACATTCCCCAGGTTTGCCGCGTCGTACGCGCCAACATCATGAGCGAGTACGGCCAAGACTATGTCCGCGCCGCGATCGTCGGTGGCGCGAAGGCTCCCCACATCCTGTGGAAGCACGTCATGCGCAACTGCCTTGCACCGGTCATCGTCTTCGTCATCGTTTCCTTGGCAGACGCAATCGTTTTCGAGGCGTCCTTGGCGTTCATCTCCGCTGGCATCCCTGAGCCGAACCCCACATGGGGCAACATCCTCGCTGATGCTCGCAACGGCGTCCTCTCCGGCCGCTGGTGGCAAGCGCTGTTCCCGGGCCTGTTCATCATGATCACCGTCTTGACCCTCAACATCCTGTCCGAGAACATCACCGATGCCATGGCCGCCGCCCCCAGCGCTCCGCTCGAGGCGAAGGACGACAACCTTGCTGGCAACCGTGAGGCCGACCGCCTGGTCTCCGACCCGAAACTCGCCTATGAAGCCCAAGCGACAAGTCTCGCCGCCCGCCTCTCCGAGCTCCGCGCGGTCGAACTCAAGCGTACCGACCGCTTCGAGGCGCGCACCGACGTTCCGCCCATCCTCGAGGTCAAAGATCTCTGCATCCGTTTCCCGCGCCACGGTGACGTCAATGTCGTCGACCATGTGGATTTCGTAGTTCGCCCCCGTCAGACCATGGGTCTCGTAGGCGAATCTGGGTGCGGCAAGTCAATCACATCCCTTGCCATCATGGGTCTGCTCGACCCCAAGGCAAAGATCACCGGTCAGATTATGTACAACGGCCAAAACCTGCTCGACCTCTCCCCTAAGGGAATGAACGACCTCCGCGGTACCGAGATTGCCATGATCTATCAGGACGCCCTGTCCTCGCTCAACCCCTCCATGCTCATCTCTGCCCAGTTCAAGCAATTGACCAGCCGCGGTGGTACCCGTACCGCCGAGGAGTTGCTCGAGCTCGTCGGCCTCGACCCGAAACGTGTTCTCGGGTCCTACCCGCATGAGTTATCCGGTGGCCAACGCCAACGCGTGCTTATCGCAATGGCTCTGACCCGCGACCCGAAGCTTGTCATCGCTGACGAGCCCACCACCGCTCTTGACGTGACCGTCCAAAAACAGGTCGTCGACCTCTTGAACAGGCTCCAACACGAGCTTGGTTTCGCCATGATCTTTGTCTCCCACGATCTCGCACTCGTTGCGCAGGTTGCGAACTCGATTACGGTCATGTACGCAGGCCAAGTCGTCGAACAAGGTCCAGTCAGGGAGATCATGACCAACCCGATCCACGAGTATACGCGCGGTCTGCTTGGCTCCGTCCTCTCCATCGAGGCGGGCTCCGGGCGTCTGCACCAGGTCCCTGGCTCCGTTCCGTCCCCGAAGGACTTCCCCGAGGGCGACCGCTTCGCGCCGCGTTCGAGCCATCCCGACAAGGTTTCCAACGTTTCCCCGATGCTCAAACAAGTACCGGGTACCGACCACTACTACGCCGAGTTGCCTGACAGCGAGTTGGTCCGCATCGGCCTTGATCCGCTTCTGAAGGGAGGTGCTGCATAATGTCTAAGGAAAAGGAGATTCGCGACACCATGGTCGATAGCGCCATGGGCACCGAAATCGCGGGTGACGTCGTCACCTCCGAGGAGTACGTCACCTCCGAGGAGTACGCAAACAACTTCGAAACCGCAAGTAACGAGGATCTGTCCTTCGACATGACCGCGACCGAGGTCGGCTCCGACCCGTATGCAAAGCCCCTCAACACCTCCGCCGGCGTGCGCGAGGCCCTCGCTGCGATCCCCATCCCGGAGAGCAGCGTCCCCGATGACACGCCCGACGACGGGCGCACCCCCATCATCCACCTCGAGAACGTCAAGGTTGTCTTCAAGACCCGTACCGGCTCCCTGTTCCATCCGAACAAGATTGTCGCGCTCAAGAACAGCACCATCAAGCTCATGCCGGGCGAGACCATCGGCCTTGTCGGCGAGTCTGGTTGCGGCAAGTCCACAACCGCCAACGTCATGTGCGGCCTCCAACCGGTCACCGAGGGCAAGGTGTACTTCAACGGCAAGGATGTCACCAAGCGTACCGCCGAGGACCGCAAGGTCATCGGCCGCGTCCTGTCCGTTGTCTTCCAAGACCCCGCAACGGCCTTAAACGCCCGCATGACCATCCAAGACCAGTTGCTTGACCCGCTGAACGTCCACAACATCGGCACCAAGACAGAGCGCAAGAAGCGCGTCCTCGAGCTGCTCGAGATGGTCGGCCTCCCTCAATCTTGCCTGCAGGCATTACCCGGTCAGATGTCTGGAGGACAGCGCCAACGTGTCGCAATCGCACGTGCTCTGTCCCTCGGCCCCGACGCGATCATCGCCGACGAGCCCACGTCCGCCCTGGATGTTTCCGTTCGCGCACAGATCTTGAACCTTCTGACCGATTTGAAGAAGGACCTAAACCTTGCCATGGTCTTCATCAGCCATGACATCCAAACTATCCGTTACATCTCCGATCGCATCATCGTCATGAACAAGGGCGTCATCGTCGAGCGCGGTACGACCGACCAGGTGTTCTACCACCCCAAGGACGAGTACACCAAGCTGTTGCTCGGCGCGGCTCCCTCCCTTTTGCATCCCGATCTCGGCGAAAGCTGATCCCACAGGACTGATCCCGCAGGACTGATCCCGCCGACGCGGATTCATACCAAAAGATTAGGGCCCTTCGGGGCCCTTTTCTTTTCCTTAAAGGAAGGAACGCTTGGAAGAGGCGCTTTTTTCGGTCCTCCTCCGCCTCAAAGACACCACACGATGCGCGTTTTCTTTTCCTTAAAGGAAGGGTCACTTTTTCTTCGGCACCAACAAAGGAAAACAAAGTCATTCCCCGAAAGGTTGAACCATAAAGGCCGTATAATCTACCAGAGCCTATGAAGGTTCAAGTTTTTATGTCCTGAATACGAAGGGTGCATCCCATATGGAAACGAAAAAACTGCACGGTGTCATTCCGCCAGTCGTCATTCCCCTTACCAGCAAGCGCCAACTCGATATCGAGGCGCTTAATCGCTCCATCAACCGCATGATCGAGGCGGGCGTTGATGGCCTGTTCTTCCTTGGCTCTAGCGGCGAGGTCGCATTCCTCACCGATGCCCAGCGCTACCATATCCTCTCCGAGGCGGTGTCGATTGTAAACGGCCGCGTCCCGGTTCTTGCCGGCATTATCGACATGGAGACTCTCCGTGTCGTTGATCAGGCGAAACGTGCCGCAAGCTACGGCATTGACGCTCTTGTCGCAACGGCGCCTTTCTACGCCCTCGGCGGCCCGAAAGAAACCGAGCGCCACTTCCGCGACATCCGCGAGCACACCGATTTGCCGTTGTTCGCCTATGACTTGCCCCAATGCGTCCACACCAAGCTCGACCCGACCATGCTCGTCAAGCTTGGCAAGGACGGCGTCCTCCAAGGCGTCAAGGATTCCTCGGGCGACGATGTCAACTTCCGCTGGCTGTGCCTCCAAAATGAGGACGCCGGCCACCCGCTTCAACTCTTCACCGGCCACGAAGTCGTCGTTGACGGCGCGTATTTATCCGGAGCGGATGGCAGTGTTCCCGGTCTTGCCAACATCGACCCCGCTGGGTACGTCAGACAATGGAAGGCCTTCCAAGACGGCGACTGGGAGACGGTCCGCAAGGAACAAGACCGTCTTGCCCGCCTCATGTTTGTCACCCGGGCCGTCAAGGCTACCGTGGGATTTGGTGCCGGAGTCGGCGCCTTCAAGACCGCCTTGTGGCAGATGGGCGTCTTCAACTCCAACCAGATGCGCGAGCCCGTACAGCCCCTCGAAGGCGACGATGTCGTCCGTATCGTGGAAGTCCTCAAGGCAAACGGCATGATGGATCCCGACGCCCCGGTTCGCACGGACTTTTCCCGTTAGACCCCGACCCTACCCGTCCACCCCAGACCCAAAGGATCGCCAATGAGCAACACGCGAGAGAACAATGAGATGACCACCCCATTCGCAGTCGTCTCCGTTGATGTAGGCGGCACCAAGATCGCCTCAGCCCTCATGGAGTACACCTCCCCCGAAGAGAAGCCCAGGCTCCTGTTCAAGGACATGGTTCCTACCCTTGCGGCCGAAGGTGGATCCGCTGTTCTGACGCGCATCAAGTTCATCGTCGCAAAGATGGCGGAGACGTACGGACGACCCATTGCAGGGGTTGGTATCGCGACCGCGGGACGCGTCAATGCGAATACCGGCGCCATCGACTTTGCCAACGAGATCATGCCTGGTTGGACGGGTCAGCCGGTCGCTGCCGAGATCTCGAAGAGCGCAGGCGTCCCTTGCGCCGTCTTGAACGACGTCCAAGGACACGCCCTCGGCGAGGCGCGTTGGGGCGTGGCCCACGGTTGCTCCAATTGCCTCATGGTCGCCCCAGGCACCGGCCTTGGCGGGTCGATCATCATCGACGGTAAGCTCTTGCGCGGCTCGCGCGGCTTCGCGGGGGAGATTGGTCACACATTCCACCCCGCCGCAAAGGGAATCCCCTGCTCTTGCGGAGGTGAGGCCCATATCGAGTCCATCGCATCCGGCAGCGGCATCGAGGCACAATACGTTGCCCTCGGCGGGGAAAAGCTCACCGGTGCTGAGATTTCCACACGCGCCTATGAAGGCGAGGAGTTGGCAAAACGGGTCATCGAGGAAGCGGGGTATGCCCTCGGCGAATCCATCGCCACCTGGGTGAACATGCTCGACCCTGAGATGATCATCATCTCAGGCAGCGTCGTCAAGGCGGGTTCATTGTGGTTTGACAAGCTCAAGGAGGGTTTTGCCGCACAAGCCCCCTCAACGGACACCAAGATCCCCATCGTAGAGGGCATCCTCGGAAATGACGCTCCCCTCTACGGAGCCGCCGAGCATGCTTGCGACACCTTCAACCTGAGATAACCTTTAAAGGGCAGCCTGCCCATACCGAGAGGAACACCATGCATCCTGTAATCGAACAACTCAGGGGCACCATCATTGCGAGTTGCCAAGCGTATATGGGCGAGCCCCTGCGCCACCCGGAAACCATGGCGCAGATGGCTCGCGCTTGCGAACTCGGTGGTGCAGGCGCCATCCGTTGCCAAGGGCTTTCCGATATCGCCGCCATTAAGGGGCGTGTCGAGGTTCCCGTCATCGGCCTTTGGAAAGAGGGCCACGAGGGAGTCTATATCACCCCGACCCTGCGCCATGCGAGGGCATGCGTCGCCGCCGGCTCCGACATCGTCGCGCTCGACGCCACGGATCGCCCCCGACCCGACGGGCGCACGTTCGAGGAGACCGTCGTCGCCTTGCGTGAGACCGAGGAGACCCTCATCATGGCCGATTGTGCCACCATCGAGGATATCCGTCGAGGCGTTGCCGCGGGATGTGACCTTTGTTCCACAACCTTGTCCCACGGAGTCGCGGCTATCGATTGCACGATGGCAGACGGTCCCGACCTCCCCCTGTTGCGCCAAGCGGTGGAGGAGTTCCCCGGGTTCCCGATTGTTTGTGAGGGTCGCGTCCACTCACCCCAAGACGCGCGTGATGCCATCGATGCAGGTGCGTGGGCTGTCGTGGTCGGTACCGCCATCACCCACCCCACCAGCATCACCAGCTGGTTTGTAGACGCCGTCAAATAGGCCCTCGCTGTCGCCCTGTTGCCGCCCTGTCAAGCAAAAAAGAAAGCCCCTGAGGGCTTTCTTTTTTTATATGTCTCGCGCTAGATGCCTCGCGCTACGCTAGATACCTCGCGCTACGCTAGATGCCTCGTACGAGATGTCTTGCCTGAACATCTCGCCTAGATGTCTCGTGT
>CAZOGL010000003.1:14204-35784 GCA_964579575.1 uncultured Eggerthellaceae bacterium | reverse complement strand
CTAGATGCCTCGTACGAGATGTCTTGCCTGAACATCTCGCCTAGATGTCTCGTGTGAGATGTCTCGCCTGAACAGCTCGCCCTAATCTCTCCCTAGAAAAGCAAGGACCCACGCAACACGACGTGTTTGAGGTTGAGTTCCTCGTCAAGAATCGCGCAATCAGCAACGTTGCCCGCCGCAAACGATCCCCGCTCCCCATCGATACCAAGCACGCGCGCCGGATTGATGGTTGCCGCCTTAACGGCGCTCTCAAGAGGAATCGACATGTCGCGGACTGCCGTTCGTAGACAAGCCATCAAGTCGCTGCAGGAGCCTGCGAGGGTACCGTCAGCCAAGGTCGCGCGAGGGCCGCGTACGGTGAATCGCTGGCCTCCCAACTCATACTCCCCGTCACCCAGCCCACAAGCGCGCAAGCTGTCCGAGATGAGAATCATGCGGTCATCCCCGAACATCTCAAACGCTAAACGCACCATGGCGGGATGGATGTGCACGCCATCAGCGATGATCTCCGGCGTGATGTCGCTGCGCTCAGCAGCTGCGGGGATGGGACCGGGATTGCGATGATGCAAGCCAGGCATGGCGTTGAACAGGTGGGTTATGTGGCGCGCGCCGAGCTCGAAAGCGCGTACGGCACACGCATAGTCCGTAGCCGTATGGGCGATCGAGATGCGCACCTTGTCGTGCGTCGCACGGATAAAGTCAAGCGCGTCAGGTTCCTCCGGTGCGATATCCACAAGCTTGATGAGTCCACCCGCCGCGTCTTGGAGACGTTCAAACTCCTCGATATCGCAATGCCGGACAAAGGCGGGGTTTTGGGCACCCACCTTCGACGGGGAGATATACGGCCCCTCCATATTGATACCCACAAGCTCAGCCTGCGTAGAGGTCGCCTTGAAGGAGGCTGTGTTTTTCATGATGGACAAAAGCGCGACCTCACCCAATGTCATCGTCGCAGGGCAAATCGCCGTCACTCCTCGACTTGCCTCATACGTGGCGATGGTCGAGATCGCCTCGGGTGTTGCATCGGAAAGATCGGACCCCATGACCCCGTGGAAATGGAGATCGATAAGGCCGGGGATGACATAACACCCCGTCGCGTCCAAAACCTCGTCTGAGCCCTCAAAATCGCCACAGAGAGCCGAGTTCGTCCCAATATGGGCATCACTCACACGCTCGCCAGAAATCAGGATGTCGGCCGTTTTGAAGGCTCCGTCGAGGAAGACGTCACCACCCTTGATTAGCACAGCGCACCCGCCTCATCGTCAACGATGACGACGACATTGGGGTGCAATTGGAGGACGGAGGCAGGAACGCGCGGCGTCACAGGCCCCAGCATCGCGTCGCGGATGATCTCGGCCTTGCCCTTGCCATTGGCGACGAGCAAGATCATACGAGCCTTCATGATCGTGCCGATACCCATGGTGTACGCCTCGCGCGGAACCTCGTCGATCGAATCGAACAGGCGGCTGTTTGCCTGTATCGTGCTGTCGGTCAACGCAACGAGGTGGGTCTCCACTGGGAAGGTGTCAGCGGGCTCATTGAAACCGATGTGACCGTTGTGGCCGATACCGAGCAATTGGATATCGACGCCGCCGGCCTCCTCGATCATGGCCTCGTAGTCAGCACATGCCTTGTCAGAGTCGGGATTCGACCCATCCGGGACGAAGGTGCACTCCTTGCGAACATCGACATGATTAAACAGGTTGTCGTTCATGAAATAGCGATAGCTTTGGGGATGGGTCCCATCAAGTCCGCGGTACTCGTCAAGGTTGAAGGTGGTGAGCTCAGAAAAGCTGATCTTGCCCGCCTCGTAATCCTTCACCAACTCCTTGTACAGGCCAATCGGGGTGGAACCCGTCGCCAACCCAAGCGTGCACGCGGCATCTGCCTCGATGCACGACGCAATGACATCCGCCGCACGACGACTCATCTGGTCGTAGTTGCCTGCCTTGATAATTTCAATAGCCATGAATACTCCTTGTAACCCTATTCGTTGTGCCTATACGTTATGTCCAAAACAGCATTGTCGCAATGAAATTTTGATACGCCCAATCATACACATCAGAGTACCAACCGGTCTCAGGCGCAAGAGACATCATGAAGATGTACGCGACGCTGACCGCCACCGCCACGAGCAGCCCGTCCATAAGATACCGCCGCAACTTCGTGTTCTCTTCGAGGTTCTCGTTGGCAATAAAGACCAACAACACCGTGGCGATGAGAAGCATGAAGCTGAAATCGGCGTAGTAACGTTGCAAGATGCCGGCCATCTCTGCGTCAAGCAGGGCGATGAGAAGCGCGCTGCCGAGCAAAACGCCAATGACACCCGCGATTGTGTGGGTCGAACGCGCCTTGATACGCATCTTGATGATCGGGCCCGTGAAAGCCAAGGTCCAAAGGATCGGCAAGCACGCAAAGACACCACCAAACGTGGTCTCCTTGATGGTCTGCCCCATATAGGTCGTAGCGAACTCGGTGGGTTGGATAAAGGGGAACACCCCCACAACGTTGGCCGGTTGGAGGAAGTACGCAAAGATGGCGGGTGCCAAGCGTCCGATGTTCCACCCGCGCTTCGTCATGTCGTTGACCGTCAGATTGTAGTTCGCGCCGAAATCAAAGAAGCTGCCGAACCGCGCGTAGTTGTACAGCATGATGCCGGCAGCAACGACAAAGTAGGGGGCGATAAGGCAAATGAACTCGAAGGCGCCCTTCCTCGTGAGGATGCGCTTTTCCTTGATATAGGGTCGCCAAAACAAGGGGAAGGCCAGACATGAAAGCAACACGAATTGCGGACGACAACCGGCGACGAGAGCCATGCAAAGGCTGCCCGCCAAGAACCATCCCCAACGCACCTCGGCGGTGCGTCCTTTCATCCAAAAGTAGATGCCCCAAACCGAAAACGCCAACGCGCACGCAATCGGCAACGAGTAGAACGTGGGGAACTTGGCAAGATACATGATGCCGCAACACATGACGAGCGGTATCTGCAACAACAGATACAATCCCAAGCTCACCCGCTTGAAATGGTAACGGGCAAACCGGTCGAGCAACACGGTGCACCCGGCAATGAACAGAGCGAGCATTATGAGCACGCCTATAGCCGAGGGGAAGTTCGCCCCCGTCACCAAGTAGAACGGCAGGTAGAACAAGACGACAGGGACAACCCCGAAATAGACATAGTAGTGCCCGTCGTAGTACGCGACATCGAACAGATACGACTCCCCCGTTTGTTTTTGCAACTCGTTACGGGCGCCGTTGTCGTATGGGTTGTCCATGTCTTGGAGCCATTGGGGCGGTTCTTGGTCAAGGTAGAGTTGTCCATGCGCCATCGCGCGGGCAAGCTCAGCGTATTGTTGGGCGTTGTCGCCGCCGACCTCAAAGGTGTTGACGAAGCTCTTGCCGTCCCAAGAACCGTAGTTGTAGCTCTCCGTGGCGACCCCTACGAGGTTTGAACCAAACAACAGGAAAGAACTCACGAGCGCGATCTCCACCACCATGGTAAACACAATCGTGGTCTTCGACACCACAGGGTTCTCCACGATACGGAAGGAATAGAGGGAGGATCGCGGCCTGAAGGCATACCCGAGTATCAAGAGCAGATAGACGAGACCGAAGCGCCACACGACGAAGTCAAAGGGATGTTTCGCATTGAGAACGACGTCCTTGATCTTGACGGGATAGGACACGTCGTCGCTGAGTAATTGGATACGAAGGCTCCCCATGTCACCCGAGGTGTTGAGGTTGATGATCTGGCTGCGAGACGAGGTGGTCGAGACGCTGGCTTCAGGAATACCCTCGGTGTATTCCGTGGAATCGAAGTACGTCTCGTGGGCCGCGTCCGTGAAGTTAATCTTGAACGTGAGCAACTGCGCATTTTGACCGGAGTCGAGCTTGATATATACGTCATACACCTTCTCGTTGATGTGCGAGAACTCAAGGGTCGAGTTAACCTCGGTAAGGAGGAATGTCCCGTCCTCGTCCTTCGTCAACTCGATTTTGTTCATGAGGCTTTTTTCTTTGTAGCCAAGGGACTTGAAGAAGTTGAAGTTGAACACGAAGCATTCGAGGGCCAATGCCACGGCAAGCAGGACAAGAAACACCTTGACATAGTGCTTGATACCCGAAGCATGGCGCTTCAGGTAACGCTTCTCCACGTAGGCTATGTTTTCTCGAACGCTCGGCATGCCTCAAATTATAGAAGATGCAAGGGGAAGCAACCGCAGCATAGCGCCAAAAGAGACAAGAAAATGAGGCCCCGCCAAACCGACGAGACCTCATAGTCGATACAAGTTGTGACTCGTTGCGACTTATTTGCCAAGCGCCGTCTTCACGTCCGCGTAAACAACCTCCGGATCGCGATCGCCGTCAACGGTGACAAGCAGGTCACAACCGCGATAATAGTCGATCAACGGAGCGGTAGAGCGCTCGTAGACATCGAGACGGTTGCGAACCGTGGTCTCGTTGTCGTCGTCGCGTTGATACATCTCACCACCGCATTTCGGACACACAGCGTCACCGGCATTGCCGATAAAGCCGCAATCCCTGCAAAGGCGACGGGACGTCAGGCGCTTCACGATGACGTCAGGCGCGACATCCACGAGAAGAGCGGCATCCAACGGACGGCCAAGCTTGGAAAGCTCGACATCAAGGGCAACCGCCTGTCCAGAGGAGCGAGGAAAGCCATCCAAGATGAAACCGGCGTTGGTGTCAGGGTTGGAAAGACGCTCGCTGACAAGCCCGATGATGACGTCGTCAGGAACAAGCTCGCCTGAGTCCATGTATCCCTTCGCGGTCTTGCCGAGCTCGGTGCCTTCCTTGACGGCGGCACGCAACATGTCGCCGGTGGAGATGTGGGGAAGGTTAAACTCCTCGACGAGTTTTGCAGCCTGGGTACCCTTACCGGCACCCGGAGCGCCCAAAAGAACGATATTCATTGATCCTCCCAAGAACGGAGTGGCAGATAATCTGGCTGAAACACATCATCTGCAAAAAAGCATCTATATGCGGCACGCAGTAAGTCGAGTGCGAAGGCCGCGACTATTTATTATAACAAAATACGGGAGGCAAGTTTCCTCGCCCCCCGTGTTAGTTCACTTCTTTAACAAGAAGCGGTCAGACTACTTGAAGAAGCCATCGTAGTTGTACATCTTCAACTGAGACTCAACCTTGCTCATGGTGTCAAGGGCAACGCCAATCATGATCAGGATGGAGGTGCCACCGAAAGACTGGATGAGGGTGTTGTCGGTGAAGTAGAAGATGATCGTCGGGATGACCGCGATGCAGGCGATGAAGATACCGCCAGGCAACGTCACGCGACGGATGACGTTCTTGATGTACTCAACGGTGTTGGAACCAGGACGCACACCAGGGATGTAGCCACCCTGCTTGCGAATCTGGTCAGAGGTCTCCTCCGGATTGAACACCATGGAGGTGTAGAAGTACGCGAAGAAGACGATCAGGACGACGTTGAGAATCCAGTTCAGCCAACCGGTGGTGCACCAGTTAGCAAAAATGGTCAGCCAATCCGCGTTGAACAGAGCAGCAAGCTGTGCCGGGAAGTACAGGATGCAGCTCGCGAAGATGATAGGGATAACGCCCGCGGAGTTCACCTTCAGCGGAATGTAGGTGTTCTGCCCGCCGACCATCTGACGACCCTGGATACGCTTTGCGTAGTTGACAGGGATACGACGCTGAGCGCGCTCAACGTAGATGATGGCAGGGATGCAGAGAAGAACGATCACGAGGATGAGAACCGTGAAAGCGATGCCCATGGTACCGGTCGTCGCAGACGAGAAGATTGCAGAGGGCACGCGGGACACGATGCTCACGAAGATGATGAGGGACATGCCGTTGCCGATGCCGCGCTGCGTAATAAGCTCGCCCATCCACATGATGAAGGCGGTACCAGCAACGAGCGTGAAGACGACAAGGATGTTCGTGATCATCTCGGGAACTTGGTCGCTAAAGACAACGCCGTATGCGGAAGACTTGAACAAAAGCAAGTAACCGACAGCGTTGATAAGGCCAAGACCGAGGGTCAGCCAACGGGTCACCTGCGTTATGCGGCGACGGCCCGTCTCACCCTCCTTGGCCCAACGACCAACGGCGGGAATAACGCTCTGCATCAACTGCATGATGATGGATGCGGTGATGTAGGGCATGATACCCAAGGAAAACACTGAGAAGTTGGACAAAGCGCCACCAGTGAACAGGTCTAGCATCGTCATGGCAACGCCCGAGTTTGAGAACGAGTCTGCAAACTCCCTAAACGGGATGCCCGGTACCGGGATGTAGGCACCGAGGCGATAGAGCGCCAAGATAGCGAGAGTGAAGAGAATTTTCTTCCTCAGCTCAGGTACCTTAAATGCATCGACAATTGACCTTAGCAAGGCTCTTCGACCTTTCCTCCAGCTGCCTCAATTTTTGCCTTAGCAGAAGCAGAAACCTTATCAACACTTACCGTAACGGCCTTGGTAATCTCACCGTCGCCAAGAACCTTAACAAGATCATCAGCGTGCTTGATGATGCCCTTTGCCTTCAGGGTCTCACCGTTGACAGTCTCGCCAGCCTCGTACTTCTCCTCAATACGGGAGACGTTGACGGGCACATACTCGACACGATTGATATTGGTAAAGCCAGGAAGCTTCGGGAGGCGGCGTGCCAGCGGAGTCTGGCCACCCTCGAAACCGTTGCTCTTGCCGCCGCCAGCGCGAGACTTCTGACCGTTCAGACCACGACCGGCAGTCTTGCCGTTACCGGAAGCGGGACCGCGGCCCTTGCGCTTACGATTGGTACGAGAACCAACAGCAGGCTTCAAATCCTTCAATTCCATGTTATTACTCCTAATTTCGCTAGTGAGAGGTCCTCATGACCTCCCTGCTGACAGCTCGCCGTCAGCTAACTTCTATCGAACATGCCAGCGGCATGCCCTGTTTTGGACACGCCGTTAAGCAATGTTTCAAAGATCGTTCAAAGGGAGATTTAGATCTCCTCAACCTCGACGAGGTGCTTAACCTTAAAGATCATGCCACGAACGCTGGGGTTGTCGACCTGCTCGACCGTTCGGCCGATCTTGCCAAGACCCAGTGCCTTCAGGGTCTTGCCCTGATCAGCCTTGCGGCCGATTGCGCTGCGGACCTGGGTCACGCGAAGAGTCTTCTCAGCCATGACTTACTCCTTCCAGCCAAAGACCTCGGCAACGGAAAGGTCGCGACGGGCTGCGACATCCTGCGGGGTCTCGATGTTCTTCAAGCCCTCGGCAGCAGCCTTGACGATGTTCATGGCGTTGTCGGTGCCCAAAGACTTAGTGATAACGTCGGTGATACCTGCGAGCTCCATGATTGCACGGACCGGGCCACCAGCCATAACACCAGTACCGGGAACAGCCGGCTTCATCAGGACGCGGCCTGCGCCGAACTCGCCGATGGTCTCATGGGGAATGGTGTGCTCTGCGGTCATGGAAACGTGGAACATGTTCTTCTTGGCATCCTCAGTACCCTTGCGGATAGCGGTGGGGACTTCCTGGGACTTACCCATGCCAACGCCAACGTTGCCATTGCCGTCGCCGACGACCACGAGAGCGGTGAGAGCCATGCGGCGACCACCCTTGACGGTCTTAGCGACGCGATTGATGTAGACGACGCGCTCCTGAAGCTCAGGGACTGCGGCGTTCTCCTGCTTGTTGTTACGAGCCATAAGACTACCTATCCCTTCTAGAATTTCAGACCAGCTTCGCGGGCTGCCTCAGCCAAAGCCTTAACGCGACCATGATAGAGGTTGCCGCCGCGGTCGAATACGATAGTGTCGATACCAGCCTCGAGGCACTTCTTGCCCACAATGGAGCCGAACTCGGCTGCGCCCTCAATGTTGGAGCCGCGCTTGCCGGTTGCCTTGAAGTCGGGGCCAAGGGTGGAAACGCCCAAGAGGGTCTTGCCAGCCTTGTCATCGACAAGTTGAACATAGATGTTGTTGTTGCTGCGGGTCACGCACAGACGCGGACGTGCGGGAGTGCCAGAAACCTTACCGCGGACGCGCGTGTGGCGGCGGCGGAGCTTTGCAGCCTTCTTCTTAAGTTTATTCATAACTTATCCTCACTTAGTCCTTACGTCTTTAGTCGCTCTTGGCGGCCTTGCCCAGCTTACGACGGACACGCTCGCCCTCGTAGCGGATTCCCTTGCCCTTGTAAGGCTCAGGCTTACGCCATGCACGGATATTTGCTGCGACTTGTCCTACCTGCTCCTTGTCTGCGCCAGAAACAACGATCTGGGTTTGAGTCGGAACCTCGAAGGTGATGCCTTCGGGAGCTTTGACGAGGACGGGGTGGGAAAATCCCAACTGCATCTCGAGGGTATCGCCCTTGAGAGCTGCACGGTAGCCAACGCCAACCATTTCCAACTTCTTGGAGTAACCCTTGGAAACACCCTCGACCATGTTGGCGAGAAGCGTACGGGTCAGGCCGTGATAGCTCTTGGCCTCACGGGTATCATCAGGACGCTCGACGGTTATGACGTCGCCCTCCTGCTTGATTGTCATCATGCTTTGGAACGTGCGGGTGAGCTCGCCCTTGGGGCCCTTCACCGTCACGGTATTGCCGTCAATTTTGACCTCAACACCTGCAGGAACGGTAATAGGCAGCTTGCCGATACGAGACATATCTATCTACCTTCCTTTCCTACCAGATGTAAGCGACAACCTCGCCGCCGATGCCCTTCTTGCGAGCGTCGCGGTCGGTCATAACGCCGTTGCTTGTAGAGATGATTGCGGTGCCGAGTCCACCGAGAACGCGAGGCAAATCGTCCTTGCCAGCGTAAATACGCAAGCCCGGCTTAGAGATGCGCTTGATGCCCTTGATGGTCTTCGCCTTCTTTGCACCGTACTTCAAAGTGATCTCGAGCGTAGCGCGGGGCTCGCCGTCGATCACCTCGTAACCCGCAACATATCCCTCCTGGGCCATGATGCGAGCGATTTCGACAAGCTTCTTGGAAGAAGGCATCGTAGCCTTCGGCTTGCCGGCAGACTGAGCATTACGCACACGCGTAAGCATGTCTGCAATAGGATCGGTCATGCTCATTTTTTCTCCTTTGGTTCGTGATGAGCTTCTTCGTCTGGTTCGTCGGCGCCCTTAACGCCTCCGCCTATACAAAGAGCACACCCTAACGCGTCACGTACTTCTTACCAGGAAGCCTTGGTAACGCCGGGCAGTTCGCCTTTGTTTGCCAACTCGCGCAGGCAGATACGGCACAGACCGAACTTACGATAGTAAGCACGGGGGCGGCCGCAACGGCTGCAACGGTTATGCTCGCGAGTCGAAAACTTCGGCTCACGCTTGGCCTTGGCGATCATCGATTTCTTAGCCATGCATTTCCTTCTTTCTTTTCCTTACTTATTTTGCGCTTTTCCTTGGAGCGCAAAACAAAAAAACAATACCCCAAAACGGGGTATTGTTCAATAGGTAACTTGAAAGGAGAACAAGAATTAGTTCTTGAACGGGAAACCGAGAGCCTTGAAAAGGGCAAGAGCTTCTGCGTTCTCGTTGGTGGAGGTAACAAACGTGATGTCCATACCACGAGTACGGTCAACCTTGTCATAGTCGATCTCGGGGAAGATCAGCTGCTCGGTGACGCCGAGGCTGTAGTTACCACGGCCGTCAAAGCTGGTGGTCGGGATGCCACGGAAGTCGCGGACGCGAGGCAGGGCTGTAGCCAGCAGGCGGTCCAAGAACTCCCACATGCGGTCGCCGCGGAGGGTGACCTTGCAACCGATCGGCATGCCCTCGCGGATCTTAAATCCTGCGATGGACTTGCGGGCGCGGCAAACCATGGGCTGCTGGCCAGTGATCGTGCGCATGTCGTTCATGGCTGCATCAAGCTGCTTGCTGTCGGAAGCGGCCTCGCCAACACCCATGTTGACGACGATCTTCTCGAGCTTCGGGCAGTCGTTGATGTTCTTGATGTCGAGCTCCTTGATAAGAGCGGGAACAATCTCGTTCTTGTACTTTTCCTTCAAACGAGGAGTAGTCATTGTCAGTACCTCTTTCGATGAATTAAACGCGGGATTACCAACCTCGCGTCCCCGGAGACCGGGGTCATAAATAACCATCCGCGTGCGTATTGCCACCCCTATGTCATAGGTTTGCGGCTAGCATCCAGGTGTCCCACCTTACCTTGAGAACCCCTTCGATTGCGTATTAGCGCAAAAGGTAGGAGGCAACTCGAAAGCTAGGCGAGATGCCCAAAACTTACGCAACGTCGGCAGTTCCGCCGCCCCTCAGAGCGGCGGAACTTTACTTACTCGATGGTTGCGCCGCACTTCTTGCAGACGCGAACCTTCTTGCCCTCAGCATTGACGACGCGGTTGACGCGCGTAGCCTTCTTGCAGGAGGGGCAAACCAACTGGACGTTGGATGCATCAATCGGGCCCTCGACGGTGGTGATGCCACCTTGGGGATTAGAAGGGGTAGGGCGAACGGTCTTCTTGATCATGTTGACCTTCTCAACCGCAACGCGGCCCTTCTTCGGGAAAGCACGGAGGATTACGCCCTCCTTGCCCTTGTCCTTGCCAGCGATAACCTTAACCTTATCGCCCTTCTTGACATGCAACTTAGCCATCTAGTGCACCCCCTTACAGAGTTTCCGGTGCCAAAGACACGATTTTCATGTATTTCTTCTCACGCAGCTCGCGGGCAACAGGCCCGAAGATGCGGGTGCCGCGGGGGGCACCATCGGTGCCGATCAGAACAGCAGCGTTCTGGTCGAACTTGATATAGCTACCGTCAGCGCGACGAACTTCCTTCTTCACGCGAACGACTACGCAGCGGACAACGTCGCCCTTCTTGACGTTGGTGTTGGGCATCGCTTCCTTGACGCTGCAGATGATGACATCGCCCAGGCCAGCGTAACGGCGCTTGGAGCCGCCGATGACCTTGATGCACTGCACCTTCTTGGCGCCAGAGTTGTCGGCCACTGCGAGCACGGATTGCATCTGAATCATTGCTTCACCTTTATCTTTCTCTCGCGAGTAAAGCTTTCCGCTCTACTACTTGGCCTTCTCAACGATTTGCAGGAGACGCCAACGCTTCAGCTTGGACATCGGACGGGTCTCCATGATTTGTACGGTATCGCCAACACCAGCTTCGTTGTTCTCATCATGTGCATGGAATTTCTTGGTGGTGGTCATCATCTTCTTGTAAACCGGGTGCGGCTTGCGGGACTCGACAGCAACGACGATGGTCTTGTCGTTTGCTGCACTCACGACAACGCCCTGACGCACCTTGCGGGAATTACGCTCTTCAGTCATTCGTATTCCTCCCCTCTTATGCGTTCAGCTCACGTGCGCGCATCTCCGTCTGGATACGTGCGATATCCTTCTTGACCTGCTTAACACGTGCGGTATTGTCGAGCTGGCTCGTTGCCATCTGGAAACGCAGGTTGAAAAGCTCTGCGCGTGCTTCCTTAAGGGCGGCCTGCAAATCGTCTGCAGACTTCTCGCGGATCTCAGCGTACTTCATTTACTCCTGCACCTCCGTCTCTTTAGTTACGATCTTGCACTTGATCGGCAGCTTGTTGATGGCCAGGCGAAGTGCCTCGCGAGCTACCTCTTCCTCAACGCCGTCGACCTCAAACATGATGCGTCCGGGCTTGACGACGGCAACCCATGCCTCGGGGTTGCCCTTGCCGGAACCCATGCGGGTCTCAGCCGGCTTCTTGGTGATCGGCTTGTCCGGGAAGATGGTGATCCAGACATGGCCGCCACGCTTCATATGGCGGGTCATAGCAACACGAGCAGCCTCGATTTGGCGGTTCGTGATCCAAGCTGCCTCGAGAGCTTGGACGCCATAGGTACCGTGGTTCAGACGGGTGCCGCCCTTGGCTTTACCCTTCATGGAGCCACGCTGCACCTTGCGGTGCTTTACACGCTTAGGTACAAGCATCTACTTTGCACCCCTCTCGTTACGATCGTTGCGGCGGCGCTGGGGGCGAGAAGTGCCCTCGAGAGCCGGCTGCGGAGCCTTCTGGCCGGGGAGCACGTCACCGTGGTAGACCCAGACCTGAACGCCGATGGAACCCATCATGGTTCCTGCGGTTGCAAAGCCGTAGTCAATCTTTGCACGCAGGGTGTGCAGAGGCACACGACCCTCGCGATACCACTCGCGACGGCACATCTCAGCGCCACCGAGACGACCGGAGCACTGGATACGGATGCCCTTGGCACCGCTCTTGCGAGCGGACTGGATAGCCTTGCGCATTGCACGACGGAATGCGACACGACCCTCGAGCTGCTCTGCGACAGATTGGGCAATGAGGTTTGCGTCCAACTCGGGACGCTTGACCTCTACGACCTCGACAGAGACGGAGCCGTTTGCGATCTCCTCGAGCTTCTTGCGAAGCTGGTCGATCTCAGCACCCTTCTTGCCGATGACAACACCCGGACGAGCCGTGGTGATGATGATCTTGATCTTGTCGCCAGCGCGCTCAATCTCAACCTTTGCCACAGCGGCACGGGCGAGATACTTGTCGAGGAACTTGCGAATTGCCTGGTCGTTCTCCAGAGTCTTGGCATAATCCTTGTTGCCTGCATACCAGCGGCTACGCCAATCCTCAGTGACGCCCAGACGGAAACCGGTGGGGCTTACCTTCTGACCCATGGCTTATGCCTCCTCTCGGGTTGCGACGATGATGGTGATGTGGCTGCTGCGCTTACGAATAGGAGACGCAGAGCCCTTTGCGCGCGGACGGATACGACGCATGGTCGGACCCTCGTCCACGTAAGCGGCCTTGACATACAGGGCCTCAGGACGGACATGATGCAGGTTCTCTGCGTTTGCAGCTGCGGAGTTCAGGGTCTTGAGAACGACCTCTGCGCAACCACGCGTGGTGAACTGCAAAATCTCCTGGGCGGCAACAACGCTCTTGCCGCGGATCTGATCGACCACGATGCGGGCCTTACGGGGCGACACGCGGACGTAGCGGGCGATTGCTCTAGCTTCCATGTTTCAACCCCTTCCTATTTCTTCTTCTTATCGGCCGCATGACCCCTAAACGTACGGGTCGGGGCAAACTCGCCCAGCTTGTGGCCAACCATGGACTCGGTGATGTAGACCGGGACATGCTTACGACCGTCATGGACAGCGATGGTGTGACCAACCATGTCCGGGAAGATCGTGCTGCTGCGGGACCAGGTCTTGACGACTTCCTTCGTACCAGCGGCATTCATGGCCTCGATGCGGCTCAGAAGGCGCTCTTCCACGAAGGGACCTTTTTTCAAACTTCTGCTCACTAGTTACTCCTTCAAGCGCTACTTCTTGCGGCGACGAATGATGAGACGGCTGGAATTCTTCTTCGGGTTGCGCGTGCGATGACCCTTGGTAGGAACACCCCACGGAGAAACCGGATGACGACCAGCGGTCTTATTCTTGCCCTCGCCACCGCCATGGGGATGGTCGACAGGGTTCATGACAGTACCGCGAACGGTGGGACGAACACCCATCCAACGCTTGCGACCAGCCTTGCCGATCTTGATGTTGGAGTGCTCTGCGTTGCCGACCTCACCGATGGTGGCGCGGCAGGTAAGGAGCACGCGGCGCATCTCAGAGGAGGGCATACGGAGGATGGCATACTTGCCTTCCTTGCCCATCAGCTGGATGCTGGTGCCTGCAGAACGAGCGATTGCTGCGCCCTTGCCAGGCTGAAGCTCGACGGCATGGATCAAGGTACCAACAGGGATGTTGGCCAAGGGCAATGCGTTGCCGGGCTTGATGTCTGCATCGGGACCGGAGATGACGGTGTCGCCAACGGACAGGCCCTTAGGATGCAGGATGTAACGCTTCTCGCCGTCTGCATAGTGGAGCAAAGCGATGCGAGCGGAGCGGTTGGGGTCGTACTCGATTGTAGCAACCTTGGCCGGCACGCCGTCCTTGTTGCGCTTGAAATCGATGATACGATAGCGGCGCTTGTTGCCGCCACCCTGATGACGGGTCGTCACACGACCGTAGCAGTTGCGGCCAGCCTTCTTGTGAAGGGGGGCAAGCAGCGACTTCTCAGGCGTAGACGTGGTGATCTCGGAGAAATCCGAAACCGTTTGGAAGCGTCGACCAGGAGAGGTCGGCTTGTATTGTTTAACTCCCATTCCATTTCCTTCCTTTGGGGATCCCGGGCTTTTGGGCCAAGTCGCAGGACGTCTACGCTCGGCTTGATGGCTCTTCGTCCCCATCATGGACCCCCGCTCGCGCGCCTCACCGCACACCGGGAATCCCTCTAACTTACGAGGATCAACGATTGCCCTGACACTACGTTTGAGGCCGTTGTGCCCGACGCCGCTAATCCACGCGCCCGGGTGTATCCAAAGAACACCCACACGCAAACGAAAAGTATACGGTTCCTACCGAGGTAATTCAAGAACTATTTTGGCGTTTTTTCCCAATCCGGCGCAGGTAGGAGCCTATAAAGGTGGGGAGCGCCACCGCGCTCCCCCCGCTGCCTATATTCGCCTTCGCCTACTGCTAGTCCTCGGCGCTCTCTCGCCTTCGCCTACGGCTAGTCCTCGGCGCTCTCTTCGCCTATCGCCTACGATTGCTCCTCGGCGCTCTTGGGTTCCACGATATTGGCATGCTCGACGAGATATTTCGCAGCTTTGTAGCGCTCCGCGGACTCGCGCAGGGCAAACCCACGCCCGCCGTCCTCCATGTTTTGGCGAACCGCACCGGGGTTTTGCGGGTTCATGGAAAGGCACACCGCATCGATATCCTCATCGGTGATGTACAGGCCGAAATGGCGGTACACAGCGTCAAGCGAATAGCCCTCGGCGAGGGTCTTGCGGGCCTCGATGAGCAACATGATGTTGAGCTGGTCCTCCCCGCCCATCTCTTGGACGTACTCCTCATACTTCTTGCCCTGGGAACGCAAGCTCGTGCGCAGGGATTCCAAAAGGCCGTCGCGCATATTCATCAGAATGTCGTCGGCAAAAGACCCCTCGAAGCGCTCGGCGATCTTCTCAGATGCGAGGTTGCGCAATTGCGCGTCATAAGAGAAGCGTTGTTCCTGGGTGATTCCCTTCTCGACATCCTTGACAAGAGCCTCGCGTGACTCGTAACCCGGAAGATACTTCCTGACCCAGGCATCGTCCATCTCAGGCTCTTTGACGGTCTGGAACTCGAGAATGGTGACGGTGCACTCGACATCTTCAGTCGTCGGCTTGCCCGCCTCGTCAAGCGTCGGGGCGCCAAAGGTAAAGGTCTTGGTCTCGCCGACGTTCATGCCGATGACGTTTTCCTCAAAGTCGTCAGGCATATAACCTTCGCCAGTGGTGTAGGGACGGGACTTAAACGTCAGGTTCATCAAAGGCTCGCTATCCCCCACAAGTTTCGACTCCATCGACAAGAGGATGGTATCACCCTTATCGACAGGACGATCAATCCCAAAAGCCGTTGCGAACTCCATGTAGTGGCTGCCGATATCCTCCAACGTCTTATCGACAGCGGACAGGTCGGGCACAAATGCGGGCGCCTCGAGCGTGAGGGGTTCATAGCTGGTAAGTTCGAATTTCGGCTTGGTGCACACCTCGAACTGGAATTTGTAGGTCTTCCCGCGACGCAGGATGTCTTGGGACACCGGGTGGGGCGGAAATGCGGGCTGGAGATTGCGCTTCTCGACGGCAAGAGGCCAAAGATACTCGATGACGTCAGCGGAGACGATGGCGTCGAGGTCTCGAATACCGAGTTGCTCTTGGGCCGCTTGGGCCGGGGTCTTTCCGGGCTCGGCTCGCAAACCCATCTTGTTGGCAAACAGGATTTGGGCCTTGTTGAACGCCTCGGTGACCTCCTTTTCCGTCGCCTCTGCATCTATGACGAAATAGCCATTCTCCAAGCGTGATTGGATTACCTTCATGGGATGAGCTCCTTGCAATCGACGAGCGTATGGTCACATCGCTCGCACTCTTCTCTTCGTTTCACAAGGAGCAATGATAGCACGCCTCATCCAAGCTTGGCACCCCAACAAAGAAGGGAGGCCCCGCTTAAGGAGCCTCCCTTTTGGTTTCAAATCTAGTCGCTTACGCGTTTAAGCGGAGAAGATCTCGATGGTCTCGCCCGGTGCCAAGGTAACCATGGCCTTCTTCCAAGTACGGGTACGACCCGCAACACCGCGCTGACGCTTCGGCTTGGACTTGACGTTGAGCGTGTTGACCTTGATGACCTTGACCTTGAAGATCTCCTCAACAGCCTTGGCGATCTCGATCTTGTTAGCACCCTGTGCAACCTCGAAGGTATACACATTGTTCTCCATGACGTCGTAGCTGCGCTCGGTGATGACCGGGCGGATGATGATCTCGCGTGCCTCCATTATGCAAGCACCTCCTCAACGATCTTCAGTGCCTCAACGGTGATCACGAGGTTCTTGTTGTCAAGAAGCTCATAGGTGTTGATCTCTTGGGCAGGGAGGACATTGACCGTGGGGATGTTGCGGAAGGACAGGTAGGTGTCGATGGCGTCATCGGGGACGACGACGGTCGTACGACCCTCAAGGCCCAACGCCTTCATAGCGGCAACAGCAGCCTTGGTGGAAGGCTTCTCGAAGGAGAAGTCCTCAACGATGGTGAGCTGCTCGTCGGCAAGCTTGGCAGCCAAAGCGGATCGGGTTGCGAGCTTGACCTCCTTGCGGTTCACCTTGATCTCGTAGGAACGGGGATGGGGACCGAAGACGGTACCGCCGCCGACCCATTGGGGTGCGCGAATCGTGCCCTGACGTGCACGGCCGGTGCCCTTTTGGCGCCACGGCTTGCGGCCACCGCCACGAACTTGACCACGGGTGCGGGTATTGGACGTGCCCTGACGCCATGCGTTGCGCTGAGCGCGAACGACAAGGTGCATCACCGGCACATTCGGCTCAATGCCGAAGACGATCTCGGAGAGCTCGGCCTTGCCGGTAACCTCTCCCGTCACGCCCTTGATGTCGATAGTTGCCATAAGTATTAGCTCCTCAATTACTCAGCTAGTCGATTAAGCCATGCGAATGCGAACGATACCGTTCTTGCCGCCGGGCACAGCGCCCTTCAGCAGGATGAGGTTTTGCTCCTCATCGACGCGAACGACGTCCAGGTTCTTCACCGTAACGGTGTCGCAGCCCATATGGCCAGGAAGGCGCAGGCCCTTGAACACGCGGGACGGAGTAGCACACTGGCCAACAGAACCGGGAGCGCGATGGAAGTGGGCACCATGGCCGCCAGGACCGCCGCCAAAGCCGTAGCGCTTGATAACGCCGGCAAAGCCCTTGCCCTTGGAGACACCCTGGACGTCAACCTTCTTCACGTCAGCGAAAGCTGCGACGGTCTGCACGTCGCCGACCTTGTACTCGGACGCGTTCTCGACGCGAACCTCGCGCAGGTAGCGGACAGGCGTGGTGCCCTGCTTGGCGAAGTGTCCCGCCATGGGCTTGTTGACCTTGGAGTCCTTGATGTAGCCGAAGCCCATCTGGACTGCCTCGTAGCCGTCGGTCTCGGTCGTCTTGACCTGGCAAACCTTGTTCGGCTCAGCGAGAATGACGGTGACAGGTACGACCGTGTCATCCTCAGCGAAGATCTGGGTCATGCCGATCTTCTTACCGTAGATAGCATTAATCATTCGTCGTCACCCCTTACAGTTTGATCTCGATGTCGACACCAGCGGGGAGATCGAGGCGCATCAGGGAGTCAACCGTGTTCGGCGTGGGCTCCAAGATGTCGATCAGACGCTTGTGGGTACGCATCTCGAACTGCTCACGAGAGTCCTTGTTGACATGGGGACCCTTGATAACCGTGTAGAGATTGCGCTCGGTCGGCAGCGGAATAGGACCGGAAACCTTTGCACCCGTCTTCTGAGCGGTATCGACGATGAGCTTCGTGGACTGGTCCACGATCTCATGATCGTACCCCTTCAAGCGGATGCGAATCTTTTGATTAGCCACTTAATTTACCTCCAAATAAGCTTTTGATTCGCGAAAGCGCCTAGTTTGCGCTGCCGCCAGCCTTGCTGATGATTTCTTCCTGAACATGCTTCGGCACAGGAGCGTAAGAGTCGAACTGCATCGTGTAGGACGCGCGACCCTGGGTACCGGAACGAAGATCGGTTGCATAGCCGAACATCTCAGCCAGCGGAACCTTCGCGCTGATGGTCGTGGTGGTACCACGCATCTCCTGGCCTTGGATCAGACCACGGCGGGAGGGGATGTCACCCATGACGAAACCGGTGTACTCATCGGGAGTCTCGACCTCCACAGCCATCATCGGCTCGAGGATGCAAGGATTGCCCTTCTTGAGTGCGGCCTTGATGGCCATGGAACCGGCAACCTTGAATGCCGCCTCGGAAGAGTCGACGTCATGGTAGGAACCATCGATGAGCTCGACCTTGAGAGCCTCGACCGGATAGCCAGCGAGAACACCGGAGTTGAGAGCCTCTTGGATGCCCTTGTCAACTGCGGGGATGTACTCCTTGGGGATAACGCCGCCGACGATCTTGTTCTCGAACTCGTAGCCCTTGCCCTCTTCCTGAGGATACATGTTGATGACGCAATGGCCGTACTGACCATGACCACCGGATTGGCGGACGAACTTGCCCTCGACGTTGAGAGCAGGGGTCGTTGCGGTCTCGCGATAAGCAACCTGCGGCTTGCCGACGTTTGCCTCGACCTTGAACTCGCGAAGCAGGCGGTCGATGATGATCTCCAAGTGGAGCTCGCCCATGCCAGCGATGATGGTCTGGCCGGTCTCGTGGTTGGTAGACACGCGGAACGTCGGGTCCTCCTCGGCGAGCTTTTGGAGAGCGATGGACATCTTGTCCTGCTCTGCCTTGGTCTTCGGCTCAACAGCGATGTCGATAACCGGGTCGGCGAACTGCATGGTCTCAAGGATGATCGGAGCACCCTCGGCGCAAAGCGTATCACCGGTGGTGGTTGCCTTCAGGCCTACGACCGCGACGATGTCGCCAGCGGTGCAGCTATCGATGTCGACACGCTGGTTGGAATGCATCTGCAAAAGACGGCCGATGCGCTCCTTCTTGCCGTTGGTGGCATTGACGACGTAGCTGCCGGCATCGAGCGTACCAGAGTACACACGCAGGTAGGTCAGCTTGCCGACGAAGGGGTCGGTCATGATCTTGAATGCAAGAGCGGAGAACGGAGCCTTCGGATCGGAAGGACGCTCGTCCTCCTCGCCGGAGTCAGGCAACGTGCCCTTGATAGGGGGAACGTCAACAGGAGACGGCATGTAGTCGACGACAGCGTCGAGAAGCTCCTGAACGCCCTTGTTCTTGTAGGCGGAGCCGACAAAGACGGGGTTGATGCCGCAGGCGAGAACGCCCTTGCGCAAAGCAGCCTTGATCTCGTCGACCGTGACTTCCTCCTCCATGAGGACCTTCTCCATAAGTTCCTCGTCGAAGTCGGCAGCCGCGTCAACGAGCTCTTGGTGGTAAAGCTCAGCATCTTCAGCGAACTCAGCCGGGATTTCGTCCATCGGCTCGGGGTAGGTCATACCCTTGTCGTCAGCCTTGAAGTCCCATGCGGTCATAGTGACCAGGTCGATGACGCCCCAGAAGTTGTCCTCAGCGCCCATGGGCATCTGAGCGGCAACGGCGTTTGCGCCAAGGCGATCCTTCATGGTCTGGATCGCATGGAAGAAGTCTGCGCCGACACGGTCATACTTGTTGATGAAGGCGATGCGGGGAACGCCATAGCGCTCCGCCTGACGCCAAACGGTCTCGGACTGCGGCTGGACACCAGCAACAGCGTCGAAAACCGCGACAGCGCCGTCGAGGACGCGCAGGGAGCGCTCAACCTCAGCGGTGAAGTCAACGTGGCCCGGGGTGTCGATGATTTGGAAGCGGTAGGGCTTACCGTCCTCGGCACCACCCGGGTAGTTCCAAAAGCACGTGGTTGCTGCAGACGTAATGGTTACGCCGCGCTCCTGCTCTTGGACCATCCAGTCCATGGTGGCTGCGCCGTCATGAACCTCGCCGATCTTGTGGGTCTTACCAGTGTAGTAGAGGATGCGCTCGGTGGTCGTCGTCTTGCCCGCGTCGATGTGGGCCATGATGCCGATGTTACGAGTGTCCTCGAGATTGATCTTCTTAGCCATTCCTACTCCTTAGAAGCGGTAGTGGGAGAAGGCACGGTTGGACTCAGCCATCTTGTACAAATCCTCACGCTTCTTGATAGAGGCGCCGGTGTTGTTAGCTGCATCCATGATTTCGTTGGCAAGGCGCTCCTTCATGGTGTGCTCCTTGCGCTTACGGGAGAAGTCAACGATCCAACGGATTGCCAACGTGGTTGCGCGGCGGGAGTTAACCTCCATGGGGACCTGGTAGGTGGCGCCACCAACACGCTTGGGCTTGACTTCCAACGTAGGACGAACATTGTCCATAGCCTTCTTGAACACGGACAGCGGATCCTCGCCCGTCTTCTTCTCAACCAGGTCAAAAGCACCGTAGACGATGTCCTCGGCCACGGACTTCTTGCCGTCAAGCAAGATCTTGTTGATCAATTGAGTGACGAGACGATTGTTAAACTTTGCATCCGGCTGCACTTCGCGGCGGATTGCTGCTGCACGACGCGGCATATAAATCTCCTTTATTCCTGCGCGCTTCGGGGCGAATCTCCTTATTCGCTCATTAGACCCTTCTCGGTCCGCGCGTCTTAACGGTTACTTACTTGGGGCGCTTAGCTCCATAACGGCTACGGCCCTGACGACGCTTGTCAACTGCAGCGCAGTCGAGAGCGGCGCGGATGACCTTGTAGCGGACACCAGGAAGGTCCTTGACACGACCACCACGGATAAGCACCATGGAGTGCTCTTGGAGGTTGTGACCCTCGCCGGGGATGTATGCGGTGACTTCCATGCCATTGACGAGACGGACACGGCAAACCTTACGGAGTGCGGAGTTCGGCTTCTTCGGCGTGGTGGTGTAAACGCGGGTGCAAACGCCGCGCTTTTGCGGATTGCCCTTCAGAGCCGGCGTCTTGGATTTTTCCGCCGTCTTCAGGCGGCCCTTGCGGACCAATTGATTAATAGTAGGCAATTTACTAACTCCTTCATATACTGCCTAGCCTTCGCTTATTCGAAGGCACTTACTGAATTCCCCTGTGCGCTCAGCTGATGCGCACACGAAAACAAACGCCTGTTAGGGCGCGAGGTGGTACTTTACGCTGCTCTTCGCCTGTTGTCAAATGCCACGCACCCGGGAGTGTCTATCCTCCCCTTTTGCAAACCCGCAGGTTGGGGACGTATGAAGCGGATGTTTTGAAAAATTTGGTGGGTTCTTCCAAAAAATTTAAAGAAATTTCCTGAGCCGCCCAAGGCCGCAAACCGTAACGAGCATAGGCGCTTCAGATCGCAAACTGTGGCAAACGCCAGCTCCGCGCTTAAGGACAGAAACGAGACACGAAGAAAAAGCGAAAGTGGACAAAATCAAAGCGACCCCGCGCATGCGGGGCCGCTCCAAACCTACGATGGTCAGCGAGCGCTACTCAGCAGCAGCCTCGGTCTCAGCCTCGACGACCGGCTCCTCAGCAGGAGCAGCTTCAGCGGTAGCCTCAGCAGCTTCGGCCTCAGCAGCGGCGGC
>CAZOGL010000003.1:5661-14104 GCA_964579575.1 uncultured Eggerthellaceae bacterium | reverse complement strand
GCCTCAGCAGCGGCGGCTTCAGCGGCAGCAGCGGCCTCAGCCTCGGCCTTTGCGGCATACTCAGCAGCACGCTTTGCCTTTGCGGCGGCCTTTGCCTCACGCTCAGCCTTCTTGGCAGCCTCACGCTCAGCGGCGGCGGCAGCCTTGGCAGCCTTCTTGGCAGCCTCACGCTCAGCCATTGCCTCACGAGCACCGCCGAACTTGTCGGTGAAGCGTTGGACACGACCGCCCGAGTCGATCAGCTTCTGGGTGCCGGTGAAGAAGGGGTGGCATTCGTTGCACAGGTCAATCCTGAGTTCAGGCTTGGTTGCACGAGTGACGAACGTGTTGCCGCAAGAGCAGCGAACCGTGCACTCGACGTAATTCGGGTGAATTCCTTCTTTCATGGGTTCTCCTTTTCAGAGTGTCTTGGTTTCCGACCAAGACAAGACAGCCTGTTGATGGTATCACAAGCCAGGCGTTTTGCAATACCCTAATTGGGCAACCCCGATCAAACCTCTTCTCGCTTTGCAGTGCGTCCTCGCCGGCACCAACACGCGGGCCGTGGCTCATTGGACAATCCCGATCAAGCCCCCTCTTGCTCAGGCAGGCCCTGTTGCGGCGGTCTCACCTTGATTGTGTAGACAAGAATCGCAATTCCCGCAATGATCAGGGGCAAGGAAAGCATCTGGCCCATCGTCACCCAACCCGTCCCGAACAGATACCCAAGCTGTGCATCGGGTTGGCGAACGAACTCGATAGCAAAACGGAAACACCCGTACATGACCAAGAACAGGCCAAGGAAGGTCCCCCGGCTGCGGGGAGGTTGCTTACGGGAGAGGGCAAACAACACGACAAAGATCACGATACCCTCAAGGAACGCCTCGTAAAGCTGGGTCGGATGGCGCATGACCGTACCCGCATCCCCGCCGAAGGCGACCCCCCAAGGCAAGTCCGTCACCGCGCCCCAAAGCTCACCGTTGATGAAATTCGCACAACGTCCGAAGAACAACCCCCAAGGCGCTCCGATGACCGCGATATCGGCCAAGGTCAGATAGGGAATGCCCGTGAGCTTTGCCGCAACGATGCCGGAGAGGAGCCCGCCGACCAACCCGCCATGGAAGCTCATGCCTCCTTGGTTGAAGGCGAGAATCTCCAAAGGGTGGGTGAAGTAGTACCCGTTTCCATAAAAGAGGCAATACCCCAACCGTGCACCGAGCAGGATGCCCACCACCGCGCACAACATGATGGTCATGAGGGCGTCATCGTTGAAACGCACACGCCAACGTCGGGCGATGCGCCAGATGATAAAGCCAGCGACGATGAATCCTGCGACATACGCAAGGCCATACCACCTCACGGAAAACGGCCCGATGGTGAACAGAACCGGGTCAAGGGAATGGTAGAAGTCGTTTAGCACGTGCGGCCTTTCCTAGAGCAAAAACCGGTTGGGGTTTCCCTGACGCTGCGGGTTGTCCGCGATGGTACTCGCATCGGGACCGTGGGTGAGGAAAAACTCGCACACGCGGCACACCTCCTTGGAGGCGGCGTCGTAGTTCAAGTCGGGGTTGAGCAACATGTTGAAATCGGTGGCAACCACATGCGTCTCGCGGAAGCATGCCGAGTAGTTGCAATCCGCAGGACATGGCTCACCGGGGATGTTGTGAGGACACCTCCCCCTCATCTCCTCATCGCAACCGCGCTGTTCCCAACAATGTGCCATCATGCACTCCCTCTCAAACAACTCCCACCAAACATAAACTACAAAAAAGGCGCGCCGACCCAGCCGACGCGCCTCGTTTTGGCTCGAACCTTACGCAGGCACGACCTGGGTGACACCCGGAACGCGGTCCTTGAGGATGCGCTCGATACCATTCGCAAGGGTCATGGCAGCCATGGGGCAACCATCGCAAGCTCCTTGCAACTCGACGGAGACGACACCGTCCTCGGTCACGTCAACGAGGCGGACATCGCCGCCATCAGCCTGCAAGCTCGGACGAATCAGATCCAAAACCGCCAAGACATCGCTCTTCTCTACCATGGAAACTCCTTTTAATCGATGCGTGTTCGTTCTTGGTTGGTGATTCTAGCACACCGCGCACCGCTCACTAATTGATATTGGAGTGTGGCGGCAACCTGCTAGCTGATGGGCTTCCAGTCGGAGCCCAAAGCTAGCTGATGGGCTTCCAGTCGGAGCCCAAAATAACAAGCAGGTCGGTATCGTAGGCGTAGTACACGCCGGCCTCGGTGGCACGCCCGACGCCGAGAACTCCCACAGCCGCCTGCGCCGCTTCCTTCAAGGTTTCGTTTCCGTAGATTACAAGGGTTTCGCTGTACACGAAACTATCGGCGTTGCCCGTCTCCGCAATCTGGAATCCGACACCCGACAGGATGTTTGCGATTGTCGTGGCTCCACCGGTGATGCCCGAACCGTTTCGTACCGTCACCGTGTAAGCACTCGGATTGATATTAGTTAGGGACCCTTCATTGCCGCTGGTGTAGTTACCGGAGTTGATGTTGTCGATCAACGTAGCGAGCTCGGCGGTATATACGGAATAGGTGGCATCGTCTTTGGTGGAGGTCGCATAGCACGGCACACTGTCGCGGTAGGCGTTGGAGGCTTGGAAACCACTTATGGCCCTGAACGCGGCGGTCAGGTCAGTACCCGACCAATCGGTTTGGAAGCTTCCCGCAATTCCGTCAAGGCGGGAGGAGGTATCTGCTTGGGAACCTTGGGAGAGGTATTCTGCCACCATGGCGATGACGAGCGTCTGGTTCTCCTCCATCGTCGTCCGTCCCTCGCGATAGTTGCTGGCGCGAAGGAACGTCATGGCTTGGTCGGCGTTAAGGGTTTGCTGACCTGCGGGGATGTAAATATAGCCGGCGTTGGGATCGTCAACCTCCTCGGAGAGATGGAGCGTCAATCCCCCCATGGCGTTCACGATGGAACGGATACCCGCCTCGTCGACCTTCACGAAATGTGACACGCTAACCCCAGTCATCGAGGCAACCTTTTCCACGAGTTCCGTGTAACCACCGACCGAGACCGCGTCTGCGATGGTTTTCGTGGAGCCGTCGGACAAACTCGCAGAGATTTTGGTCGGGACGGAGATAAGCGCCAACTTCTTCGCATCGGGGTCGACGCGGACCAACGCGATCGAGTCGACATCGGTATCGCACCCGTCCGAGGCGTCAAGGTCGGCTACGACCAAGACGTAGTAGGCGCCGTCCTGGTTTTGGGCGACAAGCGTTGTGGGGCGGTATTGGCCTGGCAGAGCGAACTTGGAACCAAGCCCGCTGAAGAAGACCACCATGCCGACGCCGACACCGACGCCGACCACGACGAGAAGGGCGACAAAGACCATGAGAAACCGCTTGAGGCGTGACTTGCGTTGGACGCCTTGGGCAAAACTCTTGTTGTCATGAGGGTGGAGAAGCGACCCGCCAACCTTTTGGGATGTGCCCATGGCCCTGACGTTTCGAACCTCGCCCCGTGCAGCTCGCTTGCTCCGACGGGGGCTGGTAAAGTCAACGCTTTGGGCGTTCATATGGGAGCCGCCCTGCAACGCGGAATAGTGCGGATTCGGCGCGGAATGGCGCGCTTGCTGACGTGTTTGCGGTGTGGATGCGGCGTGTTGGCGGCGGTTGGTCGCGTTCCGTGTGCGTGCGGGCGCGCCCTGTGCGCGATTGGATGAGCCTTGGCCGCGATTGGGTACGCCCCGGGTACGGCCAGATCCGGGCACGCCCTGTGCGCGATTGGATGCCTCTTGGGCATGGCTCGCGGAGGTGCGGGGGCGCGTCTGCTGCGTCGCCCCAGTCGGGACCTGATTGGAGCCGTGACGGGTGGTTTGACCCACCGCGCGATCTTCGCTTGCGCGCGCCCTTCTCGTCGCGTTTCGTCGTGGGGTGGAGCGGGGCGTCTCCCCCGCGTTTCTCTCGGAACTCATAGAAGGACGCTACTGCCAAGAATCGTCGTCGACGTGACGGGTGATGGAGGCGCCGAGCGAGGCCAGCTTGCCCACATAGTCCTCGTAACCGCGATCGATATGGCTCACCTCGTGAACGCGGGTCTCACCTTCGGCCACGATACCGGCCAAGACGAGGGCAGCGCCCGCGCGCAAGTCGGTAGAGGACACGTCGGCACCTTGGAGACGGACATTGCCGTGGACTAGGGCATGGTGGCCGTCAATGGAGATATCCGCCCCCATACGAGCCAACTCGGCCGCGAACATGAAGCGGTTCTCAAAGACGTTCTCCGTGATGACGGAGTTGCCATCGGCGCAAACCGCCAAGAGCATGAACTGGGCTTGAAGGTCGGTAGGGAACCCGGGATGGGGAAGGGTTTGGATATCGACGGCATGAAGTTCGCCCTCGCGAGCGACCGTGATATAGTCCTCCCCTGTCTCAATGGTGCATCCCATGGCCTCAAGCTTGATGATGGCCATGCGCAAAAAGCTCGGATCGATACCACGAACGGTAAGCGGGCCGCCGGTCAGAGCGCCGCCGGCCAAGAACGTCCCCGCCTCGATGCGATCACCCACCGTCGAGTGGACGCAAGGATGGAGGTTGTCGAGGGAGGTGCCCTGCACGGTGATGGTGGGCGTGCCACCGCCCTCAACGTGGGCACCCATCTCGTTGAGCATGTTGCAAAGGTCGACAATCTCCGGCTCGCGCGCGGCATTGTCGATGATGGTCTCGCCCTCAGCGACGACGGCGGCCATGAGCATGTTCTCCGTGGCGCCGACGCTCGGGAAGGTCAGAAGGACGTTTGCCCCATGAAGTCCGTTGGGAGTCGTGGCGATGAGGTTGCCATGGCTCACACGAAACTCGACACCGAGCTCGGCCAAACCGACAAGGTGCATGTCGATCTTGCGTGCACCGATTTGGCAACCGCCCGGCATAGCGACGATCGCCTTGCCGAACCGACCGATCAAGGGGCCGAGGACGGAGATGCTCGCACGCATCTTCGTCACGAGGTTGTACGGCGTCTCCCATTTCGAGACAGCAGACGTATCGATGATGAGAGCGTGGTCATCACGGGTGACCTTGGCGCCAAGCTCCTCGAGGACCTGCGACATGATACCGATATCGGAGATGAGCGGCACGTTGTCAATGCGTGTTTCGCCCTGGCCCAAAATGGCTGCCGCCATGAGTTTCAACGCAGAGTTCTTGGCTCCATAGACACGAACCTCGCCAGAGAGGGTATGAGTGCCTTGGACGACAATGACATCCTTCGACATGGGAAAGTCCCTTCATATATGGAAAGAGCGAAAAGTCGCTCGAAGTTGGTGTGCCCTCATTATAGATTGCTCCACCCCTATCGCAGTACGCTCAATAAAAATTCACAGTCGAAATTGGGCCGAATGGATAACTTGCAAAATACCTGCAGGCAATGCAAAACGCTTTCAAACAACGAAAAGGACTGCAGGCAATGCAAAACGCCCCCAAACAACGCAATGCTTGCAGGCAACGCAAGACGCTTGCAGACAACGCGCGACGCCCCCAAACAACGAAAAGGCGCCCCATTCTGAGGCGCCTTCGATTTCACGCTTGTTCAGCTTGTTCAAGCGGCGTTATTACCCGCGTTGTTACTCGCGTTGTTACTCGCCGAGTTGGAAGCGGATGAAGTCGACGATCTTGATGGAGCCACCAAGAGTCTTTGCAACGGAGTCGACATATTGGGAAACAGTCTTCTCGTTGTCCTTGACAAAGACCTGCTCGGTGAGGCACTGCTCCTTGAAGAACTTCTCGAGACGACCAGTGGCGATCTTCTCCTGGATGTTCGCGGGCTTGCCGGACTCCGCAGCCTGAGCCTTGTAGATAGACATCTCGTGCTCGACGACGGCGGGGTCGACCTTGTCGCGGTTTGCAGCGATCGGGGCGATGGCGGCAACCTGCATTGCCACGTCCTTGCCACACTGGGCAAACTCAGCGGAAGCGGTGTCAACACCCTCGACCTCGAAGGTAACGAGGACGCCAATCTTGCCAGCGCCATGGATGTAGGAGGCGATTGCCTGGCCCTCAGCGACAGCAACGCGGGACAGGGAGCAATTCTCGCCCATCACGTGGATGCAGTCGGTCAGGACGGCTTCGACGGTCTCGCCATCGGCGTCGGCAGCCTTCAGGGCCTCGACGTCAGCCGGCTTGGAAGCAAGAGCGGCCTTGGCGATACGGGAAACATAGCCTTGGAACTTCTCGTTGGTGGAGACGAAGTCGGTCTCGCACTTGAGCTCGACGATGACGCCCGTGGTAGCATCGTCGTTGGTGATTGCCATAACGTAGCCCTCGTTGGTGGCACGGCCGGCCTTCTTGGCAACGGCAGCGAGACCGCGAGTACGCAGGACGTCGACAGCCTTGTCGAGAATGCCCTCGGCCTCAACCAAAGCCTTCTTGCACTCCATCATGCCAGCACCGGTGAGCTCACGGAGCTCCTTGACCATTGCAGCTGTAATCTGAGCCATGGGGAATCCTTTCGGTGAAGATCCAGGGGGCAAACCCCCGGACGATAATGTTTACAACTGGTGCTTACTCGGCAACAGCCTCGGGAGCTGCCTCGGGAGCAGCCGCGGCCTCAGCCTCGGGGGCAGCCTCGGGCTCGCCCATCTCGGCAGCCGTGACAGGAGCAACACCGCCGGCAACGACTGCGTCAGCGATGAACTCAGTCATCAGGCGGACAGCGCGGATGGCGTCGTCGTTGGCAGGAATGCCGTAATCGACATCATCGGGGTCGCAGTTGGTGTCAAGCGTGCCGACGATGGGGATATTGAGGCGGCGAGCCTCATGAACGGCGAGAGCCTCACGATTGGTGTCAACGATGAAGACAGCGTCGGGGACCTTCTTCATGTTGCGGATGCCGTTGAGGTTCGTCTGCAACTTGCCGAGTTGCTTGCGGAGGATGATCTGCTCCTTCTTGGGCAGCAAAGCCATGCGGCCGTCGGCCTCCATAGCCTCGAGCTCCTCCATGCGCTGGACGCGGGAACGGATGGTGACGAAGTTGGTCATCATACCGCCGAGCCAACGAGCGTTAACGTAAGGCATGCCACAACGGTTTGCAGCGTCAGCCACGGCCTCCTGTGCCTGCTTCTTGGTACCGACGAACAGGACCGTGCCGCCCTTCTTGGCGGTATCGGCGACGAACGAGTAAGCGGCGTCCATGCCGTAGAGGGTCTGCTTGAGGTCGATGATGTAGATGTCACCGCGATGACCGAAGATATAAGGCTTCATCTTGGGGTTCCAGCGGCGGGTTTGGTGACCAAAATGGGCACCGGCGTCCAAAAGGGACGCAATGCTGACTTTCGCCATTGCATTTCTCCATTCGTTAGTCCTCTGCCCGTGGTCATCCCCTTCCCTGCAGCCTTTTTCGGTTGGCCACTAGCAGATCCGGGTCGCACAGGCATGTGTGATTAGAAACCCCAATATGGTACAACGCCGAAAACCCACGCGCAACAACAATTTAGAAGGAATCTAGGAGGATCGGGGGGGGGAATCTGGGAGGGAACCGCGGGCCAAAACGCCCTTATCGGGACGCCCTCGCCAAGTCGCCCCAAGTCGTCGCCATCGGGACTCCCCTACCGAGTCGCCCTTGCCAAGACGCACTTGCTAGGATGCCCTTGTCGCCCTCGCCAAGTCGCCCCTATCGGGACGCCCTTGCCTTATCGACGGGAGCGGGCTCAAGCGACACGACGCCGCGAAGGTACAGGACAACCCCCAAAAGCGCACCCAAGACGCAAACCACGATGACACACGTACCAAGGATGTCGGGATAGGCAAACATGAGCATGCCCACGACGTTGTTGATGATGTGGATGAGAATCGTCGGGATGACGGAGCGCGTCTTGAGGCATATCCAACCGAGGATCAACCCGACGAAAAAGGCATAAAGGGCTTGGAAAGCCGTCGCATGCAGGATGCCGAAAAGGGCAGCTTGGGCGATGATCGCCACGACTGATGGCGCCCCCGCGCGCAGGGCCGCGTTGAGCACAACGCCGCGGCACACGACCTCCTCGCAAAGGGGAGACAAAAGGCAGACCCCGAACACAATATACCAAAGGGGATAGCCTATCTCATTGCCCGCAACACTTGCATACTCGGCATATTGGTCAGGCAAGACCTGCGCCTCCAAGAGTTGCAACCCCGCGCTCACCGCAATGACGACACATGTCGCCAACAGGATGGTCGCGATTCCTGCAGGACCCAACCACCGCTTGCAAAGGGCCGCCCTCCCCTCTCGGGAGGAATAGGCGGAGTAGCGGGCGCAATACCACGCGGACGCGACAAGGGACACCACGAAGGTGACGATGAAGGATATGACCATTCCCTGCTCCATGGATCTCCCTTTGCGACAACAGATACCCTGAAAGTATACGGGTTCATACCTCGCCTTGACCTGTCTCGGCAAAAATGGGGCGTCTGCCAATCCGCAAACGCCCCTCATATACAAGTTTTAAATTCGCAACAAGCAACC
>CAZOGL010000003.1:1641-5561 GCA_964579575.1 uncultured Eggerthellaceae bacterium | reverse complement strand
CGACCCGCTACTTATCGCTGGGATGGACCGCTCCCTCAGGGAAGAAGGGGCAACGCCCACGCAGACACTCCTCATTGTTGCCGAAGTACTTGCAGACGATCTTTTCAGGCATCTCCATCTCGATACCGCGCATCTCCTTAGCATACGCCGAAGACTCCTCGATGGCGACAAATCCCGTGCGCTTGCAACAACGCGGCCCGCCGTACTCGGCAAGGTGGCCAAGGATGTTGGAGGTCAGACGCTGGCACTCGCCCCAAGCGACGTCCTTCATGGGCGTGGAGCCGGAGACGATGGACCAAAATTGGCCGGAGCTGCAAGCCGCACCGCAGGTACCCCAAAAGCCGCACGTTCCGCCAGGAACACAAAGGCTACGCTTGCGAAGCTCTGCCAAGGAAGCCTCCAGATCGATGTCGCCACCGCTGTTCTTATAGGCAGCAAGCAAGGACGCGCCGATGAGCGTGTGGTGCTCGGGGCCGTTGGGATAGATGGCCTTGTCGTCCATCATGTGCATAGCGATCTCAATAGGATTCTTGGAGTCCGTCTCGAGGCAGTAGTCCACCGTCAGACGAACACCCTCGCTACGATGGCACGCGTCGCACACATAGTGGCCGTCCTCACAAACACAATGGCCCATCTCGACCTTCCCGCAGATATGGCAAGTCACTTCCTTGCCCTCAGGCCAATACACCAACGGCTTGCCACACACCAGGCAATTTGCGTTTCCGATAGACATGATATTCCCCCTTGTCTTTGCGGTTATACCGCCCTTGTCTTTGCGACCAAGCCGCACGTCTCTATTCAGACCACTTGACGGTCTTGTTGATAAGCAACCCAATCAGGCAATCGAGTATCGTCACAACGATGCCGACGCAGATGATACCCGCGACGACATTGGTGTAGTTGCCGTAGTTTGTGTAGTTCAACACGAAATACCCCATACCCGAGGTCGCGCCGTACATCTCAGCCATGACAAGCATGAGCATCGCAGTCGCCATCTGGACCTTCATTCCGCGGACGATGCCGGGATACATGTAGGGCAAAAATATCTTGAACACGATCTCGAACGTCGAGAGACCGAGCATCTGGGCCGACTCAACAATGCGTCGATCCATGGATCCGACGCGCAGGATTGCGTTAAGAAGCGTCGGCCAAAAGATCCCGAGGAAGATCGCCATGATGGCGGCCGAACGAAAGCTGGGCATGAGCATGATGAGGTACGGTGCGAACACGATAGCCGGCACCGGCGCCAACACACGCGCGATCGGATAGACCGTGTCGCGCACCTTCGGCATCCAACCCGCGAAAAGCCCGAGGATGTTGCCGGCGATAAGCGCCGAGAAGAATCCGGCAAACAACAAGGTCAGCGATGAGTAAACGTTTTTCAGCAGCTCATCCCAAAGCTTCGGAAACACGTTGAACACGTTCTCCGGGACCGGGATAAGCACCGGATGGGTGACCTTGAGGTCCGTAGACGCAATCTCCCACACGATAAGCAACAGCCAAACCACGATGACGATGTAGTTGGAGGAAGGCTTTCGGTCGTTTGAGAAAAATCGCCAAAAATACAACAACTCGATGAGCACGGTCGTGACGTAGAACGGCACAGACGTCGCGGGTTTGACCTTGCCTGGGATGGCAATGACCACGAGCAACACCACGAACAGGATGTTTGCGATGATAAAGGACGGGGTGATGATCTTTCGTTTACCAGTATTCAATGCAGCCATCGCTAGCCCTCCTGACCTTGGGCCGTCGCCTCAAACAAACCGAGCACTTCCTCTTTGATGGAGCGCAGGTTCGGATCGTCATAGATGGCGTCGACGTTGTGCACGCGTTCTTTGGGCAACTCAAACGCTTTGATGATGTGCTTCGGCTCCATGAAGACGATGCGGTCGGCCAAGATGAGCGCCTCATCGATGTCGTGGGTGACAAAGACGGCCGTCTTGCAACAAGCTCCCGCCCAAAGGTCCAAAAGCAGCGCTTGGAGCTTGCCGCGGATCATGGGGTCGAGTGCGCCGAAGGGCTCGTCAAGCAACATCGTCGGGGCATCGATTGCCAACGCACGCGCGATGGCGACACGTTGGCGCATACCGCCGGAGAGTTGGAAGGGGTAGCGATTTGCCGCATCCTTAACGCCGACCTGGTCGAGAAGTTCAAGCGCGCGGGCCTTGGCAGCCTCTTTGGAGAGGCTCTTGTCGACCTTGTGCAAGGCGAACGTCACGTTGCGAATCGCCGTTTGCCAAGGGAAGAGCGAGTAGCTTTGGAACACGATCGAGCGGTCGGGACCGGGGCCTGTGACAGGCTTCCCATCGATAAGGATCTCGCCCTTGGTCGGCTTGGCCAAACCTGCAAGCAGATTGAGCATCGTCGATTTGCCACACCCCGAATGGCCGATCAGGCACACGAACTCGCCGTCGGCGATATCGAGGTTGATACCCTCGAGCGCCTGGAACGTCTCGCCGTTGTCGGTATAGGAGTAGTCGACGTCTTTGAATTGAATTGTTGGCATACGCGTCCTTTTACATGAAATGCGCGCCTGCCTGAAATCGGCAGACGCGCTGGTTGAATCACAAATGTGGGGTCCTCAAACCTCGCGACCCCTTACGCGCCCATTATTTGCCGAGCGTGTTGTGCTCCTTGTAGGTCTTCATGAGGCCCTCGTAGAAGTCCTTGTTATCGCCGCGATCGATCAGGGTCTGCAACGCGGTCATGTAGATGGTGGAATCCATGTGGTCGAGGATGACGTCCTTGTCCGTGTTCTCGAAGTCACCGTTGTCGACCATGTCCTCGTAGAACGTCTTGACGTCGTCGGTCATCGGGTCCATCTCGAACTTCATAGCGGCAGTGTAGCCGTTGAGGCTGTACATGGTTGCCTCGACGTATGCCTCAGGCTGACCAGAGTTGGCGCAGATGGTCTTGATGGTGCCAGACTTGTCGGTGTTGATGTCGCAAAGACCGCGCAGGTTGGCGATCTCGAACTTCACGAGAGCGGACTTCTTGTTCTCGAACGCAGAGCGGTTCGTGGTCTGGCGGCAGCACGGGAAGTCGTGGCCGATAAGCTCGTTGGGACGGAATGCGACGGCAACCGCGGAGTCTTGGGTAGCGGTGTAGCCATAGCCAGAGTTGACGAAGCACATGTCGAGCTCGCCCTTCTTGACAGCCTCGACCTCAGCGGCAGAGCCCTCGAGCAGGATGAAGGCGACGTCAGCAGTACCAGCGGTGAGCTCGTCAGCGCTCTTGCCGATCTTCAGGCCCTGCTTACGCAGCCAAGACTTCATAGCCATGTGGCCGGTCTCCATACGGAAGCAACCAATCTTGGCACCCTTGAAGTCCTCTGCCTTCTTGTACTTGTCCTTGTTCTCGGCGAGCGTGACGCACTCGGAACCGTCGAGAACCGTGCCACCGAAAATGACGAGATCGTCGCCCTGGCTGATGTAGGTGCAAGACGGGATGGAGCCAAACGGCACGACGTCGACGGAACCCTTGGAGAGCGCCGGCATAATCTCAGGGAATCCGCCACCGAACGGCTGTTGGTTGACGGTCAGATTCTCCTCGGTGTAGTAACCCTTCTCCAAGGCGACGGCGATACTGGAGATCTTGGTGTCCTTGAGGTTAGTGACTACGTTGAGCTCTTCCATGTCGGACTTGATCTCAATGGCTGCCTTCGCAGCGGTGTTGGTGTTTGCGGTGTTGGCGGAGCTACCGCAGGCGGTAAGCGCGCCACCTGCACCGATCGCCGCGATGGTGGCGATGCCTCCCTTGATGAAGCTGCGACGAGAAATGGACATGTTCGTTCCCCTTCCTAAGAGTAAACTCGATTGATGCGGCCTTCTTGCGGCGGATGCTTTCGAGAAGGCATTTTGCGTTAAGACCCGTCCACTAAATGCTTTACGTAATAATAGACGATGTCTAATGGAACG
>CAZOGL010000003.1:0-1541 GCA_964579575.1 uncultured Eggerthellaceae bacterium | reverse complement strand
CCCAGGCTCACTCCCTAGGCTCATTTCAACCGCCTTTTGCCTTGAGAAAGCTTAAGGGGCCGATAGCTCATCGCCCAGTTAGACACCTGCATACGTTACTATCGTGAAAAGTGGCCTTGAGGAATCGCTTGTTGGGCAATACGTCCGACCAATACCGCAGGGGCCTAGAATCGGCCGCTTCGGTCGGCCCACTAAATCGTCCGCCCCCGAATCGAATTCCCCAAATCGTCCGCCCCCTCCAAGAGACAAGGAGAGAGTTATGGTATCGAAGGTTTGTAAGACAAGGCACTCGGTATTACAAGGTGTGCTTGCGTCGGTTTTAGCGCTCTTAGCCTTTGTTGCGTACGTCATGTGCGCACCTCAACTGGCAATGGCAGAAGAGGCAACGCAAACAATCGACGGCACCATGACCATCACTTTGCAAGGCGGAGGATCTGGTGGAGGCGGTGGCGCTTCCGCGTGGGGAGGCGCATCTTCAAGCGCAGCTACGGGCGATGCCTCCATGTGGCTAATCTTGGGGGCAGCGGTTTTAATTGCCGGTGCGGTTTATATCCTCATCAAGAGTAGAAGCCAAGTCACTCACGCGGCTGCGGGTGCCAACGCTGGCACAAGCGCCAACATGACGAACGCGGGAACGAGCGCAAGCGCGAGGAATGCGGGCACGGGCGCCAATGCAATTGCGGGCGCCAACATGGGAAGCACGGTTGCCAGTGCCAACGCGGGCGCCTACGCCGACTTCAACTCCTCCACCGTCCCCAACTCCTCCAAGAAGAAGACCATCGTTGTCGCATTTATTACCTTGCTCATCGCTTGCACCTGCTTTGGCATGTTCGCCAGCAAAAGCGTTGCCTTTGCCAATGGTGCCCTCGCCAATGGTGCCTTTGCCAATGGTGCCCTCGCCAATGGTGCCTTTGCCAATGATGCCCTCGCCGATGACGCCCTCGCCAATGACGCCCTCAGCAACGTTTTCGCCACCAGCGCCGTAGTGGTAGACGACAATGGCAACGTGACACGCAATGCCATCACCGTGGCGAACGACGGAGACGAAGCCGTCGTCGTAAAGAACATCCAAGCTCCAACGGGTCTCTCTGATTGGAACGCTGACATCAAGGACAAAACCATCGAATCCGGCGCGATTGCACAAGGCGCCTGGGATGGCAAAACTATCCCCGCATCCGTTCTTGAGCAGGTCAAAAACAACGGCGGGTGCCTTGAGCTCGGCTTCAAAATAGACGTGGCCGACGCTGAAACAGGAATTGCCTTTGCGGTCTATTCGGAGGATGGGCAACTCAATTTCTACAAGCGCAACGAGGTGCCGAATGTCGGAGACACCATTGAAGGTCAAGTTGTGGCTGCCGTTTATACCGACATAGAAAAGGATACTTACAGCTATGATTCGATTCCCTGGGCTAGCCATCAAGAATCTATCACCTCGGTCAAAGTGGTCGATCAGGGAATCGCTCCCGTAAGTACCGGATGGTGGTTCAATAACTGCACGGCTTTGAGCTCTGTTGATGTGTCAAAGTTGAATACCTCAAAGG
>CAZOGL010000002.1:103665-110801 GCA_964579575.1 uncultured Eggerthellaceae bacterium | reverse complement strand
ACCTACATAAATCATGTAGGTATCCCCTACCCCACCCGTCTGAACTGCAGTTTTCTTGGAAAGCCTTTCGGCGATTGAAAAAATTTTTTGAATTTTTCTCGGACAGGGCGGGTGTCACGCACGCGACAGGAGTCCATCGGGTCGGTGACGTTAAATTAGACAGCGGCCAGTTTAAAATGACCCATCTCACAACAGAAACAAAAGGGCAAGAGAGCATAAGGATGACAAGGACTGCGCCTTGGCTACTCACACAACTGGCGATACGCGCGCGCAAGCCTGATGAACTCAGCCTGGTCGAGAGTCTCCCCCCGACGACGCGGGTCGATATCCGCTTCCTCGAACAAGCGGACGATCTTGTCAGGCGAAAAGGCCAGGTCCTTACCGCGGCTCGAGAAGTACGTCTTGAAGGAATTGCCCAAGGTCTTGCGCCTGTTGGCAAACGCCGCGTCCGCCACGGTGCATGCGTCTTTGATCTCGCAAGGCGTCAGCACATGGCCATCCCCGTCGACGACCGGCGTGCGATCGAGCCTGATGACCGCCGAATCAACATGAGGTGGTGGAAAGAAGTTCTGCGGTCCAACGATTATGCGCCCGGAAACCTTGGCATACAGTCCGAGCTTTACCGTATAGGCGCCATAGTTTTTCGAACCTGGCTTTCCCGCGATGCGGTCCGCGACCTCTTTTTGCACCATGACCGTCGCGCTCTCGATGTTCGGAAAACGTTGGAAGTAGTCAAGGATGAGTGTGGCTGCGACCGCATAGGGCAGATTGGCGACGAACTTGTTGGGGCGACCCACGGCATCAACCTCGTCGAAATCCCCATCGTCCAAGGTCAACGCATCCTTGTTGAGCAGCGTAAAACGTTTAGCCCAAGGTTTCGTGGTGTGGGCAAGCACTGCGGGAAGATCGCTATCCGCCTCGACGGACAACACGCGGCCCGCCGTCTTGAGCAACGCGATGGTGAGTGTTCCCACACCTGGGCCCACCTCCAATACGAAATCTTTTGGACAAAGCTCGGCAAGGCTCACAATCTTCTTCAGGATTGCATCGTTGACCAGGAAGTTTTGCCCGAGCTGCTTTTTTGTGGACAAGCCAAACGCATCAAGGATCTCACGGGTCGCGCTAGGACTCGCCAACGGGGAAAGGGGACCCTCTCCTAGAACGCTATCCACGGCGCCCGCCCTTCTTGTTTGACGCCCGGGCCTTGCCCGTGTTCTTCTTCACAGAGGTCGCGTTGTTGTTGCTCGCATGGCGCTTCTTCGCCTTGGCTTGGTTTTCCTTGCGGGGGTTGCGGTTGTTCGTTTGGGTGCCGCCCTTGCTAGACCGCTTGTCGGTACGGCCACGTGAACCCCCACTTCGCCCTGCCTCGGAAGAGGCGCGACCGCGCTCTTTCACCTGGTCGTCGTTGAGGCGCAGACGCGGACGGCGATCGTCGTTTATACCGTCGTCCTCAAGGCCGTCCTCCTCGGGGTCGCCCTCGGGACCATCCTCCTCTTTTGCGATGCCAGACCAACGCTCCTCGTCGGCCTCCTCGGACTCGCCGAACACGACTTCCACGTCGGCGACGACGAACTCGTCATCCTCCACCAACAAATCGATAACGTCGGCCTCCTCGAGGATCTCTCCCTTCTCATCGATCTTTCCGACCCAATCCAACACCGTCTCAAGCTTGTAGCCCGCGACAGCAAGAGCAGATTGAACGATGGTCACAAGCGCCGCAAACCCATGAGGGTCCGAACCCTCACCAACCACATGGAGCACCGCAGGCTTCACCGCGGTCTTGAAGGGACGTCCCTCCTCCTTGGCGGCACAACGCTGCGCCGCAGAAGCAGCAAAATAGGGCTGGAGGCGATCAAGTAAGGCCTTGAGCTGGGACGGAGGTCCGGCGAAATACACCGGACTCACAATGGTGAGTTCCTCAGCCTCGTCGATGAGCTCGTAGATGTCGGACATGTCGTCGTCGATGACGCAGCGGCGGGGATGTTCGAACTGGATCTCCTGCTTGGACTTTTGCGGAGCGGGAGCGTCCTTTTCCTCGCGCTCCTCGCCTTCCTCGTTCTCCTCGCCTTCCTCGTTCTCCTCGCCATCTTCCTCGCCCGGAAGCCTCTCGCCGCGGGCAAGGGCAAAGCACGCGCCACACCCCATACAGCCAGAGACGTTCACTTCGGAGATAGGGACATAGGCCAGCTCGTCCTCAGGACACTCTTCGATACACGCCTCAAACAACAGATTTGCAAGATGTGCGCTGCGCCCGTCAATTCGCGGCGAACCCGCGATGATCAATCGGTTCATGGTTTCCCCGTCTCGTCGTTTCCGTCACTCCAATGTCCAAAAGCATTGTACACGGTACCCGGGAAATTAAGCCGCAAGGCGGGCCCGGCTTCCTACTTCGCAGCGTTTTCTTCCTGCCACGGAGTGGGTGCACGGTTGAGCAACGCGTCGGCGTTTTCGGAGATGGCCCTTTGCATGCTCGCGATCTTGGCAAGGCTCGTCTCGCCACGCACCTCCGCAAGCTTCGCCACAGTGAAGGCGACCTCATTGGGTTCACACGTCGTACCACGCAGGGGAACCGGAGCCATATAGGGGGCATCCGTCTCCGTCAGGATGCGATTGAGGGGCACAAGCTTTGCGCCCTCCCGCGCCGCCTCGGCGTTCTTAAAGGTCAAGGCACCACCGAAGGCGATATAACACCCGGCGTCGATCCAGGGCTTGATTTCGTCGGGACCGAGGCTGCAGCAATGCAACAAGGTTCCCGCCTCGGGAAATCCCTCGTCGTTCAATATCTCAAGAGCCTCGTCATGGGCCTCGCGGATATGCAGGCTGATCGGCAGTCCCGCCTCCTTCGCAAGACGAATTTGGCGACGGAAGACCTCTCGCTGTACGTCGCGAGGAGAGAGGTCGTAATGGTAGTCCAGGCCAATCTCGCCCAAAGAGCCGACACGAGGATCAGCGAGCAGGGAGCGTAGTTGGGCCTCGAGCTCCTCAGTATACAGACGGGCGTTATGGGGATGAACACCAACGGTGATACGGACCCGCGGCACGCGCGGGGCATCTCCGCCTCAACACTTGGGAACGAGGCTGCGTACCAACAACGCCGCCTCCATGTTCCAAGCCTCCAAGGAGTCAAATACCACCGTCCCATCCTCGGAAGGGTCGGTTACAAGCCCCAAAAACCTCACGCTCGCAGCACCGGCGCGCGCTATGGCAAGGCCGGGGTTGGGAAGCATGTGGACATGGGCATGGGAATCGACAAGGGGGCTGCGCTTCGCGATGAAGGGATCATCCACCAATTCCCACTTGTTGTGCTTCTTTTTCTTGTGGTAGTTCGTATCGAAGAAAATCGGATCGACATCCTCGCCGGCAACAGCAGCCGCGGCGTCCTCGGCGCTGGCATAAAACGCCACAGTGTCGGAATCAGCCAAGCATGGTGAGCCCTCAGGGACCTCGAGGCCATTGCGTTGCGCGTCAAAGGTTGCGTAGGCGGCATTCGCCTGGCGAATCAGGGCGGTCGCCTTCTTGCTCACCGCCGCAATCTCTTTGCCTTTCAGCATGGTGTCCTCCGTCCGATTTGTCTCTCCAAACTAGCCGAGCTTCAACTCCCATACGCCCCGGCTCTCGTCTAGCCGAGCTTCAACTCGATGTCTTCTGGCTTCGGGAGACGCGGGAACAACGGATCACCCGTGGTGACGACATTACCAGCAGGAAGCATACCCCACGCCGTGGCGGCCTCGATGTCCACGATCTCGGTGATATCGCCCAAGCTTAAACGGCGGAACACCTCGCCAGAGGTGTTAGGCGCGAACGGAGCCAAGTACAGGGCGACAATGCGGATGCACTCCAACAGGTTGTACATGACCGCGGCGAGCTCGGCACGGGTATCCTCGGCCTTCGCGAGCTTCCAGGGCGCTTGCTCCTCCACATAGAGGTTTGCGCGACTCGCGAGTTTCATAACCGCAGCGGCAGCACCGGTAAAATCCACATCGCCGAGGCAACGATCAAACTCGGCATACAACCCGTCGGCAATCTCCTTCATGGGGTTCGCATCAACGATACCGGCGGCCTCGGCGGGCACCTCAGGAACCTTGCCCTCGAAATACTTGTCCGTCATATTGAACACGCGGCTCACCAGGTTGCCCCAGGTGTTTGCCAAATCGGCGTTGTAGACCTGAACCATGCGCTCAAGCGAGATATCGCCGTCGGAGCCAAATTGGACGTCGCTCATGAAGTAGTAGCGGTAAGCGTCGACGCCGAAGATCTTGACGAGATCGGCGGGCATGACGCCGTTACCCTTGGACTTGCTCATCTTCTCGCCCTTGGTGAGAAGAAACCCATGTCCAAAGACGGTATGCGTAATGGGAAGGCCCGCAGCCATCAACATGGCAGGCCAGATAACGCAATGGAAGCGCGTGATGTCCTTGCCGACAAAGTGGTATTGCATGGGCCAACGACGCTCGAACTCACCCGCGCGCTCCTCGTCGTTAGCGTAACCGATGCCCGTGAGATAGGCGAGCAACGCGTCAGCCCACACGTAGCAGACATGGCCCTCGTCGAACGGCAGCGGAACACCCCAGTCGAAGGTGGAGCGGGAGATGGACAAATCCTGAAGACCGCCCTTGACAAACGTGACGACCTCGTTGCGACGGGTCGCGGGGCGGATGAAGTCCGGGTTTTCCTCGTAGAACTTCAACAAAGGCTCTTGGAAGTCGGACAGCTTGAAGAACCAGTTTTCCTCGCCGGAGCTCATATGGCGCACCGGACGCTTGCAGTCGGGGCATACAAACTCGCCCTTTTCGTTCTTCTCCAGGTCGGACTCAGCGTAGTAGGTCTCCTCATGGACGCAGTACCAACCCTCATAGGCGCTCTTATACAAGAAGCCCTTCTCGTAAAGGTCGGTCCAGAACTTTTGGACCGTCTTGGTCTGGCGATCGGAGGAGGTACGGACAAAGTCGGTATAGGTGATATCCAACATGTCCCAGGTATCCGTGAAGGCGGGAACCATGCTATCGCACCACTCCTGCGGGGTCTTACCATTCTTCTCGGCGGTTTCGGCGACCTTTTGGCCGTGCTCATCAAGGCCGGTCACAAACGCGACGTCGTAGCCGTTCATGCGCTGATAGCGAGCAACGGTGTCTGCGGCGACGGTCGTATAGGCGGTTCCCAGGTGGGGAGCTGCGTTTACGTAGTAAATCGGGGTGGTAAACGAATAGGTACCCTTGGACATGTGAGCTTTCCTCTCTATAGAGAACGACGCCCGACTCGCGAGAGGTCCCGCACGTTCGGGCGCCGAACAAAATTAGCGCTCTTGCAAACTCGATAGTATATCGCAAAACACAGGCGTTAGTTGCGTCACTGCTTCTTCTGGAACACAACTGAGGTGTCATCGATGGTGATGGAAATCATCTCCCCATCCTTGGTATAGGAAAGCGTCTCTGAGCCTTGCGTCAGCTCGCCGTCCTTCCACGTGATATCGTTGGAATCACCGTTGACGGACAACGTGCCCTTGCCATCCGATCCGAGATCCAAGACCATGTAGTCCTCCATGGCAAGAAGCTTGATAGTGGCGTTGTTGACAGTGGTTCCATTTTGCGAGAGCGAATAGACGTTGTATGTGCCGGCGTCGTTGTGCGTCCCGTTATCCACGGAACATCCCACAAAGCCTACCGTCATAACGCAAGCAGCCAACGCGGCAGCAAGGAACACTACGATTCTTTTCACAGGAACCCCCTTTGTCGTGGCGAGGCCGCATCCGCGCCCCTCGTCCCAATCGAGGTCGCTTCCGCGCCCTTCGACCCAATCGAGGTCGCTTCCGCGCCCTTCGACCCAATTATAAAATTGGAAGAGGCATATCGCAAACGCGCAAGCAGGGCATACGCCGCCACCTCGCGCGTCTTCTAATCGCGCGGAAGAGCTTGACTCCGATTCGTTTTTTGCATTTTCCCAGCTTGTGCGCTTTTCGTGGGTAACGCAGCCCCACCACCCCCATTCCCTATAATGGGCAACGACAACATTTGCGTCGAGGGAGGACCCCATTAGTACATCGCGCACACTTAGCACATCGCGCACAACGCCGACACACAAAACGCGACTGCTTTCCGTATGGCTCACACTCGCCCTCATCACAAGCAGCGTCATCGTCGTGACGCCGGCAAGCGCCGACGACACAGACGACGCCTTGACACAAGCACAAAGCGCGCTTGAGGAAACCGCAACAACCTACGACGAGGTCATGGTTCAAATCGAGTCCCTCGAAGCCCAAATCGCCGACAACCAACAACGCATTGCCGTCATCGAGAGGGACCTCCCCGCCCAACAAGCCGCAAGCGACAAGTCCCTCGTGGCCCTGTACAAAATGTCCCAAGAGGGAATGACGCTGATCGACCTGCTTTTGGGTGCCAAGGACTTCAACGAGTTCACCCAAACCCTCGAGTACATCAACCGCGTGCAGGAACAAAACGCACAAGCCGTCTCCACCCTTGCCTCCATGAAAAGCGAGCTCGAAAGCTCTCAAAAGCGACTGAGCGAGGCCCGCGCAAACCTGGAGCTAGAGCGCGTCGCTGCAGAGAACGCCCTCGCATCCGCCCAGCAGGCACGCGAGGCGGCCCAAGCCGCGGCCGAGGAAAAGCAACGCCAAGATGCTGAGGCTATCGCCGCAGGCACGGTCGAGGAGGAAGTGACGATACCCGTTGACGCCAACGAGGGGTCCACTGTCGTCGACGAGCCGCAAGAGACCATCACGGAACCAGCGACCAGCGACAACGTGGATTGGTCCTCGGACAAGGCCTCCTTCGTAGGGGAATGGGGCAACCGCATCGACGCGTATCTTTCCGGCTCCCCCCTATCAGGCTACGGCTCCACCTTCGCCGAGGCAGCATGGGAGTATGGCGTGGACCCGCGCTTCTCCCCCGCCATTTCCTGCATCGAGAGCGGCAAGGGGACCTATTGTTTCCATGACCACAACGCATGGGGTTGGGGAAGCATCGATTGGGACTCTTGGGAAGAGGCGATCTTTAGCCATGTCCGCGGCCTCTCGCGTGGGTATGGCTATACGGTGACCGTGGAGGGCGCGCAAAAGTATTGCCCTCCGAATTGGGAGTTTTGGTACAACAACGTATCGGCGCAGATGGCACTCATCTAGC
>CAZOGL010000002.1:39352-103565 GCA_964579575.1 uncultured Eggerthellaceae bacterium | reverse complement strand
CCGAATTGGGAGTTTTGGTACAACAACGTATCGGCGCAGATGGCACTCATCTAGCCCTCATCTAGTGGGCTGCTCGAGCCACCAAGCCCGAATCGCCAAGCCCAAATCGCCAAGCCCAATCGGGGTGCGAAAACCGCAACTTCGAGTTCGAAAACCTCAGCCCCACACGGTGCGTCACTTGAGCTTCGCCTTTGCCGACTTGTAGTTCGGAAGGCATCGTTCCACCAATGCCCAAAACGCGGGACCGTGGCCGCCCACACGCAGATGGCACAACTCGTGCACTACCACATACTCCAAGCACTCGGGGGGATACAGGGCAAGGCGGACGTTGATGCAAATGCGCCCCGTAGAAGGTTGGCAACTCCCCCAACGACTCTTCATGTTGCGATACGCTATTGCTCCGGCTTTGACGTCGAGGAAGGCCTCCCACTTCCTGATAAGGTCGGGAACATAGGCTTTGACCACACGACGCCACATCTCCACCTCGGCCTTGTCCGCTTCGGCAGCCAAGGACATGGGGCTTGAGATGATTTCTTTTTGCTTGCGCACGATCCAGTCATGCTTCTCGAAGACGAACTGCTCGATCTGGGAATCAGAGAGGGTCAAAGGAGCAGTGATTTCGATACGTCCATCGGGCGGCTTTACCCCAAGGGACAAGTTCTTGACACTCTTCCTTGTCACCCATACCTCAAGATCATCGAAAAACACGAGCTCAGGAGGATAAGAGACCCGTTTGCGCGCGGAACGGGAAGAGGCCCTACTCGCGCCCGATCCAGGTCGCGCTGGAGTCGTCCAGTCGGAGAAGGGAGCCAATGTGCTACCGCCCCGCCGCAGCAAGCGCAAGCTCGTATGCCTCGTTGCGGGCAATGCCGAACTCGCTCACAAGAGCCCGGGCGACATCCTTGTTTCTCATCCCCTCGGCAACGAGCTCGCGCGCACGTTCGGAAGCGGCACATGATGCGTCTGCCCGCTCCTCGGCGGCCTCCTCATCATTGGGCCCATCCACGACGATGACAATCTCGCCCTTGATGGGTCCCTGTTCGGCACGTTCGGAAAACTCGTCCGCGACCTTGGAAGACTCTCCCCAAAAAACCTCCTCGTACCTCTTGGTAAGCTCACGACACACCGCCACCTCGCGATGAGGAAAAGCCTCGGCCAACACACCGAGGGTAGCAACCACACGGTTTGGGCTCTCGTAGAAGATCAGGCAGGCATCGAGAGACTTCAACCCCGCAAGTAGCGACGTTTGCTCCCCCGCCTTGCGAGGGAAAAAGCCATGGAAATAGAAACGCGGATTGGTGAACCCACTTGCAACGTAGGCGGTGGCTGCTGCCGTCGCGCCAGGCAAGACCTCCACCGGCGCACCCGCCTCACGTGCCGCGCGCACAAGCCGAAGCCCCGGATCGGAGACTCCCGGCATGCCGGCGTCACTGCAATAGGCGATGACCTCGCCCTTGAGCACACGGGAGACGACAGAGTCAGCACGACCGCCGATCATCGCCTCGTCAAGGCGTTCAAGGCGTTTGCTCACGCCAAGGGCGCTCAACAGCTTACCCGTGACACGCGTATCCTCGGCACATACGACGTCGGCCTCGGAAAGAGCCTCCACCGTGCGCTTCGTCACGTCCCCGAGATTGCCGATGGGCGTTGGGCAAATGATCAAGCGGCCCGTCATTTGAGGAACACCGGGACGAAGTGGAACACGAGAAGGATAAGCAACGCCACCAAGGCGATAACCAGGTAGATCGCGCTGGTACGGTCGTGGGATTCGCGATAGTTACCCCAGTACAAACCCACAAGGACCGCACACATCAACGCCGTCGTACCCGAAAAGTTGACACCGTTCACGAAGTCGAAGAGAAACAGGACCGCCCACACGATGACCGTCAACGCCACGATCGTCGTGACGATGCGGGCACCGCGGCCCTCCTCTCGTCCCAAGTTGGCGTTCTCCTTGCGAATCTCTTTGAGGATGGTCGTGCGCTCGTTCTCGCTCTTCTCGAGCTTGTCAGCCTTTTGCTCCATCTTGTCCAGGAAGGACATGCTTGCAACCCTTCTCCTTGTCGGTCTCGTCAGTCTTGTCGGGCTCGTCGGTCTCGTCGGTCTCGTCGATTTTGTAATCGCCTATTCGGTCGGGATGCGGATGCCGGCAACAGCAGCCGTCTCGGCCTCGAGCTTTGCGGCACGCTCCTCGGCAAGATTCGCTTTCGCCACCGAGATCATGAGCTTGATGCGGTTGAGCTGGTTAACCTCGGAAGCACCTGGGTCGTAGTCGACCGCGACGATGTTGCTCTTGGGATAGCGGCGGCGGAGCTCCTTGATGACGCTTTTGCCGACAACATGGTTTGGCAGGCATGCGAAAGGCTGGGTGCAGACGATGTTGGGGGTACCGTGCTCGATAAGCTCGACCATCTCGCCGGTAAGCAGCCAACCCTCGCCCATCATGTTGCAAAGGTCGATGATCTCGGATGCACCCTTGGCGCAACCCATAATCGTTCCCCAAGGCTCGAAACGCTCACTTTTCGCCTGGGCTTTGCGAATGGGGTCGCGAAGCTTCTCGGCGAAGGTGACGATACCCTTGGAGAGGAGGTATTCCTTCTTGTTCGGTGCAAGCTCCTCATGGCGGAAGATGCGGTTGGCGATGCCGAACAGGAAGAAGTCGGTCAAGCCGGGAACGTCCGCCTCACACCCCTCAGCCTCGATGACCTTGACGACTTGGTTGTTCGCCGTAGGGTGGAATTTGACGAGGATCTCACCGACGACGCCAACGCGGGGCTTGGAGCCGAAGTTGGTACACGGCAAGGTGTCGAAATCGTGGATAATCTCGGCATACAGTTTGTTGCATTGACGATAGGACCAGGTGCAGATTCCTTCCTTGACCCTCTCCATCCACTTCTCAAACAACGCGTCAGTCGAACCGGGCACGCTCTCGTAGGGACGAACACGATAGAGGCATTGCATAAGCACGTCGCCGAACAAAAACGCAGGAATGGCGGCCTTGATCATCTCGGCAGACAGGTGCCACCCCTCGTTGTGCTCGTTGGTCTTATTCAACGCAATGGCGATGACCGGGATATGGTCCAAACCCGTCTGGTGCAAGGCCTTGCGAATAAGGCTGATGTAGTTCGTCGCGCGGCAACCGCCGCCGGTCTGCGTAATGAGGATGGCCAGCTTGTCCGTATCGTATCGACCGCTGGTCACGGCCTCCATGATCTGGCCCGTGGTCAGGATGGAGGGGTAGCAGATGTCGTTGTTGACATACTTCAAGCCCGCTTCAACCGCTCCGGCGTCGACCGCAGGGAGAAGCTCGACGTTGAAACCGTGGTGGTGGAAGATCGGGACAAGCAGCTCAAAGTGGTACGGCGCCATCTGTGGCGCAAGGATGGTCCACTTCTCGTCTTTCATCTTCTGCGTATACTCGGCACGCGGGAACTCGGTGGATTCCGCCTCGCGCTGGACCTCAAACTCACCCGTCGGATCACATCCGCAAAGCGCAAGGTTGTTGAAGTATTCCTTCTCCGAGTCGCTCAGGAGCAAAAACGTCTTCTCTGTCTCCTGTTGGCGCAAAGCCGCAAGCAAGGAACGCACACGGATGCGCGCGGCACCGAGGTTGGAAACCTCGTCGATCTTGAGAACGGTGTAGACCTTGCCGGAGCCCTCGAGGATCTCTTGGACCTGGTCGGTGGTGAGAGCGTCAAGGCCGCAACCGAAGGAATTCAACTGGATGAGGTCGAGGTCGCGACGTTCGCAGACAACCTTCGCAGCGTTGTACAGGCGCGTATGGTACATCCACTGGTCATAGATGCGCAGGTTGCGCTCGACACGGGCAAGGTGGGCAATGGAGTCCTCGGTCAGGACGGCCATGCCGAAACTGGTGATGAGCTCTGGGATGGCGTGGTTGATCTCGCGGTCGTTGTGGTAGGGACGCCCCGCCAATACGATACCGTGACCGCCAGTCTTCTCGAGCCAGCGCAGGGTCTCCTCACCCTTGGCGCGCATGGCGTTCTTGAAGTCGATGTCGATTTGCCATGCGACCTCGACGGCCATGTCGATCTCCTTGCGGGAAGGCAACGCCTTGGCCTCATCCACGCGTCCCTTGGCCTCGAGAGCCTTGGCGCGTACGCCCCCGCGACCAAGCTGCTCAAACAGGCGCAGCTTGAGCGCCTCCTTGTCGTCATAAGGCAAGAATGGGTTGAGGAAGTCGATGTCGCTCTCGCGCAACTCGTCAACGTTGAGCTTGAGGCTCTCGGAGTAACTCATGACGATGGGGCAGTTGTAATGGTTGTTGGCTCCGTCGTCCTCTTGGCGCTCCCAACGAACACAAGGCATCCAGATGAAGTCGATGTCGCGACCGAGCAGGTCCATGATGTGACCATGGGACAACTTCGCCGGATAGCACACGCTCTCGCTGGGCATGGACTCGATGCCGGCCTTGTACGTCTTCTTGCTCGACGGGTCGGACAACTCCACATGGAATCCGAGCTGGGTGAAGAACTCATGCCAGAACGGGTAGTTCTCGTACATGTTCAATGCCCTAGGAATACCTACGCTTCCCCGGGTGGCTTCCTGGGCTGAAAGGCCGGGGCGGCTAAAAAGTAAGTTTTCCTTGAACTCGAACAGATTGGGAACCTTTGCAAGGGCATCGGCATTGCCCGCACCCTTCTCGCAACGGTTGCCCGTGACGAAGCGGCGATGTTTGCCGGTGGTCTCGTCCTTGCCAAAGTCGTTGATGGTGAGCAAACACGCGTTGTCACACCTCTTGCAGCGGACCGTGGTGTGCTTGATCGTCAGCGCATCAATCTGCTCGGGGGTAAGCAACGTGGACCCGGCACCCGTGGCGCGATCTCGCGCGAGCAAAGCGGCACCGTAGGCGCCCATCGTTCCCGCGATGTCGGGACGGACGGCCTCGTGACCGGCAAGGTTCTCAAAAGCACGAAGGACGGCATCGTTAAGGAACGTACCACCTTGGACGATGACCTTCTCGCCCATCTCGCCGGCATCGCGCAACTTGATGACTTTGAACAGGGCGTTCTTGATGACGGAGTAGCTCAAGCCCGCAGAGATGTCACCAACGGTCGCGCCTTCCTTTTGAGCTTGCTTGACGCGGGAGTTCATGAAGACGGTGCAACGGCTGCCGAGGTCAACGGGAGCCTTGGCGTGAATCGCCTCAGCCGCGAAATCTTGGATGGAAAGACCAAGGCTTGTGGCGAAGGCCTCGATAAAGCTGCCGCAACCGGAGCTGCACGCCTCATTGAGCATGATGTGCTCAATGACGCCATCCTTAACGCGCAGACACTTCATGTCCTGGCCGCCGATGTCCAAGATGAACTCGACGCCGGGAAGCATCTCTTGGGCGCCACGGAGGTGGGCGACGGTCTCGATCTCGCCGGAGTCGGCTTTGACCGCCTCCAAGAGAAGGCCCTCGCCGTAGCCGGTCACCGTCGTGTGGCCGATGCGAACCAAGGGATTGCCCGCATCGTCGCGCGGCATCGCGGCGAAGAACTCCCCGAGCATGCGGCGACAAGTACCGAGCACGTCGCCCTTGTTGTTCGCGTAAAAGCTCGTAAGCAGCTCGCCCTCGCGACCGATGAGGGCCGCCTTCAACGTCGTGGAGCCGGCGTCGATGCCAAGGAAGACGTCGCCGCGATAATCGACAAGACTGGCACGAGGCACGGAGTCCTTGGCATGACGGGTCTTGAACGCTTCATAGTCGGCATCGTCCTCGAACAAGGCAGGAAGGCGAACGACCTCGCTTCCCTGCATGTCACCGAGGTTGCGAAGACGCTCGACAAGGTCGTCGAGACGCTCGACGGTGACATTGTCGCCATCAGAGCCGGCGATGGCGCAACCGCTTGCAACAAACAGGTGGGCGTTCTCGGGCAAGACGATGTGCTCCTCGTCAAGGGCCAAGGTCTCGTAGAATCGCTTACGCAACTCAGGCAGGTATTGCAACGGACCGCCGAGAAAGGCAACATGACCGCGAATAGGACGACCGCAAGCCAAACCGGAGATGGTCTGGGTGACGACGGATTGGAAGATGCTCGCGGCGATGTCCTCCTTACGCGCGCCCTCGTTGAGAAGGGGCTGCACGTCGGTTTTGGCAAACACGCCGCAACGGCTTGCGATGGGGTAGATCGTGGTGTGGTTTTGGGCCAAGACGTTCAACCCGCCCGCATCGGTATCCAACAACGCCGCCATCTGGTCGATAAAGGCACCGGTACCGCCAGCGCACGTTCCGTTCATGCGCTGTTCGATACCGTTGTCGAAATAGATGATCTTGGCATCCTCGCCACCGAGCTCGATGGCGACGTCGGTCTGGGGGATGAAGGTCTCGACAGCCGTCTTGCTTGCGATGACCTCCTGGATGAAGTTGACGTTCAACCATTGTGCCAAAAGCAAGCCGCCGGAACCGGTGATGGCGATGGTCATCTCGCGATCGCCATACTCCTGCGTGGCCTCGCCGAGCACCTCAAGGATGGTGGCTCTGACGTCAGCATGGTGGCGGCGATAAATATCGAAGCGGACCCGGTTGTCGTCGTCCAAAATGGCCAACTTGACCGTGGTTGATCCCACGTCAATGCCGATATGTAGGTTCTCTTGTTGCAGAGCTTGACTGTTCTGCGTCTCCGTCATGTCTATCCTATCTCTCGTCCTTTTCAGGGGCGTAATTCTTCAAAATTGACATTATACCGCGAACAGCTCCGAAAACATCGTGCGCGGCGCCTATCTTTGCCTGTCCGTCCCTCTGCGCCTCCTGTACCTGCCCTCCTGCGTTCGCCCCGCCCGTTCCACTGCGTTCGGGTTGCTGCGCCCACCCCTTCCACACCCGCTCCCCACGTCCGCCCCTCCTACGTCCATCCCCTACACCCGCTCTCTTGCCGTCAAGCCGATTTGATACACTGAGGGCCATGAGAAGACAAAAGAAAATACGTCTCGACGACCTCCTTGTCGAACAGGGGTTTTTTGCCTCTCGAGACGAGGCACTCCGCGCCGTGATGGCCCGCGAGGTACGCGTTGATGACGTGTATGTGTCGAGCGCTGCGATCAAGGTGTCGCCTGACGCTGACATATTCATCAAGGGTCGCGGGCGTTACGTCTCCCGAGGAGGCCTCAAGTTGGAAGGCGCCCTGCGGGCGTTCGACCAAGACGTCAAGGGAGCGACCTGTATCGACATCGGAAGTAGCACCGGCGGATTCACCGATTGCCTGTTGCAGGCAGGCGCCGCGTCCGTTGCGGCGGTGGACGTCAACTACAGCCAACTCGCATGGAAGTTGCGGCAAGATCCTCGTGTCACCGCCTTCGAGCGCACAAACATCAAGACCGCCAATCCCGAACAACTCGGAGCACCCTTCGACATCCTCGTTGCCGACCTCTCCTTCATCGGTCTCGCCTCGCTTGCCCCGACCTTCGCGCGCCTTTGTGCGCCCGGCTCCGTGTTCATCGGCCTTGTCAAACCCCAGTTTGAGAGTTCCCACGACGAGACGGAGGGGGGTCTTGTCACCGATCCCGCCATACGCCAGCGTACCGTCGAGGAGGTACGAGCCGCGCTCGAAGACGCTGGGTTTGAGGTGACGGGCGTCGTCGAGAGCTCCATCACCGGTCGCAAAAAGGGCAACGTCGAATATCTCGTCCGAGCCGTCTTCCGTTAAAACCCGCTTACGAAGTGCACCCGCGGCAACGCGCGTGACAAGCCGCTATGGTATGCTTTGGCGACAAAGGGTCCCACCCTTCTATTCGAGAGAGAAATCGAGGAATCAATGCAAATCACGCCCCTGGAGGTGCAAGAGACCTTGGCGATGGTCAATCGCCAAAACCTCGACATCCGCACCATCACCCTTGGCCTGAACCTACGCGCCTGCGTCAACACCGACATCAAAAAACAGGCAACCCATGTCTACGATCGCATGACGTCCGCTGCCGAGAACCTCGTCCCCGTCGCCGAGCAGCTCGAGCGCGAGTTTGGCATCCCCATCATCAACAAACGCATCAGCGTCACCCCCATCGCCGAGATCTGCGCCGCGACGGAAGCTACCGACCTTTCCCCCATCGCGGTTGCCATGGACAAGGCGGCCAAGGAGGTAGGCGTCAACTTCGTTGGCGGATTCTCCGCTCTTGTCCAAAAGGGAGCAAGCCGCACAGACAACCGCCTCATGGATTCCATCCCCGAGGCCTTGGCCCAAACCGACTTGGTGTGCTCCAGCGTCAACCTGGGCAGCACCCGCGCCGGCCTGAACCTGGATGCAATGTGGAAAATGGCCGGGGTCATCAAGAAAAGCTCCGAGCTGACGGCCGACAAGGACTGCATCGGCGCTGGCAAGCTCGTGGTGTTTTGCAACGCCGTAGAGGACAACCCCTTCATGGCGGGAGCCTTCCACGGTTCCGGCGAGGCAGCTGAGACTATCAACGTCGGCGTCTCCGGTCCTGGCGTGGTCCGCGCCGTGCTCTCCGAGCTTTCCGACGACGCCGACATAACCACAGTCGCCGAGGCAATCAAGGCGACCGCGTTCAAGATTACCCGCGCTGGCGAGCTCATGGCCCGCGAGGCCTCCAAGCGACTTGGCTACGAGAAGGGCATTCTCGACCTTTCCTTGGCTCCGACCCCCGCCCGCGGCGATTCCGTCGCCGAGATCCTTGAGACCATCGGCGTCGGTACCTGCGGCGGCCCTGGCACCACCGCGGCGCTTGCCATGCTCAACGACGCTGTCAAGAAAGGCGGCGTCATGGCAAGCTCGAGCGTCGGTGGCCTTTCGGGCGCATTCATCCCCGTCTCCGAGGATGCAGGCATGATCCGCGCCGCCGAGGCAGGCGTCCTGTCCTTGGAGAAGCTCGAAGCCATGACGTGTGTGTGCAGCGTTGGCCTTGACATGATAGCCGTTCCGGGCGACATCTCCCAAGAGTCGATCTTCGGCATCATCGCAGACGAGTGTGCTATCGGCATGATCAACAACAAGACCACCGCCGTCCGCCTTATCCCCGCAATCGGGAAGAAGGTCGGCGATCGCCTCGAGTTCGGCGGATTGCTCGGCTACGCACCGGTCATGCCCGTACGCGACGGCGCCGGCTCCGTCTTTGCCCACCGCGGTGGCCACATGCCCGCTCCGCTAAACAGCCTCAAGAACTAGCGGTAACCCCACCATCTGACAACGAAGGGAGCCCGGACATCGCATCCGGGCTCCCTTTGCGTTCACGTTGTGGCAAGTAAGCTCTTATTGCTGCACCATGAATATACCGCTCAAGATGCAGTACAAACCCGCAAGGATGGCGATTCCGCCGACAACCATGAGCGTGGTGTTCATGCGAATCTTTCCGAACACGGCAACAGCGATGCCCGTGATAACCAAGACGATAAACGCGATATTGGTTGCAGTAAGTTCGAACATGTCATTCCCTCCAAGAAAAGCGGCGATGCGCCCGGACTCCTCCCTACATTGCAAGAGCCCATTGTACCCCTCCGCCGGAAAAACGCAGCGGAGACGAATCGGCTAATAGCGCGCCTGGTAGTCCTTGGCAAGCTTCAGCGCGCGCTGGGCGAACCCCGCCTCAGCCTGTTGGCGAATCTGCCACGCATAGCGAGTCTCAGGGTGGATGAACTTCTCCTTTTGGAAGCGGAGACATTCCGTCACCTCGGGGTTGAAGTCGCCGTAGAACTCCTCCATGAGCTCGATTACGTCAAGAGCTGCATCGACCACGGTCATCGACCTTCCGTCGGGAACGACGATCTTGACGGTCTGCAAGTCGTAGCGAGCAGCGTTCTTAAAGTTTTGGATAGCTTGGACCTGGTCTTTCAAGGCGAGGGGCCGACGGGGCGTGGAAGCGAGCCACACCAATAACAACTGGGCGAAGAACACGTCCTTGACCTCGATTCCCGTGCGACGCAAGGGGTTGAGGTCGAACATGCGCAACTCGATATGGCTCACACCTCGCTCGCGCAAGCCCTCGGGCGTGTTCTCTCCCGGCGGCTTCAATCGAACGGGATAGTACAGCTCCGAGGGATACTTGATGAGACCTTGAGCGACGTATTTCTCGATGCTGTCCGCATAGGAGGCGACATCGGTATAGTCAAAAACGGGGGCAAACACGTTCCAATACCCGAGCTCGCTGCAACGAACCGTGGCAAACCCCATGAAAAGGTCCTTGTTGTCGGCGCCCTTTTCGACATAGCTCATATCCATAACCGGACTTGCGGCGGTCAGGGCCGTCATGATCCATCCATAGGCGACCGCACGCTCCGTAAGAGCAATGTAGAGCTGATCCTTGTACGTCCGGAAATTGTCATATTCCGACAGCTTGAAGTCGGCCTCAAGCAACTCATCTGCGAACGAATAGTTGAAGTGGATGCCTGAAAAGGTCATCTTATAGCGGCCATAGCGGTGGGAGAGGTGCTCACGATAGGCAGTCTTGTACGCAAGCTCTCCCTCAAATTGGGCAATAGGGATGTCGTTCTCGTTGATGATGACGGGAGGGTTCGAGGAAGGCCAAAGGTATTCGCGCTCAGGTAGGTCACGCAAGGTACGTTGCACCTCGGCGTTATACCTATCAAGCTCAGCGATGACAGCAGCGGGCGTCGGCTGCGTTCCCGTGTTGATCTCGACCTGGTTCTCGCCAAAATCCCTCACGATGTTCTTGCAACCAGGAAAGGGATGCGGCGTGTGGGAGAAGTGACCCGTACCATCAACGCGCAGGCTCTCCTTTTCCAAGCCGAAATTGCCCTTCAACAACAGGCGGCGGATTTCGGGGTTGTCTGCATGAAGCATGAATCCACTCCTTGCGACTTTGCGCTACGGCAAATCCGTGGGAACGGGCGGAACAGCAGGCGTGTGGTCGCCCGTGAGCGAGGCAAGTTCGTCGGGAGACATACGAGTCGTGCGGCCGACAAACGGAGCCGGTGGAATTGCGAGCTTTCTGCGTTGCTCCTCCTGCTTCTGCTCCTCCTTCTGCTCCTCCTTTTTCCTCTCCTCGCGTTGCCGCTCGACCTCCAGACGAACCTTCTTTGTCTCGTAACGGTATTTTCCCAACTCGAGACCCCTCAATTTCGCACGCATGAGGGGCTCGCCAACCATGATGGCGTCAGGGTCGCACAAGGCAACACTCGCCGCATCGTCAGCGCCCTGGATACCAGACACCGACACGAAGGGGCATCCCTTTGGCACGCAAGGACGCAGGGTCATCGACACACGGAAGTCAACCTCCCCCGTTTGGGGATCGCGGTTATCGGCACCGATGATGCGTGCACCCGCACGTAAGGCCGCTTGCAACTCTTCCTCATTACGAACCTTGACAAGCGCATCCAAGCACAGGGAGTCGCACACATCGATGTAGCTCTTGAGGGTTTCCTCGTCAAAGATGGAACAGGTGAGGACCACGCCAGCCGCACCGAGGGACTTTGCCTCATACAACTGGTATTCGTCGACGATGGTGTCCTCAAACACCAAGGGAACGTTGACGGTTTGGGACAACTCAGCGAAGGTAGTGACGGACCCGCCATACATCGAAGGCTCGACCGCATAACAAATCGCGCATGCACCTGCCAATTCGAGCTCGGAAGCGATCTTGATCGGGTTGAAGTCCTCCACAATCACGCCAGCCTCAGGGCTCGCCTTCTTGATTTCACACACATAGCCTATGTTTTCCCCCAAGAGAGCTTGGCCAAAAGAGAACAGCGTGCCGTATGGCGTTGCGATACCGCGAACCGAGCACCCGCTGCCGCGGCCAGAAGTCGCCTCGCTCATCTGTCTGTTAAGTTCAAGCGTTGCCGCCCGCCTCACCTCGTAGATATCGCGCCTGATCTTCGCCTCTGCAACGCGTTCCCGCGCATTGTTCATCAACTCATCGAGAAATCCCATATCATCCTCGTCTCCTCCACAAGAGAGCATGCTACTGCAAGCATCGTATTCATCATGCTCATTCGTCAATTTACAAGCGCTCATGATACCCGTCCTTCCCTTGTGTCACAAAAGACTGATACCCAGACATCCATTCGACCACCATCCCCTAAAGAGAGGTGATCACCATCTGGAGGGCGCGGCCGAACAACTTGCCCGCTCCGTTGCGCACACCGAAGCGAACCGCCTCGGGATCGCTCACCACGCTACCTGAAAGGGCATCTACACCCCACTTGAACATTGTTGGCGCCATCACGACGCTTGGTCCAACCATGGTGACGTGGGCGTTTTTAGCAAGAGTAAGTAGGCGCGGCGCCGTCTTGTTGATAAGCGTCACGCCCGTGATGAACGCAAAGTCCGCCGCTGGCATCACGTATTCGCAAGCCGGATCCGGCGTGTCCCACTCGTCGGAGCATTTGCGCTCGAGCACTGTCAGGTTCGCGTAATCCGCGATTGCCGTCACGCGGGGGAAGTGGCCGACGACAACCACGTTCGCGTCACCGCGCGCCTCAATCTCGGGACGCATCATGTCAAACGCGTCGAGCTTCATTCCGAGGCGAGGACCGCGCTCGTTGGCTTGGATGGCCGCGTCGGTCGCCTCAGGTCCCACCGGCTTTGCCACAACACCTTCAGCACACTCATATTTTGTCGTGAGACCGCTTGTCGCAAGACGCTCCGGGTTCGAATACCAAGCGTTGAGTGCCGCAACGCCAAGCGTCGCCTCTCCAAAGCACCAACTTTTTGAAAGCGTTGCGATGTCGCGCAGGGACCTTCCACGCAAATCGCCTTTCTCGGTGCGCGGCATGCCGTCACGCGCCGTCCATGCGACACCCATGCCACACTCAGCCTCGACATAGGACCACGCAAGGCCCATGCCATAGTCGATGATTTGGACGTCCTCGGGAATTCCCGCAATCATCTCGTCGTACAAGCTCCAGGGATCTGTTGATGTTGCCGTGAAAGCGCTCATGAAAACTCTCCTTGATAACGGATAACAGGTTGTTCGGATTGGGTATGGAGCCTCATCGACCCCTTGCACAACCAGAGGGCAGCGTTGACAACACCGCCCTCGGATTGGGTATGGAGCCTGATCGGCCCCTTGTGCAAGCGACCTAGTGGCCGCCGCCAGCCACCATCTTGACAGCGTGGGGCAACGCGCTCACGATTCCTTCCCAATTCTCCGTAGCCGCCTTCTTGCTACCAGGAAGGTTGATGACGATGCAGCGGCCACGTTGCATGCAGACCGCGCGGGACAACATGGCATGGGGTGTGATTTGGAGGCTGTGGTAGCGCATGGCCTCAGCGATGCCGGGAACCTCGCGATCGCATACCGCGCGAGTCGCCTCAGGCGTCACATCACGCAAAGACAAACCGCTTCCGCCGCAGGTCAGCACAATATCGGCCTTCAATTCGTCAGCACCTCTCACAATCTCGGCGGAGATTTGATCCACCTCATCCTTGACGACGACATGGCTTAGGCACTCCCACCCGTTGTCGGCGATAAGCTGCTCGAGGGCAGCGCCTGCGGTGTCCTCCTTCATGGAGCGAGTGTCAGAGCACGTGATGATGGTGAATGTCGGCTTTTCGACAGACATGGTGCCTCCTTTTTCGAGTGTCATCAATTTTGGGTGTCCCCAATTTTTGAACGTCCCAATTTTCGAACGTCCTCAATTTTAGGGTGTCTGCAATTTCAGGGCGTCCCCAATTGACGGTTCTTTTCTTGTTGAGGACATTATAGTCCCGCGACAACGAACTTTACGCTCCGACTCGCTGTAGGAGGCTATTCTTCCGCACGCGTGAAGCTCGCACAAATTTGAAAGGAATATCACCTGATGTCGCTTAAATGAAGTACCATGAAGTCACAGCGTCACTACAGTCTTTACACACAACAACCGAAGGAGAAAGGTATGGTCCCATCCACGTATCGCTGCGCGCAGACAGATGCGACCTCGCGCATCTCCCGGTTCTTTCTCTTGTCAGATAGGGGCGCAAAGCCGATGACGTGCCACTTCTCCTCGTACTTGAAGCCCTTAGGCACCCTTCTCGTAATCAGCGCACTCAGCATGGGATGCCTGATGGGACTCGCTGGCTGTGCGAGTAATACCAGCACAGACACCACCAGCAAAAACGACACCACGACGTTAGCCCAAAAGGCAACAAGACTCAACGATCGATACGGTTCGTTCTCCCCTGACGTGACAAGCGATTACTCCATCCCCTACACCATCCAAGTTGAGGGGACAACCTACACAGACGAGGAAGGCAATCTGGTCAAAACGGCAGACACCGAATACACCGTCGACGTCTCCATCGACCCCTACCGGCTTCTTTGGAGCGCCACAGGAACCATTACCGACATCGATTACGCCACCGACCTCGCTGCCGTGCGTCTCACCTCCGTCGAGGAAGGCCATTTTTCCACGACAGACATCCTGATTTCCTACGCAAATTATCTTTCAGTCAGCGAATATGACCTCGGTATCGGCGATGACATATCCTTCCAATACCTTCTGACCGACCCTATGCGCAATCCTTTGCAGGCATACAGCGTAGCTCTCGCCTAACCGGACATCGCTTAACTGGACGTCGCCTAGCCGGACACGAGCCGAAAAAGAAGAAAGGGGGAAGGTACGATTGCCTTCCCCCTGTTTTTTAGATTGGCGTCGTTTTAGGCCGATGCGTCCAAACTAGCTAGGCCGATGCGTCCAAACTAGCGCTTGATGTTGTAGAACGCGTCGAGACCGGCGTACTTGGCTTGGGTGTCGAGCTCCTCCTCGATGCGGAGCAACTGATTGTACTTGGCGATACGGTCGGAACGGCACGGCGCACCGGTCTTGATCTGGCCGGTGTTGCAAGCAACCGCAAGATCGGCGATTGTGGAGTCCTCGGTCTCGCCGGAACGGTGGCTCATGACGCAAGCATAGCCAGCCTGCTTTGCCATCTCGATGGCCTCGAGGGTCTCGGTCAGGGAACCAATCTGGTTGACCTTGATGAGAATGGCGTTGGCGCACCCCATATCGATGCCTTTCTTGAGGCGCTTGCTGTTCGTGACGAACAGGTCGTCGCCGACAAGTTGGACACGGTCACCAATGCGCTCGGTCAACTTCTTCCAACCATCCCAATCCTCCTCGGCCATGCCGTCCTCGATGGAGATGATCGGGAACTCGTCAACGAGGGCAGTCCAGTAATCGACCATCTCGTCACTCGTCAGCTCACGGCCTTCACCAGCCAAGACGTACTTGCCGGTCTCAGCGTTGTAGAACTCGGTAGAAGCCGGGTCCATGGCGAACATGATGTCGACGCCGGGCTTGTAACCAGCAATTTCGCACGCCTTGGAGATGTACTCCAAAGGCTCCTTGTTCGTGGTGAAGTTCGGAGCGAAGCCGCCCTCGTCGCCGACGCCACCGCCGAGGCCCGCATCATGCAGAACCTTCTTGAGCGTGTGGTAAATCTCGACGCACCAACGCAATGCCTCCTTGAAGGACGGAGCGCCGACCGGCATGATCATGAACTCTTGGAAGTCGACATTGTTGTCAGCATGAACGCCGCCGTTGAGAATGTTCATCATCGGGGTCGGCAAGACATGTGCGCCGGCACCGCCGACATACTTGTACAGCGGCAACTCGGCAGCGTCTGCGGCGGCCTTGGCAGCTGCAAGGCTTGCGCCGAGAATGGCGTTGGCGCCGAAGTTTCCCTTGTTGTCGGTACCGTCGGCCTCGATCATAGCCGCATCGATGGCGCGCTGGTCCTCAGCCTCGACACCGAGAAGAATCTCGGCAATATCCTCGTTGACATGGTCAACAGCATTTTGGACACCCTTGCCCATGTAGCGATCCTTGTCGCCATCACGCAACTCAACTGCCTCGAACGCGCCAGTGGAAGCGCCTGAGGGGACGATTGCACGGCCAAAAGAACCGTCCTCCAACACAACCTCGACCTCTACCGTCGGGTTACCACGAGAATCCAAAACCTCGCGACCGTACACATCAACGATGATGCCCATCAGAGCCTCCTTAAGAGTAAAAGTTCGTTTCGCTCTGCGCTGGACGGCTCCAACCCGCCTAGGCGCAGTTTGCTTGGTGAATATTCTAACGGCTGAGACGCTCTTTGCGCGGGGAAGGTGACAAATGACTGCAATCGCGCCGCGAACAACCCCCGTAGCTGCTGATGCGTCCACTTGAGGCGGGTGGCAAACGACTACAATCGTGCCACGAACGCCACCGAACCGCAGGCGCGACACCCTGCCAAGCGACTGAGCCTGCGACCACCCTTCGTCAGAGAAACACCGCGACGCCCACGCAAAGAGCGAGGCCGATGACGAGGGTCGCTACAGACGCACGCGTCACGCGCGCCCGAGCGAGAGACGTACGACTTGCCGCCATACCGTAGCAACGGGCGTCCATGGCGTCCGCCAAGCGATCGGCGCGGCGAAACAACCCGACGAACACGGGGACAAACACGCCACCCCAAGCGCGCAGCCGATCCGCAAGCGACCCGTCAAACCCGCCTCCGCGCGCCAAGCGGACATCGCGAATCCTCTCGACTTCCACCGCAAGAAGCGGGATGAAACGCAATGCGATGGAAAACACCGTCGTGACATCGTCGACGGGAACGCGGAGGACACGCAAGGGACGAAGTATCCAACCGAAGGCCGCCGTGAGCTCGGTGGACGTGCTGGTAAAACACACAACCATGCTGCCCAAGGAGAGCAACAGCATACGAAGGGCAAGAAAGACACCCCTTTGGAGACCGTCGGCGACAACCGCAACGCTCCCCCACGCCACCAAAACATCGGAAGCGTCACTGGTCCAAGCGAACATGTTGAACAGAACCGAAAAGCCCATGAGAACATATATCGGTATCAAAATTCCAAAATATCGACGCAACGGCACCCGCGACGCGATCATCACAGTACCGAGTACAACAATGAAAATCGCCAACCCTGCCCACGTGGTCGCGAAAAACACACAGATGGTGAACGCAAATAGCAACACGATCTTCACCCGCGCATCACAGGCGTGGATAGGCGAACCCACTGCGACATATGTAGAACCCGAAAGTCTCATGACGCACAGTATAGCGCCGCCTTCCCGCTTCTTTCGAAGGGGGAGCAGGTACGTCGATTAGCGACGAGGAGCGTCTGTCTGGAAGCCGACGAAATAGTTTTCGAACACCACCTCGCCGCCATCCTGCGTGGCGTCCAAATCAACCGACGCAACGATGCGGAAATCCCGTGAGTCATCCGGATCACGAAACAGTTGGACAACATCCCAGCGATGATCGATTTGCTCACGTGCGTAGTCGACAAGGAAGTACGTGGCGTTGTGGGCATCGGCGTCGGTCTCGATCTCCTCAAACTCCTCGTAGTAGGAGTCGAGAGCGTCTCGCCACTTCATGATACCCCAGCCCCAATCGCCGTCCAACTCCCCTAAGGCCTCGCTGTCACGACGGGCCGCAAGCACGACGCGCTTCCAAAGGGCATTGCGCACGAGCACGGTAAGACCACGACGATCCGCCACGACCACATCGACGGGCGCGGCGGCGTCAGCACCTTCACCACCGTCGAGGTTCGTGCCCGCCCATTCATCGATGAGGCTGCTGTCGACGCTTCTCACGACGACCCCGAGCCAACTGGTGATGTCATCGAGGCGCTCTGTGCGCTTGTCGAGGGGAATCGTGCGGTCAAGAACGCGATAGACGTCGGAAAGATAGCGCAACAAAACACCTTCGCTGCGAGCAAGGTTGTATGCAGCGACATAGCTGTTGAACGTGTGGCCGCCCTCAACCATCTCACGCACTACGCTCTTGGGGAGAAGCTCATACTCAGCCGCCCAAGGCACGCTCTCACAATACAAGGTGAATGCGCCCTCGAGCATCTCCTCCAAAGGCTTCGGGTAGGTGACTTCCTCCAATTTCTCGAGACGCTCCTCAAACCCGATGCCGTCGGCCTTCATCTCGGCCATAGCCCGATCCTTCGCTCGTCGCTCCTGTGCGCGCAAAACGCGAATGGGATCTTCTACCGTGGCCTCGGCCATGGAGATGAGGTCAAGCTCATAGTCGTCGCTCTCGGGATCGAGCAACTCGAGTGCCGCGAGCATAAATGGCGAAAGCGGCTGGTCAAGAACGAAGTCTTGCGGCATATCGACCGTCACGTAATAGTCGGGCTTCCATCCGCGCTCCGTACCTTCGACCAAGGAGACAAACTCTCCCGAATCGCCATTTTGCACCACGTCTCCCTCACGGTCGAGCCAATCATGCCTCACGACGCCTGCGGACTCGAGGGTGGTAAATAAATCCTCGGCGCGAATACGGAGACGCGCCTTGTCCTCGGGGCTTTGCAGGCTCGAATCGATCAGCGCAACGGTACGTGCGCGAGCATCGCCGCCTTGCTCGATAATGTTGAGCACCATGGAGTGGGTAATCTTCAGACGCGGACGCAACGTTTCGGGAACGGAGCCCACCAACTTGTCAAACGTGCGGACATCCCAAGTCACTTGCCCCTCTCGAGGTTTTTTCAGCTTGATCTTGCGCTGTTTTGCAGGGTCGTTACCCGCCTTGGCACGAAGTTTCGCATTCTCGATCTCATGTTCTGGTGCCTGGACGATGACGCAACCCTGGGTATCGAAACCGCTGCGTCCCGCGCGTCCCGCAATCTGGTGGAACTCGCGTGCGTTGAGGCGGCGCGAGCGGTGGCCATCATACTTGGCAAGGGCGGTAAGCAAAACCGTATGGATGGGGACATTGATTCCGACGCCAAGGGTATCCGTGCCGCAAATGACCGGAAGCAGCCCCTGCTGTGCGAGCTTTTCCACAAGGAGGCGATAGCGTGGCAGCATACCAGCATGATGCACGGCGACACCGCACCCGAGAAGACGTTGCAAGATCTTGCCAAAAGCCGTCGAAAAGCTCGTCCCCTTCGCGGCGGCCTTGATGGCGTCGCGTTGCTCCTTTGTGGCAATGCCGTAGCTGGCAAGGGCCTGAGCACTCGCGACAGCCGCATCTTGGGAGAAATGAACGGCGTAGATCGGCCCCTCCCCGCGACGCAGCGCAAGCTCCACCGTGCCCTCCAAAGAGGTTTCCACATAGCTGTATTCCAAAGGCACCGGGCGAGGCGCGTCCAATATGAGATCCACATCGCGACCAGAAACTTCCTGCAACTTATCGGCAATGACGCTAACGTCACCGAGCGTGGCGCTCATGAGCAGGAATTGGGTGTTCGGCAACGCAAGCAACGGCACCTGCCACGCCCAACCGCGATCCGCATCGTCGTAGTAGTGGAACTCATCCATGGCGACAAAACCGATCGACGCGTTCTTTCCCTCGCTCAGAGCGCGATTGGCAAGGATCTCAGCGGTGCAACATACCACAGGCGCATCCGGGTTGATGGAGACGTCGCCAGTGATCATGCCGACATTGTCACGCCCGAGGATACGGGTAAGGTCAAAAAACTTCTCGCTGACCAAGGCCTTGATGGGAGCGGTATAGAAGGCGGAGCCGGGGCCGATGCACAGAGCGCGGAACATGAGTCCGAGGGCGACCATGCTCTTGCCCGATCCTGTCGGTGTTCCAAGGACCACATGGTTGCCCATCATGAGAGAGAGCAAGGCGTCCTCTTGGTGAGGCCAAAGTTCAAACCCTTGGCCCTCCACCCAATCGAGGAACAACTCAAGGACATCGTCAGGGGTCGCATCTGGTTGGTTGTTCCAAACGTCATCCGCCACGACCCCAAGGCTTTCCCGAGGTTCCCCGTCCATCGCGCCAATGCTCTCTTCGTCCATAAATAATCCATCTTCCTGCGCTTTTTCGCAAATCACCTATCGATGAACTATCATACTTCATCGATACACACGAAGCGCTCGACAGGACGCGAAGGGCGCGTCGCAAATCCGCGCGCCCGAACCAAAATAACAAGAGAAGAGCCATAGCATGAACAAAGAACCCTTCGTGAGCGATGCGCTGGATTGCGCCCAAATCGCTCCTGTCACCGAAACGACGACACCCCCGACAGGCGGAAAGAGAAACGGCAAGGCCGACCCTGGACGCATGGGTCGCCTCCCTATTGGCAAGCTCCTGATCGAGTTCAGCCTGCCCGCCATCGTGAGCATGATCATCAGTTCGCTCTACAACGTCATCGACACGGCCGTCCTCGGATGGGCCGTCGGCACCGACGGTGTCGCGGTCACCACGCTCGCTCTGCCTGTCATGATCCTGCTCGCCGGATGCAGCATGCTCGCTGGCGTCGGCGGCAACGCCCTCGCCGCACTTGAACTCGGCGCGGGACGCTTGGACAAGGTCGAAAAGGCTCTCGGCAACACAACGATCTTGCTTGTTGCAATTTCGGCGATCGTAGCTCTCATCGCAATCATCCTCATCGACCCCGTGCTCACCATTATCGGAACGACGCCCACCCTTTGGGAACAGACCAAGATATTCGTGCAGATTGTCTGCATCGGTTGTGTGTTCCAAAGCCTCGGCAACGGTCTGAACAACTTCCTGCGCACCGCCGCAAAGCCAATGATGGCAACAATCACCCAGATCATCGGCGCGATCATGTGCATCATTTTCAACCTCCTGTTCGTCATGGCGATGGGGCTTGGCGTTGCAGGCAGCGCACTTGCCACGATCTTGGGCCAGGCATTCGGCGGCGCACCCGTCCTTTGGTATTTCCTGTTCAGCAAGAACGCGCCATTTAGGTTGAAGTTGAAATGCATGGCCGCCGACCTGCGACTCATGGGCAAGATCTGTGCTCTCGGCATGGCGAGCTTCATCATGCAATGTGCAAGTACCGTTGTCGCCATCGTCTTGAACCAGGTCGTCAACGTCTACGGCGCGATGGATCCCCTCGGCGTCGACAACGGCCTTGCCGCCATTGGCGTCGCACAAAAGGCGGGGTATTTCGGCATCACCCCCATCATCGGACTCACCATGGGTATGCAACCCATCATCGGCTTTAACGTCGGCGCCAAGAAATGGGACCGCGTCATCAAGACGTTGAAATGGTCCATCATCGACGGTTGCCTCATCGGGGCCTTTTTCTGGACGTGCTTCCATCTTTGGCCGACACAGATCGTCAACCTCTTCGGCGTAAGCGGGGACATCGAGTCTTTTACCGCTCGCTCTCTGACGATGTACAGCTTCTTCTTGCCTCTCGTCGGTGGTCAGATTGTCGCGGGCAGCTACTTCCAATCGAGCGGACAACCCGCAAAGGCCTCAATCCTTGAGCTCATTCGCCAGGTTGTGTTTTTGATTCCCGCCTACCTCCTCTTGCCGAACATCCTTTTGAACCTCTTCCCGTTAGGCAGCCTCGAGGCGGTCGTCGTGTGCAGCCCGATCTGCGATTTCCTCGCCGTCATCGTCACGCTGTTCTTCCTCGTCATCGAGTTGCGCAAACTCTTCGCATTGAGAGCAGCGATGAAGCTCCCGCAGGCGTAACGGCCACTGGGTGCCTGCGGCCTGGGCGTAACGGCCATTGCAAACTTTTGCACGCAAAAAGGGCGCCCGGCATATCGCCAGACGCCCTTGCGTCAGTAACGTAAACGGAGGGGATTACTCCTCGGTTGCCTTCTCGGTTTCCTCGGCGGTCTCCTCAGCAGCCTCAGCTTCCTCGGCAGCCTCGGTGGTCTCCTCAGCGACCTCTTCAGCAGCCTCAACGGGCTCCGCAGCCTCCTCGACAGCTTCCTCAGCAGCCTTCTCAACCACGGGCTCCTCAACAGGTGCTTCAACCGGCTTCTCGGCCTTGACCTTCGGGGTGCACTTCTCGGTCACGAGCTCCATGATGACCATAGGAGCGTTGTCGCCCTTACGGAAACCGAGCTTCATGATGCGGGTGTAGCCACCCTGGCGGTCCTGCCACATACCCTTCTCGGCCTTCTCAAAGATCTCGCGGACGAGCTCCTTGTTGTTGCCGAGAGCGGCGATGGCCAAACGGCGAGAATGCAGGTCGCCCTTCTTGGCCCAAGTGATGATCTTGTCGACGTCAGGACGGATCTCCTTAGCGCGGGACTCGACGGTCTTGATGCGGTCGTTCTCGAAGAGAGAGGCAACCAGGCTGCGCTTCATAGCCTTGGTGTGGGACTTGTCAGTGCCCAGCTTACGACCCTTCTTGTAATGTCTCATAATCTGAAATCTCCTAAAGCTTCAAATTGAGGTCCATGGAAATGAGCTTGTCCTTCACTTCCTCGATGGACTTCGCACCAAAGTTCCTGATGTTCAGCAGGTCGTTCTCGCTGAACTCAACCAACTGGCGCACGGAGTGGATACCGGCGCGCTTCAGGCAGTTGTAGGAACGGACAGAAAGGTCCAGGTCCTCAATCTGCTTGTCGAGCTCTGCGTTGGTCTCCTGACCCTCGGGAGCGAAGATGGAAGCGACCTCGCCATCCTCATCCTCTTCAAGAGTGCCAAGTGCCAAGAATGCAGACATGTGCTGGTTGATGATGTTGGAAGCAGCAACGACGGCTTCGGTGGGACTCATGCTGCCGTCGGTCTCAACCTCGAGAATCAGCTTGTCGTAATCGGTGCGCTGACCCACGCGGGTATCGGTGACATTGCTGATGCAGCGACGAACAGGCGAGAACAGGGAGTCGACCGGGATGACGCCGATGGGATCCTCAGTGCGCTTGTTGCGCTCAGCAGAAACGTAGCCGCGACCGACGCCGATGCGGATGGACATGTCGAGCATGCCACCATCGGCAACCGTAGCGATAACGTGATCGGGGTTGATGAGGGTAAACTCAGTGGGAACCTCGAGGTCTGCGCCGGTGACGGTGCAGGGACCCTCAATGCTGACATGAGCCGTAGCCTCGGTGTATTCGCTGGTCAAAGGAGCAAATACCAAACCCTTGACATTGAGGACGATATCGGTGATGTCCTCGATGATACCTTCAGCAGTCGTAAACTCGTGCTGAACTCCTTCAATCTGGATAGCAGTGGCGCGCGCGCCGTCCAAAGAGGACAACAAGACGCGACGCATGCTGTTGCCAAGCGTAAATCCATAACCGCGCTCCAACGGCTCAACGATGAAGCGAGAAACGGTCTCATTAACTTCTTCCGTTGTTACTGTAGGCCTCATGAACTCTGTCATGTAAACTAAGCCTCCTTAATATCCGGATTAATTACTTGGAGTAGAGTTCGACGATCAGCTGCTCGTTGATGTCCAGATCAATCTGGTCACGAGTGGGCAGAGCGAGGACGCTAGCCTGCAGCTTCTCAATATCGACTTCCAGCCATGCAGGGACCTGTACGCGCTCGTTGGAGACCAAGGCGCTCTTGATGACGAGCAGATCCTTGGACTTCGGAGCAACGGAGACCAAATCGCCCGGACGGACGCGGAAGGACGGGATGTCCGTGCGGCGACCGTTGACGAGGATGTGGCCGTGGGTCACAATCTGGCGAGCTTCCTTGCGGGTGCGGGCAAAGCCCAGACGGAAGACAACGTTGTCGAGGCGAGACTCAAGGATGCGCATGAGGTTGTCACCGGTAACACCGGGCATAGCCTTTGCCTTCTTGAAGTAGCCACGGAACTGCTTCTCCAAAACGCCATAGATGAACTTGGCCTTCTGCTTCTCACGAAGCTGCATGCCGTACTCGCTCTCCTTGCGGCGGCGGGCCGGCTGACGCTTGGATTCCTTCTTGCTGCTGTAGCCCAAGACGACCGGATCGATGCCGAGCTGACGGCAGCGCTTCAGAACCGGAGTTCTATTAATTGCCATGATGTAGTAGTCCTTTCACTTACACGCGACGACGCTTGCGCTGACGGCAACCGTTGTGCGGGATGGGCGTGCAATCCTGAATGCTGGAGACCTCGAGGCCAGCCGCCTGAAGAGAGCGGATAGCAGTCTCACGGCCAGAACCAGGACCCTTGACAAACACGGCGACCTTCTTCAGACCATGCTCCATAGCGGCCTTTGCGGCTGCCTCGGCAGCCATCTGGGCTGCGAACGGAGTGGACTTACGAGATCCCTTGAAGCCCACCGTACCTGCGGACTGCCAAGTGATGACGTTGCCCTGGGGATCGGTGATGCTGACAATGGTGTTGTTGAACGTAGACTTGATGTGAGCCGCACCAACGGCAATATTCTTGCGCTCAGAGCGCTTCAGGCGGGCGCGGACATTTTTCTTAGCTGCCACTTTTTACCCCCTATTTCTTCTTGCCGCCGATTTGCTTGCGCGGACCCTTGCGGGTACGAGCGTTGGTGTGGGTGCGCTGTCCGCGGACAGGCAGGCCACGACGATGACGAAGGCCGCGATAGCAGCCAATCTCCATCAGACGCTTGACGTTTTGGGAAACCTCGCGATGGAGATCGCCTTCGACCGTCAGATTGGTCTGGATGTAGTCACGGAGCTTGCCGAGTTCCTCCTCGGTGAGATCGTCGGTCTTGGTATCAGGGTTGAGACCAAGCTCAGCGATCATCTTCTGGGAGGTGGACAAGCCAATGCCGTAGATGTAGGTCAAGCCGATTTCAATGCGCTTACCGCGTGGAAGATCGACACCAACAAGACGTGCCATGAGTTATTCTCCTTCTTCCTTAGCCCTGACGCTGCTTGTGACGAGGGTTCTCGCAGATGACGAGGACCTTGCCGTGGCGTCGGATGATCTTGCACTTGTCGCACATTTTCTTGACCGAAGGACGTACCTTCATAATTCTTTCCTTTCGGTTAATGCGGATCCTTTTCTATCTTCACACCCAGCCGCTGGTGATTTCTTTCTAAGACGGCTTAGCTGCTATCAACTCGAGTGAGCTTCTTTTCAAGGTGGAGGTCGCAGCGCCCAACACCTCGATCACGCCGCTACTTAAAGCGATAGGTGATGCGTCCGCGGTTGAGATCGTAAACAGAGAGTTCGACGGTGACCTTGTCGCCCGGCAAGATCTTTATGTAGTGCATGCGCATCTTGCCAGAGATATGGGCCAAAATCTCGTGTCCGTTTTCGAGCTCGACCTTGAACATTGCGTTAGGCAATGCCTCCAGGACTGTTCCCTCAAGCTCAATTACATCTTGCTTGCTCAATCTTTGCTCCTTCAAAGCAAACGGTGAACATTCGCGGAGTCACCTCGAACAAGCACCAAAGCCCTACAGACGCGCAAAAACCAACACCAAGTGTGTTGGTTTGAATACCTGCATGTCAGGCCTGCGGTCAAAGCCGCGCAATCGTCAAGCGATCGCCAGGTACTTGCGCTCAGCGCCACCGCCTTGTCGGTTCCACGTCTACCCAAGAGCAGACGCGTTTAAGAAATATACAGAAATTCGAAACTCGTTGCAAGCGTTTTTTCCCATTTTTCCCTGTCCAAACACAAGTTTTTTCGTTATCCATACGGTATCATTGCACGCGATACCGCTTCACTTCTGAGATACTGTTTCCCTTCTGATAGGAAGAGCGCCCATGAAGAAAAAGGTTGAGGTTAATCCGGCGAAAGCCCTTTCTTGGGCAACCGACGAGGATTTTGAAAAAATCAAAGCGCTCGCCGCATCCCTTGTGGAGGATGGCGAACTTTCCGATGACGACGTCAAACGCATCTCCGCCGCCGTGGAGGAGCAGGAAAGACGCGGACGTTTGTCGGACAGCCAAAACGAGGAGCTCCAAGACGTCGTCAGCGAGGGCATCCGACGTTATGGAACCAACAAGATTACCGTGCCAATGAAGGTATTCGCCATTTTGTCGCTCCTGGGCGGAATCGCGACCGTTGTCGTGCTTGTATGGGGTTTCTTCTCAATTCTCACAAACGGCTCAGCCCTCATTGAGAGCTACCAAGGCTCCACCGTCGAGCTCGTATTGGAAGTGGCCCAAGCGATCTTGCTTGCCGCTGGCGCGATTCTTCATGTCGTTCTCGGTTTCAACCTGCTTCGCAAGAAGCGATACGGTGCCGCCCTCATTGCCTCGACGCTTGTGGTGTTTGGTGTCGCTGACATGTTCTTGGAAGTCCTTTTGACCGGCATTTCTTTGAACCTGCTATTTCTCGCTTTCCTCGTCGCATTCAGAGTCGCCCTCAGCGTCTACCTCAGTCCGAGCTTGGCGCAGGAGCGAAAACTCGCCGACGCGATGCTCATGTCCGACACGAAGCTGCGCGCTGAGACCAAGACACTCGGCCTCGACCTTGACGGTAAAGGTTACATCAAGCTTGACTTCTTCAATATCTTTTGGGTGTTCGTTGTCACCTGTGTCCTCGGCGTCATCGTCGAGGTCATTTGGCACATGGTCGTCGTCGATCCAGGGGTATACCAAGACCGACGCGGTCTGCTGTTCGGGCCCTTCAGCCCCATCTACGGTGTAGGTGCGGTGCTCATGACAGTAGCCCTCAACCGTTTCAAGGATGCCAATCTCGTCGTGACCTTCATCGTCTGCACCCTCATAGGCGGTGTTTTCGAATATTGCGTCAGCCTTTGGATGGAGGTCTCCTTTGGTGTCATCGCTTGGGATTACACCGGCCAATTCCTTAGCGTCGGCGGACGCACCTGCCTTCTCTTTGCATCGATGTTCGGCTTGCTCGGCCTTTGGTGGATCAAGTGGGCCTTGCCGCGATTGCTCAAAGTTATAAACATGATTCCCTGGAAGGTCCGCTACTCCGTCACCGCGATATGCGCTGTGTTGATGCTGTTCAACATCGGCATGACATTGCAGGCCCTCGATTGTTGGCAAGAGCGCGTAAACGGAAAGCCCGTGGTCACAGAAGTGCAGCAGTTCTACGCAGAGCACTTCCCCAACGACGTGATGCAAAACCGCTTCCAAAGCATGACGATCACGCCCCAAAACAAGTAGGGTGTCATAGGCGCTTGAGCAACTGGAGCGCATGACGACTGGGGCAAGCGGCAAGCGGCGACTGGGACAAGCGGCAACCAGACAACACAGCAACTACAACAAGCAACAAGCAACTACAACAAACAACAAGAAAGAAAACGGGCCGGGAGATTTCCCGGCCCACCTGGTTTTCATGGCTGGGGTAGAAGGATTCGAACCCTCATTAACGGCACCAAAAACCGCTGTCCTGCCCTTGGACGATACCCCAATGGGTGTTAGCACGCATGCTAGCGTTTGGGATTGTACGGGAATGTGAACCACTTTGCAAGAACTTCACGCAGGTAAGCGAAGTCTAGTGCTTAGGTTCGCAACCCGGCATCCATTTCGCCGCGTCATAGGTACCCGGCTTGAACTTCTCAAACAACTCGAGGTCGGGACGCCGCCCGCGCAACTCTTCCTTGAGCCACGTAGGATAGAGTCGACAACCGTGCGCATCGGTCAAATGATAGCTGCAGAAAGGAATCGGCAAGCCGCTGGGAACTGTCACCATCATGGAACATTCGCGCAAACGTTGAGTATCCATCGTCACCACGTCCATATAGTTCATGATGATGATGGAGATGCCATCCCACACCGGCTCGCCCTTCTTATACAAAATATCGAGGAAGACGCTGCCTTGGGGGCTGTCGGGGCTGAACCCCTCGTGATATTCCTCTTGGGTCATCATCCTTGTAGCGGGCCAAAAGCCGCTGGGATGTCGCTCCTCGATGTCGCGCAGGAGGAACACCCCGCTGTCACACAAAGGATGGGAGGTGCCCAAAGGCCAGATATCATAAGGATCGAGCAAACCGTTGGATTGGGCGGCAAGCTTGAAGATGACGTCTCCACCTGTTTGGGGGAAGGACAACGACGTGTCGAAACGGCCACTGGTGAATGCCGGTTGCAAGGCAATACCGGCAACGACGTCGGAGTTGTCCATGGCGAATTGGAGAATGTCGCCGAGCTGCATGTCGTTGAGACCGGTCACGACCGCGACGGATAGAACCACTTGGATGTTGCACTCGCGACAACGCTCGACGGCACGCAATTTCACATCGAGGATGTCACGGCCACACGTCCCTTCGTACACGTCACCCGTCACGCCGTCGAAAGAGAGGTAGATGCCCGTCACGCCGGCTTCGACGAGGTCTTCGAGATAGCCCTTGCGCGAGCTGATAACAAGGCCGTTGGTGTTGATTTCGATGCCCCAAAAGCCCTTCTCGCGTCCCATGCGGACGATATCCTTCAAGTCGTTGCGACACGTCGGCTCGCCGCCGGTCAATTGGACGGCACCATCAATTCCCACTGCGGCGGCAATGGTATCGTACATCGCCGAGATCTCCTCAAGGCTCGGATCGCTGTCGCCGTTGTCGGCAGACATGAAGCATACGGGGCAATGGAGGTTGCAATTGCGGGTAACCTCGATCTCAAGCAAGGTTCCTCGGCGCTCGTGACGCGTACATGTCCCACACCCAAAGGGGCAGGGAGCCTTGGCCTTGAAGTTCGGCGCCGGTGGCTTGACCTTAGGAAACCCATGGGTGCGAATCCACTCGTAGTGGGTCGCGTCATTCCAAATGCGCGTGATGGATTCACCATGCTCGGGGCAGGTGCGCGTCATATACACCGCGCCATCGGATCCGGCATGGACATGGCACGGCAACTCGCGCATGCACTGCGGACACAACGCCGTGGAGTCATGTAAGCGTTCAAGCAGCTCTGGGGCCGCATGCTGTTCGTTTTCGGAAGCTGAAACAGCGGATGCTTGCGTCATCGGTAAACCACCTTGGTGCTCTCGTCATTCTTGCTCTCGTCATTTACTTTTCGAGGGGTAACAATATCACATTGCGCCCGCGCAAGGAGGGGTCCCGACAACGCATGGGCATGTGTCGTTGCCCTGTATCTTTTGAGAGCGTGCTCTTGCACACCCAAGCTGCGATAAAATAGGCGGGTACATCTTGGGCAAACCCAAACGAGAGGGCTCATAAATGCAATACATCACCGCAGGAGAAAGCCACGGTCCCCAACTTACCGCCATTGTGAGCGGCGTTCCCGCAGGCTTGAGCGTCTCCGAAAAGAATATCAACTCCGACCTCGCGCGTCGCCAGTCCGGCTATGGTCGCGGTAGCCGCCAAAAGATCGAGACCGATACCGTCCGTATCGCGAGCGGCATACGCTTCGGTCGCACCCTGGGCACCCCCATCACCTTAATCGTGGAGAACAACGACTGGGAAAACTGGACTGACCGCATGGCGGTAATGGGAACCAAACCCACCGACCTCGTACGCGAGGTCACGCCCCGTCCTGGACATGCCGACCTCGTTGGAGCTCTGAAGACCAACACCGACGATTGCCGCGACGTCCTTGAGCGGGCAAGTGCCCGCGAAACCGCCGCGCGCGTCGCCGCCGCAGGCATCGCCCGCGAGTTCCTCGCCGAGCTTGGGGTCGAGGTCTTCAGCTACGTCACTGGCATCGGCGGTGTGCGCATGGTTGAGGACGACCCCATGATGCAGGCCCATACCTACAGCGCCATGGATATCGAGTTCTCCGAGGTCAGGTGTCCCGATGAGCGCATTTCCGACAACATGAAACAAGAGATTGATTTTGCCAAGGACAAGGGCGAGAGCCTCGGCGGTACGTTCCGCGTCATCGCCACTGGCCTCATTCCGGGACTGGGCAGCTACGCCACCGGCCCCGAACGCCTCACCGCGAAGCTCTCCGCCGCCGTATTCAGCATCCCCGCAATCAAGGGTGTCGAGTTCGGTTTGGGCTTCCAAGGCGCACGTCGCGTCGGCTCCCTCGTCCACGATCCCATCGTCTTGGCAGACGGCGCGTTCACCCGCGAAAGCAACAACGCGGGCGGCCTCGAGGGTGGCATGACCAACGGCATGCCCCTTGTCATCCAGGCAGCCATGAAGCCCATCCCGACGTTGATGACTCCCCTGCGCACCGTCAACCTCGACACCCACGAGACGGAGTTCGCCAGCAAGGAGCGCAGCGACACTTGTGCCGTTCCTGCGGCTGCCGTGGTCGCTGAAGGCGAGGTCGCGTTCGTCTTGGCGCAAGCCTATATGGACATGTTCGGCTCCAGCAACATGACCGACATCAAAGCCAACATCGATGCCTACAAGAAGCGTCTCGGGGAGATAGCGCGATGAGCGGAGGCGACACTTCGAAGCCTATCGACAAAGGAGGGAAAACCGTAGGCAAACCCGCCAAACCACAAATCGTCTACGAGCTTACCACCCCGGTATTTTTCGTCGGGTTCATGGGCGCAGGCAAGACCAGCGTCTCACGCAAACTTGCGCGCATGTGCGGGCTCGCCGCGGTGGATATGGATACCTATATCGAACGACAAGAGGGGAAAACGGTCTCAGACATCTTCGCCGAACAGGGAGAATCTGGCTTTCGCACAATCGAGACACAGGTCTTGCGAAAGCTCTCTAAAGGAACGCCGATGTTGGTAGGATGCGGCGGCGGGGTCATCACCACCCCCGAAAATCGCGAGATTCTCAAAGAGAGAGGGTACGTCGTGTTTTTGCGGGTCTCCGCCTACGAGGCGAAAAGTCGCATCTCCGACCTTTCGACCCGTCCCCTTTTCAACCAAATGGAAGACGCTGAGAAACGCAACCTCGAGCGCCTTCCGTTCTACCTTGCAGTCGCGGATGTCGAGATCGACACCGCGGGCAAGAATGTCTCAACCATCGCTCGTGAGGTTCGTCGCGAGCTGCAAAGGAAGGGCGTCTTATGTGCGCAACAAAGATAGCAGTCAACATCCCCGATCTCGACCCTTATAACGTCCGCATCGGCGTTGGAGTCCTCGACCAACTCGGAAAGAGCATGCGCGCCGTCCCCTCCCTCGCTAAGACGAAGCGCGCCCTCATCATCACGGACACAAACGTCGCCCCGCTCTACCTCGAACAGGCAAAAGAGGCGCTTGCGACCTCCGACTTCCGCGTGAACGACATCACGATACCCGCAGGGGAAGAATCAAAAAACGTCCAAGTCATCAATGAGATTTGGGAGGCTATGGCAGGCCTCTCCCTCGGACGCGACTGCGTCGTTGTCGCCCTCGGTGGCGGCGTCGTGGGAGACATGGCAGGGTTTGCGGCCGCGACCTATATGCGCGGCGTCCAAGTCGTCCAAGTCCCCACGACCCTCCTGTCCATGGTTGACTCCTCCGTCGGCGGCAAGACCGGTGTGAATCTCTCTGCTGGCAAAAACCTTGTCGGCAGCTTCAAGCAACCCGCCTTCGTGTGCGCGGATACCAACACGTTGCGCACCCTCGATGCCCGCGAATGGGCCTGCGGACTTGGCGAGGTCGCGAAGAGCGCCGTCATCGACGGTGACGACTTCTTCTTTTGGCTCGACGACAACGCACAAGCCATGGCCTCCCGCAACGCAGACGCCGTCACGGAGGCGATCGCACGCTGCGTCGTGTTCAAAGCGGGGGTGGTCGCGCAAGACCAAACTGAGAGCCGCGGTGTCAGGGAATGCCTCAACTACGGTCACACCCTTGCCCATGCTATCGAGCTGTTGGCAGGTTACGGTACCTACTCCCACGGCGCGGCTGTCGCAGAAGGTATGCGCTTTGCCATGTTGCTCGGGAACAAGATGGTAGGGACCCCCGCCGACCTCGTTGACGCACAGGGAAAGCTTTTGGACGCCCTCGGTCTCCCCACCCTGGAGTGGAAAGCCTCTCCTTTCGAAATCCTCCAAACCATGAAACGGGACAAGAAGGCCCGCAACGGCGAGGTGCGCTTCGTCTTAGCAAGCGATTTGGGCCAATGGGAGATCAAGACCATCGAGGACGCCGACATGATCGGCTCCTTGCAGGAATGGGCAGGCTCGAAGCGTCTCTGACGCAATAATCTGACGCCAAGAGAGGAAACGCATGAAGAAGATACTGTTGCTCAACGGGCCCAACTTGGACATGCTGGGCATTCGGGAGCCCGAGATCTACGGCAAGACGACCCTTGCGGAGATTGAGAACATGGTCAAAGCCCACGGCGCCGAGCTCGGTGTCGAGGTTGACTGCTTTCAAAGCAACCATGAGGGTGCGCTCGTCGACATTATTCACAAGGCCCACTTCGACTATGACGGCATCGTGTACAACCCAGGCGCCCACACCCATTACTCCTATGCAATCCGTGACGCGGTCGGCTCCATTGACACCCCGGTTGTAGAGGTCCACATCTCCGACGTGGATGCCCGCGAGCCGTTTCGCGCTGTCAGCGTCGTAGCTCCCGCCTGCGTCGCCCAAATCAAGGGACATGGCATCGCCGGTTACAACGAGGCGCTCGACGGCCTGCTTGCAGGATGGAACACCCGTCTCGGCGAGGGCTTCGCAGAGCGCACAAGCGGCCAAGTCATCATCGGAGGCACGTTTTAACGGTTTAACGGTTTAACGGTTTAACGGTTTAACGGTTTAGTACGCAACACCCATCGCATTCAATTCCCCGCAGATATTGGGACTCTTTTAAGCCCCGGAACGGACAGACCATGACCAACCCTTCCAACAATCGCCTCGCCCGCCTGCGCCATGCAACCCGCGCCGCTGGCCTCGATGCATTCTACGTACGGAGCACCACGAATATCCAATGGCTTACTGGATTTGAGAACGTGTTCGACTCCGAACAGGCCCACGCCCTCATGGTGACGCCGACCAGTGCCGCTCTCCACACCGACAGTCGCTACATCACGGCATGCGAGCGAGAGGCAACACGAAGCGAGGAGCCCTTCCCCATCACGCTGAACGCCGACCGATGCAAGCATGGCAAGATCGCCCGCAAGCTATGGGAGCACGACTGTGCCCCCCACACCGATCCCAGCGAGGCGTTTCGCGGGCAACTCGGCATCGAGGACTCCATGACCCTCGCCGACTACAACAGCCTGCTTGAGTGTTTCGGTCTCGGCAAAGACGCGAGCGCCGCCGATTGGCAACAAGCCGCAGGCGACGCCCCCGGTTTTGCGCAAACAACCAACTTCATCTTCAACCTGCGCGCCGTGAAGGACTCCGACGAGGTCGCACGCCTCAAGGCGGCGCAAGCCATCACAGACGCTGGCTTTGCCCATATCATCTCATTCATCCGACCGGGCATGACCGAGCGGGAGGTACAACTCGAGCTCGACAACTTCATGTTGACCCACGGTGCGGAGGCCCTCGCTTTCTCAACGATTGTCGCCACTGGGGCAAACGGGGCAAGTCCCCATGCGATTCCGGGAGAGACGCGTATGGAAGCGGGGCAATGCGTCGTCATGGACTTCGGAGCGAAAGCGGCAGGATATTGCAGCGACATGACCCGTACCGTCTTCCTTGGCGAACCTGATAGCGACATGCTCAGGGCATGGGAGACCATGCGACGAGCAAACGAGGAGGTAGAAACCCTCATCAAGCCCGGTGCCACGGGAGTCGACATGCATCGCCATGCCGAGGACGTGTTGGCTGAAGGCGGTTTCGAAGGAAAGATGGGTCACGGCCTCGGACACGGCGTCGGGCTCGACATCCACGAGGAGCCTTGCCTTAACCTGCGCAACCACAACCCCCTCGAGGTCGGCAACGTCGTCACCGTCGAACCCGGCATCTACCTCCCGGGACGGTTCGGCATGCGTTTGGAAGATTTCGGAATCGTCACCGAGACTGGTTTTGACGTGTTCACCCAATCCACCCACGACCTCGTAGTCCTCTAACCGCACGGAATCGCGAGGCGCGCTAGGGAAAGAAGAGGCGCGCAGGTAAAACAAGGCACGCGGGCAGCCGCGAGGTGTGCAGGTAAAACAAGGCACGCGGGTAGCCGCGAGGTGCGCAGGGGAAATCGAGTCATGCAAGAAATCGCGAAGCGCGCAGAGAGGAACGGTGCGCGCTATCTCACGGAAAATCCCGCTCCACGCGCCATAACCTTGAAGGCAAGATCGAAGTCAAGACCGCGTTCATCGAGAACGCCACGGGAAGCGAGGAACCTCTCCGCTCCGAGAACCGCCTGCCCGACAAGCATGCCCTCGCCATTGGCAAAACGACATCCACGCTCTTTGGCCCCTCGAGCCAAAGCCGTCTCCCCGTGTCCGTAAACAACATCGAACACCGTAGTCGTGGGGCAAAGGAGCGCCGTGTCAAACGGTGCCGGATCGCCCGCGTTCATGCCAAGAGGCGTCGCATCCACGACCAGCGTCGATGTCGAGATTTCACGACCGGCGCCCTCGTAGCTGTCGGCAACAAGCTCAACAGAGCGGAGAGCCTCGGCGACAGAGGTCTCCTCAGCACGCACACGCCACCCCGCAAGCACCGCCCGGGTACGCTCCGCCGAACGTCCAAACAAGGTGACATGGGAAGCACCAGCGACGATTGTCGCATGCATGATCGCCAAGCTCGTCGGACCTGTTCCGCACACAACGACGCGCGCGTGGTCAAACACCACGCCCTCACGCTCGAGATAGCGCACACACCCGTACCCATCCATGTTGTATGCCACAAGGACGCCGGCTTCCCAGGACAGCACGTTTGCGCCTTGGGCCAGAATTGCCGACGGATCGGCCTTGTCGGCCCTACGAAACGCATGGGGCTTATACGGCATCGTGATGTTGATGCCGAGAAAGTCCGCCGAAGTGAGGAAGCGCTCCGCATCCTCCTCGCAAGGACAATCCATGAGCTCATAGTTCCAATCCAAACCGAGCTCCCGATACAACGCGTTATGCATGGCGGGACTCTTGGAGTGGGACACGGGATGACCTAAGACGTACAGACGCTCCATTGCGCACCTTCCTCCCGCTCTTGGGCCTTCTCGGGAACCCGCCCTCTCAAAACATGCTTTTCAACCTTGCGTTGCCATTGCGCGGACTTGATGTTGACATCGCTTAAGGGCATCACGAGATACGCCTTCATCCCAACGACATGGGCGGACAACACATCGGTCAGGATCTGGTCGCCTATGACAACGGTATCTCCCCGTCTCCCGTCTACTACCCGCGTCGCGTGCAAGGTGCCAAACGGCAAAGGCTTTACGCTGCGCATCACAACCGGCAAGGAGAGCTCACGCCCGAACTCCAACGTCGCGTCATGCCAACTGTTGGAAAACAACACCAACCCGACTCCTTGTCCTCTCGCCTCATCAATCCATGCCCGCACATCCGCAGGAACTTCGTTATCTGCACGACTTCTCACCGTGTTGTCAACATCAAGCAAAGCATGGGTAATTCCCACGTCCAAAAGGTCGCGCTTGATGTCAATGGCCGATAGGCGCGTAAAGAATCTGTCAGGTTGCAGCATTGCCATTCCCGTATCCTACCATGCGAAAACGGCGACCCCGCTCCGCAATGGGCGCAGGGTCGCTCGTACACAAAGTCGCTCGTACACAAAGTCGCTCGCAACAGGGTCGCTCGTACACTCTCAAATATGCCGTGAGCAGGTCTTAGTGTTCGGCAATGATTGCGTTGTGCTCGTCTAGGGTCTTGGAAAAATAGTACTGTGTCTTGCCGGAGGAATCCGGGGCGAAGTAGAAGAAGTAATAACCCTCGTTGATGGAAGTGAGATCGGGGCTCGCCGCAGCCTTGATGGCATCAATGCCGGGGTTGCAAATAGGCGTCGGCGGCAACCCCTTGTTGGTATAGGTGCTGTAAGGCGTATCGGCATGGACCTCCTCAGCCGTCGGATCGTGGCCGACCTCGTAGGCGGTGGTGGCGTCGGATTGCAAGTAGCCGTAACTCGGATCGCCATCCGTCGTGAGACGGTTGTAGAACACACCCGCCACCTGGGAACGAGTGGAAGCATCAGATTCCTTCTCAACGATGGAAGCAAGGACGAGCACCTCGTAATCGCTAAGCCCTGCTGCCCTCGCATAGCTGTAATCGACCGCAGCAAGCTCAGCCTGGTATTGGTCGAGCATCTTGCGAATGACGGAATCAGCCGTATCGGAATCGAGGATCGAGTAGGTCTTGGGGAACAGGAAACCTTCAAGGGAGGTTGCGTTGCCAATGAAAGAATAGCTCGAACGGAACGCATCGACGTTGTTCGCCGCAACTAGGAACGCATCGGCAGAGATCCGTCCCTGTGTCGCCGTGTTTATCGCCGCAGCGATGTTTTTGGCGGTATAGCCCTCAGGAACGACGAGCTGCACACCCTCCGCGTCGGGACCTGCGACCAACTTGTTGACGATCTCGTCATTGGTCATACCACCGGTAAGCTTATAGGTACCAGGCTTGATGGATTGATCCGCACCCATAGCGGTCAGGCGTGATTTGAAATCACTCGCGCTACCGATAAGCCCGGTCTTTGCCAGATTCTCGGCAACCGTCGAGGCGCTTTCCCCTGAGTTGATCGTAAACTGAACTTCGGTCCCCTTTGCGACCGAACCCGTCGAGCAACCCTTGAGAGCCGTCGAGATACCAAAACCGGCCGCGACAATCAAAACGATCACGATAACAATCGCAACTATCGTCGGAGCCTTGCTCTTGTTCCTCTTCGGTTGGATATGACTCGTGTCATAGCTGCGGAACTGTCTATCACCACGCGCATGGGCCGCTCGAGATGAATGTGTCGAGCGGTTGGAGTAGGTGGTGTTTTTGCGGATAGCCATCCGTCGCCTCCTCAATCATCCGTGAGCAATGTCACGGTCCTATTGTCTTGCATCAAGCCATGCCTGGAGGAACAGGCTCGCCGCGATCATGTCAACTTTGCCGCGCATCTGCTTCTCCGTGAGCCCTTCTTCGCGCAGGATGCGTTTCGCCTCACGGGAGCTGAGACGCTCATCAGTGAATTTTACAGGCAATTCGCAATTTAAGGAAATTTTCTCCGCTACCTCACGTATAGAGGCCGCTTGCGGACCCTCTTCCCCTGCCATGGTGTAGGGAAGACCGCAAAGCAAAAGCTCCGGATCCCAATCCTCAAGGACACGTCGAAAGGGGGCAGATCCTGATATGACCTGCTCAGATGGCAATACACAAACCGGACTCGCAACGCGCATCGCGGGATCGCACACGGCGATTCCCACCCTTGTCTGTCCGATATCGAGCGCCAACACTCTCATTTTCCACCCCACAAAAAAACGGGACAGGGTCCGTTTGAGATCCTGTCCCGTCCTGCTTTCTTAGAGAAGCAACTCTTTTGCAGCCTCCAAAGCTGCAGGAATGCCAGCGGGGTCCTTGCCACCTGCCTGGGCCATGGTAGGCTTGCCGCCGCCACCGCCCTTGACCGCAGGAGCAATCGCCTTGATAACAGCGCCCGCGTTGAACCCGGCCGCGACGGCCTCGTCGGTGCCAGCAGCCATCATGACGACCTTGCCGTCGCTCTCACCAAGAAGAACGGCCGCGCCAGGGGCGCTCATGCGCGCACGCAAAACATCCCACACCTGACGCATTGCGCCGCCGTCAGCAACATCGATCTTGGATATGACAACCGGATAGCCGCCCTTTGCCGTCACCGCGGAATCGACCAGGGAGGTCACGGCATCGGAGGAAACGGCGCCTTTTGCCTTTTTCGCAGCAGCAACAGCCTCGCGCGCGGCCTTTTGGTTGGCAGCGGTACGCTCTGCGACGTCGAACAGAGGAGCGCGAAGAATCTCGGCGGTCTTCTTGAGCTCGGTCTCAATCTTGTTGAGGTACTCAAGGACGCCCAAGCTCGTCACTGCCTCGATTCGGCGGACGCCTGCTGCAACGCTGGTCTCGGTTGTGATCTTGATAAGACCGATCTCCGCCGTGTTCTTGACATGGCAACCGCCACAAAGCTCGCGGCTGAACTCACTTGCCTCCACGACGCGGACGACCGCACCATACTTTTCTCCGAACAGGGCGGTGACGCCATTGGCGCGCGCCTCGTCAAGACTCGTCTCATAGATGTTGGTATCGATGGCCTTGGCAACATAGTGGTTTGCGACCTTCTCAACCTCGGCAATTTGCTCCGGCGTCATGGCCTGGAAATGGGTGAAGTCAAAACGAAGACGGTCAGGGCCGACGTAGCTGCCCTTTTGGGCAACGTGCTCACCGAGGACTTGGCGCAACGCGGCATGGAGAAGGTGGGTCGCCGTGTGGTTTCGGGTGATGCTCGCACGACGCGCAACGTCAAGCGTGACCTCGACCTCATCGCCAACGGTGATGACGCCTTCCTCCACATGGACGCGGTGGGCATGAAGACCCTTCTCGATCGTGTCGACGACAGTCAGCTTGGCAAGGGAGCTCTCGATGGTACCCGTATCGCCGACCTCACCGCCCATCTCGGCGTACATCGGCGTGACATCGAGGATAACCTCGCCATCCTCACCGTCGGAAAGGGACTCAACGCGCTTACCGTCATGAACAAGGGCGCGAACCTTTGCTTTGGCGGAGTTTTTGTCATATCCGACAAAGGTGGTCTCGCCAAGCTCCTTCAAAAGCTCAGAGTGGATGTCTCCATAGGTGCTCCAAGCCGCCTCGATATCGTCCTTGGACGCCGAGCGTGCACGTTCCTTCTGCTCGGCCATGCAGGCCTCAAACCCTGCCATGTCTACCTCGACGCCACGGTCCTCGCAAATCTCTTGGGTGACCTCGATAGGGAACCCGTAGGTATCATGGAGCTTGAAAGCGATAGCTCCAGGCAGCGCCCCCTCAAGGCCCTCCAACGCCTCGTCGAGATATTGCTTGCCCTGAACGAGCGTGCGTCCGAAACGCTTCTCCTCCGCCTCAATCATTACGCGGATGGTCTCGCGGTTCTCGACAATCTCAGGATAAACATGGCCCATGAGCTTGACAATCTCGTCGACGTACTCGTTCAGGAACGGACCCTCGATACCAAGCAGGTGGCCCTTCATGACCGCACGGCGGAGCAGGCGGCGAAGGACGTAGCCACGACCCTCGTTGGAAGGAAGGATGCCGTCGCCGATAAGGAAGGTCACCGCACGAGAGTGGTCAGCCATGATGCGCAGGCTCTTGTCGATGTTGTCGTCGGTCTTGTATTCGACGTTTGCCAAACGCTCGCCGACGGCAACGAGGCTGCGGAGGACGTCGGTATCGTAGTTGTTGGTCACACCCTGCATGATGGCGGCCATACGCTCAAGTCCCATGCCTGTATCGATGTTCTTGGTGGCAAGGGTTTTAAGGGTGCCGTCCTCTTGTCCATCGTATTGCGTAAAGACGCAGTTCCAATACTCCAAGAAGCGATCGCAGTCGCAACCGGGCTTGCAATCAGGCTTGCCACAACCGACCTCGGGGCCTTGGTCATAATAGATCTCCGAACAAGGACCGCAAGGACCGGTAGGGCCGGCACGCCAGAAGTTGTCATCCTCGCCAAGGCGGCTGATGTGGTCCTCTGGAACACCGAGGCTCTTCCAAATCTCGATAGTCTCGTCGTCGTCCTCAAAAACGGTGAAGTAGAGTTTCTCTGGAGGAAGGCCAAGGCAATCCTCGCGCGTGCTGAACTCATACGCCCAAGCGCACATTTCCTTCTTGAAGTACTTACCGAAGCTGAAATTGCCGAGCATCTCGAAGAAGGAGAGGTGGCGACCCGTGACGCCAATGTTTTCAATGTCGTTAGTACGGACACACTTCTGAACGGTAGTCGTGCCCTCGTAGGCGTCGTCAAGCTCGGCAACGTGCAGGAAGTAGGGCTTGAACTGGACCATACCCGCACTCGTCAAAAGCAAACTCGGGTCATCGGGAATCAAGGAGGAGGACGGCCAACGTTGACATCCCTTCTCCTCGAAGAACTTCAGGAATGATTCGCGGATTTCTGCTGTAGTCATGTAGCGCATGTGCTGAACACCTATCTGTCTGTTCGGTCATTATCGGTCGGATCGCCCTCTCCCGATGCGGATCCGATGGTTCCATTAGTTCTATCTTCAGTCCCGTTTTCTACGGGAATATGAAGGCTCATAAGTCTCTCATGAAGAGAGCTGTCGGACGCATGTGCGGCGCCCTTCGCATTCTTGTCGTGTTGCCTGTCCGCCTTGCTGAGGCGCGCTTCGATACTCTCAGGCCTGATTCGCTCAAAACGGGCAGTGCTCTCAGGATGGGGCGCAGCGGCGTCCGCAATGGGATCGACGTCCTCACCCTCGCTGGGCGTACCCTTGAAAAAGACGCCATCTTCGGCGACAAGTTGGTTGCCGGTGTTCTTCTCAAAATAATAGACAAACACGGACTTTAGCACCGCGGCGGCGGGAACGGCGATGAGCATGCCGAGGATCGATCCGGGCAGACCGCTCATAACGGTGCCCAAGGAGGAACCGATGAGCAAGCAGATAAGGGTGAGAGCCGGATGGATGTCGACGGAGTTTTCCATAAGCCGCGGACCCACGAACGTATACACGATCTGTTGGATGATGACCGTGCCGACAAAGACGATCAGGGACATGAGCGGGCTGGCAGCAAGGCCGAGCAATGCGGCCATCACGCCGCCAATCCAAGGACCGACGACGGGGATGATGTTGAGAACACCCGTGATCAAAGCCACAGCCGCGGAGTTGGGAACTCCAAGGATCGCATAGAGAATGCCGCAGGCAATAGCAATGATCACGCACTGCAACAGGGTAGCTTTGATATAGCCAGCCATGACGCGCGTCACGGTGACATGGAACAGGCGGAAATCCTCTTCATGTCGATTGCCAGCGATCAGGCGATTGCACTCACGGCCGATAGCAGGGAGTTCCATGAGGATCCAAAATGCCACAACGAAAGCGAATCCAATCGCCATGAGCGTGTTTGCGACACCGCTGCTGAACGCTACAACACCTTGGGCGCTTTGCTTAGCAATATCTTGGGCAGCAGACGAGAGCGCAGAGATAATGTCTTGCAGGTATTCTTTGAACATTTCGTCGTTAAGGACATAGGAATACTTGCTATAGAGATCGTTGACCCACGCTGAGAGGTCAGAGAAATAGCGCGGGGCATCATTGATGAGGCTGATGAACTGGGAGCTGAGACCTATGGTCGGCGAAAGCATGAGAAGGGCAACCACCGCAAGGACGATCACCATCACTACGTAGGCAATGGTCGTACCAGCAAATCGGTTGATGCCGCGCTTCTCGAGGAAGGCGACGAGATTGCGCAGACAAAAGACGATGATAACCGTCCATACCAACATGGCCACCGGCAGCGCAAGGATGTTGAGCGCGTAGGACAACAAGACAAGCAGACCGATGCACCCCACCACAGTCCAAACAAGGTAGAACCACCGTTTTGTCCTATTTAGTTTTGCGAGGTCCTTCTCTTCGTCCACCATGTATGCCCTCGGTATACCCTCGGCGAGCTTAACTACTCGACGTCGGAGGACTTTGGTGCGGAAGCGTTCTCGGCCCCAGAAGCACTTGCAGCGTTTTTCTTTTGACCGAGGAACATGGACTCATCGCTTGCCCCGCGACCCTTCAAGGCGCCGTGCAGGGCGGTCGTAGCACTTGTGACGATATTGAGCGGGGCGTTGGTAACCTTGTCCACGGCCGTGACGGCAGAGCTTGCCGTCTCGGTGATGGCGTTGACATTCTCAAGGATGCCGTCAACACGCATGATCTCGAGGTTGGCCGCATCTATGGTGAGGGAGACGCGATCCATCATAGGATCGACCTTGGCAAGGATAGGGTCGACGCGCTCCATGGAGGGCTCGAGAGTGGCGGTGATGTTTTCCACATGCTTGAGCGTAGGCTCGAGTTGGGTCTTCATGTCGTTGACCATACCGTTCACGTCCGTCAACGTCTTATTGGCGCCACGAACCGTCTTGATGATCTCGACAATCAAGACAATGAGGGCGATGCCCACGAGAATGAAGACAATGGGGAGAATAATGTTCAGGACTTCTGTGATTCCCATGTACAACCTCCTAATTAACGTATCAAGTCACTATACCACGGCATACAAAGATAATGCACCGTCTGGATAGCGAAGAGGGCTGTTTGGAGGACGATTCCTGCTACGATCGTTTCCGTTTCGCCCTATCGCGCTGAACGGCCTCAACACGATAGGCCTCCCACCCGCGTTCGCTTGGGTGGTAGAAGCACCCCGGCTCTAGACCTTCGGGGAGGTAGCGTTGATCGACCCACCCGCCAGGAAAGTTGTGGGGGTATTGATAGGTGCCATACTCATCCGACCCAGGACGGTGGCGATCGCGCAAGTAGTCCGGGACAGCACGGGCGGGCCCATGGCGCACCTCGTTAAGCGCAGCGTCAATCCCCGCCTCTGCGGCATTGCTTTTCGGGGCAAGCGCCAGGTAGGTCGCGGCCTGCGCGAGATTGATTCGACATTCGGGGTATCCGATAACCTCAGCACTCTTGAAAGCGGCCTCGGCTATGAGCAGGGCTTGCGGATCAGCGTTGCCGATATCCTCACTCGCCAAGATAAACATGCGGCGCGCGATGAATTTCGGATCTTCGCCACCCTCGATCATGCGGGCAAGGTAGTACAGCGCCGCATCGGGATCGGATCCGCGCATGCTCTTGATAAACGCGCTGATGATATCGTAGTGTTGGTCCTTGTTCTTGTCGTAGGGCAAGGCACGATGAGGCACCGCCGCACGAACGTCCTTGACGCCGATGATGGGCTTCCGAGCTTGCTTGCCCGTGTGCACCATGCCCGCGGCGAGTTCCAACGTGGTGAGGGCGCTGCGTCCGTCGCCTCCCGCCAACAAGATGATGTGTTCCCGGGCCGCAGGCGCAAGCTCGTATTTGTCATCGAGACCGCGGGGATCAACCAAGGCGCGATCAATGAGCTCGCCAATCTCCTCGTCGGTCAAGCTGCGCAACTGGATGATACGACTTCGGGAGTTCAACGCGGTATTGACCTCAAAATACGGATTTTCCGTCGTAGCGCCCACCAAGACGACGGTTCGATCCTCGACCGCATGGAGCAAGGCATCTTGCTGGCTGCGGTTAAAACGATGGATCTCATCAACGAAAAGAATCGTGCGCTTGCCGTAGTCGACGAGGCGCTTCTCCGCCGCAGCGATCTCGCGGCGCAGGTCGGCAACGGTCCCACCGATAGCGGACACTTCGACAAACGTCGCTTGCGTGCTCTCAGCGATGACGTGGGCAAGACTTGTCTTTCCTGTGCCCGCAGGCCCGAACAGGATAATTGAGCTCAATTTGTCGTTCTCGATTGCGGCGCGCAACCAACTTCCGGGACCCACGGCCTCGGTTTGTCCCACCAACTCGTCAAGGGAGCGGGGGCGCATACGTACCGCTAAAGGCGCGTTCGCCCTCTTAGCTTCCGCCTCTATGTCGGTGAACAAGCTTTCCATATCCCCATTATACGCATTAAGCGTTACACGCCCTGCTCCGAAGCGGCCTCGTCAACCACGCCTTCGGAGACGGATTTCTTCTCGGTCTTCTCGGTCTTCTCGGTCTTTCCGGTCTTCTTGGTCTTCTTGCGAGTGGACCTGACCGCAACAATCGCCACCACGATGATGACGAGCAAGACCACACCGACGCCGATGAGGACCGAGGCGGAGAGCGCGCTTCGCTCAAAGGAGAACGACACCTCGATGGTATCCATGTCCTTGATGGTCTCAGAGTCATATTTCCAAGTAAGCGTCTTATCCCAATCGGAAACCTCCGTCGCATTGTTGCTGAGGGCAGATTGGGGCAAGGTGACAGTGAAGCTTATTTCGTCAAACATGGAGGACATCACGGAGGCCGCATCAGTTGAGCCTGCAAGGCCCGAGTCAATCCTGAGCGTATAGACCTTGCTTGCCTCGTCGTAGTAGAAGAACACGAACTTGCTCATGTCATACAGGTCAGACTCCGCATCGGTGGCGGTCGAGTACGTGCTGGAAAGGCTCAGTCCCTTCCAATCGTCGAGCGTGCCTTCGGAAGTGCTCACCTCGTCGATGTCGTTGACGTGATAGGTCAGCTTCGCACCCGCATAGGTGCCGTCGTAGTACTTCCCCACAGCCCAACCGGAAAAAGCGTCAGGGTCAATCGATTCGGTAATCTCGGAGGCGACCTCATCGACGGTCTTCTCTTCGCCATATCCAACGCTGTAGTTCCGGTACTTCTCCACGTTGACGCCCTCGTCGATGGTGAAGTCCATGGACCTATCCTCGTTGACCGTAATCGTCTCGGTAAGCTTGATACATCCCGTACAGGAGATGCAAAACAACGTGGCAAGAGCGGCAAGAAGAGCTATCTTTATGGCACGCTTCATAGCCTTCCCCTTTTACGCATTGAGCAAGAACGCCTCATAGCCCAAGCGAGCCATGTGGATGTCGGCCTTGCTGGTGACCTCCCAAGGCGCGTGCATCGACAGCACTGCCACGCCCGAATCGATAACGTCCATGTCATAGCGTGCGGGAATGAACGCAATCGTACCGCCACCACCAGCGTCAACCTTGCCAAGCTCGGCAGTCTGGAACATGACCCCGGCATCATCCATCACGCGACGGACGCGCGCCACAAACTCCGCAGAGGCATCGTTGCTGCCGCTTTTTCCACGGGCTCCGGTGTACTTGTTGAACACGAGGCCGCGACCAAGAAATGCGGCGTTTTTGCGCTCGAATTCGCTTGCATACAACGGGTCGAAGCCCGCAGATACGTCGGAAGACAACATGCGGCTCGCCGCCAAAGCGCGACGCAGAGGCAAAGGCCCACCCTCACCAGCCAACTCCATGATCTCGGCCATCGTGTTCTCGAAGAACAGGCTTTCCATTCCCGAGGCGCCAACACTACCGATTTCCTCCTTGTCAACAAGGACGGTGACGGCAGTGCGCGTCGGATTCTCGATGGCAAGCTGGGCCAAAAGACTCGTATAGGCGCAGACGCGATCGTCTTGGCCATAGCCGATGACCATACTGCGATCAAAACCGAGATCACGCGCAGGACCAGCAGGAACAACTTCCAATTCCGCCGAGAGGAAATCCTCCTCATCGATGTCATACTTCTCCGCGAGAACCTTCATGACAAACCCACGGGCAGGTTCCTTCTTTGCCGTCTTCTCCCAAGGGGAATCAACCTCGGCATCCTCGTCCACAACAAGGAGACGTCCGCCCACGAGCAGGTCGAGATCCTCGCCTTCGATGATCTTACCTGTCTCGCGTTTTGCCTGGTTGTAACCAAGATGGGGCAAAATATCAGTCACGCAAAACACAGGGTCGCCAAAATCTTCGCCAATGACGACAGGGACGGTCGTTCCGTCCTTCTTGCATACCACGCCGTGAAGGGCCAAAGGAATGGTGACCCACTGGTACTTTTTGATGCCGCCATAATAGTGGGTATCGAGCAAGACGAGGTCAGCGCTCTCGTACAAGGGATTTTGCTTGATGTCGAGACGAGGACTGTCGACATGGGCACCGAGAATGTTAAACCCGTTGACCAAGGGCTCGGAGCCAATATGCGCCAAGATGAGCGCCTTGCCGTGGGTATGGGCCCACACCTTGTCGCCCGGGTTCAACGCGGTATCAGAAGCAATCGCCTCAGCTAGGGGGCGGTATCCTACGGCTTCGGCTTGCCTAATCGCCGCGGAGACACACTCACGCTCGGTCTTATTCTCGGAGATGAAGTTGATGTATCCCCGCGCCGTCTCCTCGATAGCAAAGAGTTGGGCCTCATCGGCCTGCTTCCAAACGTTCTCGCGTTCCATGAGATAGTCCTTCCCATCACTGTTTTATCACCGAAAAGGTACCCCCAATCCCAGGGGACCCAGATACGCGCGCATTCGCGCAGCTTAATCCGACTTACGCTCCCTCACCGGATCTCCGAGGATCTTGAGTGCGGCCTCGTAGCCGCCAGACCCGTAGCTCAAGCATTTCGAGACACGAGCAATCGTGGTGGCGGAAGCCCCGGTCGCATCCTCTATAGCGTTATAGGAAAGGCCGCGCGAAAGCATGCCGGCCACTTGGAGGCGTTGGGAGATGTCGTGGATCTCTCGTATCGTGAAGATGTCCTCGAGTAAGGCAAACACATCGTCGGGATTGCTGATCTCCGCAAACACCCGCAGCAAGTTCTCGACCTCAGGTGTCCTCAAATCGTTCATCCCGCAGCGCTCCTTTCCTTCAAAACATCGCCGCCTATGATACCACCCACTCCATAAGCACTTTCTCCCTGAGGCATAAAAAAACGACCCCGCTGGTAAGCGGGGTCGCAATGTGAAACGGCGCGAAGCGACTAGAGCTTCGTCACGTTGCTTGCTTGCAGTTTGCCGTTTTGACCAGTGGTGATTTCAAAAGAAACAGCCTGACCCTCATCAAGTGTCCTGAAACCTTCCATCTTGATCTCAGAGAAGTGGACAAACAGGTCATCCCCATCCTTGCGAGAGATGAATCCGTAACCCTTTTCGGGGTTAAACCACTTAACGGTACCTTCAGCCATTATGACCCTCTTTTCCTTCCCCACAGCGTGGGGACCGTATTGATAACTGCTCGGACGCAGTTCCACCCTATTAATATACTCGACTAACTATAATCGCAAATTGGGATAATTCCAAATACTTTTTTAACCTGTTTGTCAATCTGTGTGTCCTTGTTGACGCTCCCCACGGCTGAAGTCGGGAGATTCTCGCTTCATCGCAGGTTTCTCTCCTCGGAAACTATCCCGGGAAATCCTCAGGGTGGCGGTTCACCAAGTCGTTCAGGACCGCCTCATTCGTATCCAGATCGACACCGTATGCGTCAGCGAGCGCTTGGGCCTGTTGTCTGCGAATCGCAGCAACCTCGCTCTCATTTGCATCCTCGAGGTATTGGGACTCGAGGAACAAGGTGTGGGCGATATAGCCGCACACACGCGGGTCAACCCCAGACACCTGGAGAATGGAGGACATGGACTCAGGGGACAGCGAAAGCAGAATTTCCCCGTCGATGTCGGTCGCATTGCTGATAGCAGCCTCAAGCGTGTCTGCCGCGCCACGCGGATCTTGTTTCTTCTCGAAGATGCTACGACGAACGGCTTCCGCTAAAAGCACGAACAGCCGCGTCAGATAATCACGTTCCAGCATGGATGCTCCATTTCTCGCTCACGACGAAGATGTTTTTTTCTCCTAGTTTTCTTTGGGAGGCGTCAGCCCGAGATGTTCAAAGGCACGGTCGGTAGCCTGGCGCCCCTTTGGCGTACGCACGATAAGCCCTTGTTGCATAAGGTAAGGCTCATAGACGTCCTGCAAGGTATCGGGGTCTTCCGATAGCGCCGAGGCAAGGGTGGAAAGACCCACAGGCTTTCCGCGAAAACGCACCGTCATATAGTGAAGGATACGGTTGTCCACCGCATCGAGACCGAGGTTGTCGACCTCGTAGAAATCTAAGGCCTCCGCCGCGGTATCCTCATCGATGATGCCGTTACCTCGAACTTGTGCCCAATCGCGGACTCGTTTAAGCATGCGGTTAGCGAGACGGGGCGTCCCACGACTTCTGCGCGCAATCTCCAAAGCGCCATCGCTCGTAATATCCACGTCAAGAATCGCCGCGGAGCGCAAGACGATTTGGGACAACTCCTCGGGAGAATAGAATTGTAAGCGGTAGACGATGCCAAAACGGTCGCGCAACGGGCCCGTCAACAAGCCGGATCGGGTCGTAGCTCCTATCAACGTGAAGCGCGGTAACTCCAAACGGATTGAACGGGCAGCCGGTCCCTTGCCGACGACGATATCGAGGGCAAAGTCCTCCATGGCAGGATAAAGAACCTCTTCCACCATCTTGTTCAAGCGGTGGATCTCGTCGATAAACAGGACGTCGCCCTCTTCAAGGTTTGTGAGAATCGCTGCCAAATCGCCCGTGCGGGAGATGGCAGGACCGCTTGTCGTCCTGATGTTCGCACCCAACTCGTTTGCAACGACTTGCGCCAAGGTGGTCTTGCCCAGGCCGGGAGGGCCATAGAACAGCACATGGTCGGGAACATCGTGGCGTTGCTTCGCCGCCTCGATCATAATCTTCAAGCTATCCTTGACCTTCTCCTGCCCGCAATAGTCCACCAACATCTTGGGTCGCAGACTCCTGTCGAGAGCGAGATCATCCTCGATGAGCTCAGGAGTCACCCCACGAGATACCCCATCCCCAACATTGTCCGCCTCGCGTGCCCTCGAGGCATCAAAGATCATTCCCTCTATTTCAAAACCAGACGGTGTCATACCTTCGCAATACCTTCTCGGCTCTTTACCATCTTGCCCGAACTCTACTCGTTCGAGCCCAAACGCTTCAGGGCATATTGTAGCAACGCACCCTCGGATGCGTCTGTTGGAGCACCCTTAATTGCCAAAGTCGCTTCCTGCTCCGTGAAGCCCATGGAAAGCAATGCCTGAACGATGCCCGCAGCCACCGCGTCCTCACAGGAAGTCCCAGAGGCGCCTGCCGCGCCGAACAAGGACGACTCCTCTTTCTCGAAGGAACCCTTCAATTCCAAAATGATACGACTTGCCGTCTTCTTCCCAACTCCCGGAATCTTGGAGATACGAGCGACGTCTTGCTCCATAACCGCCTCCGCGAGTTGCGCCGGAGCGTAAAAGGACAGGGATGCCAAGGCCACCTTCGGTCCCACCCCCGATATGCCGATGAGCTTCTCAAAGAGGGCCTTCTCCTCCGAGGAAGTAAAGCCGTAAAGGGAAACGCCGTCCTCTCGTACCTGGTAATACGTCTGGATCGTCACTTCGTTCCCTATCTCAGGAAGCCTTGCCAAGCTGCTCTGCGCCATGAACACCTCAAGACCAAGGCCGTTGACGTCGACACAGACAGATTGCAATGTCTTTCCCACAAGGGTCCCTCTCACAAACGCAATCATCGCACTAGCTCCTTCTCCTGTTGCTCAAGGCGACGCCTCTCCCGCTTCGTTACATCTTCGTGAGTCGTATAGCATATGGCCGCAGCAAGCGCGTCAGAGGCGTGGTCGGGATTAGGGGTAGCGTCGAACGCCAAAAGGTGTTTCACCATGTATTGGACCTGCTCTTTCTCCGCAGAGCCAGTCCCCACCACCGCAAGCTTGATCTGGCGCGGCGTATATTCCCCCACGTCGATTCCATGGTCGGCACACGCGACCAAAGCAGCACCGCGTGCTTGGCCCGTAGCGAATGCAGCCGTGATATTTTGGCCGAACCATACCGTCTCGATACCGCAACAGGTTGGTTTGAAACGCCTTATGACCGCCTCAATCTGTTGATGTATCTTCCCCAAACGCGTAGCCAAAGGCTGTTCGGGTGGCGTCGAGACACAACCGTAGGCCAAACACTCCAAGCGGGATCCCTGCTGACGCACGATACCCCAACCGGTGTTCGCCAAACCCGGATCGATGCCCAATACGATGCGTTCCTCGATTGCCAAAACTCTCCTTTTCAAACGTATGTTCGTTAATCATAGCATGCGAACAAATGTTTTCAAGAGGAAATGACAGCCGCGCTGCGAAGTCAGCCGCATCCCCCCAAGCATACCCACGTCTCTCTGCCATGCGCACGCCCCCCCAACCATGAAAAAGGGCAGTGCCGCTAAAGCGACACCACCCTCGTAGGGTTTATGTTCGTTGCCTCTCTCCTACTCGAAACGCTCCTCGGGAAGCGTATAGAAATGAAGCTTGGAAGCATCGTAGCCATCGGGTTGTTTCCCGACCTCCTCAGCCGGGTAACCCACCGCAATAATGGCAAAAGGCTTGAGGTGCTTCGGGATGTTGAGCGCATTGCGCACCAACTCCATGCGTCCCTCCTTGGGGGCGATGCCAAACCAAATCGCGCCGAGATCAAGATGTGTCGCCTCGAGCAGGATATTCTCGCAGCTAGCCGCCATTTCCTGAATAACGTAATCCTTGTGACGAGTACGACTCGCATAGCAAGGGACGATGCACAGGGGAGCCTTCTCGGCAGGACCCGCAAACCTGCTGCAGGTCGAGAGCTTTTCGCAAAGGCCCCTATCGGTCACAAGGTAGAATTCCCAAGGTTGTTGATCTTCTGCCGAAGGAGCTGCCATGGCGGCCTTCATAAGCTTCTTGACCTTCCTCGGCTCAATAGCCTTTTCTTGGAAGTCGCTCACGCTTTTTCGAGCAAAAATCGCATCCATATTCATATCCTCCCTTAGGACCTCGGTGCTTTGATATATGGGGATGGAGAATTTTGTAATCCGCACATCACGAAAATGTGTGAAAACTATTCTTGACTGGGTATAATACCATACAAAAGAGAAGGCCCTATCGGCCTTCTCCATTTTGTTTGGTTGCAAAGACGCTACTCTGCGTCGAGCGAATTGAACAACGCTACTCTGCGTCGAACGCCTCTAAAATCTCATCGGTGAGATCCATGGTGTGATAGACCTCCTGAAGGTCCTCAAGCTCCTCGAGCTTGTCAACGAGACGCATGACCTTCTTGGCCTCCTCAAGCGTGACCGCTTGGGGGGTCGTCGCCTCCATGGTAAGCTCAGCGCCCTTGACTTCGATGCCTTGCTCCTCGAGGGCCTTCTTGACGGCCATCAAATCACCCGCATCAGTAGTGATAATCCACTCGTCACCGGCGTCCTCGTAGTCATTGGCGCCCGCCTCGAGAGCCGCCATCTCAACCGCATCCTCGTCAACGAGATTGTCGCGGTCAGGATCCTTTTTGCCCTCGCCCTTGATGACCTTCTCGACGATGATCTGGCCGATGCGCTCAAATTGGAATGCAACAGAGCCGCTGGTGCCAAGATTGCCACCGGAGTGGGTGAATGCAGCGCGAACATCGGCAGCGGTACGGTTGCGATTGTCGGTCAGAGCCTCGCAATAGATGGCAACACCACAAGGACCATAGCCCTCATAGATAACCGTTTCGTAGTTGTTGGCATCCTTGCCAGCGCCGAAAGCCTTGTCGATTGCGTTCTTGATCTTGTCCTTCGGCATGGATTGGGCCTTGGCACGTTCGACAGCAGCAGCCAGGGAGGCGTTGTTGTCGGGGTTGGGGTCACCGCCCGTCTTTGCAGCAACGGTAATCTGACGAGCCAGCTTGCTGAACAGAGCGGAACGCTTGGAGTCAGCAGCGGCCTTCTTGTGCTTCGTGGTAGCCCACTTTGAATGTCCGGACATATCTCAAACCTTTCGATAATTGCAAATACCAGCCGCTTATAGTACCACATGCGTCTCCTTGCGAAAAGACACCCGTTGGAGCCAATCGATGGATACTTGGAGCCAATCGATGGACGTACGTCTCTCGAAGAAGGACGCGCACCTCTCGAGAGGGTTTACAACTCGCGCAAGATTTCGCATCCCGCGGCAAGCTCATCATCAAGGGCGAATTGAAGGTAGTTCGCATGGTGGCAATCCGCCGAGAGGATGACCGGGCGCCCCGCGTCTCGAATGGCGTCGAGAATGAACGGGGCGGGATAGGGCGTGGTGCGATATCCCTTCGCCATGGCCCCCGTGTTGACCTCGAATATCGCCCCCTGCTCGCAAAGTGAGCGGACAGCCGCAAGCGCTGGCTCGCGATAGCGGGCATCCGACGTGTTGAAGAGCCGATCGCCCTCGTTGAACTTGGTCACCAAGTCGAAGTGGCCCACAAACGCGCAATGGGTCTTGCGCACCACGTCTTCGACCTGCGCAAAATACGCCTTGCAAAACGCATATACATCACCGGAGAAGTATTGGTCAATCGCGCCGAGAAACGCATCCTCGGTGTTGTCCACATCGAGAAACACCTCCCCGTCTCTCCCAGGGATGCCCACGGGGACCTTGCCTTCACGGGCAAGTTTCTCAGCAACGCAACCAGGAGCGTCCGCCAAAACCCCCGCGGCCGCGCAACTCCCGTCAGCGGCGACACGCACATAGTGGACCGACCCGATCGCATAGTCAAAACCATCCGTGGACTCTTCGGAGAAGTAATCCTGCTCGACCCCGCAAAGCACACGGATGGACGGCGAGACTTGGCGCACGCGTTCGACCTCAGCGCGATATTGTCGAACGCCCTCGCGGCTCATGCAATAGCTCTCATCGAACCAGGTATAGCTATGCCCAGAGAACCCTATCGATGCACAACCAGCATCGATGGCCGCCCGCACCATCTCTTTCACCGTGCTTTTGCCGTCACAAAAGGTCGTATGGTTATGAAACGTGGAGTGTGCACCCATCGTCGTCCCCTCTCAAAGGAAAACGCCGCCCTTCTAGGCGGCGCCAAAACGCTAGTCGCGCGTCCAAAGACCGGTTTTGCCGCCCTCTTTGCGAAGGAGGCGGACATCGCAAATCTCCATGCCTCTATCTACCGCCTTGCACATGTCGTACACCGTCAACAACGCAATGGAGACGCCGGTTAGGGCCTCCATCTCGATTCCGGTCTTTCCGGTCACCCCCGTCGTCATCAAGGCGTGGATACCAACGCGCCCGTCCTCGCGCTCACCGGGAAGAATAGGCTCCAGCTCGCACTTGCTCTTCGTGATGTTGAGCGGGTGGCACATAGGTATCAGGCTGCTCGTCTGTTTGCACCCCATGATGCCCGCGACGCGAGCGCACGCCAAGACGTCGCCCTTGGCAGCTGTTCCGTCCACGATCATGTTGAGCGTGTCCTCGTGCATGAAGATGAAGCCCTCGGCGGTCGCGATACGCTTGGTGTCGTCCTTCTCGGACACGTCGACCATGCGAACGGCACCCTTCTCGTCAACGTGGGTCAGCGTACCGGAGTCGGCACCGGTAATCTCTGCGTTGCCGGCGCTCAATCCACCTGGAATAGTCTCAGCCATCATCGTCTCCCCTTCTCAAGAATCGTTATCACAGGATCGCCGCGGTTTAGCCACCGATTTGGGACATACCTCGCTCAGTTCCCACCCGGTCGTGATGCTCATCAGGCTTGTTGCCGATGGCAAGGTTGAGAACCTCGCGGATGCGCTCGTCGTCTCCGGAACCCGCAGCCTCCTTGATGTCAAAATAGTCGTCGCTGAACAGACACGGCATGATGCGGCCATCCGCGGATAGCCGCAAACGGTTACAACTCTTGCAAAAATGACGGGAGAGGGGGCTGATAAAGCCAACGGTACCCTGGGCGTCGCGGAAACGATAATACTCGGCAGGGCCACCTCCGTCAGGGCGGCTCTTCTCAGCAGGGATGAGCTCACCGAGGCCTTCGCCGACAGCGCGCTCATTGATGAGGGCACGCACCTCCTCGCTCGAGATGACGTCCTCCTTGCCCCAACCGCTTCCGTCAGCGCCGCCGCTCTCCCCCACCGGCATGTACTCGATGAAGCGAACGTGGAGCGGACGGTCAACGGAGAGCTTCGCGAACGCGAGGTAATCCTGGTTTAGGCGTCGAACCGTGACGGCATTGATCTTGATGGGGTCAAAACCCTCTTTGAGCGCGGCCTCGATTCCAGCAAGCGTGTCTTGCAACACGCCGACGCGGGTCACATAGGTGAACTGGCCAGAGTCGAGGGTGTCCAAAGAGATGTTGACGCGCTTCAAGCCGGCAGCGCGCAAATCCTTGGCCATGCGAGGCAAAAGGACACCGTTGGTGGTCATGGAGATATCGTCGATACCGGGAATGGCGCTCATCTGCTCGATGAGGTTCACAACGCCCTTGCGGACAAGAGGCTCCCCGCCGGTAAGACGGATACGGCGGACACCCATGTCGGCAGCGTTGCGAACAATGGCCAAAATCTCGTCGAATGTCAAAATGTCCTGATGGCACAAGGGCGTAACGCCCTCTTCAGGCATGCAATATATGCAACGAAAATTACAGCGGTCTGTCAAAGAGATGCGCATGTAATCGATCGTGCGCCCGTGCGAGTCCTTCAACCAAACCCCCCTCTCCGTGTGGTTTTGTCCCGTCATTATACGACTTTGCACAACACATCAGCGACGGAGGATAGCAATCGTTATGAACCCGAGGTAATGCGCAGGAAACAAAACGTTGCTATACTGACTGACCGAGAAATAGGAAGAGGGCGCAGTTTCACGTGAGCGAGCAATTTGTACAAGTATTTTCCCAAATGGCGATGTTGTTTCTCATCGTCGCGGCTGGATATGCTGCAAAAAAGGTCGGATGGATGGACGATGGTATCGATCGCAGCCTATCAAAATTGGTGCTAACCGTTCCCTTGCCGGCGATGATCCTCGCCGCAACCCTTGATGCGGAGTCGGTACCCTCCCTCGAGCAATTGGGAAGCGGATTTGTCTTTTCCCTTGTCTGCTATGTCATCATGATCATAGCGGCGTTCGCCCTCACGTTCATCCTGCGCATCCATCGCGGAAACCAGGGCGTGTTTCGCTACATGATGCTTTTTGGCAACGTGGGTTTCATCGGCTACCCCGTCTGCAGCGCGATCTTTGGGAGCGAGAGCCTCATATACGTCAGCATCTTCCAGATTCCGTTCAACCTGCTTTGCTTCACCCTGGGTATCTGGTTCATCGCACAGGACAACGATTACGGTGTCAAGGTCAAATTCAGTCTGAAGAACTTCCTCAGCCCCTGTTTCGTCTGCTGCTTTGCCGCCGTCATTTTAACGCTGCTCGGCGTGCATGCCGTTCCCGTGCTTGGTGAGACCTTGAGCACGCTCGGCTCCATGACGACACCAGCATCGCTGCTCATCATCGGATCCTCTTTGGCAAACCTCCCCCTCAAGGAACTTATAGGCGGAGGCAAGCTTTGGATATCGTCCTTTTCCCGTTTGCTTGTCATACCCGCAGCGATCTGGTTCGTGTTGCACTTCTTCGTCTCCGACCCCGTCTTGTTAGGCACCCTGATCGTCTTGTGCGGCATGCCGGTCGCAACCAACGGAACCATGTTTTGCTACGAGTATGGAGGAAACGCCAAGACCATGGCGCAGGCAACGTTCATCACAACCGTGTTCAGCCTTGTGACGATCCCTATCCTTATGATGTTGTTGAGCTAGGCCCCAAACAAAAAGGCAAGACCCTCGAACAAGCGAAGCCCACAAACAAGCGAGACCCCCAAGCAAAGAAATGGCTTGACCCGCCGCCTGGAAGACGACACGTCAAGCCACGTGGTAAAGACGCGGGTGAAACTCAGCGATTGACGACGTACACGTTCTTCACATCGAGACGAACCCAAAACTCGTCTCCCTCTTCGGGCAATTTCTCCTTGGGCACCGCCAACTTGTCGATACGCCAAAACAGATGTTGGTGCAGGTACTTCATCTCGTCCTCGTTACGATCCTCAATCGTCGGATAGTCGGACTCGTCGCGGTCAAGGAACGAAAGCAACACTGTGCGCTCGAATCGCGAATCGCTCACTCGGTCGACGCGCACCCGGAAACTGTTGACCCCCGGACCTTCGGCCAGCTTTACGTAGAAGGCGCGGATACCGATCGCACAGGCATCATCTGGGACCGGTCGCTGCATGTCCAGGTCGATACCCCACTTCGGGAGGTGGAGTGTGGTCTCCCCCGCCTTTCGCGCATCTGTCTCGTTTTTGCATCCCGAAAGCTTGATGCTCGCGCGAGATTTCGGATTGTTGACGAGCTCGTCCCCCGTAGAAATCTCCATGATATGTCCCGCGTCAACGACCACGATACGATCGCAAAAACGCAGCGCCTCGTCGATGTCGTGGCTCACATACAAAATCGTGCCCTTGAACGCGTCGAACAGACTCACGAGATTTTGCTCAAGGACTCCCTTCAGGTGTGCATCAAGCGCGGAAAACGGTTCGTCAAGCATGAGGATGCCCGGCTTTGCCGCAAGCATGCGAGCCAAGGCGACGCGCTGTTGTTGGCCACCGGAGAGTTGGGCGGGATAGCGCTTGTTGAAGCCCTTGAGGCCGAAGCGTTGCAACTCGCCCTCAACGATATCCATGCGTTTTGCCTTTGGGACATCCTTTCCGATGCCCGCGGCAACGTTATCCTCAATCGTCAAGTTCGGAAACAGCATGTAGTTTTGGAAAAGCAGCGCGGTCTTGCGTTCTTGCGGCGTCAGGTCGACTTTAGCCTTCTTACCCTTCGCGCGATCGAAGAACACGATTCCGTTCACCACGATCTTCCCCTCGTCAGGGCGTTCGATTCCAGCGATGGAGCGCATAGTGACGCTCTTACCGCAACCGCTCGCACCGAGGAGGCCGACTGTCTCATCCCCCGCCTCAAAGGCCATCTCGAGATTGAAGTCGCCAAACTGTTTTTTGATATCAACTTGCAGCATGATCTCACTCCTACTCGGTCTCGCGCTTGCGATACTTCGTCGTGTGGTTGCTCCACAGGTTGATGAAAAGGATGACGAGGAAGCTGAACACGATGATGATGGCGACCCAGAACCACGCAACCGCATCGTTGCCGTTCATCCACTCGAAGTAGATGGCGATAGGGATCGTGCGGGTGATACCGATGTAGTTGCCCGCGAGGAACAACGTTGCGCCGAACTCGCCGAGCGCGCGCGCAAACGCGAGAACCGTCGCCGCGGCGATGGAGCTCCAAGAGAGCGGAAGCATGAGCTTGAAGAAGATACGCCCATTGCTCCACCCGAGCGTGCGCGCCGCGTCAAGCATGTTGGGATCAAGGTTCTCAAAGGCGCCGCGTGCGTTGCGATACATCAAAGGGAACGCAACGACTACCGCAGCGATGACGGTCGCCGGCCAACTGAATATCAACGGAAATCCGATGTCTATGAAAAATTCGCCAAAGGGCGTCTTGGAACCGCACAGATACAACAGTACAAAGCCGCAAACCGTCGGCGGCAAGACCATCGGAATCGTGAATATCGAATCGAAGAAGTTTTGCGCGCTTGGATTGATGTGGAGGGTGAAGTACGCCGCCGCGAGACCAAGCACAAAGATGAAGAGGATGGCGACACCCGTCGTCTTGAGCGTAATCCAAAGAGGGCTCCAATCAAGCGTCGTCAGGAACTCTCCGATCGCAGCGATACCCCCTGCTTCCTGGACTATGTTGACCTCGCTCGAGGCGACAAGGCGTGCGGAATCCGCATGGTTCGGCTTGTCGAAAGCGGGATTGGAGTCATCGGTGATATCGGAACCGTCCACGCCGATGACGCATGTGTAGAATTGTCCCTCCTTGACCTCCTGATCAAACTTGAAGGCGATATCACCGACAACGTACTCCTTGTCGGAGGTGAAATACCATGTCGCATCCGCGTCGAAGACCGCGCCACCCGCGGCTGCCTGCTCATCAAGACCGATAAGCAACGCCTTGATGGCACTCTCGTCATCTGCGTTACCGAGCGTCCAACTCTGCTCGCCTGCCGCCGCAGCGGGAACGTAGACAACCACGTAACCAGACATGGCGACAGCGGCGACGCTACCCTCGGTCTTTGAGACGAAATAGCGGTATCCGAAATAGGACTCGGTGCCATCCTCATTCTCTATGGTGCTGTTGGTGCCCTTTTGCGCGCGACTGAACTCCCCCAACGCGTATTCATGGCCACTGACCGTGGCGGAATCCACTTCGGAGGAAACATTGACCTGCGGCAGGGACTCGTCGGCAAAGGCGAACATGCAAGGCGCACCGCAAAGCGAAAACACCAAAAAGATGCTCGCAATCATCATTGCCGCGACCATCATTGCCGCACGCGGCATAAACCTCGTCATGTACAGTTATCCTCCTCCGGCGTACTTATCTGCAGACAAGAATTATATTGCGCGCAGACAAATACGCCAATAATTAAAGGTGGGCAGACCAGTTCGATCCGCCCACCTCAGCGTTACTCAAACGATTGCATTTGGAACTAAGCGAGCTCGAAGCCCCACTTCTGCCAAACCTTCAGAGCCTCTTCGTCGGTGGTGCACCAATCGAGGAATGCCTTTGCCTCTTCAGCGTTCTTGGACTGCGTGCAGATAGCGCCGGGGTACACGATGTTCTTGTGGGTGCTAGCAGCGACCGTGCCGACAATCTTCACGCCACCGAAGCGGTAGACATCGGAGGTGTAGACGAAAGCGACCTGGGCCTCACCGGACTGGGCGAGCTTGCAGACGTTGCCGACGGAAGTCTGGGTGACAACCTTGCCCTCGAGCGGGGTGCCAGCATAAGCATCGGTGCCGTTGGCCTTGCCAGCGGAGTCCTTGCCGGACTTGCCGTCAGGATCGACGAAGCAGCCGACGGTGCTCAAAGACTGGTTTGCATAGTTGCCAGCAGGAACGGAGTCATCGCCAACAGCGACGGTGTACTTGCCGGTTGCAACGTCCTCGAGCGTGCAGCTGGTGATGTCAGAATTCTCTGCAGCAACGATAACGAGGTCGTTCTTGAACATGTCGACACGAGTGGACTCGTCAACGTACTTCTTCTCAACTGCGGTATCCATCGTACCCTTGGATGCGGTGATCTCAATGTCAGCATAGGAACCAGCCTCGAGCAGAGAGTTCAGCTCTCCAGAGGACTTGTACTGGGTGTCTGCAAAAGAGACCCAGTCATGAGACTGCGTGTAGAGGGTCTGAACCTCGGCCATAGCCTTGGTCAGAGAGTTTGCGGCGAAGACCTGCAACTCAACCTTCTCATGAGTGGTGTTGTTTGCGGTGTTGTTGTTTGCGGTGTTGGAAGCGCTGGAGCAGCCAAAGAGGCCGAGAGCGCCAACAAGAGCAACAGCAGCAACGCAAGCGGCAACCGCGCTAAAACGTTTCTTCATTGTCTTTTCCTTCCTCGTTTTTTACCAGATATCCTGGCTGCCGTCCCTTATGCGGCAAAAGAAATATACCCGCACAAGGTACAACCCGTCAACAAATATCCAATAAAATGGCTAATTCGTATCTTGAATAATCCTAAATATCCTCCAAGCGACCGTGCTTCTCATAGCGAGACACACGAGAGGCGTTATTCTCGTCGTCGACAAACACGACTCGGGGTTGGTGGTCTTTGGCCTCGTCAGGCGTCATTTGAGCATACGCCATGATGATGACCTTGTCCCCCACCTCCACGAGACGAGCGGCCGCCCCGTTCACGCACACCATGCCCGATCCCCGATCGCCTGCGATGGTGTAGGTCTCGAAGCGCTTTCCGTTGTTGACGTCGGCGACGCATACGCGCTCATACTCGAATATTCCCGCCTTGTCCATGAGCTCGGGGTCGACAGTGATGGAGCCGACATAGTCGGGTTCAGCCTGCACTACCGTCGCGCGGTGGATCTTGCCCTTTAACAGCGTGATCTGCATGCCTTGCTTCTTACTCCACGATGAAGTTGTCGATGAGGCGCGTCCGTCCGATATAGACCGCCATGGCGACGAGAACCGGGCCGTCGATAACACGGGTCGGAGTGATGGCATCCCATTTGACCATCTCAATGTAGTCGATGCGGGCCAGCGGTTCCTCCTCGACGATCTTTGTCATCGCGTCGATGACCTTATCACCGTCGGTCTCGCCTTCCTCAACCATCTTTTGACCTGCAAAGATAGCGCGAGACAAACAAAGGCCGGCACGACGCTCATCGTCACTCAAATACGTGTTGCGGCTGCTCTTAGCCAGTCCGTCCTCCTCGCGAATGATGGGACATCCAACGACCTGGACGTTCATGTTGAGATCACGAACCATACGACGAACGACGGCGAGCTGTTGGGCGTCCTTTTGTCCAAAGTAGGCACGGTCGGCCTCGGAGATGTTCATGAGCTTACACACCACGGTACACACGCCACCGAAATGGGTGGGACGGCTCTTGCCACAAAGCTCCTTGGTGGGCGTACCTGCGTCGATGGTTGTGCTCGCATCCGCCGCATACATGACCGGCGGCTCCGGGTGGAACACGAGGTCCGCGCCTGCGGCCTCACACAACGCGCAATCAGCCTCGAAATCACGAGGATAGCTCTCGAGATCCTCGGTAGGCGCAAATTGGGTCGGATTGACAAACACGCTCACCACGACACGGTCATTCTCCGCAACCGCGCGATCAATCAGGCTCTTGTGACCTTCGTGCAAAAACCCCATGGTAGGAACGAGGCCGATGGTGAGACCCTCAGCCTTCCAACCGCGAATCACCTCTTTTGCCTGATCGATATCATAGGCAATCTTCATAGCAATCATCTTCTTTCTCTAATCTCCGCCTTTGTCTGCGTTGATACTCCTTGCCCCTCAACGCAGGCAACCCAGCAGCTAGCTATCCTCGTGTTTCCAGGTGCAACTTCCTGTCAAGAGCCTCACTCACGCACGCGGGCACAAACAAGGACACATCCGCCTCGAGGCTCGACATCTCACGCACAATCGAGGAGGAGAGGTGCATGTATTTCGGAGGGCTCATGATGAACACCGTCTCGATGTCCGGATCAAGTTGGTAATTGAGGGCGGCCTGTTGGAACTCGTACTCAAAATCGGTCACGGCGCGCAAACCCTTAACCACCGCTTGGGCATCCATAGTACGCGCAAACTCCACAAGCAACGTGTCAAAGGGTTCGACGCGCACATTGTCGAGATGGGCGGTCGCTTGTCGCGCAAGCTCCGTGCGCTCCTCCAACGTGAACAAGGGGTTCTTGCCCGCGCTCTTTGCAACTGACACGACAACTTCGTCGAACAGTTGGGATGCACGCGTGATGATATCCAGATGGCCATACGTGATAGGATCAAAGGTTCCTGGGGCCAAAGCTCTTTTCATAGGTGTTCATCTTTCGTAACGCAGAGTAGCAATCCAAAGCCATCTCCAGCCGATCGGTCTAGGCAAAATCGTACAAGTCCTTCGTAGCTTCCTTGAAAGCGGCATACACCTCAGAAGCGATACCCTCGTCGGTCACGAGCTCGAACTCTGCCGGCTGTCCCTCCTCGTCGATAGAGGTGACCTCAAGCAAGATCACCTCTCCTGATGCGAGAGCGGGATTGTCCTCATCGACCTCGAAGAAAAACCCATAGGAACGGTCGTTGTGATAGATAAGTCCGAGAAACTCCAAGGCCACAACATCGCCTTTTTCGTCTTGAAACTCAAAGACCGCACCCTCTTCGACCGGGGGACAAAAATTCGGCGCGCTTCCCTGCTTCATAGGATTCCTTTCTATGCATAAAACATTGCCATTCTAGCAAAATGAGACCAAGCTTGCCCCCTACACGCAAGCAAGCATACGGGTCGTTTTCGCCGCCGCTGCACTCCGAATCTTCTTCTAATCCTGAATCCGACGCAAAAAGCGAAAGTCCGGCCATGCGCACGGGAAAACACATGACCGGACTTCGAGTCTCACGGCATTGCCGGGGATTGACAAGCCGTGTATGGAAACCCCGATAGCGGGGGCGACTCCGAACTAGATGGCTTCTTCGCCACGTTCACGGGTACGAATGCGGATAACGTCCTCAACAGGTGAGATAAAGATCTTGCCGTCGCCGACATTGCCAGTAGCCGCGGCTTCGCAAATCACGTCTACAAGGTCGTCCACCTCCGCATCTTCGACGATGATTTCAAACTTCACCTTGGGCACCATGTTCAGCAACACTTCGGTGCCGCGGAAATACTCGGTCCAACCATGTTGGTTGCCGCAACCGTTGACCTGGCTGATCGTCATGCCTGAGACCTGGGCCGCGAACAAGGCTTCCTTGACCGGCTCGAGCTTTTCAGGCCTCACGATAGCTATTACTCGCTTCATAGCGGTACTCCTTTCGAAAAACCCTGGGTCAAGCCTGGAGTGGCTCAACTAGGGACAATGTTAATCGAGGCCGATAAATGCGGGGTAGGCAGATTCGCCGTGGGCGGCGACGTCGAGACCTTGCGCCTCTTCCTCAGGGCTTACCGCCAAGCTGCCCTTGAAGATGAGCTTTACGATGAATGCGAGGATCAATCCGGCGACCGCGACAAAGACGATGGTGATCAGGATGCCCTCAATCTGCGCAAGAAGCAACGCCGGGTCTCCGGTGTAGAACAGACCGCCCCAAGCACCGCCATTGGCAATGGTCGTCGCCGCTGCCGTGCTGTCCCAAGCGAGATCAGGCACGCAGAACAAGCCAGTCAGGATGCCGCCAACGACACCACCGACACAGTGGCAACCGAACGCGTCAAGGGCATCGTCGTAACCGATCTTCCGCTTTGCGACAGAGATTGCGAAATAGCAGATCGGGGAAACGATCAGGCCCATGATGACCGCGGCCCAAGGCTCGACAAAGCCAGCTGCAGGGGTGATTACAACAAGACCAGCAACAAGGCCCGTTGCAGCACCGACCAACGTCGGCTTCCCGACCTTGATGCGCTCGACGATCATCCAGGAAGCAAGACCCGCGCCAGAGGCAACAACCGTGTTGATAAGCGCCAAGGCGGCAGTGCCATCAGCTGCAAACTCGGAACCGGCGTTGAATCCGAACCATCCAAACCAGAGAAGGGTTGCACCGAGCGCAACGAAGGGGACGTTGTGGGCTCGATAGTTCATTACGCCAAAACCCTTGCGCTTCCCGCAGACAAGGCAAAGGACAAGACCGGTAAGACCGGAGCTGATGTGAACGACGTCACCACCAGCGAAGTCCAAGGCGCCAAGGGTGTCGCCGATAAGGGAACCGTCGCCGCCCCAAACCATGTGGGCGAGGGACGGATAGACCAAGATGGTCCAAAGCGCGACGAAGACGACCAGTGCGCCGAACTTCATACGGCCCGCAACCGCACCGGTGATGATCGCGGTAGTGATCATGCAAAACGCCATCTGGAACACGATATCGATCATCGCGGGGTATCCCTCGCCATCGACCTCTGGGGTCTCGCTAAGCATGTCGGAGGTTGCTTGGGTCAAGCCGAGTTGGTCGAAGCCGCCAAAGAACGGGATGGAACCGTCTCCGCCATAGGCAAAGGACCAACCAACCAACGTCCACGTGATAGCGACGACGCCGATGACCACAAACACCATGCTCATCGTATTGCCGACATTCTTTCGCCTCGAAAGACCTCCGTAGAAAAACGCCAAACCTGGAGTCATGAGCAACACCAACATGGCGCATACAAGCATGAAGCCAGTGGAACCGGAATCAAACATATTCTCTCCTCCCTCGAGTTTCCGATAAACCAGTCTGTCGCATGTGACAGTCCAAGTTTCACGCCCAATTGTTTCGAACAAGATTCAGCACCCGTTGTTTACAAGCGCGGAAACGCTTCGTAGCGCGAGGGAAACAATCGCGTTACGCACACGAAACACCTCGACCAAAACATAGGAGAAGAGAGCCAAACCGACCCGTTTATACGGCCTTGCTCCACGCGGGAGAGAGCCAAACCGACCCGCTCGCGCGGCATTGACCCTCGAGAAAGAGGACAAAACCGACCCGTTTATGTGGCCTCGTCCCATCGAAAAAAACCCGAAGCGCTTCCGCCTCGGGCCAAAAAAAGGTCCCAAGAACCAGGTTCTTGGGACCTTGCTGCTCTGTATTTGTTGGTGGCTAGAAGTTCCAGCTGTTCATATAGGCAATCTGTTCCTCGGTGAGGGTGTCGATCTTGACACCAAGGGTCTCGAGCTTAACGCGAGCAACGCCATCGTCGATCTCAGCGGGAACGTCGTAGACCTTCTTCTCGAGTCCCGATGCATTCTTATAGAGATACTCGGCGGCAAGAGCCTGGTTTGCGAAACTCATATCCATGACGGAAGCGGGGTGGCCCTCAGCGCACGCCAAATTGACAAGACGACCCTCGGCAAGAACGACAATCTTGCGGCCGTCGGCAAGGGTGTACTCCTCAACAAGGGGCTTGAGCTCCACCTTGCTGACGCAGTTCTCCTCGAGCCAGACAAGATTGATCTCGCTGTCGAAGTGGCCGGAGTTGCACAGGATGGCGCCGTCTTTCATGTTTTCGAAAGCAGGGGCGTCAATGACCTTGCAATCGCCGGTGACCGTCGCCCAGACATCAGCGTACTTGGCAGCCTCGGCGGCCGGCATGACCTTGTAGCCTTCCATGTGGGCTTCAAGAGCCTTCAACGGATCGACCTCACAGATGATGACGTCCATACCCATGCCCTTGGCGCGAAGAGCAAGGCCGGAGCCGCAATAGCCATAGCCGCTGATAACCATGGTACGACCGCACAGAAGTCGGTTGGTGGCGCGAACGATGCCATCAAGGGTAGATTGGCCGGTGCCGTAGTGGTTATCGAAGAAGTGCTTGGTGTTCGCATCGTTGATATTAAATACCGGGTAACCCAAGCTGCCCTCTGCCTCCATGGCCTTTAAACGGACAACGCCTGTGGTGGTCTCCTCGGTACCTCCGATGATGCCAGCGAGCTTGTCGGTAAAGCGGGTATGCAGCGCAGTATCGAGGTCGGCGCCATCATCCATGACGATTTGCGGGTCGGTGGCAATGACGGTTTCGATATGGCGATTGTAGGTAGTCGCATCCTCGCCCGTGATCGCATAGACGTCGACACCGTAATACTTGACGAGGGCGGCGGCGGTGTCATCCTGGGTGGAAAGGGGGTTGGAGGCGCACAGGGCGACCTTCGCGCCGGATGCGACCAAGGCGCGCATGAGATTAGCGGTCTCGGTGGTCACATGCATGCATGCGCCGATACGAACGCCCTCCAAGGGCTTTTCGTCGGCAAAACGCTTTTGGATGCTTGCCAAAACAGGCATGTCGCGTGCCGCCCACTCGATACGGGCACGACCGGCCTCTGCCAGAGAAATATCACGAATATCAGACATTGCAAACCTTTCTTTATGTCAGTCAGTGCATTTGGGCTATAGGATACTCCATCAATGGCTTCCCTATCGCGCAAAAACGGATCGCCTCGAAGTGCGGGGACCGCAAAGGACCGGGACCTCGAGGTATCGGAGCTTCGAAGCGCAAGCCAAAAGAAAAACCCGCGCGCTTGGGAGCACGCGGGTTTCGTTTTCGGAGCGAAAAGCGGGGCGAAAACAACCGAGCTGACAACCTGGTTGACAACCGAGCAGACGACCTAG
>CAZOGL010000002.1:35236-39252 GCA_964579575.1 uncultured Eggerthellaceae bacterium | reverse complement strand
CGGGGCGAAAACAACCGAGCTGACAACCTGGTTGACAACCGAGCAGACGACCTAGTCAACGATCCCGTCGTTAGTACGAATCAGCTTGCGCTTGATCTTGCCTCCAACGGTCTTGGGCAACTCGTCGACATACTCGATGACGCGGGGATACTTGTAGGGAGCCGTCGTCTTCTTGACATGGTTTTGCAGCTCTTTCGTGAGCTCGTCTGAGGGCTCGTACCCCTTCGCGAGGACGATGGTCGCCTTGACTACCTTGCCACGAATCTTGTCAGGAGCAGCCGTGACAGCGCACTCGATGACGGCAGGGTGTGCAACAAGGGCGCTTTCGACCTCGAAGGGGCCGATGCGGTAGCCAGAGCACTTGATCACGTCGTCATCGCGGCCCACAAAGGAGATGTAGCCGTCGGGAGAGCGCCATACCATGTCATGCAGGTTGTAAACGTCGGTGCCGACCGCCTCATACGTCTTCTCAGGGTTCTTGTAGTATCCGACAAACAAGCCGGGCGGATAGGCACTCTTCAATCCTGTGACGCAAATCGCACCCTCATCGCCATCCTCGACCTCGTTTAGGTTCTCATCGAGCAACTTGATGTTCAAAAGAGGAGACGGCTTGCCCAACGAACCCGGACGCGGCTCGATCCAAGGGAACGTCGCAATCAACACCGGGCCCTCGGTCTGTCCGAAACCCTCACGGATCTTTTTGCCAGTCAGACGTTCCCATTGAATGCTGACCTCGGCATTAAGCGGTTCACCCGCCGTCGCGAAATTCTCGACGCTGGACAGGTCGTACGCCGCGACATCCTCCTGGAGCATGAATCGATACATGGTAGGAGGCGCGCAAAACGTGGTGAGCTTGTAGTCTTGGACCTTTTGGAGAAGGTTCGTGGGGATGAACTTCAACATGTCGTAGGCAAAGACGGTTGCGCCGGCAATCCATTGGCCGTAGATCTTGCCCCAACCGAACTTGGCCCATCCGCTGTCGGTGACAGACATATGCAACTTGTTTTCTTGCACCTGTTGCCAATACTTGGCAGTCAGGATGTGGCCAAGGGGATGGGCAAAGTTGTGCTGCACCATCTTCGGGTTGCCCGTGGTGCCGCTGGTGAAATAGATGAGCATGGTGTCTTTTGAGTTCACGCCAGCTTCGCCGGTCGGACGTTCGAACACCTCGTTGTCGTTGGCGAGCAGCTCGGTATAGGGCTTCCAACCCTCACGCTCGCCGCCGACGACGATCTTGTATTGCAGGGACGGAATAGCATCGGCGGCATTGCCAGCTTGGGTGATGACATAATCATCGTCGACGCATACCATGGCCTTGATCTCGGCAGAAGTTCCACGATAGACAATGTCCTTCGTGGTGAGCTGCAAGGAGGCAGGGATGAGGATGGCGCCCAACTTGCAAAGGGCGACCGCATTGATCCAATACTCCCAGCGACGGCGCAGGATGCAGAATACGACATCGCCCTTGCCGATGCCCATCTCGCGATATGCGTTCGCCACGCGATTTGACATGCGAGATATGTCCGTAAAGGTGAACGTCTTCTCGTCGCCGGAATCGTCGCACCAAAGCAAGGCGCGCTTTTCGGGCTCCACGCGAGCCCACTCGTCGACAACGTCATAGCCGAAATTGAAGTCATCGGGGACGTTGATTTTGAAGTTGTCGAAGAACTCCTCGTAGGAGTCGAAATATATCTGGGGACAATATTTGCTCAGTATGTAATCCATTGTGCGTGCTTCTCTTCTCCGTTTTACTCTGCGATAATCGTGACGAACTTGGCAGTCTTGTCACCCGCGCAAGCCTGGCCGTGGGGAATCTCGGGGTTGAAATAGATGCTGTCCCACTCGTTCAGCACAAACTCCTTGTCACCAACAGTGACGGCAACACTTCCCTCGATGACAAAATTAAACTCCTGTCCACCGTGGGTTATCAAGTGGGCAGGCTCATCGGTAGGTTCTAGAACCACAACAAGGGGTTGCATGATCTTGTCAGCAAAACGCCAAGCCATGTCCTCGAAATGGTATGCAGGGTTGCGATTGGTCTCCTTGCCACCGCCGCGACGGACGACCTGGTATGTATCGAGTTTGGCATCGGTGCCGGTCAAAATCTCGGTAAAGTCGACGTTGAACATACGAGACATATGGTAGATCGCAGAAATCGGAACATCCTCGCCCGTCTCTTCCCATTTTTCGTAGGTCTCTACTGATACACCAAGGTCAGAAGCCATATCTTCCAACGTGACGTCACAGGCTTCGCGCAATCCGCGCATACGCTCGCCGATTTCCTGCATCTCGTTTGTCATGTGAAACTCCTATCTCTTGCGTATCAAGTCGATAAAACGACAGCGTAGTATCGACATATTTCTTTGTTGTTAACAACACATCGATAACATGAGCCATGTCGGTCTTCGGTAGAACAAAGGATTATATCACCCATCACATCGTTGAGAAACTCTCGGGCCGAAGCCAAACGACTCAAAAAAGGGCCGAGAAAGACAAAAGAGAAGACCCGGCGCATATAGCTTCGGGCCTTCCCCCTTTTGTTTACCTTCGCGAAAAAGCTCGTCCCTCGCCAGGACAGAAGCTTCCTATTCGCTAGTTGTTCATACCAATCTCAAGAGCCTTCTTGTTAAAACCGACCATTGCGGCCTTTCGTGCGGGAACACACTTGTCGATGGAGGCGTCAAGCGTCTCGCGGGCGCAAAAGCCCGTCTGCTCGAACAGCTTGCCCACAAGGATGATGTTGCCGAGACCCTTGATTTCATTCTCCTCGGCAAGCTCTGCGGCGGGAAGCGCACAAATCGTCACATCCTCGCGTTCCTTGATCTCGGGAACGAGACCGGAGTCGACAATGACGAGGCCGCCGGGCTCAACAGCATCGATGAACTTGTCAAAGGACGGCTGGTTCATGGCAATAAGGACGTTGGGGGTCAAAACCAAAGGAGAGCCGATCGGCGCATCGGAGAGGCAAACGCTGCAGTTTGCCGTACCGCCGCGCATCTCAGGACCATAGGAAGGCAACCAAGACAGCTCGCGGTCCTCGATAAGGCCCGCACTCGCGATGACTTTGCCGGCAAAAAGAACGCCCTGACCGCCAAACCCGGCAAGCAGGATACGAAGTTCACGATTGTTCATTATTCCTCACCACCCTTGTTGGCGATAGGGCAATTGGCAGCACGTGCGGCAGCAGCCTCAGCGGCGTTCGCATAGCCGTCGGCAACAACATCGCGATACACGCCCAACGGATAGTACGGAAGCATGTTCTCGCGCATCCAATCAAATGCCTTCTGCGGCGTCATACCCCAATTCGTCGGGCATGTGGAGACGACCTCGATGAAGGAATAGCCGATGCCGTCAATCTGGTAGGTGAAGGCCTTCTTGATAGCCTTCTTCGCCTTGCGGACATGGGCAGGCGTATCGCAGGTGACGCGCTCGATATAGGCGGGACCGTCCAAAGTGGACAAGAGCTCGCACACGCGAACCGGGTAACCTGCCTTGGAAACATCGCGTCCATAGGGAGAGGTTTGGGTGACTTGGTTCGGAAGGGAGGTTGGAGCCATCTGGCCACCGGTCATACCATAAATCGCATTGTTGATGAAGATGATGGTGATGTGCTCACCGCGAGTAGCGGCATGCACGGTCTCAGCCATGCCGATGGAGGCGAGGTCACCATCGCCTTGGTAGGCGAAGACGACATTGTTGGGGTGGACGCGCTTTGCCGCGGTAGCCACCGCCGGAGCACGACCGTGTGCGGCCTCAATCATGTCGCAACCAAAGAAGTTGTACGCCATGACAGAGCAGCCGACCGGGGCAACACCGATGGCGCGACCTTCGAAGTCCAACTCGTCCATGACCTCAGCGACCAAGCGGTTCACGATGCCGTGAACGCAACCTGGGCAATAGTTCGTGACGACGGGCAGCAGGGACTTGGGGCGCTCGAAAACAACCTTTGTCATCCTACTCACCTGCCTTTCCGTTGAGCTCGACAATCTTTGCCAACACCTCGTTAGGGGTGGGGA
>CAZOGL010000002.1:21097-35136 GCA_964579575.1 uncultured Eggerthellaceae bacterium | reverse complement strand
CCTGCCTTTCCGTTGAGCTCGACAATCTTTGCCAACACCTCGTTAGGGGTGGGGATGACGCCGCCGGAACGACCATAGAAGTCGACAGGGACGCGGCCGTTGGAGGCAAGACGCACATCGTCAACCATCTGGCCCGTGTTCATCTCCACGGACAGGAACGCCTTGGCGGTGCCCATGCACTTCTCAAGGGCATCTACCGGGAAGGGCCACAAAGAGATCGGGCGAATCAGGCCCGCCTTGATACCCTGCTCGCGAGCGGCCATGACAGCACTTCGGGCGATACGCGCAGAAGCGCCAAAGGCGACGACGACGATGTCTGCGTCCTCAGTGCGATAGCTCTCGGCGCGCTGCTCGTTTTGCTCGATGATACGGAAACGCTCTTCGCGTTTCGCATTGATAGCGTCAAGAATCTCAGCCTCAAGGTAGAGGGAGTTGGCGATATTGTGCTTGCGCTCGTGGTTATGGCCCACGCACGCCCACGGTTTCTTCGGAAGGTCCTCGACATTGCGAGGCTCGGGAAGGACGACTGGCTCCATCATCTGGCCAAGCATTCCGTCGGCCAAGATCATGACAGGAACCCGATACTTGTCAGCAACGTCGAATGCGCCGTAGATGTAGTCAGCCATCTCTTGGACCGTGGAAGGTGCGTACACGATCAGGCGGAAGTCACCATGTCCCATGGCGCGGGTCGCTTGCCAATAGTCGGACTGGGAAGGCTGGATGGAGCCAAGGCCTGGGCCGCCACGCTGAACGTTGATAATGACAGCAGGAAGGTCCGCGCCCGCCATATAGGAGATGCCCTCGGACTTCAGGCTGATTCCGGGGCTTGAGCTGGAGGTCATGACACGAGCACCACAGGCAGACGCGCCGTAGACCATGTTGATTGCCGCGATCTCGCTCTCGGCCTGAAGATAGGTGCCGCCAATCTTGGGCATCTTCTTGGCCATGTATGCAGCGAGTTCGGTTTGCGGGGTAATCGGGTAGCCGAAGAAGAATCGGCAACCTGCGCGCATCGCGCTTTCCGCCAGGGCCTCATTGCCCTTCATGAGTACTTTTTCTGCCATAGTCCTACCTCACAACCCTAATGGCGACGTCAGGGCACATCGTGGCGCAAGAGGCGCAACCGGTACATGCATCTTGGTCGGTGCAATGTGCCGGGTGATAGCCTTTTGGCGTGATGCGCGAAACGTCGAGCTCCATCAAATGGATGGGGCACGCATCGACGCACAATCCACATCCTTTGCAGAAGTGGTCGTCAACTGTAACTTTGTCCATGAGACTCCTCTTCTTCAATCGCACTCGTCTTATTTGCTCTATCTATTGTTAACACTCGCATTGTTAACACTCGCCAGCTCGGATTGAAAAAAGGTCCGAGCTCACTCCCAAGGCGTTTTAACAAGCATTTCTACAGGATACGTTTTTTCGGGAGAAATAACTTTGCCAAGGGCGTCCAAAAACTGTTTTGGCGTGGTCTGGGCTGCAAGCGGCACCCCTGCTGCCTTGGCGACATCAAAGCCGAAGCTCGACGCATCCACCACCGTCTCAACGCGCGTTTCCGTACGAAGGTGGGAGTTGTTCACGACAGCCGTAACGTGCAAACCCGACTTAAGCTCAATCTCCCCCAAGATCTCAAGAGCATCCCCTACGTCCTGGGTGAGGTTGCGGTAGGCATTCACCACATAGATGAGGGCATACGTTGTCTTGGAAATGCGCTCAGCATAGCGGCCAAGAGCCGTCGCGCCCGCATCATCTCCACCCACGTCGATCACAGCAATGCGATTCTCGCCACATTGCGCCCAATCGATCACTCCGTCAACCGCGGCAGAAAGAGAGGGCGTGTCGAGGGAGGAGTTTGCTAGGACGGGAGCCACAAGACGGATGCCCGCAGGTTCCAACAGATCGCGATACTCACTTGAGCGGAAGTACGGGTTGACGATATCAAGATCAACCAAGCACACCTCACGCCCGGCACGGGCAAGGTCGAGGACGAGGTTCAACGCAAAGTTGGTCTTCCCCACCCCGTAGTGGCCGGTGATGACAGTCAAAGGCGCTAATGCCTCACGCAACGACTCGATCAAGACTACGTCAATCCTTCCGCGGGCGCTGCGTCTCTTGCCGCCGCCTCTGTCGCCTCGCGGATTGCGGCACGGCGAATCTTGCCATTGACGGTCTTGGGCAACTCGGAAACATAATCGATGATGCGCGGATATTTGTAGGGAGCGGTCTGGTTCTTGACCCATTGCTGAAGCTCACGAGTCAGGGAGTCTGATGGCTTGAAGCCGGCAGACAAGACAACCGTCGCCTTGACAGCCTTGCCGCGCAACGGATCGGGAACGCCCGTGACGGCACACTCGAGAACCGCCTCGTGCTCGAGCAGGACGCTCTCAATCTCGAAGGGGCCGATACGATATCCGCTCGATTTGATGACGTCGTCGTTGCGCCCGACATACCAAAGGTAGCCATCCTCATCGAACCACGCAACGTCACCGGTGTGGTACCACCCGTCGTGCTTGGCGGCCTTCGTCTTCGCCTCATTGCGGTAATACTCCATCATGATTCCGGGCGCGGAATCGTTCTCGTCGATGCGGATGCAGATCTCACCGGCGCGACCAACATCGCACGGGTTACCATCTTCGTCGAGCACCGCTGTCTCGTACAGCGGAACGGGCTTTCCCATAGAGCCGGAGCGCGGCTTGGAGTTGCGCAGGTTCGCAATGGTCAGCGGCGTCTCGGTTTGACCGAAGCCCTCATAGATCGTAAGCCCGGTGTGCTCAAGCCAGAAGTTGAACAGGTCGGGGTTGAGCGCCTCGCCGGCCGTCGTGGTGTGGGTAAGGGAGGACAAATCGAAGGAGTCGACATCCTCCTGCATGATCATGCGGTACATCGTCGGCGGGCAACAAAACGTCGTCACCTGGTACTTCGGTATAAGCGACAAGATCTCGCCCGCGTGGAAACGATCGAAGTCGTACGTGAGTACCGCAGCCTCCATGAGCCATTGGCCGTAGAACTTGCCCCAAACCGCCTTGCCCCAACCGGTGTCGGCGATTGTGAAATGCAAACCGTCAGGCTCGACGCAATGCCAATGCTTTGCCGTGATGAGGTGGGCGATCGCATATTCGGAGTTGTGGAGGACCATCTTGGGCTCACCGGACGTGCCACTCGAGAAGTACATGAGCATCGGTTCGGCGGCAAGCGTCTCGACACGCTCAAAATCAGAAGAAGCAGCGCTGACTCCCGCGTTAAAGTCGAGCCAACCCTTACGCTCTGCGGAGAGCACGCAAATCTCGTCGGAGTCAGGAACCGGAACCGAACATCCGAGTCCGCCCGCTCCGCCGTTGACCAAGATCTTGGTCTCAAGCGAAGGACACTCATCCGCAACCGCGTCGACCGCGCTGGCGACATCTCCGAGGTCGGTAACGATGACGGCCTTGATATCGGCACCGTTTAGGCGATAGGCGACATCGCGTGGCTTTAGCATAAACGTCGCTGGGACCATGACAGCACCTAGCTTGGCCAGAGCAATTGCCGTAAACCAGAACTGGTAGTGGCGACGCAGGATGACCATGACGTAATCGCCGCGGCGAATTCCCTGTTCGGCAAGGTAGTTTGCCGTCTTGTCGGACCAATACTTCATGTCCGCGAACGTAAAGACATGCTCCTCGCCCTCGGGGTTGCACCACACCATGGCGCGGCGGTCGGGATCGTTTATTGCGATGTCATCGACCACGTCGTAGCCGAAGTTGAAGTCGCGTGGACATTTGACGTCGAATGCGGTTAAAACACCATGATTATCGTATGCCTCTGAGACATAGCGCTCGTTGATATTCCTCATGTTAGAGATTCCATTTCTAGATATATAAGCGGGTACGTACGTTAGGGGTTAACGGCGCAACCGGTATTGTGCTAGACGCTAACCGGCGCGCCTAGCTAATGTGCCCGCTATGGGGCGGAATGGTAATAGCGACGAAGGTGACGGGCTTGCCGTCGATGGCGATCATGCCATGACCCTTGCCAGAATCGTACATCAGCAAGTCCCCTGGGCCAGCTTCCATGATTTTGTCCTCATAGGCAAAACGCATGCGACCGGAGATGATGTAATCGATTTCTTGGCCCTTGTGATACGACAGGTGGATCGGCTTTTGTTGCTCCTCCTCGGAGAAGGGCTGCGTCACCAAGAACGGATCAGCAAGGCGGTTCTTGAGATACTGCGCTTTATGGAGGTACTCGAAGCCCTCGTGACGTTGAATGGAGAGACCCTCGTTTGCCGGGGTCAGCAAGTAATTGTTGAGGCGCGGTGCTTCGCCAGTAAGCAGCTCGATGACATCGACGCCAAGCTTTTCGGCGCATTTCGCAAGGAAGGTAAAGGTCGGGGTAGCCTCGCCCGTCTCTTGGGCGGCATACTCAACGACGCTGCGGCCCGTAGCCTCAGCCATCTCCTGCATCGTTAGACCGAGATCCTCGCGCAGAGCCTGAATGCGGCCACATACTGCTTCAAGATTCATGTTAACTTGCATTTGATGCCTTCTTCTCAATCGCCTTTTTTAATAAAGCGGATAATAGCACATTTCGTCTCGATGTATCATAAACATATACGACAATGACCCCCTCAAATGTAAGGAGTAGCATGGATACCCGTCTTACCGAAAAATGCGACATGCTCGCTGAGAACTACCTTGTGGCAAGAAGCTCAGCTAAGCTTGATTTCGAGCAAGCAGCGGCTTTGGGCGCCCTACTCTACACCGCCGAGAATGTGCAAGCGAACGAGCAGAACATCCGCGAAAACCGCGCCATCCTCAAATCCAAGGTCGGTATTCTCAACAACCTGCGCGGCTACGCAAATCTGTCCCTCTTGTGCAAGATGGACCTGAAAGACGATCCCGAAGCCTATATCGACAACGTTTTGGAAGCATACGAATGCCTGAAGAAGCGCAAAGTTATCCACACAGAGTACGAGGCCCTTACCGCTTCTTGCATGGCAGACCTCATCGAGCCTGAGCAATACCAAGCCGTCGCCGATCAGGCATGGGACATTATCGACAAGATGCGCGCATCCCATCCGTTGCTCACGGGTCGCGAGGACATTACTATCGCCACCCTGCTTGTTATCTCGGGGTTGGATATTGACGCAACGTTGACCGAGGCGGAGGAGTGCTACTACTACCTCAAGGGAGAGCATTTCAAGCTGGCCAAGGATGCGCTGCAATCAATCAGCATGGTCTTGGCCCTAAGCGATAAGCCCGTCCAAGAGAAATGTGAGCGCTTCATCGCATTGCGCAACGCCCTCAAAGAAGCAGGTTCCAGGGTCTATGCAGATCAGTTACCAGTCATCGCGGCACTTGTCGACTCGGATTCACCCATTGAGGAAATCGTCAACCAGATCCACGAGGCCGATGAATACCTTAAGACCAAGAAGGGATTCCACGGCATCCTCGGACTCGGAGCCCAAATGCGCCGCCTCCTGTCTGCTGCCTTGTTGTTACAGACATACGACGAGAAGAAGATAAGCACGGCGACCGCAACCACCAACGCGTTGGCATCCGTCCTGGTTGAAACCGTCATCATCACCATCATCATGATTATCATCATGACTACGGCCATAGTTATGGCAAACAACGCTAACCACTGATAGCCACTGCTAGTTACTAACAAGACCGGCAAAAAGACAAAGAGGCCCCGGATGCTCAACATGTCCGGAGCCTTTCTTGTTTATCCTTATTTGCTTTCTTGCTTTCTAGCCTACTTGCCCTCTTCGAGCTTGACGGTGATGTGGGCCGCAATCCCCTCGGGATCGAGACCGAGATCTCGATCAAGTAGCGCGACGTCTCCCTGCAAGACGAATTGGTCGTCGATGCCCAACACGAGAGAGTCAGTATCGAGACCCATAAGGGACATCTCTTCAAGGACACCCTCACCGGCACCACCAGAAATAACTCCGTCCTCAAGAGTCACGACCAAGCGGGTACCTGCGGCCTCCCGAATCGCATCGCGGTCAAGAGGCTTCACCCAACGCATGTCCACCACGCGCGCATCCACGCCGACAACGGCCAAGATCTTCGCGACCTCCTCGGCCACACCGACCATGCGACCAAAGGCAAGGATCGCAATGTCCTCGCCCTCCCTCACGATACGGGACCGTCCAAGCGGCAGAATGCTTGCCTGATCGGGAACCTCCACACCTCGGGCTGAACCGCGGGGATAGCGGATGGCAAAGGGACCGCCCAAAGCCAAAGCAGTATGAAGAGCGTCTGCCAACTCGGCCTCATCCGAGGGAGCAAGGACGCGCATGGAGGGAATCATACGGGTGTAGACCAAATCGAACATGCCATGGTGGGTAGGCCCATCAGCTCCGACAAGACCAGCACGATCAATGCAGAACACAACATCGAGCTTGGGCAGGGCGCAATTGATGATGATTTGATCAATGGCGCGCTGCAGGAAAGTTGAATAGATGGCAACAACCGGCTTGTTTCCACCAGCCGCAAGACCGGAGGCGAGACCGACCGCGTGACCTTCGGCAATTCCGACATCGATAAAGCGATCGGGGAACTCCCGGGCAAACCCTTTGAGGCCCGTCCCTCCGCACATGGCAGCGGTTATCGCCACGACGCGCTCATCGGCTCGGGCTTCCTTGCAGATCGCATCGCCGAACACCGAGGTGAAACTCGGCGCGCTCGCGGCCTTCTTCTTGCCCGCGCCGGTCGCCAAATCAAAGGGACCCACGCCGTGAAAACGCTCAGGGTCGTCCATAGCAGGTTGATACCCGGCGCCCTTCTTTGTGACGATATGCATCAAGACCGGACCGTTGAACTCCAAGACGACACGCATGATTTTGCGCAAAGTCGGAATATCGTGACCGTCGATAGGCATTGTGCATACGATGCCGAGGCGCTCATAGATCATTGAGTCTTGGAGGATGAATTGCTTGACGCTTTCCTTCCAATTTCGTCCAAGGTTCAAAAATCCCTTGCCAAGGGTTCCACCTGCTTCAAGCTTGTCTTGAAGGGCGTCTTTTGCCTCGACGTATTGGTTGTTGGCACGAATCATGCCCAGGTGGTGAACAAGGGCACCGACGTTGCGACCGATGGACATCTCGTTGTCGTTGAGAATGATAAGCATCGGACATTGCGCCTGTCCGATATGGTTGAGAGCCTCCCAAGCCATGCCCCCCGAGATAGAGGCGTCGCCGATGATAGCAACGATCTTCTCGTTCCCACCACGCAAATCACGGGCTTTCGCAAGGCCAAGCGCGACAGAAAGGGAGTCGGACGCGTGTCCAGAGGGATGTACGTCGTGCTCGCTCTCGCTTGGCTTGGGAAAACCGGATATGCCGCCATAGGTCCGAATTGTCGAGAATTTATCGAGTCGTCCGGTGACCAACTTGTGCGCATAGGATTGATGGCCGACATCGAAGACCAGTTTGTCCTTCGGGGAGTCGATAAGGCTGTGAATAGCCAAGATGGTCTCTACAGCACCCAATGAGGATGCGACATGGCCACCAGTAGCGGAGGTGGTTGCAAGGATTTCCTCACGAACCTCTCGGGCCAACGTGGTCAGCTCGGCATCAGTGAGTTTTTTGAGGTCTGACGGGCCATTGATGCCGTCAAGGATACGAGCTCCCATGTTTTACTCCTGAGTCGGAACGCTTCCCTGTCCTTCGGTCAAAGAATCGTTTTGGGAGGCATCGACCTCCGCGTCGCCCTCTTCTTCCTCATCGGTTTCGATTAACTCGCTGGCGCGCAATGCCAAGCTCACAGCCTCGTCATACAAGTTAAGGGCATCATCCAAGGGAATGGTCTCATCGGCGACCTGAGTCGCAATCTCGTCAAGTCGCTCTTTGACGCGGGAATAGGAATCGTATGTTGTTGCATCCACCGCCATGGTGGCTACCCAACCTCGGTCTCGGGGGCAACCTCGGCCTCGGGGGCAACGCCAGCCGCGTCAGTCTCATTCCCGGTCTCGTCCACGTCGGTCTCGGGGGCAACCTCGTCCCCGGAGGCAACATTCACCTCGTCGGTTTGGGAATCCTCATCGGGAACAAGACCGATACCCGCACCAATCTTGCCCTCCTCGATGAGTTTTGCGACGCGGCCGAGCACGCCGTTGACAAAGCGAGAGGACTCATCCTCTCCACCGAAGTCCTTGGCGAGCTCGACCGCCTCGTTGATAGTGACAGAAACGGGAACGGCGTCGACAAACAACATCTCGTACACCGCAAGCCTCAAGATGGAGCGATCAACGATGGGCATACGGTCAAGCGCCCAGTTGTCGGACACCTGGTCCAAGCATGCATCGATGCCCATACGATGGGAGTCGACGCCATACACAAGGCTGATAGCATAGTTGCTCAGCTTATCCGACTCGTCCTGAAGCGCTAGGCCCTCGTCAACGAGCTGCGAGGGAGAAGCTTGGTTGATCTCCCCCGAATACAGCACCTGAAGAGCCGCACGTCGGGCTCGGGTACGGTCGTGTCGCTTAGCTGCCATTCTTGTAATCCCGCCTAAAACACAAACTTACTTGTTGAACTGAATTCCGTCGATGTAGACGTCGATGCTGCTAACCTGCAAGCCGAGTTGCATGGCGACAGCATCAGCAATCGCCTCGCGAACCTTGTCTGCAAGTTGCGGCAGCGGATAACCATAGTCCACGTCAACACGAATCGCAATACGCAATTTGTCCTCATCGTCAACAGCGATCTCGACGCCTGAGGAAGTAGCTCCAGAGGAAATCTTGCCCAAAAGGCCGCCCGGGCCAGGCATTCCCACAGCCTCGACACCCTCAACTTCCTTGGCCGCGATCGAGACAATCGTCTCAACCACGTTGTACGCGACGGTCATGCCTCCGATGTTCAATTCTTTCACAGTAAATCTCCCATCTGGGTAGGAATGAAGTCCGTCGCGACGTTGCCGGAGCGGAACATCTCGTTGGCGACAACACGCTTGTGGAACGGAATGGTCGTGGCAATGCCCTCAATCTTGAACTCGCCAAGAGCACGCTCAGCACGCTGCAGAGCCTCTTCGCGGTCCTGACCATGAACGATGAGTTTGGCAACCAAGGAATCGTAGTAGGGGCTGATACGAGAACCGGTACGGATATAGCTCTCGACACGGACTCCCGGACCCGCAGGCGGCTCAAACAACGTGATGGTGCCGGGGCACGGACGGAAACCGTGCTCGGGATCCTCTGCGTTGATACGGAACTCGATCGCAGCACCATTCGGAGAGAACGGGGCACGATTTGCGCAGCTCATGGGCTCGCCAGATGCGATGCGCAGCTGCTCCTTGATGATGTCGACGCCGGTGATCTGCTCGGTGACCGGATGCTCGACCTGAACACGGGTGTTCATCTCCATGAAGTAGAAGCTGCCATCCTCGTCAAGCAAGAACTCGACGGTACCGGCGTTGCGGTAGTCAACGGCCTGTACTGCCTTAATGGCGGCCTCACCCATCGCGGTACGAAGCTCGGCGCTCAAAGCAGGAGAAGGAGCCTCTTCCAAGAGCTTTTGGTGGCGACGCTGGATGGAACAATCGCGCTCGCACAATGCGACCTGGTTGCCGAAGTCGTCGGCCAAGACCTGAATCTCAACATGGCGAGGACGCAAAACAAGCTTCTCGAGGTATACCGCATCGTTTCCAAATGCGGCACCCGCCTCGGTACGCGCAGCCTGGTATTGGGACGCGAGATCTGCAGGATCGTGAACCTCACGCATACCCTTGCCACCGCCACCTGCGGTCGCCTTGATAAGCACCGGGTAGCCAACGCGATTGGCAAACTCGGCGGCTTCCTCAGCCGTATCGATGCAGCCATCGGAACCGGGGACCGTCGGCACGCCGCAACGCGCCATGGTCTCACGGGCCGTGGACTTGTCGCCCATGTTCTCAATGCACTCGGGAGCAGGGCCGATGAAGACGATGCCCTCCTCGATGCACTTGCGGGCGAAATCGGCATTCTCGGCCAAGAAGCCGTAGCCCGGGTGAATCGCCTGAGCGCCGGTTGCCTTGGCAGCCATGATGATGTTGGACATCACCAGGTAACTCTTGTTTGCCTGGGCGGGACCAATGCAGACGGCCTCGTCGGCATATTGGACGGGATAGGTGTCCTTGTCCTCCGTGGAGTACACGGCAACGGTCTTCACGCCCAACTCGCGCGCCGCACGCATGACGCGAAGGGCAACCTCGCCGCGATTGGCAATAAGAATTTTGTCAAACATGGAATTGACTCCTGAAATTAGACGTTGGGGATAGGCTCAACGTAGAACATGACGGTGCCAAACTCGACAGGCGATGCGTCCTCGAGGCAAATCTCGCGGACGGTGCAAATCTCGTCAGCCGTGATCTCGTTCATCAGCTTCATGGCCTCAACGATGCACAGCGTCTGGTTTGCGGCAACCTCATCGCCAACGGCAACAAAGGGAGGCTCGCCCGGAGCGGGGGAAGTGTAGAAGGTGCCAACCATGGGAGCTGTGATGGGAACCCACGTAGCCGGACGGTTGTTTGCCGGAGCGGCAGCCGGGGCAGCAGCCGGAGCAGCGGCCGGAGCGGCTGCGACAGGAGCTGCGGCGACGGCCACAGGAGCAGCGGCTGCAATTGCGCTGGGCATACGGACGGAGACGCGATTGCCACCCTCCTCGACGATGACCTCGCCGACGCCCTCTTCCTTAACGGTGCGAATAAGATCGCGAATCTGATTGATGTCCACGTAATCCTCCTCGGTAATCTCGCTGGACTCTTCGACCATATTGAACGGAACAACTTCTGTAGAGCGGTGCTTGCTCAAGTAGGTACGCGCCTCGTTCGGGAACAAGGCGTACATCAAGACATCCTCTTCGTCCTTCGCGAGGTCGCCAATCTCCTCAGCGATCTCGTCGAACGTAGTGGTGACCAAGCTGCCGGGTGCAACATCAGGCGGCAAGACCTGGGAATCGCCGACAACCTTCGCGGCAATCTTAGGATCGATCTTTCCAGGTGCCTTGCCATAGTAACCGCAGATGTAGTCCTTCATCTCCTTGGAGACAAGTCCCCACCTCTTGCCGGTGATGACATTCATAACGGCCTGGGTGCCAACGATTTGGCTCATCGGGGTGACCAAAGGCGGATAGCCGACCTCGGCGCGAACCCGAGGAATCTCGGCCATGACCTCACCCAGGCGATCCTCGGCGTTTTGAATCTTGAGTTGGGAAACCAGGTTGGACATCATGCCGCCGGGAACCTGGTGGCTAAAGACCTTCATGTGGGTCAAGCTGGAAACGCCCTGCTTGTAGTGGCCGCGCTTGCGGACGTTCTCCCAATACTCGGCGATCTCGAACAGGAGGTCGAGGTCGAAGCCCGTATCATAGGAGCTCTCCTGCATAGCGGCTACGACCGTCTCAACAGCGGGGTGGCTGTTGCCGAACGCGAGCGGGGAACTTGCGGTGTCTACGATGGCGACGCCGGACTCGGCTGCCTTGATGATGTTCATCGGGGCAAGGCCGCCGACGTAGTGGCAGTGCAGATGGACTGGAAGGCCAATCTCCGCGTTCAATGCCTTGACAAGGCGCTCAGCGCGATACGGGGTGAGAAGGCCCGCCATGTCCTTGATGGCGATGGAGTCCGCACCGAGTTCCTTGAGCTGTTGAGAATACTCGAGGTAAGCGTCAAGAGTGTGGACCGGGCTGACCGTATAGGAGATGGAGCCCTCGAAATGAGCGCCGCATGCCTTGATCGCCTCAGCGTTGTCCTTGATGTTGCGAATGTCGTTCAACGCATCAAAGACGCGGAACACGTCGATGCCGTTGCGATGGGCGCAATCGATAAAATGGTCGACGACGTCCTTTGAGTAATGCTTGTAGCCAACGAGGTTTTGGCCACGGGAAAGCATGGCCAAAGGCGTGTTCGGCGTTGCTGCGTTGATCGTACGCAAGCGCTCCCAAGGATTCTCGTCCAGGAATCGCAGGCAGGTGTCAAACGTCGCACCACCCCAAGCTTCAATCGCCCAATAGCCCACACGATCCATCTTCGACAAGATCGGCTGCATGTCGCCGATGCTCATGCGGGTGGCCCACAAACTCTGCTGGCCGTCGCGAATGGTGGTATCCATGATTTGCAACTTCGGCACGGACTAAGCACCCCTTTCTTTTCGATAGTCACAGCAATAACGCATTGTCGTTTCTGCTTTTTTTTACAGAATTACGACAGTATAGGCCACGTTGACCGCCGAAAGTATTGCCGTTGAAAAAAACAAACGTATTACATGCGCGAACGGCGTACTCGCCTCCCCTCCGCCGTATCCAATCTCGATTTGACAATCTCAATCCGACAAAAAAGGCGCACCGTAAGGTGCGCCTCACATCACGAATAAAACGCGATCGCTATTTCATGTTCACGCAGTGAATCTTCTCACCGCGCTCAAGATAGGCCATAACCTCCTGGGCGGCCATCGCCGCACAGTTATCCTCAGCCTCAGCGGTGGAGGCACCCAGATGGGGAAGGACAATGGCGCCAGGCATGGCAACAACCTCAGGCGTAGCGAAGTCGGTGACGTAGCGAGAGATCTTGCCAGACTCGAGAGCTTGAGCCATGGCGGTGGAGTCAACGAGGGTGTCACGGCTGAAGTTCAAGAACACGGCACCATCCGGGGCCTGTGCAAGAACCTCTGCATTGATCATGCCCTTGGTGCTCGGCAACGCCGGAACATGGATGGTTGCGTAATCGGAGCCAGCCATAAGCTCAGCAAGGTCGCCGGTGAACTTCATATCCTTGGAGATAGCGGCAGCCGCCTTCTCATCCAAGAACGGATCGTAGCCGATGACCTTCATGCCGAGGGCCTCAGCGCAGCCAACGACCAGCTTGCCGATGGCGCCCAATCCGATGACGCCGAGGGTCTTGCCCATAATCTCTCCGCCGGCAAATGCCTTCTTGGCCTTCTCGGCAGACTTGCCGATGTTCTCGTCGTCAGCATTGGCCTTGACCCATTCGATACCGCCGACAACGTCACGGGCAGCGAGGAGCATTCCGCAAAGAACAAGCTCCTTGACCGCATTGGCATTTGCGCCCGGCGTGTTGAACACGGGAATGCCCGCCTCAGCGTATTTCTCCAACGGGATGTTGTTGACGCCGGCGCCAGCGCGAGCGACGCACTTGACGGAGGCAGGAAGCTCCATCTCGTGCATGTTTGCGCTGCGGACGAGGATGGCATCCGCCTCCTCGATGTTGTCGGTCAGCTCATACTGGTCGGTCAGCTCGGACAAGCCAACGGCGCTGATGTTGTTCAGGCAATGAATCTTGTACATAGGAATTTCCTTCTTAGCTGGTAAAGAGAGGTTTGCAATAGATACGATCAGCGGTAAAGCTAAACCTTAGAGGCGCTTCACGAAACGACCGTCACGGGAATCGATTTGGAGGACGTCGCCAACGTTGACATACATGGGAACGTTGACAACAGCACCAGTCTCGAGGGTAGCCGGCTTGGTGGAGCCTTGGACGGTATCACCCTTGAAGCCGGGCTCGGTGTCGGAGACCTCGAGCTCAACAAACATCTGGGGCTCGACACTGATGAGCTCCTCACCCGCATAAAGCAAGGAAGCCTCGTCGTTCTCCTTGAGCCACTTGGATGCCTCGCCGACCATCTCGGAAGGGATGCTCATCTGCTCATAGGTGGTCATGTCCATAAAGTTGAAATCGACACCATCGTTGTACAGATACTGGAGCTTCTTGGTCTCCAAACGGACGGAGTCGAACTTGGTACCGGCATTGAACGTATATTCAACGGTACGACCAGCGCGGATGTCACGGAGCTTGGTACGGACGAACGCACCGCCCTTACCCGGCTTGACATGCTGGAACTCAACGATGGTCCAAAGCTTGTCGTTATAGACGATGCACATACCGTTCTTGAAATCTGCGGTGCTAATTGCCATGGTCTTAATCCTTCTTTCATATCTCACTTCTCGCCCACTCGCGAGCGAGTCGACATTTCCACATAAGCCTTTCTATTATACCTATCTTGATACCCGTTCCACGAAAAAACCGAAGCGAGCTCCCCGCGGCCTGCGCGTTGTCGCAAGT
>CAZOGL010000002.1:7634-20997 GCA_964579575.1 uncultured Eggerthellaceae bacterium | reverse complement strand
CCGTTCCACGAAAAAACCGAAGCGAGCTCCCCGCGGCCTGCGCGTTGTCGCAAGTTGTTGATTGAAATTTTAAGCTGGACACCGTAATCGCAATTTGAGCACCGTAATCGCGACCTAGGCACACGCCCCCTTGTGCGTAAACATCGGTGCTCCGACGCCTATCAACCAGCCCGCTGATGGAGGACGCGTCGCGTCAACAGGCGTTGTACAATACCCCTGCACAACGAAAGGAGCGGGCTTGGCCGCACATGAGCAACAAATAGAGCAACAGATAGAGCAACAGATAGATGCGGCAGACGCCCACCGCGCAACAATAGCCACATCGATTTGTCCTTGCTCGCCACGCGGGCGTCATGCGCTCCCGCCCCATATCCCAAAGGATATTCCCACCAACGCCACCCTCGTTCTTCTTTTCGCAATTCTTACGGGCGCTATGGTCCTGACCTCAGTCAGCGGGTCGTTCGACAACGATATGTGGTGGCTTTTGGCAACAGGCCGCGAGATTGTCGAGAACGGCATCCCTTACACCAACCCTTGGAGCATGCATGAAGGTCTAGGGGTCGTTGTACAGCAGTGGTTGGCCGCAGTAATCCTGTACGGCGTGTACAACCTCTTCGGATATGCCGGGCTTAAATTTTTTACCGTGTTTCAATGCGGAGTGCTTGCGGCCATTCTCTATCTCATGTGCCGCATCGTCTCAGGACACCGTCGCGGCGGCGGCGAGGTGTTCGCCTTTGCCATCACCGTTGCTTTCATCTCCCTGATAGCGTATCTGTCGGTACGGCCTCATGTCTACTCCATGGCGTTGTATGCCTTGGTTATCTGCGTCCTCGAGAAATATCGCCTCAGCCATCGTCGGCGGTGGCTTGCCTTCCTTCCCCTTCTCACCTGCATCCACGTCAACCTCCACGCCTCCATGGCCCCCTTCGACCTGTTTATCATCGCACTCTACCTCGTTCCTGACATCCCCGGAATCCTTGAGCGAAAAGGCATCTTATGCCCGCTGTCCTTCTTCCGCATGAATCATCAGAAGTTGCCCTTGTTGATCGCCTTGGTAGGTGCCGCATCAGCTTTGCTTGTCAATCCCTACGGAATCAAAGCCGCCCTCTACCTTGTTCTCTCATACGGAGCCGCAGGATATGGGGACTATATCAACGAAATGGGCCGAACGGGATTTTGGACCGACTATGGCGGAGCTGCGATGGCGATGATCGTCCTTGGAAGCATGGCCATAGGGCACAACGGAGTCAAACGAATCGACGTACCGCTGACGATACTGTTCATTGTGTGCGTCCCGTTCGCGATGATGCACACCCGCAACGAATGGCTTGTGTCCTTGTTTGCCCTGCCCCTACTTGCCCGCAGCTTCAGTTGCGTCCGGCTCAACACCGCCTCCCTCAAGGTGTGCGGAAATTGGGCTCTCAACGGTGCGCTCGCAGTCATGCTTGCCGCAGGATCGCTCGCCTTCGTCGCTCTCGATAAATGGCCCGACGCTATCGAGAACGCCGAGCTCGATACCAGCTCGCTTCCGTCCTCCGCCATGGACTACCTTGACCAATACACGCAAGACCAAGGGATTGAGAAGGGCTCTTTGAAGATTTACAACTCCTTCAACAGCGGCGGATACCTCGAATGGCGTGGCTACAAGGTTTTTATGGACCCCCGCCCTGAACTTTGGGAGCCGAATATCACAGGCGTCGACCGTCATTACTACCAGGAGTTCGTAGATTTCGCACACGGGACGATCTATTCCAGCGATGTTGTCTCGGAATATGACTTCGACTTCCTCATTGTCGGATCCGGCTCTGACTTGGCGACCTATCTTCGAAAAAGCGACAGCTACGAGACGGTTTGCAGCGGGTCGGGATACCAGGTCTGGGCGAAGAAATAGCCTTAACAGCAAGGCGCCCCTGAGGTTCCGCAATCTCAGGGGCGCCTTGCTATGTGTTTCAGACAAGTCATATATTAGACTATATCCACTATATGTCAATGTCATATTTTTAAAAATTTGTTTTTTGGTGAAACATTTGAACGAACATTTGAACCCGATAAAAAAAGTCACGCGGCAAGGTTTCAAAATACCGCGTGACCTGTGTTTTATGGTGCGCCGTCAGAGACTCGAACTCTGGACCTTGGGATTAAAAGTCCCCTGCTCTACCAACTAAGCTAACGGCGCGTTTTCAAGCCTTGCTATTGTAGCCATGCAACTATCTTTCGGTCAAGCGGCTTAGAACGAAATTCCGAGCCCCATGAACAGAAGGCCCCACACAACACCTATGACATACAACGCCGCAATGATGAGAAGGTTTTGCTTCGCATCGCGGTTGGTGCGGCACAAGACGAGCAAGCCAACTCCTGCGGCCACGAGCAATCCCGACATCATAGCGCCCGTTCCCAACATGCCTTCAAGGTACAGCTCAATAATGGCGACGCTGGCCGCGCAATTGGGGATCAGCCCCACCAAGGCGCTGGCAAATACCGACGCGACAGGGTTGGAAGAAAGGGCCTGCGACATGGCATCCTCCCCCACAAACGCGAACAGTCCGCAAAGTACGAGGGAGACGATCCAGATAAACAAGGTGACCTTGAGCGTGTGTTTGACGGCACTCCTCAAGATATGCGTTCCCGTATGTTGGTGATCATGCTCGTGCTCACATTCGCATCCGTGGTCACAATCGGGTCCGCAATCATGCAGACGTTTATCACCTTGGCCATGACCGTGCTCATGGGCATGCTCACGTGTGCATTCGCACGCGGCAAGGACGCGATCGTGCTCATAGGTCAACTCAGGATTGTTTCTGCACGTCACGCACTCGCCGCTGCACTCGCACTTGTCCTGGGCGCAAATCTTGTGAATCGCCAAGGGCTCATGAAGGCGCCTGCGAGCACGCAACACCGCATCAATCGCGAAGCCCATGACCATACCGACAACCACCTTGGCAATAAGGATTGCGAGAATTTGCCTAACCGGCGCATGCTCGGCGATCATCATCGGCAACAATTCGTCGCTCGTAGATAAAAACACCGCAAACAGGGTGCCTAAGGTGATGACACGGCCGGCATACAACGTCGCACCCATCGCGGAGAACCCGCATTGGGGAAACGCGCCCAAAACGGCGCCGATCAAAGGACCCGCCGACCCCGCGCGCCGCACCGCTTCCCGCGGCGCATCTCCCGCCTTGTGTTCAAGCCACTCCATGAGGAGGTAGACCACGAGCAAAAACGGGATGAGGTACAACGTGTCCTTCGTTGCGTCGAACACGATGTCAAAAAGTATGTCAAGCAGATTTTCCATGGGTGAGTAGTCTAACAGGATTCCCTCGCTATTGTCCGCAGGTTCCAGCTATTGTCCGCAGGTTCCACCAGCTATTGTCCGCACAATTGGTAAAACGCCACCGCGCTCGCAGCGGCAACATTGAGGGAGTCAACGCCGTGAGCCATAGGAATACGCACCGTATAGTCACAGGAGGCGATGGTGCTCGACGCAAGACCGTCCCCCTCGGTACCGAGGATCACCGCGATCTTTTCCTCCCTGTTCAGGTCGGGGTCGCGCAAGCTCACCGAGTCGTCAGACAACGCCATGGCTGCGGTTTTGAATCCTAAATCTTCCAATAGGGAGATACCGACCTTCGGCCAATCGGCAGGAGTTTGGCCGATGCGCGTCCAAGGAACTTGGAATACCGTGCCCATGGACACACGCACGCTGCGCCGATACAAAGGATCGCAACACGTGGGGGTCACGAGCACCGCATCCATACCAAGAGCGGCAGCACTTCGAAAAATCGCCCCGACGTTGGTGTGGTCAACGATGCCCTCGAGCACCGCAATGCGGCGGGCGGGACGAGATAATCCGCATGCCGTGATGAACTCCTCCGATTGAGCCGCACGACCAGACAACAAGTCTTGCACACTGGGCAAAGGCGGGCGACGCATGGCGCAAAGAATGCCCCGAGTCAACTCGAAACCAGTCAGCTTTTTTACTTCGTCCTTCGGCAGGACAAAAACAGAGGCATCGGGGTTGCGCAGCTCGACTCGATCTATGACATCCGAGGCAGCCTCCAGCCAATGGGGCTCCATAAGCAACGACAGAGGAAGGTATCCCGCAGATAGAGCCCGATCGATCACCTTGAAGGACTCCGCGATGAAGACGCCCTTCTCCGGCTCGAGTTTGTTGCGCAGTTGCGCCTCGGTCAAGCGGGCATAGACATCAAGGCGAGGGTCGCTCAACGTCTTCAATTCAACTAGGGGCATCTTCGTTTCCTTTCAACCACAACCACGATACCATGCCAAGCAAGGAAAAAGAAAAGGCCCCGAAGGGCCTTTTCTCGGCGGCTGGTCTCCCAACCTGGAGGGCTTAGTACATACCGCCCTGTGCGGCAGCGGCTGCAGCGGCAGCGTTGGACTTAGCCTCGGCGTCAGCCGGAATCTCATTGATGGTAGCCTCAGTGATAAGGATGAGTGCTGCGACAGATGCAGCAGACTGGAGAGCGGTGCGGGTAACCTTGACAGGATCGTTGACGCCCATCTTAATCATGTCGCCTTCCTCGCCGTTTGCGAAGTTGATGCCGCGACCAGGCTTCATACCCTTGACGCGGGAAACAACGACGGAACCTTCGTAGCCGGCGTTCTCAGCAATAGCGCGCATAGGAGCCTCGAGGGCCTTGCGGATGATGTTGACGCCGACCTCCTCATCCTTGTCGGCACACTCGATGGTGTCAAGGCACGGGATAGCGTTGATCAGAGCAACGCCGCCACCTGCGACGATACCCTCTTCAACCGCTGCGCGGGTTGCCTGCAACGCGTCCTCGATACGGCTCTTGGTCTCCTTGAGCTCGGACTCGGTAGCAGCGCCAACCTTGAGCACGGCGACACCGCCGGACAGCTTGGCCATGCGCTCCTGGAGCTTCTCGCGATCGAAGTCGGAGTCGGTGCGCTCCAACTCAGCCTTAATCTGCTCGACACGCGAATCAATCAAGGCCTTCTCGCCAGCACCGTCAACGATGAGGGTGGCATCCTTGGTGACCTTGACACTCTTTGCGGTGCCCATCATGTCGATGGTGGCGTCAGCGAGGCTCATGCCGAAATCCTTGGCAATGACCTGGCCACCGGTAACGATAGCGATGTCCTCGAGGATGCGCTTGCGGCGATCGCCGAAGCCGGGAGCCTTGATGGCAACGCAGTTGAAGGTGCCACGGATCTTGTTCAGGAGGATGGTAGCGAGTGCCTCACCCTCGACGTCCTCAGCAACGAGCAGCAGCGGGCGGCCGGAACGCATGATCTCCTCCAACAGCGGGACGAAGTCTTGGATGTTGGAGACCTTTTGGTCGGTCAGCATGATGTAGGGGTTCTTGAGTTCGGCCTCCATGCGTTCCATATCGGTTGCCATGTAGGGGCTGATATAGCCGCGATCGTACTGCATGCCTTCGACGATCTCGATGTCCATGCCAAAGGTCTGGGACTCCTCGACAGAGATTGCGCCGTCCTTGCCCACAGCGTCCATTGCCTGGGCAATCTTCTCGCCAATCTGGGCATCGCCAGCGGAGATGGTGCCGACGTTTGCAATCTGCTTGGTGGTGGAAACCTCGGTGGCATTATTCTTGATGGCCTCGACGACTGCATCGGTTGCCTTTTGGATGCCGCGACGGATGCCAAGAGCGTCGGCACCGGCGGTCACGTTGCGCAAACCCTCGGAGACGATGACATCAGCAAGAAGGGTTGCGGTGGTGGTGCCGTCACCAGCGACATCGTTGGTCTTGACGGCGACTTCCTTAACAAGTTGTGCACCCATGTTCTCGATGGGGTCCTTGAGCTCGACCTCGCGAGCAACCGTCACACCGTCGTTGGTGATAAGGGGAGCGCCGTAGGACTTCTCGAGGGCAACATAGCGGCCCTTAGGTCCAAGCGTCACCTTGACAGCATCGGAGAGTTTCTTGACGCCAGCAGCCAAACCGGCGCGCGCATCAGACTCGAACTTAATTTCTTTAGCCATAATATGGCTCCTTTCTTAGCAGTGATACTCTTGCGACCCCCCGAGTTAGCAAGGGCCCGCAAGCAAAAATGAACCGATTACTCAAACACGCCATACAGGTCGTCGCTGCGCATGATCAGATACTCAGCGCCGTCAAGTTCGATCTCGGTCCCGCCGAACTTGCCGTAAACGACGCGGTCGCCAACCTTGACGGGAACGGGGACGAGGTTTCCGTCCTTGTCAAGCTTGCCCTCGCCCACTGCAACGATCTCACCAGTTTGAGGCCTCTCCTTGGTCTCCTTGGCGATATACAGGCCAGTTGCGGTCTTGGTCTCAACTTCGTCAGCCTTGATGATGACGCGATCACCCAACGGTTTCAGGTTCATCTTTCGACCTTCCTTTCTTTTCGATGTGCAATAAGGTATGTAGCCTTTTGGTACCTTGATAACAGGACAGAAGCTCATTCGCTCTTGTCCTTGGTTGTTTAGCACTCTTCGGTGTCGAGTGCTAAACACTGGTGGTAACTATAACACCCACACCTATGAATGCAAGGCTTCAATAGAAAATCTACGACCCACGCACTTAGATTTGCACGTTTTCGCCACATTTACCCATTCCCAAAAAAAGAAGGCCGCCAACAACGTGGCGACCTTCCATACGTTCAAGAGATCAGTAGATTCTCTCCTGGGGGTACGGTGGCTCCATGGCCCGCTTGAACTCGTAAAACTCAGCGGTCTGCAAAACGCGGGTAACCGTGTTTTTGTCAAAGCCCATGCCAGCGATCTCCTCAGCAGACTTACCTTCCTCAAAATGGGACATAAGGATCTGGTCCAACATCGGATAGGCGACGCCCATGCTCTTCTCGTCTTCTTGACCGGGCGCCAGCTCTGCGCTGGGCGGCTTGGTCAGGACATGGTCGGGTATGGGTGCAATTTCCCCTGCCTGTTCGGCCCGTTGGTTCAGGTATTTCGCCACAGCGAAGACGTCGGTCTTATAGAGGCACCCCATAGGCGCATAGGCGCCGGCGGTGTCGCCATACAGGGTCGAATAGCCCATATAGGCCTCAGACTTGTTGCCCGTGTTCACCAGCATCCACCCATAGGTGTTGGAGAGCGCCATAAGGGCGACCATGCGGCAACGGGCTTGGGTGTTCTCAGAGGCAAGACCGTGCAACTTCCCGCCACATGACTTGGAAAGGACTCGCTCAAAGGCTTCGAATGGCTCGCAAATATTGATTGTCATCGTCTCTATATGCAGGTTGTTCGCAAGGTCTAAGGCATCGGCGATGGAGTGATCACTCGAGTAGGGACCCGGCAACAACACGCCGTGGACATGCTTGGACCCGAACACCTCGACGCTCATGGCGGCAACCACACTGGAATCGATGCCTCCGGAAAGTCCTATGACCGCATCGGTAAACAAAGCGCTCTCGGCGTAGTTTCGCAACCCGTTGACACAAACTTGATACTTCTCGGCAATATCCATAAAGGACCCTTCTCGCTTCGTGCGAATCTTGCGCTACCAGTATCCCAACAAATTGTTACATGTCTATAAATGAACCGTTACGCAGCGTTTACGCATTGCGAACGCGCTCGGCGAGCCACTCGGCCCACTCGTCGACCCCTTGGCCCTTCGTGGCGGCGATGGGGAAGATAGGAGCGGTCGGATTGAGATTGGTGACCGCCTCGCGGAAGGCTCCCTCGTCAAAGTCGAACACAGGCATCGTGTCAACCTTGTTCAAGATGACGGCTTGGCTTGCCTGGAACACACCGGGGTACTTGAGGGGCTTGTCGTCACCTTCGGGAACAGACAAAATCATGACCTTGGCGTTCTCACCGAGATCGAAGTCGGTAGGACAGACAAGGTTGCCGACGTTCTCGATGATGATAAGGTCGAGACGCTCAAGGTCAAGCACATCGATGGCGCGCTTGAGCATGGCGCTTTCTAGGTGGCATGCACCACCAGTATTGATTTGGACCGCGGGGATACCTTGGGCAGAAATCTTTGCAGCATCCACATTGCTTGCGATATCTCCCTCGATGACAGCGATGTTGAACTCGTCACGAAGAGCGTCTATCGTCGCCAAGATCGTGGACGTCTTGCCGCTTCCCGGGCTTGCAAGCAAATCGACGACGTACACATGGTTGTCGGCAAAGCGCTGGCGCAACTCCGCAGCAAGCTTGTCGTTCTTGTCAAGGATGGGTTGGTGAAGATCGATCTTCATGGGATTGCCTCGCCTTCTTTTGCTCCCGCCAAGCGGGCTTGGTATCTTTGATTCTACTTATCTGTCTCGTCGTCTAACTCGTCGCCCTCGTCCGGAATATCGACCTCCATCGACTCGATACGCAACTCGCGCCCACGCATCAATTGCGTGAACGCGCCACCGCACGCAGGGCAAAGCATATGGAAGCGATCGTGGTCGTACTCGGCGCCACACTCAAGACATTTGCTGTGGGGTTTGACCATGTTGACGCGAAGCTCAGCCTCCGCGAGAAACGGATTGCTCTCCTGCAAAACCTCAAATGCGAAAAACAGAGCGTCCGGAATCGCCTCGGTCATTTCCCCGACCTCCAACGTGATGCCGAGAACGGCCGTGGCGCCCGCATCGAGGGCAGCGCGCTCTACCGCCTCTGCCACACCTGTCATGATTCCGAGTTCGTGCACGCAGCTTGTCCCTTCCAAAAAAGTCGCCCGACGAGCGGGCGGCCGTTAACTTGTAACCTCAAAAAGCCTACTCACTCTTTTTCTTGGCGAAGAGGCCCCCTTTGGGCTCAGCCTCCATAGATTGCTTGAGAAGCTCAGCGCTATCCTCATCGTCTTCCTCTTCCTGCTTCTTGATACGCTTGCGCAAGATAATGCGGGCAAGCAGGAGGCTGAATTCGTAGAGGACAACCATTGCCGCAAACATCAAACCCATCGTGACCGGGCTTGCGTCAGGCGTGACCATGGCGGAGAGGACCAGCAGGCCCACATACACGCCGCGCCAAGCACCGCGCAACTTCTTATAGGGCACGATGTTGAAGATGACGAGGTAGAACACGATCAAGGGGAGTTCGAACGCCAAGCCAAAGCCAAGCTCGAACTTGATGATGATATCGATATAGGTTTCGGCGCGAGCCATAACGGTGGCAAACTCGCCCGCTTGGTCCATCAACCATTGAAACGCAGGATTGAGAATCAACGTGTAGCAAAAGATGGTACCGGCCATGAACAGGCACACCGCGGCGATAAACGTCGGGATGAACCACTTGCGCTCCTTGGGCTTCAAAGCGGGCAGGAAAAACGCGAGCAGCTGCCAGATGATAACCGGCATGGTCGCAACCACGCCTGTCCAGATTGACACGAGGAAACGAACCCCGAAACCCTCAAAGGGATCGAGGACTGCAAGGGCTTCGATGCCATATGCCTCCAAGACGTCTTGGATAGGCCAGGTCATGATTTGCATGACCGTCGGGGTTGCAAAATAGAACACGCACGTGGCAACAAGCAGGACGACCACAATACGCGTGAGGCGCATACGCAGTTCACCGAGATGCTCAAGAAGGGGCATTCGCGCAGGTCCGATAGGCATGGCTACTCACCTTCCTTCTCGGAGGCCTTCTCAGGGGACGCAGCCTCGGTCTTCTCGGAAGCTCCCCCAGAAGTCTCCTCGGAGGCCTTCTCGGGGGACGCAGCCTCAGCCTTCGCACGCTCAGCACGTTGGCGCTCGTAGGCAGCCTTCCTCTCGCTAAAGGAAAGGGGCTTCTTTTGCTCCTCGGGAGTCGTTGTAGCGACTTCCTCCTTGCGTACGACGCGGGTTGTCGGTTTCGAATCGTTGCCTGTCGACTCCGAGGCTTCGGGCTCAGCCGCCTGTTTCTCAGCGGCAACACGCGCCTTGCGCTCCTCGACCTCTTGCTTGCGTTGGATGTCCGCAGCCTCTTTTTTGATGGCGTCAGTCTCTTTTTTGATGACCTCGTTCATCTCGTCTTGTGTCTCGCGGAATTTTGAAATAGCCTTGCCCAAGGTCTTTGCGATCTCGGGGAGCTTATCCGGTCCGACAACGATAAAAGCGAACAGTAAGATGATTACTAGTTCGGTACCACCAATTCCAAACACACTATGCCCCTACGTTCAACACCGTAAGAGCCATGGTAGGAATACTAAGAGCCAAAACCAAAATGACGCAAACAACGATTGTGAAGATCTTCTTGGTGCGCGACGCAGCTTCGCGTTTAGCGGCAGCGCGCTCCTCGCGCTCCTGAGCCGCCTTGATACGCTCCGCACGTTGTGCCGCTGACAATTTTTTCTGAGTTGTACCGTTTCCACTTCCCATAGGAATTAAGCCCTCAACTTCTCACGAATCTTATTGATTGTCTCTACGCTCTCTTCTTCGGCAACGCCCGATGCGAACGCGCCGTTCTCATACAATATCTTTCCGTCGACCATAGTCAACACGACATCAGAACCACTGCAGGATTGAGCGACGGCTGACGCCGGGAACGCCGTCGGGGACTGACCGGTGCGGGACAGATCGACAGCGATGATGTCGGCGCGCTTGCCGACCTCGAGAGAGCCGATGACATCGTCCATGCGTAAAGCCTTTGCCGCACCAAGGGTGGCCATCTCCAACACCTTCTCGCTGGAGAGGAAGAACTTGGTTGTTGCGCGTGTCATGAGCATGCCAAGACGCGCCTCGGTCAAAAGATCGGAAGAATCAGTCACAGCCGGGGAGTCAGTACCAAAGCCGATACGGATGTTGGCCTTGAGATATTCCTCGATGGGAACAACGCCCATGCCAAGTTGGGCATTGCTGCGAGGACACGCAGCGATGGAGACGTCGTGCTTGCGAAGGATTTTGATATCCTCGTCATCGACATGAACGCCGTGGACGACCATGACATTGGGAGACTCAAACGCATCCCAATTGAGAGCATATTTAATCGGAGAGACGCCCGTGGGCAACCATGGCGGAATCTCCACGTATCCACGCTTCGCGCGGCTCACGCTGAACAGGGACGAGCCATGCTTGACGAATGCGACCTCCTCACGGCTACCTGCGAGATGCATAGCAACCGGAAGGTTTTCCTTCGCGGCGTAGGCAGAGACTTGCCGCATAACCTCAGGGTGGCAATCAAAGATATGCGCCGGAGCGATGCCGATGGAGGTCAACGTGCCGGCAGCCTCGTCGCGCCACTCGCTGATTTCGCGATCCACCGCGTTCATCGCGTACTCGATGCGGGTCTTATCCATAGCGCCGACCTCGCGATAGATGACGCTACGCATACCAAGCTTCAAGACCGTCGTCAGAGCCGAACCGTCGATGGAGACGTCGGCCACGGTCGTAACGCCGTTGGAAAGCGCCTGCAAGCCGCCGACAAACGCAGAGGCGGCCCAATCATCGGCGTCAAGCTTGTCTACGCCGGCATATTTGGTAGTTGCCCATTGAGCATAGGGAACATCGTTGACGACGCCACGAAGGGCAGCGTTCTCGAGATGGGTATGAAGGTCGACCAGGCCGGGCATAAGGGCCACGTCGCCGAGATCCTTCACCTCTTCTTCCGGGTAGCGGAGGCGAAGCATGTTGGCGTCGCCGATATCACGAATCTCGCCATCTTGCACGAGAATCGCACCGCAAGTAAGCTGCTCCGAAGACATAGGCAGGATGTAATCAGCACACAAAAGCATGAGGTCACCTCAAAATCTCCCGAAGGATACAAAGCAACGCGTGTGTCTGCACGCGTAGCCTCATATGATAGCACCCCTTATTGTTGGCAAGAGTAAACGGAGGCAAACAGACACAAAAGAACGGCTATTGAACAAAACCGCTCTGTTTTTAACGTTATCCCTGCAAAAGAGGGTAAAGGCGACCTTAGATCCAGCCCTTGTTCCAAGCGCTAACGCGGTTTGTTCGCCACGTGGACCGCAGCGATGCCACCGGTATAGTTTTTCCAGGTCACGTCCGTGAAACCAGCGTCACGCATAAGCTTTGCAAGGCCTTCTTGGTTCGGAAACGCCTTGATGGACTTGGACAGGTAGACAAACCCGTCACGCTCTCCAGTGATAAGGCCTCCCCAAAAGGGGATCATGTGGCGCAGGTAGAAGTTATACAGACCACGCCATACAGGATTGGGAGGCGTGGAGAACTCAAGGCAGACCAGTTGTCCACCGGGGCGCAGAACGCGGAACATCTCGCTTAGGGCGCGCTCGCGCTCCGGCATGTTGCGAATCCCATAGGCCATGGTCAAGACGTCGAAACTCCCATCTTCGAAGGGCATGTTTTGAGCATCAACGACTTGGAAGTCGACAGGCACGCCGTCGGCATCGCCACGCTCGTATTTAGCCATGGCGACCTCGAGCATCTCGGGAACAAGGTCCGAGCAAAGAATGTGTTTGGGGTGTTTTGCCCGGGCCACCGTGTAGGCAACATCGCCCGTACCACCGGCAACATCAAGCACCTCTGCGTCGGAGGGGATATCAGCCTGCCTCATCATGCCCTTGAGCCACAGCTTGTAAGAGCCAAAGCTGGACACAGCGTTGAATCGTTCGTACTTCTTCGCGATGGTGCTGAAGATGTCTTTGACGCGTTCGCTGGAAAGCTCTGCAGGCGCTTCCTTGCCCGTTGCGGTATCGATGCTCATGCCGTTCCTCCTCGCCGCGCCCATCGATGCTCGCAAAGGAGCTCAGGGGGCGGCTTCGTTTCATATGCTGTTGTATTGTGCCACAACCTCATTGCAAAAGGTCAGGCACGCCACCTCTTTTGGTTGGCAGGGTATACGACCCATGCCACGATATAGGACAGGATTTGGCACACCATCACCAAGAGAATGCTCACTTGGAACCCGAAGACGTCGTTGATCGGTCCCCAAATCGCACAGGAGATCCCGATGCCCAAATCATTGAAAAGCAAAAACAGCGCATTGGCGGCACCCCATCTCTCGCTCGGAGTGTTCTTCACTGCAACGGATTGGTTGAGCGGCAAGGACAAACCGAGGGCCAAGCCATACGGCAACCCCGACGCCAAGAACACAAGCTCGCCTTGGCCTGCGAAGAACAAGAGGGCAAATCCCACCAGAGCGGCGGCGATTGCCACGGTCAAGGTCTTGATGGCGGGAACGGTATCCATGAAGCGCTTCGACAACATCCTGACAAGGATCATCACGACAGCGGAAATGGTATAGAAGAGACCTGCGTTGGCATACCCCAAGGTCGTTCCATACAAACCCACGAAAAATATCCCAAATCCAAACGTGGGACAAAGGATGCACATAGGGATCGCGCCAGGAAGTGCGCGAGGTTCGAACACGTCGAAACGTTGACGGAGGGATTGCCTTTCCGCTTTCGTTTCGTGCGTGCCTTTCGTTTCGCGCGTGCCTCTCTCCTCGCGCGCAAGTTGGCTTTTCTCCCAACGAACGCGAT
>CAZOGL010000002.1:1605-7534 GCA_964579575.1 uncultured Eggerthellaceae bacterium | reverse complement strand
TGGCTTTTCTCCCAACGAACGCGATAGCCGCTCGTCTCAGGGAGCCGATCGGGGTGCTTCTCGTAGCCAGAACCCAACGCGATGAGAAACCCCACAACTCCCACGAGCGCGAGGCCGACATACAGGTTGCTCGAAGGATTCGTCCCTGCAAGGAACAGGGCGAACGCCGGACCCACGGACGTGGCAAGGGCTTGGCCGAGACCGTGATATCCGATGCCCTCTCCAAGACGTTCCGCCGGCAACACATCGGCGGCAGCCGTGCTCGCAGCCGTAGTGGCCGCAGCAAAACCCGCGCCTTGCAACAGACGACAAAGGGTGATGAGAACAACCCCATCAACCAAAGCGGTCATAAACGTGCTGACAATGAGCACCACGATGCCAACCTTGATGACCAGGGAACACCGGCCGCTGTCGATGACAGGACCAATCAACAACCTCGTAAACGCCGCGGCAAAGGAGAAAACCATGGCCAGGACTCCTGACAAGGAGGCACCATAGCCAAGCCCCGTCAGGTAGACACTGGTCCCCGAATTAAGCCCTTGACCCACGACGAAACAACAAAAGGTCAACGCGATGATGACGACGAACACCGGCGTCCAAAGCCTCACCGCAGCAGAATCGGTACGCCTTTGTGACGTTTCCTCGCTATTAACTCCTTGCTTCACGAACCCCTCACTTCTCTCTCGCTCGGCGACAAGGCTAATAAGGCTTATCCAAATCTGCATGGGCTTGGGCATCGGCGCTAAGCGGGAAAAACTTCCCGGCCTTGTAACGGTCGAGAGCCACAAGGGCGATCATGGCGGCATTGTCGGTACATGCGCTCATGGGAGGCATGGTAAGACGCACGCCCATCTTGTGGCACATCTCCTCATAGGCGGCACGAAGGCTCGGGTTCGCCGCAACACCACCGCCAAGGCAAAACTCCTTGGCTCCGGTCTGCTCGAGAGCGGTCTTTGCCTTTGCGACCTGCACATCCACAACGGCGGCAGTAAAGCTTGCGCAGATGTCAGGCACATTCAGCTCGCGGCCCGCCTCCCGCTCCTGATTGATATAGGTGGTCACCGCTGTCTTGAGCCCGCTCAAACTGAAACGCAAATCTCCCGAGTGCATCATGGCGCGGGGAAACGGAATCGCCGTCGGGTCCCCTTCGGTCGCCATTTGAGAAATAATGGGACCGCCGGGATAACCGAGACCCAAGGCCTTTGCCACCTTGTCAAACGCCTCACCCACTGCATCGTCGATAGTGTACCCGAGTGTCTCGTACACACCCCATTCCTTCATGTGAACCAACAGGGTGTTTCCGCCGCTCACAAGACTCACAACCGCAGGCGGCGCAAAGTCGCTACGACCGATCTTGTTGGCATAGAGATGGCCTTCGAGGTGGTTGACGCCGATAAAGGGTCTCTCCGCACCCCAAGCTGCCCCCTTTGCGAAAGCCACGCCCACAACAAGGGCACCCAAAAGTCCTGGCGCATAGGTAACAGCAACCGCATCCATATCGTTCCAGGTCAAAGACCCAGCCGTCAACCCAACATAGGCAGCGGCAACATCGAAACACTCATCGCACACGCCGCAAATCGCCTCGATGTGCTTACGACTCGCAATCTCGGGAACGACGCCGCCAAATCGGGCATGGAAATCTATTTGGCTCGCGACGACGCTGGCCAAAACCGTACCGGCCCCGTCAACGATGGAAGCAGCGGTCTCGTCACAGCTGCTCTCGATGGCGAACACAAGGGGGTGTACCAGCTCGGAAAGGACCTGCTCGCCCCCTTGCTTTCCCTTTGTCTGCTCACCCTTATAGTCGAGCATCTGCAAGGACATGCCCCCCACCCTCTCATGGGTCGGAGCAAGGATATCAGACAGAGAACCCTTCATGATGAAGGCGTCCTCGCCGTCGGAATAGTAGCGCGGACGCTTGCCAATCGTTTCGAATCCGCGGCTCTCATAAAACGCGATGGCTCCCTTATTGCCTACGCGAACCTCGAGCGAGATCGTGGAGGCGCCGAGACTGCGGGCGTCGTCTGCCACGTGGGCCAACAGCGCACGGGCAATGCCGCGACGTTGATAAGGCACGTCGGTGGCAATCTTGAGGATTTGCACGTCGCCGTCGACCACCATGCCGCCGGCATAACCCACCAAGGGGGCATCGACAGGGACAGGAAGGGACGGGTCACAAGCCAGGGCCATCCACCACACGCGATCTGCGCGACCCAACTCGTCAACCACCAGGTTCGCATTCCACGCATCGGTGCCCATAACCTCAGACTCGAGGCGGGCAACCTCCGCAGCATGCACTGCATCCAACGGCTTGTAGGCGATGCCCGCCGCATTGCCACGGGAGTTGTTGATGGAGGTATCGTTCATGGTTACATGGCGATCCCCATGGGTGCCTTTGGTGGAGGCGTCCCCCTTGGCAAGGCGTTGGCGCTCGTTTTCCTCCGCATCGGAGAGACGGGTATAGATCGGAAGGGCAAAGGCGGGGTTGTGCCGTGCAACGTCGAAGGGATCGCACTCGCCTACCACCCAAGCAGCTTGCAGAGCAAGGAGCAGGCCAGCGCCTGTCGCGGCCCATGTCTCCTTTGGCAACAACATCGCGTTTGGCGACAGCAGGTCGGCGTATTTCGCAAGGGCGTCACCCGTAATCTGCACGGGGTCTTTGCGCCCCTCCAGCTCGCCAGCCAGACTCGTCGCCTTGATAACACGGTCGTTGTCGAGACGAACAACACCTGCGTCACTCAAGGAGAAGGTCACCGGGTAGATCTCGCGGCGCATGGCATCTGCGGCAACGAGCACCTCGCCACGTGCCCCTCTCTCCCAGGCACCCCAAGCGACCGCATCCAGCGTGGATAGCCCAATCAGGGCCACATGCAGGGCGCTCGCAATACCCTTGGCAGTCGCCATGGCGATGCGGACGCCAGTGAAGCTACCAGGGCCACGGCCGCATGCAACGCAGGCAATTTCCCCACGAGAAACCCCCGCCTCTCCGAGAACGGTATCAACGCATTCCAAAAGGCGGGTGTTGCTGGCACGATGCGCCTCCACCTGCACTTGGGCAACCAGCTTGACACGACGCTCCTCCGCGCACAGCTCACCGACACCAACAGCAATAACCTCGTTGGCGGTATCAAGAGCAAGTACAAAACGCGGTGCACCCATGCGAGCAATCCTCCCAGATTCAAAGTCAGTCAGGTCAAAATAGTCAGTCCAGTATCATATCGGCTACACGCAAGAAAGAGCCTGTTCCCAATCCGCAAGAAGTTCCTCCGAGCGAGAACCCTCGGGCATCGCCGCAAGAAAACGTGTTTCATCGGGGGCGATGGTGATGCGAAGCTCCAAATAGTCCTCAGGAAGGGAGTCAGGAAACTTATCAGCCCACTCGACAAGGCTCACCCCATCGGCCTCAAGCACATCAAAGTAGCCGATGTCCTCCAACTCCTCATCGTCCTCAAGACGATAGAGATCGAAGTGGTAGAGCGGCAAACGTCCATCCCTGTATTCGAGAAGGATGGTAAACGTAGGGCTTGTGACTTGTTGTTTCACGCCGAGCGCGTTGGCAAATCCTTGGCTGAACTGGGTCTTCCCTGCGCCAAGATCGCCGTTGAGCAAAATGATGTCGCAAGGCCTCACCAAGGGGGCCAAGGCAGCGGCCAAGGCCTTCGTCTCCTCGGCGCTCGCGGACACAAACGTAACGCCCACTACTTGGTCGCCTTCTTCTCAGCAGCGCTTACCACATGCTCCATAAGGACCTCGGCGGTCACGCCTCCAAGGCCACCGGGAACGGGAGTCAAATAGTCAACGATAGGCTCCACGGCGTCATAATCCACGTCTCCGCAAAGGTTCCCCTCGGCATCAAAGTTGATTCCCACGTCGAGGACAACTTGGCCGGGCCTGAAGAAATCCGGGCCGTAAGCCTTTGCGCGACCGGTGGCGCAAATGACGATGTCCGCAGCCCGCATGACCTCCGCAAGGTTGGCCGTGCGGGAATGGGCGATAGTCACCGTGGCGTTACGACGGAGCAGCATCATGGCAACCGGCTTGCCGATGACAAGGCTGCGTCCGACGACGACCGCGCTTTTGCCCGAGATTTCAATACCATATCCGTCAAGCATCTCAATGCAGGCCTGAGCCGTGCAAGGAGGAAATCCCTTGTCTGAATCCATGAACACGCTGGCGAGGGATTCCTCGGTGATGCCGTCGATATCCTTCTCGGGATCAAGCAGGGCTGCTGCGGCCTCGTTGTCGAGAGGTTTGGGCAACGGACGAAACATAAGACAACCGTCAATATCTTCGTCAGCGTTAATCTCAGCGATGACGCGGGCAACGTCCCTATCGGCGGCATCAGCGGGCAACGCGAACTCACGAGTCGCGATGCCGCGAGCTTGGGCGCGCTTCGTGGACGTGCGTTGGTAGGACAGGTCATCACCGCGCTCGCCCACGCGAACAAACGCAAGGGTCACGGTCTTGCCTTGGGCGCCAAGGGACGCAACACGGGCAAGGGTCTTGTCCTTCATCTGGGCAACAACGGTTTTGCCAAGCAATTGCTCTGCCATGTTCTGCAACCTCTCTTGTCTATCGAATCGCTTCGATGACCGCAGGATAAACCTTGTCGTGAAGCTCGTCGGCCTTCCTGATGAGGGCGTTCATCCTATCACGATAATTTGAGGCGCGAGCCTGGTCGGCAACACTCTTCACGTTGATGACGACATTCAAGCTCGCCGCATGGACGGCAGCCCTGCCAAGGGCAACCGCACACCCCACATCTGAGAGGGCCAAACGGCTGCCGTTCTCTGCGAGGTAGTCGCACTCCTCGAGCACCTCAAGGCAAACACCCATGATCTCGAGGGGCACCTCGATGGCATCGACCAGCGCATCTTGCATGGCAGCGTCACGCGATGCTCGCTCCTCCTCGGTATCCCGCGGCATGCCGTAACAAGCGGCAAGGGGACCAAACGCCCGCGCATCTGCGTCAATAAGATCCACGAGTTGGCGACGCATGGCATCCAAGTCGTCAACAGCCATACGGACATGACCTTCGACGGCGGCGTACTTCTTCTTACCGACCGTCAGGTTGCCTACCATGGCGGCAAGGGCTGCAGCAAGTGCTCCGGCATATGCGGCGGCTCCACCGCCACCAGGGGTAGGAGCTTTGCTTGCAAGTTCATCGAGAAATTGCGTATCCATTGCCGACCTCCTGGCTAGTTGTCAGTTTCCACACGTTGGTAGGCGATGCGCGGCGTGCCGTCCTCACAGATGATGGTGCCACACTCCTCGTAGCCAAGCTTTTCGAGCATGGCGCGCATGGGAGCATTGTCCTTGTGGGTATCGATACGAATACCGCCTTTTGCCTCGGCTGACTTCGCCTTGCTTTGGGCCCACTCCATGCAAAAGGAGCCAACCCCGCAACCGCGCTTTGCCACACCGATGCGATGAACGACGCCGTAGGGCTCATCGGATTTCCAAGCGCCATCAATCTTCCGATAGGTCGGATCGTCTTCCAACGCGAAGTAGAAAACGGCCTTGAGACCCGCCGCTTCCTCAGCGTTGCGCTCGAGATCGGCAAGAGCGTCCAACATCATGTAGGACTCGTCAAGGCTCCCGCCGTCATCACCCTCAACGGGTTCGGTCAAATAGCTCATAGAGAAGAGCATGGGGCCTTCCTCGCACACGAACAACTTGCCCTTCGCGATATCGTCGCGAAGCAAGTCCTTTTGAGGGTAACCGTTTGCCCATTGGGTAGTGTTGCCCGTCTTAGCCATAAACGCGCGGGCATCCTCATACACCCGCAAAATATCGTCAATGTCCTCGATGTTTGCTTTTCTGATCAGCACCGCAAATCCTCCCTCACGCAGTTACTGCTTTGTTTATTATGCCCCATCGTCACCACGATATGCGCGACAAGGAGACGTGCATGAACCGCACTCCAAAA
>CAZOGL010000002.1:0-1505 GCA_964579575.1 uncultured Eggerthellaceae bacterium | reverse complement strand
CGACCCAAACCTCACAACTTGAGGATTCCGACGGTATCGAGAATGTAGAACGCCATGATGATCAGGACGAAGATGGGAGCGATGTACTTGATCATGACGGTGAACAGCTTCTCTCCGCTGAACTTGCTGGATTGCTTCACGTGGTCGACGATGATCTTGGGCTTGATAATCCAACCAATGAAGATGCAGGTCAGGAATGCGACGATAGGCATGAGAATCGTGTTGGACAGGAAGTCCATGAAGTCGAGAATCTGGTGATCTTGGTAATCGCCGATGCCGAACAGCGTATACATCGGATCGACACCGAGCCATGCGTTGTAGCCAAGGTTGCAGACAACGCCCAAGACCAAGGCCTCGATGGCACACACGACGATAGCGGTGACGCGGGAGGTCTTGAAAGCGTCCTGGATGCAGGAGACGTTGGTTTCAAAAATGGAGACCGCGCTGGTCAGGGCCGCAAAGAACACCAAAGCGAAGAAGACGAACCCTATAATCGGGCCTGCGGCGCCAAGTTTATCGAAGACGGTGGGCAACACGCCAAACATAAGACCCGGGCCCGCCTTGGTGGCGACAACATCGGCAGAGCCCATAACAGCGACGCTGACGGGGATGACCATGAAACCAGCAAGAATCGCAACGCCCGTGTCGAAAATCTCGACGCGACGGACGGAATGCTCCAAGTCATCCTCGGGACCGAAGTAGGAGCCGTAGGTGACCATGATGCCCATCGCCAAGCTCAAGCTGAAGAACATCTGGCCCATCGCGGCGACTATCATCTCAGCCGAAATCTTGGACACATCGGGAATCAGATAGTAGGCGAGACCCTCTGCGGCGCCAGGAAGCGTCGCTACGTAGATGGAGATACCGATAGCCATGAGGATGAGCAGAGGCATCAAGACCTTGTTTGAGCTCTCGATACCCTTACGAACACCGAGGGCAACGATGAGGACGGCAAGCGCCAAGAACACGAACATCCAAAGGAAGGTGTCCGGGCCGGTGCTCATAATGAAGTTGCTGAAATAGGTATCACCGGCAATGATGGAGGGTGCCTCGGTCACGTAAGACACCATGAATTTCGTGACCCAGCCGCCGATGACGCAGTAGTACGGCATGATGATCATCGGGACCAAGCAGGCAAGAACGCCGATGAACGCGTACTTCTTTCCAAAATGGGCAAACGCGCCTGTGACGCTTTGCTTCGTCAAGCGACCAAGGGCCGTCTCACCCATCATGAGCGTAAAGCCAAGCGTGACCACCAAGATGATATAGGTAATCAGGAACGTACCTCCGCCGTACTTTGCGGCAAGATACGGAAAGCGCCACATGTTGCCCAGACCGACCGCAGACGCGGCGGCAGCAAGGATGAAGCCCCACTTGCCAGACCAAGACGCGCGTCCCTTGCTCTTGGCGACCTTCGTGTTTTCTTCGGCCATGTTCTCCTCCTGTTTCTTAAAGCCACTCGCGAGCAAAACCCTTAAGCGAGCAGTTGGTTAGCGGTTGATATT
>CAZOGL010000001.1:146733-156667 GCA_964579575.1 uncultured Eggerthellaceae bacterium | reverse complement strand
CCCCACGCACAAACACGAGGAACGGTGCGAACGTACGTAAACGACATCGAAGCTCAATACTGGAGTTCAAGACGGGAGACCTCTCTCAGTTTGAACCGTTACACCCAGGTCTCGACATCGGCATATCAATCGAACAACAACCAAACTATTTACACATTGCAAAACCGCAGGTAGACGATATAAGCAATTCAATTTATTTGCAGAGTGCAAATAGTTTCGAACCTAATTATCATCAATAAACATTCATTAGCAAAACCAGAATGTTTCAGGTAGAATGAATTTGCGCCTAACCAGCGCTGTTTCAGACACAAGAAAAGAGGAATCAGTATGTGGAGTGCTTGCCATCCCAAATCTGATGACGAGATGCGAGAGTGCGCAGAGCTGGGAAAGTCATTGAACCGCCTTTCCCAACCCACCATTCTTTGCCTGTTGGCACAATCCGAAGTGCCACTGCATGGCTATGTCATCGTCCAACAAGCGGCAAACTCCCCCATGTTTGGAGGAAAAAAGCCCGATGCAACCGGCATCTATCGCGCCCTGAAGCGCATGGAGGATGCCGAACTCGTAGAATCCCACTGGGAGACGCCTGAAGAGGGTTCCGCAAAACGACTCTTCACGTTGACCGAAAAGGGCCGCAAGTGCCTCCGCCGTTGGATTGACGCTCTTGCCTGCTATCAAAAAACCATCGATGAGCTGCGCCTTTGGGCGGCTATCTCCCTCGATATCGATTTGCCTGACGCACCCATTTGCGTTCACGGAGACGTTGACAATCTCGTGCTGAACCCCAAGAAGGAAAAGCACAAAGTAGGGGTTGACCTTGGCGACAAAGCGATGCCCAAGGACGGGGAAGGCAAGTAGGCCATGACCGACTCCGTATCGGACATACCCTTTCCCGCTTCCCCCTTTGCGGCCCCCAGCGCGCAATCGGCTTTCGCCGCTGACACATGCGAGTCTGTTCGCGGCGAATGGCAAAGCGTCACAGGTCGTGACGTGGCGGCTTTGCTCGATCCACGCCCCACGCTCATCGTGGGTGCTGTCGGACGTCGTAACGAGATTGGCTTGGCAACCATCATCTGGGCGACTCCCATCTCCCACGAGCCATCCATGGTGGCATTCTCCCTGCGCGCCCGCAGCCACACCATGAGTTGCATCCAGATGAACGGCTGCTTCAGCCTCAACGTCCTCCCCGCCGATAAGGAAGGCATATACATCTGCGAGCAATGCGGCACGCGCACGGGATTCCAATTCAACAAGAACACCCTCGTCCAACACCACATTGTCGAGGTTGAGTGGGACAAGACCGAAACGATCGAGGTAAAGGTCCCCAGGAAAGGCCTCTTCAAACGTTCAAAGACTGAGGAAGCCGAGAAAACCACCCACGAGAAGTGGAGGGTTCCCGTCGTGAATGCCGCTACAAGTTGGATGGCATGTTGCGTCGACCGCATCGAGGAGGTAGGCGACCACCTGCTCGTCATCGGCTATGTCATCGAGGCCCATACCTGTGCCCCGCGCAACGACAAGGGACTCCTCATCCCCCAAGACGTCTTGCAATGCGTCCAACACGGGTGTTACGGAAAGATCGAGTTGCTTCCAGAGTTATAGGGATCCAACGATAGGGACCCAACGCAACAAAATTGCTTCCAGAGTTATAGGGACCCAACGCAACAAATAAGACGCGGAGACCAGCGAGAACTTTTGGTCTCCGCGTTCTGTTTTACAAGCAACGTCAAAAGCATCCCGGGGTTGGGGTATCCTAGTACCCATGTGATTCAGACCAAAGACTAAAGACGAGAGACTAGTAACCGAAGGTGGATCATGGCCGACTACCAACTGACTCACTCCCCGGACCGTTGCGTGAAGTGCGGACTGTGCGAGGCGTTTTGCCCGTGCTACGTCATCAAGCTTAACGAGGACGGATACCCTTATGCCGCCAATCCTGACGCTTGCGTCGGATGCACGACCTGCAGCGGCAATTGCCCCCAACGCGCCCTGCTCATCGAGGCCATAGGAGATGTCACCTACGACCCGTTCGCTGACGAGCCCCGCGCTGAACCAATCCCCTCAGAGGAGCAGGCCCAATATGCGGAATGGCAACGCATTTGCATGGAGAAGCTTGACCTGCGTTGGCAACCCATCGCCGTCAGCCTAATCGACAAGGACGAGTTGCTTCCCAACGTTCCCATGCCCCCGGAAAACCTGCGCTTTTGCCAAGCGATGATGGCCGCACGACGCGGCGTCTCCATCCTCATGCCGCCCTTCAGGCATTCCTGTCCCGATGGAACCTCAATCTTCGGCATGACCGGCGTTCCCAAAAAGCTTGCCACCGGAGAGATCTACGTGTTGTTCCATAAGTTGGTCAACGCCGAAGCTGCCGCACAAATGGTCCGCGAGCGTCCGACCCTTCCCCCGAAGAGTCGCCGCGCCACCTATGTCGCCCCCCTCAACAAGACCGTGCGCACCCCCGAGGTGGTGGTGTTCACCGGGACCCCCGAACAGATGATGTGGCTGTGCATGTCCATGGCGTATTACACCGGCCACCGTTTTGACTTCAAGGCGAGCGGTTACAACTCCATGTGCGTCGAAGCCGTGCTCTACCCCATGATGGAGCAAGCCCCCAATATCACCTTCGGTTGTTACGGTTGCCGCGCGGCCACAGACATCGGCGAGGACATGATGTTCATGGGCGTTCCCACAAGCCTCATGCCCACGATCTGCAAAGGCCTGACCGAGCTCGCAAAGAAGAGCATCCCCCACAGCCGCATGAAGATCTACGTCCCGCCCATCATGTAACGGAGGTTTCCATGAGCCGCAAAAAACAGGTACAGCGCATGCTCAAGCTGCGTCCCGCACGCGAAGACGATCTGGCCACCCTCAACTCCTATTGCTACAACGAGGGCATGGACAATTTGCCTGGCGTCGAGAACGTGACCGTCGCCGTCGACTCTGACGATGACCCCATCGGGTTTGTCCGCGTCATCATCGGCAACAACGACATCGCCCACGTAAACCCCATTGTCGTCAATCCCTATTGGCGAGGGTACGGCGTTGGCCACATCCTCATGGACGACGCCCTTGGACGCTATGGCGAGCTGCGACTCGTCTCTCGCGGATCGAGTCTGGGCTTCTACCAACGTCTCGGATGCACCGAGATCGGGTGGGAGGATATCGACATGACAGTCACCGACGACTGCGTTGGATGTGAAATGCACAAGGAGTGTTGTCCCCAACCGGTCCGCCTTATACGCAAATAGCGCAAACCGGCGTTGGTAAACGGCAGATCGTTCACCAATCTCAACCGGTCCGCCTTATACGCAAATAGCACGAACCCTAAACGTAGCGAGGGACCCCGCAAGGTCCCTCGTTTTTGTCTATCCAAAGGCACGAAAGCGTTTGTTGCCTATCCGAAACTTGTCGCCTATCCGAAGGCGCAAGAGCGCTTCTCTTCGACCACGCTGACCTTCGACCGAGCTATTCTTCGACCACGCCGACCAATTTCAAATTGCCATCCGCGTTGTCGGTAAAATTCTCGACCGACGCCTTCTCCTTCTCTGCCAGATGCTCCTCGTAGGTCTCCTCGAGTTCCTTGCCATCCACGTATTGACGTGGGTCATGGTCGGCGTTGGGGGGAGTGGTGACCTTGATATGGGAACGACGGACCCAATCGAGCACGCGGCGAGGCGGATAGAGGTCGGGCTGGTAACGTGCCGCCTCCTCAATCGCAAACATGCAAGAAATCGCATGAGCGAGATCGCTTTCCTCGTCGATGTCGGCAACGGGGCTGAAATACGCACTGGGAATGTTGTTTTGGCGAAGCTTTTGGACATAGGCATCCAACGCCGGCGTACCGTCGAGGTTGTAATACACGCCCGTGTGGTCGATGGGCGTGTTGTAGCTGAACCCGACAAGGCTCGTACCACACTCTTGGCAGGGAGCTTGGACAAAACCGGGCTTGCCGATGGATTGGAAGTAGGCCAACCACTCAAAGGCACGGGTGATGTGGCTCTTGGGAATGGTAGGAATATCGCCACCGATGGAGACGATGCTCTCGTAGCCCAAAGCAAACAGCTGCTGGAACGCATCGTTGAAATGCTCATCGAACGTGGAGCCGTTATCCACGAGGAAGTTGATATCCATGGGCCACTGCTCGCGCGCGAACAGCTCCCTCATCTTGAGAACCTTCTCCTCGGGGGTGGTGGAGACGTAGAAGTCATATTTGACATGGTAGTGGTTCGGATCCTTTGCGCACACGTCGTCGTTGATGCGCTGAAGCTCCTGAAGGGCGGCCATGGAAATATCAACGACGTCGAAGAGGCAATAGGTGAAGAACTCCGCAGCGACCTCGGGCATCATAGGACCACCCTTGAGATAGGTCAGACGGGTCTTCACGCGACCCGGCTCGGGGTATTTACTGAAGATAAGCAGTGCACGCTTCTTCTCGGGTGGTCTTGTCATGGTTAGTCCTTTCGGTATCACATCGAGCAATCGCTCGCTTGTTCCCTATTCCGTCTCGACAATCTCAAACAACGCGCGACGCTCGACGTCGTCTTCGCGGGAGAAGGTCAGCGGTTCGTCGCTTTTAAACACTACGCAATCAATAGCATTATACGACCAAGTTCCAATCATTGCCTCACCAGTATCGCGACTGCAACTGGTAAGGCAATTAATGTTGCTGTCCCACATGCCCCCCATATCGTCTCCACCAGGAGTCCATTCCGGATGCCACCATCCGTAGTCGGCGCTGACGACCCCGTGCACCATGCGACGGGTCTTCAGACGGAATCGCGCCTGTCCGTTGTCGGTGGCGAGAACGACCACGTCCCCATCCTCAAGTCCGCACGCGTCCGCCGTCTTGGGACTCATCTCAGCCAAAGGCTCAGGATATTGTTGGCGAAACTTCGCATCGTTCATGTACATCGACGCGTTGTAGGGCTGTTTGCGCGACCCCGTGATCAGGCGCAACAACGTGCCCTTTTTCCTGGTCTCTTCACCACACAGGGAGATGAGGGGGCTTTGGGTCGGAACGCGGGGGCCACCAAGATGGTCGAGTGCCTCGCTTGCAAGCTCGATCTTTCCCGTTGTCGTTGCAAAGCCTTGGGGCTTGCCGTCGGGCCCGGGAAGAAGGTGCTTTTCGAAAGGAGGATCTTGGTAATACGTTCCGAACACCGCATAGAAGTCCCAATCCACACCTGCCGGTTCGAGCGTGGCGGCACAAGCGTCGGCAAAGGTCTCCCAAGGCCAATATTCTTCTTGGCCCAAGCGCATACCGAGGCCGCGGAAGATGCTGTAGTCCTCGCGACGCTCGTAGTAGGGCAAAACTGCCGCCGGACCACCATACACCTGGTTGGACACACCACCATGGGCTTGGAAAGTCGTGCGCTCGATAGCCCCCGCAGCAGGAAGGACATAGTCGGCGATGCTTGCCGTAGGAGTCATGTAATAATCAAGCACGACGATGAGCTCGAGCGCCATAAGAGCGTTGTACACGCGATGGGTGTCGCCGTAGGTGAGCAAGGGATTTGTCGCCTCGACGATCAAGGCGCTTACCCGATAGGGCTCATGGGTCTCCATGGCGTGCAAGACCAAGTCGGGATGGGCTGAGGTGAGATAGCGAGCAGGAATGGTTCTGCCGAGCTTCTCTGTCAGGCTGTTCGCGTATTCATAGCCGTCATAGCACTGCAAAGGGGTGAATTGGGTGTTAAGGCAAAGCTTGCGCTTCTCCTCAGTTAGGGCGGAAGTCATCTCAAGGTCGACCTCGGGGATAAAGTCGCTTTGCTCGTTCAGCGTACAACTGCCAGGGCGATCCACGTTTCCCGTGATAGCGCGCAAGCAACAAATAGCGCGGTGGGTGGGACTGACGTTGCGACCACATTGGTCGATTCCGCGCCCAGAAACCAAGGCGCTGGGGCCGTCGGCAAACAGACGAGCAACGCGGCGAATCGTCTCCTCTGGGACACCACATATATCACTTGCCACAGCGGGAGTGTAGTCCGCAAGATTGTCCACCATCTCATCGTACCCATAGCACCAATCGCGGACAAACTCGTGGTCGATAAGGTCTTCCTCCACCGTCGCCGCAAGCAAGCCAAGAGCAAACGAGACATCGGTTCCGGGATTGATAGGGACCCAAAGATCAGCCGCAGCCGCCGTGGCATTGTACACCGGATCGATCACGACAAGCGTCATGTCATCCGCTTGGCCGACTTGGCGCAACAGTTGCCAAAACAACGAGTTGTCGGAAGAGGCGGGGTTGGTACCCCATATGATCACGGTCTTCGTAAGATGGAGAGTGATGTTGTGCTCGATGGTCCAACCAAAGGTCAGCATGTCCATCCAAACGCGAGGGTTCCAACAGATCTGCCCGATTCCCATGTTGTTCGGACTGCCGTAGAGGTTCATGAACCGATGAAGCGGCCAAAAACTCGTATGAGGTCCGCCGATCATGCTCGCCAACGTTCCGGAACCATACTGGTCCCTCAAAGAGCTCAGACGGTTGGCGATATCGTCAAGGGCATCGTCCCAAGACACGCGCTTCCATTTGTTGCTTCCGCGGTCTCCAACGCGCTTCAGGGGAAAGTTGACGCGATCCTCGCCTTCAAGGACATCGAGATTCATGCGCCATCGACGGCACCCAGCAAGCACCTTGTCGTCATAGGGAAACCGAGTCGGGTCGGGCTGGATATCCACCACACGACCGTGATCGACCGTAGCGTTGAACGCACAAAGATAGCCACAAAAATGGCAATTGGTCTTCATGATGGCACGACCTTGGTCGTCGTAGTCATCTAGAAACTGCCCTGGTGCAGCCTTGTCATGAAATGCCTCGTCAACCACGGCATTCCCTCTCTCATATAAGTCATCTAAGCCACTAAATTGTACCCCCGTACCGCCCTGAAAGGATGATAAAGGGACCACTGGTGCCTTACCTTCACGTTACGCCCATCAAAAAGAAAAACCCACAGAACAATCCGTGGGCCCTTCTTCTCTTGGTATCTTTTCCCTTACGCCGTGGGGACGTCAAGCTCTTGGAAATTTCGATTTCCGCGGACGTCGATAGCGCCAAGGGTCTCATCGAAGAGGAAACGAAGCTTCATGTATTGATCCGCCGTCCTCCAATCGATCGGCCAATTGTACAAAAGCTCAAGGTAGTGGAACACCGGAACGAGTTTTTGCACCATCGTCAGTTGGAACACGCAGCTCACACAGGGGGTAATAATCGCATTCGCCCCAGCTGCGATCGCCTCTTCACCGTTCATGATGGCGCATCGGTCAGCCTGTTCGAACTTCCCCGCCGCACGAGGCAAGCTACCGCAACAAATCGAGGTCTTGCGGCAATGCTCGGGATCCACCCAAAGTTCCGCCGGAAGAATGGCACGGGTGCTGTCTGCGAATTCACCATAAGTACGATCCGGACAGGAGTCGTGGACAGCGAACTTGGCAGTCGGAGCGCTGTTCATCTCCTCATAAAAGGTCGCCTCGTCCGTAATCTCCTCTGAGTACCACTTGTCCTCCGCAACCCTGCGAGCAAAGATAGCTTGGGCAGTAGCAGGGTCGACCCGATATCCCAAGCGGCACAAAACCTCAGGAAGGACCTCGATCTTCACATTTGCCATGCGTGGGTCGCGCTCGAACGCATCGCGAAGGGCTTTGACACAATTGGGACATGCACAAACGAGGCGCTCACATTTGACCTCAACAAGGCGCTCTATCAGCTGGTTTTCGAAGGTCAGCCGAAGCTCGGCACCGTCTGGCTCGTAGGACAAAATCTTGCCACAACACAACAACGAGATGCCATCAACCTCTCCAGCATCATGAAGAGTGTTGTACACCGCCTGCACTAACGGCATGCCGTAGTTCAGAAAGGAACACCCTGGAAAGAACACGCTCTTCTCGACTGTGTGACTCTCGGCAGCCTCTCGTACCACTGTCGCAAGTCCAGGAAATTCGCATTCGACCTGAGTTCCCGCAAACACGTCTTCGAACACATACGTTTCCATTGGGATCTCCCCTCTCAATAAAAAACGAACCCGGTCCTTAGTATAGAACCGGGTTCGCAAGTTTCTAGGTACTTGTCAGCAAAAACGCTGATAAATGCTTAGAACTCGTTCTTGCCGTACTCCCAACGGGTAAGGAACTCTGCCTCGCCCTTCTTCTTGAGACGAGAGAAGTACCTGCTCTCGCCAGGAATCTCAGCACGGTCATCAGACTGGATGCAAAGGAAGCGGAGCAAGCAGCCGCCGAAGAGGACGAACAGCGGGCCAATGACGTAGGACAAGATAGCGATCTCGCCGCAGAACAGGTTGATGGTCTGCGGAATGACCAGACCGCAAAGAATCATGCCAAACCAGAACGGGAAGGCATAGGAGCCATGAATCCAACGATGTGCCGCAGCGTTCTGGACCTTATTGCCTGCACCCAAAAAGGACAGGACCATGGTCAGGAGGATGAACAGCTCGGAGAATACGAGGATGATGTCACCAGTATGGACAAAGTGGTGAACAGCCTCGGTCGCGAGCAGAACATCAGCGGTACCACCCAAGGGATGGATGCCAGCAAAGAGCATGATGCCAGCGCAACCCGTGGAAGTCGCGGAAACGGTGAACAGGATCGGCAAAGCCGGGGTGGCCCACCAAGAATGTGCCTTCAAGGTGGAAAGCATTGCGCCCGTATAGATCATGACGCAAGCACCGGCGATACCAGAAAGCACCATGTTGAACACGCGGAACGTCGTAAAGAAGTCCACGATCGGTCGCAGGCAATCAATCGGAGCAACCATAGGGATGGCGGAAAGCCACCAAAGGAGCGCGAAGATCATGCAAACAGACAGACAACGAGCACCCCAAGCAATAACGGACTTGTTCTTGACGAACGCGCGATAGAACACAGTGGGCTGACCGAGGTCCAAGATGAGGAAGAGGCAGCCAACCGCGATGCAGGCGAGCGCGAAGAATACCGGAAGCCACAAAGCCTGAACAACGGCCTCAGAGCCAGGGTACACAAACACGCTGAGGATCATGGACAGGAACATGATGCCACCGCCCAGACCACCCAAGAACAGGTAGGTCGGAATATACCATGCCCAGTAATGATGACGCATTACAGCTCACCTCCCAAGTCCGGAATGTAGTAAATCTGCGGCTCGGTGTTCAGCTCTTCGAACAGACGCTCGGTAGTAACGCTGCCGATGATATGGGAGACCTCGGAGTTGGGATCATCCAAATCACCGAAGATACGAGCCTTCTGATGGCAGGTCTGCACGCAGTACGTAGTGGCTTCCGGGTCGTAATCGCGACGATCTTTGCAGAAAGTGCACTTGCGGACGAAACGATGCAGGCGGGGCTCCATCTTGGACTGGTCACGCATGCCATAGGGGCAAGCATTGACGCAGACAAGGCAGCCCATGCATTTCTTGTACTCGACAATGACAGTGCCGTCTTCCAACTGTTGGGAAGCACCAGTCGGGCACTGCGGAACGCATGCCGGCTTGGCGCAATGCTGGCAAAGCATCGGGGTCCAAGTGCGATGCACGTTGGGCCACTTACCAACACAGCCCTCGCTGACAACGGGATTGTAGACGATATCCATCGGAAGCTGGTTCCACGTACGGCACGCAACCGTGCAGGAGTGGCAGCCGATGCAACGACGTTTATCGATAACCATGCAATAACGGGTCATGATTCTCTCTCCTCTCCTTACCTACGGGACGGTTTTGCGGGACCAGCAGCACGAGTCGGCTTTGCAGGGCCGGCGGCGCGGGTCGGCTTAGCGGGGCCAGCGACCTTGTGCATCGTGGGCTTAGCGGGACCGGCGGCCTTGGTTGCGCCAGACGGCTTTGCGGGACCGGCAGCCTTCTTAGGCTTCGCAGGACCAGCAGCCTTGGTCGGCTTTGCGGGGCCAGCAGCCTTCACACCAGACGGCTTGGCGGCACCGGCAGCCT
>CAZOGL010000001.1:146028-146633 GCA_964579575.1 uncultured Eggerthellaceae bacterium | reverse complement strand
TCTTGCCAGCACCCGTGGGCTTCGCAGCACGAGCGAACTTGGCCGGCTTGGCGGCAGAGCTGGGCTCGACAGCGCCAGTGGCCTTCTTGCCAGCACCCGTGGGCTTCGCAGCACGAGCGAACTTGGCCGGCTTGGCGGCGTCGGACGGCTTCGCGGCAGAACTCGGCTTTGCAGCACTGGACGGCTTCGCGGCAGAGCTCGGCTTTGCAGCACCGGACGGCTTCGCGGGACCGGCGGCCTTCTTGCCAGCACCCGAGGGCTTCGCGGGACCGGCGGCCTTCTTGCCAGCACCCGAGGGCTTCGCGGCGCCGGCGGCCTTGGTCGGCTTAGCTGCGCCGGACGGCTTGGCTGCGCCGGCGGCCTTCGTTTCGGCAGCGGGCTTTGCGGGGGCGGCAGCCTCTGCAGGAGCAGCTGCGGGCTTTGCGGGGGCGGCAGCCTCTGCAGGAGCAGCTGCGGCAGCAACAGGCTTAGGAGCGTCCTCAAGGACATAATCCCAGATGGAGACCATTTCGACATTCGTCTCGACAGCTACCGGCTCAACGACAACGATCTTCTTGCCAGCACCCGTGGGCTTCGCGGCACGAGCGAACTTGGTCGGATTGGCC
>CAZOGL010000001.1:118191-145928 GCA_964579575.1 uncultured Eggerthellaceae bacterium | reverse complement strand
CGGCTTCGCAGTAGAACTCGGTTTCGCTGCACGGGGGAACCTCGTCGACTTGGCGGCCTTAGCCGGCTTGGCGGCAGCGGCGACCTTGGTCGGCTTGGCGGCACTGGACGGCTTCGCGGCACCGGCGGCCTTCATGCCGGACGGCTTGGCTGCCTTCTTGCCAGCACCCGTGGGCTTCGCGGCACGAGCGAACTTGGTCGGATTGGCCGCAATGGCCGGCTTCGCAGTAGAACTCGGTTTCGCTGCACGGGGGAACCTCGTCGACTTGGCGACTCCGGACGGCTTCGCGGACTGGGTGTCCTCGGCCTTTACAGCCTTCTCGGCCTCGTCGCGGGCGATTTGGACACGCTTCTTTACGTAGCGCTTGCCCTCGGGGGCTTCCTTGGTGGGAGCAGCAAGAACCGGCGGCTTATCGCCCACGGCCTTGAATGCCTCAGCAGCGGGATCCTCAAGACGTGCACGCGTGGAAATCTCGAAACGCTCGCCAGTGTTTTGGTCTACGAGGTTGCTCTGGCTCGGATCATATGCGAGACCGGTATACGGATCGTAGTAGATCTTGGTGTCGAAATCGATGCACCAGCCAAGGGCCGGGTCGTACTTCTTGCCAAAGGCCTCGGCGTAACCCGCATTCTTGTCCCAAGTTGCAGTCTTAGGCAAATCAAACGGCGGGTTCGGGAAGCCAGGGAAGATCTCGATGCTCTCGATGAAGAGATGGGTCTCTTCGCGCTTCTCATCGATGTTGTAGCGCTTTCCGGTGTTCTGATCAACGAGTTTCTTGTAGACCGGATCATATGCGTAACCGGTGTAGGGATCGTAGTAGATGTCCGTATCGGGCTCGATGCACCAACCAGTCTTGGGGTCATAAGGATGACCAAAGGCGGTTGCGTAACCTTTCTCCTTGTCCCACGTAGCAGTGGAGGGCATCTTGAAAGGCGGGAATGCAACGCCCGGATACAAAGCGATGCACTTCAGATACTTCTGCTTCTCGCCCTTGGGGAGACGGGTCAGCTTGTCATACTGCTTGCCCGTGGCGTCAACGAGGCAATCGTTGGCCGGGTCGAGAGCGTAGCCAGTGCAGACATCATAGTAGACATTGGTCTGAGGATCGATGCACCAACCGGCGAAATTGTTGTAAGGATGGCCGAACGACATGCCGACGCCCTGTTCCTTGTCCCACGTCACGCCGCTGGGGAGTTCGTAGGGGGCCTCGAAACGACCCGGATAGCAGATGGTGCTGCCAAGGAACGCGATAGGCTCGCGAGTCAGGCTGTATTTCTTACCCTCAGCGTCAAGCAACGTGTTGCTAGCAGCATCAAATGTCCACAACGTGTAAGGGTCATACTGCCTTTGGTCGCGCGGGCTGACAATCCAACCAGCCTCGTTGCGCTTGAAGTTGGTCGCCTTGTGATAGACGGAACCATCCTGCCATGCCCACTCGAATCCGTCGGGGCAATCGACCTCTGCGGGCTTCTTCGGCTTCTCGAAGTCGATGTCCGGACGAGCCTTGATAACTTCCTTCGGCATACGATGTACAGCGTCTTCGAAGGTTTTGCCCTTGCGAGGATCGGAGCCGGGGATGGACCACTTGGTATCCTCGTAGGTGTAGACGTTGTCGTTGGCGGTGCACTTGTAGATCTTGCAAAGCAAGCCACGGTTGGCCCAAGAGCCGCCCATGGGGTCGCAATGCTCGTCGTCGACGGAGGTCAGCGTATTGACGTTGGACTCGAGGCAACCGAAGGGGTTGTCCAAGTCTGCGGAACCGTCACGCTCAGGGAACCACCAACCACGCGGGCACATGATGACGCCGGGAGCGACGACGTTGTCGACATCGGCGCGCATCTTGATACGGCCACGACGGGTCTCGATCCAGCACCAGTCACGCTCCTTGATGTCGTACTCATCAGCCGTATCGGGGTTGATGCTGAAGTACGGATCCGGGGAGATGTAACGGATGTAGGGCATGTTGAAATGCTCGGAATGGTGGTAAGGCATGAAGCCGCCGCCGGTGGTGAGGCGAATCGGGTACTCCTTGGCCAAGTCAGGATTGTCGATCGGGTTCTCGGAGCAACCGATATAGGTCGGCATTCCGGGATAGCCGAGCTCCTGCAAGATCGTGGAGTTGAGCTCAATCTTACCGGTGGGCGTCCAGAAGCCGCCACGAGCAAGATACTTGCTCTGGTGCAGCGGCGGATAATACATACGGATCTTGTCAACAAACTCGTTGTAGGAGGAGACAGGCAATCCGATGGGCTCCATGATAGCCCAGTATGCCTCTTCCTCGGTCTCCCACGGCCAGTTTGCGGGATCCTGGCCGCAGGCCAGACCCAACTTACGCCAGAAGACCATGTCGGTGTGACGATCGTACTTCGGCTGCATTGCACGACGACCGCCCATGAGGGAGTCGGTTGCGCCGTAGTGGGTGACGATAACAGGACGCTCGAGTGCGCCAGCTGCAGGGAAAACGTAGTCAGCGAACAGGGCGGTCGGGGTGATCCAATAGTCAACAACGACCAAGAACTCAACGGCCTTGATTGCGGCGAGGACCATCTTGGAGTCGCCGTAAGACATCATCGGGTTGGAGGCGTTGACGATAAGGGCACGAATCTCGTAGGGATCCTTGGTCAGGATTGCCTTAAAGACGCTGGGGCCATGGGCCTCGCAGAACCATTCTGCCGGCAGGGTCTTGCCCCACGTACGCTTGTTGGTCTTGGAAATCAGGGTATAACCAGGCCAAGAAGCCAACTTGAACTTGTTGGAGCCGATCTGCTTTTCCTTGATCGCATCAGGCAAAAGCTCGTTGAGCTCCAATTCCTCGTCGGTGAGGTAGTTCATCGCAGGACCGGGCATGCCGTCGCCACCGGGAACCTCAAGGTTGCCCGTGACCGCACGGAGCAACTGCAGTGCATGGGATGTGGTGGTGGAGCCAGAACCCATCTGGTCCCACGTGCAGCCCCACTGGATGCAGCCGGGGGTGTTGGTGCAATACATGGTTGCCGCAGCGCGAATCTTCTCGGCAGGAATGCCGCAGATCTCCTCAGCCCACTCAGGCGTGTAATCGCCCAAATGACCCATGAGATCATCGAAACCGTCGCACCAGGTTGCGCAGAACTCGAAGTTGCACAGGCCCTCCATGACAGCGCAGTACAGCATTGCCAAAGCCAAAGCAGCATCGGTACCGGGCAAAACAGGCAACCAAAGGTCAGCCTTTGCTGCCGTCTCGGAATAACGCGGATCAACAACGATGCACTTCATGCCGTTGTGGATCAAATCCCAGTAGCCATGCATGCCAGGCAGCGTAGATGCGCCAGGGTTCATGCCCCACAGGATCAAGCAGCGCGCGCCGCCCAAGTCGGTCTCGAACGGAGACCAACCAGCAACGCAGGTCTCAGCCATGAACGTAGGAATCCAGCAAAGCAATGCGTTGTGGAAACCGTTCGGGGTACCGAACTGGTTGAGGAAGCGTCGACGTGCCCAGTCGTCGGTACGGGTAGTACCGCCGCAGGACGCAACGCTCTCAGCGCCGTTCTCGGCCTTGATCTGATTGAGTCGGTCAGCGACCTCTTGGATAGCTTGGTCGTAGTCGACCTGCTCCCACTTGCCTTCACCCTTCTCTCCGACGCGCTTCAACACGTGGTTGACGCGACCGGGGTGATTGACGTGCAGGAGAGCACTCGTACCACGACAGCACAAGCCGCCCTGATTGGTGTAATCGGGGTCGCCCTCGATCTTGATGACGTCGCCGTCCTTGACGTATGCAAGAACACCACAGTTGGCGTGGCAGAAGTAGCACTGCGTACGGATGCATTCTACTCCAGGCGCATGGATATCAATTTCCGTCGTCATCTCATCCCTCTCTCTCTTTTCTCGTCTTCCAACTATTCCGCGCATCGCTCGATTCATTCGCAACAGCCCGAATACACAGGCTGCAGACCGCAAACCCACTTGGGTCCTTGGCGTACAACCGAAGCGGTAGAGAAACGAGGTTGAACCCCAAATAGCCCACGTACTATGTGAAGAAGACTCTCTACTTCCTTCTTCAACTAGTACGGTGGCCCGTCCCTCATGGCCTGCGGCGCTCCTGAAACAAGCAACACACAATTGCCCTGTATCCGACAGGCAATTAGAGTAGATTATATCCATTCCCTGCATTTTTTCTACTGGCAATGGGCCATTAATTGGTAGAAAATCGAAAGAAAAAATCCGTTATGACCTTGGCAAAGTCATTTTATAATAGTAGCAGTCATCCACTATTTTCAGTGCGATACGAGGAGTCGAAAATGACCAAAAATCATCGCTTCACATTCATGGGAACGGGCGCCGGATGCGGCGTTCCAGCATTTTTTTGCGATTGTCCCGCCTGCACCGAGGCACGTCATAACCCTCGTGCACGGAGAGGAGATTGCGGCGTCATGGTGCGAGGAACCGAGTCTGGCACGACCCTCCTCATCGACACGCCACCAGACACACGCCACCAACTCATCCGCGAAGGGATCCGCCAATTCGACGAGCTGCTGATCACCCATTGCCACTCGGATCACATCACGGGTCTGTGCGAACTTGAATACATGGTCCAATTGCGCACCAAGAAGGCATTGCCCACCTACGGAAGCGTCGAGACACTTGGAGAGGTTGCCATAGAGTTTCATTACATGGACTACGCCCTCGATTTCAACGTCATGGAGCCATTCGACACCCACGAGTTCGACGGAGTGCGCTACACCGCCCTACCCGTCACCCATGCTCCCGGCACCTATGGCTATCTGATTGAGACGCCAAGCACACGCATGTTCTACGCAAGTGACACCGGTCGCCTACCGGAAGAGACCCGCGAACGCATCCGCGGCGTGGACATCCTTGCCATGGACGCAACCTATTGGAAGTCGTGCCCTTGCCCCCAAAACCACCACAGCGTGCAGGAGTGTATCGAGGAGGGTCTCTCCCTCGATGCGGGGAAAATCTATTTGACCCACCTGTGCATGCACTACGCCGAGCCCATCACTCTCGTGGAGCTCGAAGCGTATTGCGAACAATATGACGGACGCGTCGCTCCCGCTGCCGACGGCCTGAGCTTCGACATCTAGAACTTCGACATCTAGATTGGTTTACGCACCGTAGGCGTACAACTTGCCCTCGTTGGCGTATTGGACCTCGCCCTCACCAGAGACGATACGACCGACGCGATACGTGGTCTCGCCCTCCTTGGCAAGTACCGCCTCGACATCCTCTGCCTGGGCGGGATCGACGATGAGGATCATACCGGTACCCATGTTGAAGGTCTTGAGCGCCTCCTCGTCGGAAAGACCAGCAGCATCCACAACGTACTTGATGACAGGCGGAACCGGCCACGTGCCGAGGTCGACCTCCGCATTGACGTTTTTGGGGAGCGCACGGTTCAGATTCTCGGTGATGCCGCCACCAGTGATATGACCAAGAGCCCGAACGGCACCCGGAACCTCGCGCAAAACGTTAAGGACCGGTTTGACGTAGATACGGGTCGGGGTCAGCAACGCGTCAGCGACGGATTGCCCTCCCAAGACCTCACAGGGAGCCATAGCCTCTTCGCGCGTCATACGCTCGACGGTGACCTTGCGTGCAAGGGAGTAGCCATTGGAGTGCAGACCGCTGGATGCCAAGGCGATGAGCATGTCGCCCTCACGGACGCTGTCAGGGTCAAGCATCTTGGGACGATCGACGACGGCAACGCAAAAGCCGCTCAGGTCGTAATCGTCGGGATCCATAACGCCCGGGTGCTCGGCCATTTCTCCACCGATAAGGGCGCAACCAGCTTGACGACAACCCTCGCCGATGCCACCGACGATCTTTGCCATGGATGCGGAATCGAGCTTGCCCACCGCGACGTAATCCAAGAAGAACAGCGGTTCGGCGCCGGTCGCCAACACGTCGTTGACGCACATGGCGACAAGATCGATACCGACCGTGTCATTCTTGCCGGTCAGTTGGGCAACCTTGAGCTTCGTGCCGACACCGTCAGTGCCGGAGACGAGCAAAGGATCTTGCATGTCCTTGGCAGCGGCGATGCTGAACAGACCACCGAAGCCCCCGATATCACCCACGACCTCGGGTCGATAGGTGCTGTGGACGGTCTCCTTGATAGCATCGACCGCACGAGCCCCTTCGACGATGTCGACACCAGCCTCGGCGTACGTTACCTGTTGGTTTTGTTCAGTCATGGGAAATCCCTTTCAAGCACAGCAAAACATTCGCTCTTGGAAGCGTATCCACCCACTATACAACACGCAAACACAAAAAGAGGCGCATTCACGCCGGAGACGTGCGAACGTGCCTTCGAACAAAGCTGTGGATTATGCGCCCAACCGTTCAATTTTGCAAACACCGTCACAAACACCATCAGGAAAAGAAGTAAAATCGACGTGTTTACAGGTCGTTATAGATCGGAGAGAAAGACCCAGCATGAACACCGACCAGCCCACCACCAACCAATTGTTCGAGCAGCAGTATCGTGGCGTCACCCCCTACATGCAAAATCGCGAACTCTCTTGGCTTACCTTCGACGAGCGCGTGCTCGACCAAGGAGCCGACGAGACGGTACCCCTGCTAGAGCGGTTGAACTTCGTAAGCATCTTTTGGAGCAACCTTCAAGAGTTCTTCATGGTGCGCGTCGGATCGCTCACCGACCTTTCCCTCCTCAAGACGCCTGTCATTGACACCAAGAGCGGCCTGAGCGCCTCGGAGCAAATCAAAATCATCCATGAACGCTGCCACCAGCTATACCCTCAACAGGAGAAGGTATTTGAGGACATCCGCGCCGAACTTGCGAAGGCCGGCGTTCACCAACTTCGCTACGAAGAGCTCGACGCAAGCCAACTGAGCTTCATCAAAAAGTACAGCCAGGAGTTCATCAAGCCCTTCCTTTCTCCCCAAATCGTCAACAGCCGCCACCCCTTCCCCCACCTAGAGAACGGGGACCTTTATGTGGTTGTCCGTCTTGAGGAACTCAACCTTGACAAGAAGAAGAAAAAGAAAAACAAGTCCGGCGGAGCCGCAGACGCGACTCTTGGCCTCATCCCCATGCCGCGCCAATGCCGTCGCGTGATCGAAATCCCCGGAGAGGGGACAAGCTTCATCCTCCTCGAGGAAGTCATCGAGCAATTGGCGCAGTCCGTTTTCGATATGTACAAGGTCAAACACACCAACATCATCTGCGTTACGCGCAATGCGGACCTCGACACCACCGAAAGCTCCGACGAGGCGGACACCGACTATCGCGAGCATATGAAGCGCATCCTGAAGAAGCGCGGTCGTCTCGCTCCCGTGCGTCTTGAGAGCGCAAAAGAATTGTCGGCCACCGTGAAAAAAATCATCCTCGCCCGTCTCAATCTCGAGGAGTACCAAACCTACGTGACGCGGGTACCACTCGATCTCAGCTACACCTGGGGAATCTCCGGCATGCTCTCCAAGGAAAAGCGCGCGAATCTGGTCAACAGCCCCTTTAATCCCGCCATCTGCTCACGAGTCAAACCGGGTAAGTCATTGATCAAGCAGGTCTCCAAGAACGATTTGTTGTTGTGCTATCCCTACGAGAGCATGGATTCGTTTGTGCAATTGCTCGAGGAAGCGGCGATTGATCCTGACGTGGTCTCCATCCGCATCACCTTGTATCGCCTCGCCTCCGTCAGCCGCTTAGCCGAGGCCCTCATCCGAGCGGCGGAGAACGACAAGGACGTGACCGCCCTGCTCGAGTTGCGCGCGCGCTTTGACGAGAGCAACAACATCAAGTGGTCCCAACGCTTCGAGGAGTCTGGGTGTAAGGTCATCTACGGCTTCCGCGAGTTCAAGGTCCACAGCAAGATTTGCATCATCACCCGCCAAACCGACGATGGCATCCAATACATCACCCAACTCGGCACCGGCAACTACAACGAGAAGACCGCGCGCCTCTATACCGACATCAGCTACATCACCACCGATCCCCATTTCGGCAAGGACGCCGTCAGGTTCTTCCGCAACATGGCGCTCGAAAACGCCGATGACCACTACAAGACACTTTGGGTCGCTCCCCTCCAAATCAAAGCGAACATACTCAAGGGTATCGACAAGGAGATCACCAAAGCCAAGAAAGGCATGCCTTGCGGTCTGTTCTTCAAGACGAACAGCATCACTGACAAAGAAATCATCGAGAAGATCGCCAAGGCAAGCAAAGCCGGCGTCCCCACCACCTTATTTGTTCGCGGCATCAGTTGCATTGTCCCAGGCGTTCCGGGGTACACCGATAACGTCCGCGTCGTCTCCATCGTGGGTCGCCTTCTTGAGCACAGCCGCATCTATTGCTTTGGAGCTCCTGATGATCCCAAGATGCGTCTGTACTGCAGCAGCGCCGACCTCATGACGCGCAACATGGACAAACGCGTCGAAATCGCTTGGCCACTGAACAACGATCGCCATCGCCAATACATCATGGACTACCTGTTCGCCAGCATGCGCGACACCGCAAAACTTCGCGAACTTCGGGCGGACGGCACGTATACGCCCCTCGGTTACTTCGGCGAGCGCGACGAAAACGGTGAGGTTATTCGCTACACCTTCGACAAGAACGGAAACAAGACTGGTATCGCGTTGTTTGACAGCCAAACGTTCCTAATCGAGCTGGCAAAGCTTCCTCCGTCCGAACAAAAGGAAATGATCAAAAACCTGAGAGCGCAATTTGAGGAGAAGGTCGCAGAGAAAAACCTCGAAGTTGACAACGAATTTGAGCCTTTGGTCGACAACGAGTTCGAGGCTGTTGATGAGTTGGAGCCTGTCGTCGACTCGGAGCCTTTGGTCGACCCCGAGCCCAAGACCGTTGCTGAGTCTGTTGTCGAGCCGGAGGCCGAGACCGAGGCCGAGGCTGTTGTCGAGCCGGAGGCCGAGACCGTTGTCGAGCTGGAGGCCGAGACCAAACCGGAGCCCGTTGTCGAGTCGGAGCCTGAGCCGGAGCCGGAACTCGTCGTCGAGCCGGAGGCCGTTATCGAACCAGAGGCTGTTTCTGAGTCCGAGCCCCAACCTGACTCCGAATCCGTTGTCGAGCTTGAGGCCGAGCTCGAGCCCGAGGCCGTTGTCGAGTCCGATCCGGAGCCCGAGTCTGAGCCCGAACCCCAACTCCCCCTGCTCTTGGATACCACCCCTAAGAAGAAAAGCAGCGGCAGCGGACTTGCTTACCACATTGGACGAGGCCTCGCAAAGGCAACGATCAAAGGAATCTCAAGCGTGTCGAAGCTGAGAAATAAGCTCCGCCGCCACTAGGCAAAAGCCGCCCAAACACAACAGCCACCCAAACACAACAGAGGACCTCAAGGATTTCCCTGAGGCCCTCTCTTTTTATATGACAAATATCTCTAGATGAATCTAAATGGACAGTTCTCGTTTCACAACCGCAGCAATAGCCTCGGCATGACGCTGGGCATCCTCGTCGCTTTCCGCTTCAACCATGACGCGAACCAACGGCTCGGTACCGCTTTGGCGAAGGAGTACGCGACCGGTATCACCCATCTCCTCCTCGGCAGCTCGAACCGCCGCCCAAACAGGCTCGCAAACATCGAGCGCGCTCTTGTCAACGCCACCGACGTTGATGAGGACCTGCGGATATTTCGTTACGATCTTCGCTGCCTCTCCCACGGTCTTACCCGTACGGTTCACAGCTGCGAGGAATTGTACCGCGGTCATCAGGCCGTCACCAGTGGAATTGTGCTCAAGCATGATCATGTGGCCCGACTGTTCGCCACCGATCGCATAGCCTTTGGCGCGCATCTCCTCGAGTACGTAGCGATCCCCGACCTTTGTCTGGACAACCTCGATGCCATGGGCATTCATCGCACGCACGAATCCGAGATTGCACATAACCGTTCCGACCACCGTGTTTCCTGGCAACCGGTCTCGCTGCTTCAGGTCAAGGGCCAAGATCGCAGCCATGATATCCCCGTCGATCTCATTGCCTTGCGCGTCGACCATCATAACGCGATCCGCGTCACCGTCATGGGCGATGCCCACATCAGCGTTGGTTGCGCGAACAAGCGCACGAACCGGCTCCAAATTGGTGGAACCACATCCGACATTGATATCAACACCGCTGTAGTCCTCGTTGATAGCCACAACCTCAGCGCCAAGGCGCTCAAAAGCCTCATGGCTTGTCAAAGCGCTTGCACCATGGCCACAATCAAGGGCGATCTTGAGCCCCTCAAAGGAAACCCCTTGGGCTTCGATGGCCTTGACGGCATGGTCGATATACATCTCGGTGGCATTCTCCACCGGCAAAACGATTCCGACCTCATCACCGTTGGGAAGATCCTCAACAGCGGCGCCACCGGCCTTGATAAAAGCCTCAATCTCATCCTCGACGGAATCGGGAAGCTTGTAGCCTTTGCCGTCAAACAGCTTGATGCCGTTGAACTCAGGCGGATTATGACTTGCAGAAATGACGATACCGCCATCACAATGAAGCTCTTGGACGAGCAACGCAACGCCCGGCGTCGGAATAACACCGGCGCTGAGAGCGGTACCGCCCATGCTCGTGATGCCAGCAAATACCGCCGACTCCAACATATCGCCAGAAAGGCGCGTGTCCTTGCCCACAAGGATGGTTCTCCCTTGGAACGCCACTGCTGCCTGCCCCAACTTGAAAGCCAGATCGCAGGTCAACTCTTTGTTCGCGACACCACGGACACCGTCGGTTCCGAATAATCTTGCCATAAAACATCAACCCCCTTGTTGATACCTATGGTCTGAAACCCATACGCTCTCCTCAAAGGAAGAGCCGCACAACAATAGGAAAAGGGGGGCGCACAGAAGCGCCCCCCAGACATTAGCTCTTAATCCTCGTCCTCGGACATAGCGGCATTAGATGCAGCCTCGTCCTCTTCGGAGGTGATACCGAAACCGTAAGAGCTCACGGAACCCAACAAGGCGTCAAGCTCGTCAAGGTTACGCTGATAGGAGCGGGGCGGCAAAGCCTCGCCCAGCATATCCTCGCCGTCGGTATTGAACGTCGCCGGCTCAGAACCACCGATTAAGATGGAGTCATCAGGGCTGAACACCATATCGAGCAATTGGCTCATATCGTCGCTGGTCGCTTGGAGATCGTCCTCGATGACGTGAGACAGGTTGCGCTCGGCAAGGCCCGCCTTGAGCTCCTCGAGAGCCTTCACTCCGATGCCTTCGATACGAAGCAGGTCCTCCTCGTTGTGGCCAACGAGATCGGCGACGGTCTCGATGCCAGCCTCAGAGAACTTGTTTGCCCAACGTTGGGAAACTCCCAAGTCGTCGTAGATATAGAGTCGAGCCTCTTCCTCGCTCAGGCCGGTTGCGCCATAGGAGGAAGAACCGTAGTAGCCGCCAAAGCCGGTCGCACCATTCGGGTAGTTATCAACATCGAGGCTCCAATCCTCAGGTTGGGGCAAAAGATCCTCGATCTCACGCAGAACGTCGGGAGCGCATGCAGGCAAAGCCTCTGCGGTCACCTTGTCGACACGCTCACCCTTGTAGGTAAGACCGACCTCGTGATAACGGGTAAGGCCCGTACCAGCAGGAATCGGCTTGCCGATGATGACGTTCTCCTTAAGGCCAGCGAGGGTATCACGCTTGCCTTCGATGGCGGCATCCGTGAGGACCTTGGTGGTTTCCTGGAAGGACGCAGCAGACAGCCAGGAGTCCGTAGCAAGCGACGCCTTGGTGATGCCCAAGAGCAACGGCTGGCCGACGGGCGGCTCCTTACCCTCAGCGATAAGCTCGTTGGCAATCTTCTCAAACTCGAAGCGGTTGACCTGACGGCCAGGCAACAAGTCGGAATCGCCAGCCTCAAGCACAGCGACCTTACGGAGCATCTGGCGGGCGATGACCTCGATATGCTTATCGTTGATGTCTACACCCTGGGAGACGTACACGTCTTGAACCTGGGAGACGATATAGCGCAAAGTCGTGTTCGGGTCGGTCAGACGCAACAGGTCGTGGGGGTTAACGGAACCCTTGGTGATCTGTTGGCCCATGGTGACCTGGCAACCATCGCTAAGGCCAGGATACAACTGGGCACGAGCGGGTACCTCGTACTCGCGGTAGTTGCCTTCCTCGTCATGGATGGTGAACTTCTTAGAAGTCTTATCGCCGAAGACCTGCAACGTGCCGGAGATCTCCGCGAGAACCGCTTGGCCCTTGGGCTTGCGGGCCTCGAAGAGTTCCTGAACGCGGGGCAGACCACCGGTGATGTCTCCACCAGCGACGCCGCCGGAGTGGAACGTACGCATCGTGAGCTGGGTACCAGGCTCGCCAATGGACTGAGCAGCGATAATGCCGACCGCCGTGCCGATGTTGACCGGACGAGCCGTCGCCAAATCCCAACCATAGCATTTCTGGCACACACCGTGGCTTGCATGGCAGGTCATGATCGTGCGGATAAGCACCGTCTCGATGCCAGCAGCATCGATCTCTTTGAGCATAGCCATGGAGGAGATGTAGTTACCGGCCTCAACGACGACCTCGCCGTCGGCAGAGACAACATCCTCAAGCAGGCAACGACCGATCAGGTTGTCATCAAGATCACCCTTGGGGTTGCGGACCGGGTACGGAACACCGTCGGTGGAACCGCAGTCGATCTCGCGGATGATGACGTCTTGGGCAACGTCCACAAGACGACGGGTCAGATAACCGGAGTCTGCAGTACGCAACGCGGTGTCAGCAAGACCCTTACGAGCACCATGGGTGGAGATGAAGTACTCCAATACGCTCAAGCCCTCGCGGAAGTTTGCCTTAATCGGGCGGTCAATGGTTTCGCCCTTCGGGTTAGCCATCAAGCCACGCATACCGGCAAGCTGGCGAATCTGCTTGATGTTGCCACGAGCACCAGAGTCGGCCATCATGTAAATCGGGTTGAACTTGTCGAAGTTGTCAGCCATGGCGTCGCCGACGGCGTCATTGGCCTCGGTCCAAACGTCAACGACCTGCTTGTGGCGCTCTTCGGAGCTCATGAGGCCCATCTCGTAGTCCTCGTCGATGATGGCGACCTTCTCGTCAGCCTCAGCAAGAATCTGAGGCTTCTCGGGAGGAATGGTCGCATCGTAGACGGAAACGGTAAGGCCGGCGCGGGTTGCATAGTGGAAGCCCGTTGACTTGAGGCCGTCCAGAATGGGCGGAATCTCGGAGAGGCTGTAGCGGTTGCAAACGTCCTCAACGAGACGACCAATCTCCTTCTTGTTCATGCCGTAGTTCAAGAACTCATAGTCCATGGGCAAGATGTTGTTGAAGATGATACGGCCGATGGTGGTCTGGATACGATCGCCCGCCTTGTGCTCCTCGAACTCGCCATGCGCGACTGCGACCGTGCAATCGACACGAAGGCGAACCCAGATCTTTGCCTGCAGGTCCACATCCGCACGGGCGTCATAGGCGTTCATGGCGTCATCGATATCGATGAACACACGGCCCTCGCCCGGGAAGTTGTCACGCGCTGCGGTCAGATAGTACAAACCGATAATCATATCCTGCGTCGGGACCGTCAGGGGACGACCGTGTGCAGGAGACTTGATGTTGTTGGAGGACAGCATGAGGACGCGGGCCTCAGCCTGAGCTGCGTTGCCCAGCGGTACATGGACTGCCATCTGGTCGCCATCAAAGTCGGCGTTGAACGCGGTGCAGACCAAGGGGTGCAACTTGATGGCCTTGCCCTCGACCAAGACCGGCTCGAATGCCTGGATGCCCAAGCGGTGCAGGGTAGGTGCGCGGTTGAGCAGGACGGGATGCTCGGTGATGACCTCTTCGAGAACGTCCCACACATAGGTGGCACCACGATCGACAGCGCGCTTCGCGGCCTTGATGTTGGCAGCGTACTCGAGCTCGACCAGACGCTTCATGACGAAGGGCTTGAACAACTCGAGAGCCATCTGGGACGGTAGGCCGCACTGGTGCAGCTTCAGCGTCGGGCCGACAACGATAACGGAACGACCGGAGTAGTCAACACGCTTGCCGAGAAGGTTTTGACGGAAACGTCCCTGCTTGCCCTTGAGCATGTCGGAAAGGCTCTTGAGGGCGCGTCCACCAGGGCCTGTGACCGGGCGCCCGCGACGACCGTTGTCGAACAGGCTGTCGACAGCTTCTTGGAGCATGCGCTTCTCGTTGTTCACGATGATCTCGGGAGCATTGAGGTCGAGCAGACGCTTGAGGCGGTTGTTGCGGTTGATGACGCGACGATACAGGTCGTTTAAGTCAGACGTGGCGAAACGGCCGCCGTCGAGTTGGACCATAGGACGCAGATCGGGCGGAATAACCGGGATGACGTCAAGGATCATGTCGGAAGGCTTGTTGGAGCTCTTCAGGAACGCATCGACGACCTTCAGGCGCTTGATGGCCTTGGCACGCTTTTGGCCCTTGCCGGTGGCAATGGTCTCGGAAAGCTCCTCGGCCGTTGCCTCAAGATCCATGGCTTCGAGCAAGTCGCGAACGGCCTCGGCGCCCATACCACCGGTGAAGTAGTCGCGGTAGTTTGCGCGCATGACGCGATACAGGGACTCATCGGGAACGAGCATGCGGGGCTCGATGCGCAAGAACAGGTCAAATGCGGCCTGACGCTGCTCCTTGCGCTCTTCGAACTCCTCTTTGAGCTCGGCGATCTCCTCCTCGACCTCCTCGGGGGTCATCATCTCGTCCTCGTCGAACTCGTCGACGAACTCGTCGTCCTCAGGAACGTACTCGGTGGACATACGCTTGACTTCCTCGATGAGGCGGTCGCGCTCGGCGTCCAACTCCTCGATATCGGCAGCAAGCTCCTCGCGGAGAATGTCCTCGTCCTCCTCGCGACCCTCGCGGTCAACGCTAGTGATGATAGAGCTCGCGAAGTACAAAACCTTCTCCAGCTCTTTCGGAGGAATGTCCAACAGGTAGCCAAGACGGCTCGGGCTACCCTTGAAATACCAGATATGGCTCACAGGAGCAGCGAGCTCGATATGGCCCATGCGCTCACGACGAACCTTTGCACGAGTAACCTCAACGCCGCAACGCTCGCACTTGACGTCCTTGAAGCGGATACGCTTGTACTTGCCGCAAGCGCACTCCCAGTCCTTGGTGGGACCGAAGATCTTCTCGCAGTACAGGCCGTCTTTTTCGGGCTTGAGCGTACGGTAGTTGATGGTTTCGGGCTTCTTTACCTCGCCACGGGACCAGCCACGGATGTCCTCCGCGCTCGCCAAAGAGATACGCATGGCGTCAAAGTTTGTGACATCAAATTCAGTCGTCATTTACTCTTCCTCTCCGCCAATAAGCTCGCTTGCATCTACCTCATCCTTCAAACCGCCCATAAGGTCGGAAAGTTCGGCCGCGATGCTGTCAAGAGCGCTCACAGCCTCCTCTTCCTCGGTCTTCTTGGCGTCAGCCTGCATGGCAAGGAGCATGCTGTCAGTGGCTTCTTCCTCAACCTCGGGAACCGCATGGGATTCCAGCTCAACGTTCAGGCAAAGGGAACGCATCTCCTTGACCAAAACCTTGAAGGACTCAGGCACCTCCGCAGGCGGGATGTTCTCGCCCTTGACGATGGCCTCATAAGACTTCACGCGGCCGGCGGTATCGTCGGACTTCACCGTAAGGATCTCTTGCAAAACGTTGGAGGCACCGTACGCGTACAAAGCCCAAACTTCCATCTCGCCGAAACGTTGGCCACCGAACTGGGCCTTGCCGCCGAGGGGTTGTTGGGTGATCAAGCTGTAAGGACCGGTTGAACGGGCATGGATCTTGTCGTCGACCATGTGGCCCAACTTCAGGATGTAGGTTGTGCCGACGGTGATAGGCTCGCGGAAACGCTCACCCGTACGGCCGTCGAACAGCCATGTCTTGCCTTCACGGGACAGCTGGGGGACGAACTCGTCACGAGCCAGCTCACCGTACTTGGCATGGTTGATGTTGATGAGGTTCTTGTTTGCAGCCTCGATGCAGTCGGAGATTTCCTTCTCGGTCGCGCCGTCGAATACAGGCGTTGCGACATGGAAAGGACCCTGCACGGGCTCATCGCTGTCGGGATCGTCGTTCCAACCCCACTTGGCAGCCCAGCCGAGGTGGTTCTCGAGCAACTGACCGACGTTCATACGGGAAGGAACGCCCAAGGGGTTAAGGATGACGTCAATGGGCGTACCGTCGGACAGGTACGGCATGTCCTCGACCGGGAGGACACGAGAGATGACGCCCTTGTTGCCGTGACGACCAGAGAGCTTGTCGCCCTGCTGAACTTTACGCTTTTGGGCGATGTAGACGCGGATGAGCTCGTTAACGCCAGGCGCCAACTCGTCTCCTGCCTCACGGCTGAAACGGTGGATGCCGATAACGCGACCGCCGGAACCATGGGGCACCTTCAAGGAGGTGTCACGGACCTCGCGAGCCTTCTCACCGAAGATGGCGCGAAGCAGGCGCTCCTCGGCGGTGAGCTCGGTTTCGCCCTTCGGGGTAACCTTGCCGACAAGGACGTCGCCCGGGAACACCTCGGCACCGATGCGGATAATACCGTCAGCGTCAAGGTCGGAAATCATGTCCTCAGACACGTTCGGGATCTCACGGGTGATCTCCTCGGGGCCAAGCTTGGTGTCGCGAGCGTCGAGTTCGTACTCCGAGATATGGATGCTGGTGAGGAGGTCCTCGGCGACGACGCGCTCGGAAACGATGATTGCGTCCTCGTAGTTGTAGCCTTCCCACGGCATGTATGCGATAAGGAGGTTTTGACCAAGAGCAAGCTCACCGTTGTCACAGCTCGGACCGTCAGCCAAGACATCACCCGCAGCGACCTCGTCGCCCTGGCGGACGATGGGGCGGTGGTTGATGCAACCGCTCTGATTGGAGCGCTGGAACTTCGGGATAACGTACTCGTCGTACTCGCCGTCATTGTTCAAGATGATGATGGTCTGGCCATCAACATAGTCGACAACGCCAGGGTTTTGAGCAATGAGGATCTCGCCGGAGTCTACCGCGATGCGGTGCTCGATGCCCGTGCCGACCAACGGTGCGCTCGGACGCAGCAGGGGCACAGCCTGGCGCTGCATGTTGGAGCCCATCAACGCGCGGTTAGCGTCGTCGTGTTCGAGGAACGGAATGAGCGACGTAGCAACGGAGGTCATCTGACGCGGAGAAACGTCCATGTAGTTGACCTGTTCCACCGGGCAGTCAGCCGCTTCGCCGAAGTTGCCATCAGTGTCGGTGGTACGGCAAAGGACCTTGACAGAGGGAGTGAACTCGCCGTTCTCGTCGAAGGTGCCAAAAACGCGCGTCTCAGGATCGAAGGTAGCGTTTGCCTGAGCAATCGTGTACTTCTCCTCCTCGTCTGCGGTCAGGTAGTCAACGTCGTCGGTGACCTTGCCGTCGATGACGCGACGATACGGAGTCTCAATGAAGCCGAAGGGGTTCACGCGAGCGTAGGTCGCCAAGGAACCGATAAGGCCGATGTTAGGACCTTCAGGGGTCTCGATGGGGCACATACGACCATAGTGGGAGGTATGAACGTCGCGAACCTCGAAGCCCGCGCGCTCGCGGGACAAACCACCAGGGCCCAACGCGGAAAGACGACGCTTGTGGGTGATGCCGGAAGCGGGGTTGGTCTGATCCATGAACTGGGACAGCTGGGAGCTTCCGAAGAACTCCTTGATTGCGGCGACGATCGGGCGGATGTTCACGAGGGACTGGGGCGTGATCGACTCAGGCTCCTGCATGCTCATACGCTCGCGGACGACGCGCTCCATGCGGGACAAACCGATGCGGAACTGGTTTTGGATCAACTCGCCGACCGTGCGGATGCGACGATTGCCGAAGTGGTCGATATCGTCGGTAGTGAAGCCCTCCTGGCCGTCATGCAGCGCGATGATGTATTTCATCGTGCGAACGATGTCCTCCTGGGTCAGCGTGGAGCAATCGTTGGACTGGTCGAACTCGAGCTTCTTGTTGATCTTGTAACGACCGACCTTCGCGAGGTCATAACGCTGCGGGTTGAAGAACAAGCCGTCGAGCAGGGTGCGCGCACTGTCAATCGTGGCAGTCTCGCCGGGACGGAAGCGCTTGTAGAGCTCGATGAGACTCTCTTCCTTGGTCGTGGCAGAGTCGCGGTCGAGGGTACGTAAAACCATCTCGTCCTCACCGAGGAGCTCGATGATCTCCTCGCGGGTCTCTGCGAGGCCGAGCGCACGAACGAGCAGCGTAGCAGGCTGCTTACGCTTGCGATCGATGCGCACAGAAAGGATGTCGCGCTTGTCGGTCTCGAACTCGAGCCATGCACCACGGCTCGGGATGACCTTCGCGTTGTAAATGGTCTTGTCGCTGGTCTTGTCACGCTCGGCAGCAAAGTAGACGCCAGGGCTGCGGACCAACTGGGAAACCACGACGCGCTCGGTACCGTTGATGATGAAGGTGCCACGATTGGTCATGAGCGGGAAATCGCCCATGAACACGTTCTGCTCCTTGACCTCGCCGGTCTCGCGATTCACGAAGCGGATGTCAACGAAAAGCGGCGCCTGGTAGGAGACGTCCTTCTCCTTGCACTCGTCAACGCTGTGCTTCGGCTCGCCGAAGGAGTGGTCGCCGAACTCCACGAACATGTCTTTGGTGTTGTTTTCGATCGGACATATGTCCGCGAAGGCTGCCGAGAGTCCCTCGGTCATGAACCACTTGAAGCTGTCCGTCTGGATGCCGATCAGGTTCGGCACATCCATGACGCCAGGAATCTTCGCAAAGCTCCTGCGGTCCCTGTAAAGGGTCTCCTGCGCAACCTTCGTCGCCTTTTTCTTAGCTTTCGCCACGGGGTTGTTCCTCCTTACAAAACATAAGGCTGACTGAAAAAAGTCATAAGCTAGATAATTATGCCCATAAATGTCCCCAAGTCAAGAAAAATTTTGCTTTCATATGGATATTGTATGTTATTTACTAGCTGACCTGCGGAAACATAATTATGACTTTTCCGTATCTTCCCCTTTTGTATCGTCGTCGCTCGAATCCTTGTCGACACGTTTTCCTCACACGCTCTCATCACACGTTCTCATCACACGCTTTCGTCACGCACTTCCCCCAAAGGCAGCGCGGGTGTTCGCCCAAAGGCAGCGCGGGTGTTTGCTCGTATGCACAGTCGCAATCCCCCCCCTTCCTCTGTTCTGGTAAAGTAAACGGCATGGCAAGGAAGAGAAACAAACTGCTCATCGTCGACGGCTACAACGTCCTAAGGTCGGGAGAGCGCTACCGTGACATCGTGGGGCCACAACCCGACTACGCCGACGATGCGTTCAACCGTGCCCGGGAGACCCTCATCAACGACGTCGTCTCTTTCGCAGGTCACGACTGGCGCGCCATCATCGTGTTTGACGCCGGGGACAACGTGTACTCAACGGGAGTCCAAGAGACGGTGGGGGGCGTTCGCATCATGTTCAGCCCCACGGGGACAAGCGCCGACAAGGTCATCGAGAAGCTCGCCCACGATGCGCGGGAAAGAAAGGTCGAGACCCTTGTCGTAACAAGCGACGCAACCATCCAAGACACGGTGTTCGGAGGTGGCGTCGACCGCATGAGCGCAAACGGATTTAGCCATGAAATCGACGGGTATTATTCCGAGGCGCGCTTGGACGAGACGCCAAAGGTCGCCGAGAAACGCACACTCTACGATCGCCTTTCCGCCGACCAAAAGGAGAAGCTTCGCGCCTTGAGGGACGGACGCTGACCGCAAACGTGCTGTGAGAGACGGACGCTACTGACCGCAGGTTGCACGAGACGAACTTGGAGGCGGACTAGGGGACGGACTAGGGACTGGCGCTGACCGCGGGTTGCACGAGGCGGACTAGGAGACGGACGCTGACCGCAGGTCGCGCCTTGAGAAACGAAAAAGGGGCAGGATTTCCCAAAGGATACCCCGCCCCTCGTCATTAAACCCGAAAACCGATTCGGGAGGTCTTACAACAAATCCGCGATCTTGAGAACAATACGAATTCAAAAGCCCTTACAACAAATCCGCGATCTCGAGAACAAGCCGCTCGGACTTCTCCCAACCCAGGCATGCATCGGTGATGGATTTTCCATAGACACCGCCGCCGACCTTTTGGTTGCCATCTTCGATATAGCTCTCCACCATAAAGCCTTTGATGAGGCCTTTGAGATCGGCATTGTAGTTGCAGTAGTTCAAAACTTCCTTGACGATGCGCGGCTGCTCGAAGGGGTTCTTTCGTGAGTTGGAGTGGTTGGCATCGATGATGACCGCCGGGTTCTCCAACTCGGGATAATCCGCGTACAACTTGGCGACATGCATGATGTTCTCGTAGTGGTAGTTGGGATAGATTCCGCCTTGCTCATCGGTGTAGCCGCGCATAATCGCGTGGGCCAAGGGGTTGCCCATCGACTGGACCGACCACCCACGATAGATGAAGTCGTGTTGGCTTTGGGCGGCGACGATGCTGTTCATCATGACGCTGAGATCGCCGCTGGTCGGATTCTTCATGCCCACCGGCACCTCGATACCGCTGGACACGAGACGGTGCTCCTGGTTTTCGACGCTGCGCGCGCCGACGGCAACATAACCCAAGATGTCGTCGAGGTACTTGTAGTTTTGCGGATACAACATCTCGTCGGCGCAGGTGAACTCGGTCTCGGCAATAGCACGAATATGGAGTTCGCGCGTGGCGACAATGCCCTTGAACGCGTCAGGCTTGCTCTCAGGGTCGGGTTGGTGCACAAGACCCTTATACCCTTGTCCCGTGGTACGAGGCTTGTTCGTGTAGATGCGCGGAAGGATGCAAATCTTGTCCTTGACCTTGTGTTGGACCTCGGCCAAACGAGTGATGTAGTCCATCACGCTGTCCTCATTGTCCGCAGAGCAGGGACCTATGATGAGGACGATGCGGTCGTCCTTGCCTGTAAAGATGTTTTGAATCTCGACACGTCGACGCTCGATAAGCTCGGCCATATGTTGTGAGATCGGGTACATCTCCTTAACTTCCATAGGAATCGGAAGCTTGCGCTCGAAATTCATGTTCATAGTTCTCTCCTCTTGTGTCCTGGGGACTCAAGTCTTAGGGATCAAGTCTTGGGACTCAAATTCATCTTGCGGGTAAACGACCTTCAATCGCGCGTAAACAACCCGCAAGGAATTAGCGATTTTGCCTCAACCATTCATACATGCAAGCCGTGGACGCCTGCGCGACATTGAGGCTACCAATCGCGCCCTCCATTGGCAACGCAACGAAGAAATCGCACGCCTCTTGGACGACGCGGGACAAACCCTCGCCTTCGTTCCCCATGACCAAGGCTATCTTGCCCTTCATATTGGTGTCCCAAATGGTGCCGTCCTTTTGTTCGGAGGCGCCAGCGACCCAATAGCCGTCCTTCTTCAGACGCTCGATGGCGCTGACAAGGTTGGGGGTGGTCGCCACAGGAACATGGGAGACGGCCCCAGCGCTGGACTTGTATGTCGCAGCCGTGACGCTGGCAGAGCGCTTGTTGGGGATGATGATGCCGCTACCACCGACCGCATCGACGCTACGAGCGACGGCGCCAAGATTGCCCGCATCGGTGATGTGGTCGAGGATCACGATGAGGGCGCGGCCGTCATGGTCGTCGGCGTAGCGCTCAGCGCGCTTCACAATATCGGAGACGCTGGCATACCTGAAGGGAGCGGTCTCGCCCATGACCCCCTGGTGGCTACCGCGCTCAGAGAGCTCGTCCAACTTCTTACGAGGCACAAGCTGCACCGGCACGTTGAACTTGCGGGCCTTGCGCTCGATGTCGCCCACCAAGCTGTCCTTCTTCAGGTTGTCCGCCATCAAGATGCGCTTGAACGGCATGTTGGCACGAAGCGCCTCGATGACAGGGCGCTTACCCTCGATAAAGTCTGCCATGCTTTCTCCTCGGATTATTTCGCGACGATGTTGACCAGACGGGACGGGACGATGATCACCTTGACGACGTTCTTGCCCTCGATATGGGCAGCAACGGCGTCACGGGCCATAGCCTCAATCTCCTCGTTGGAGGCGTCGGCGGAAACCGTGATCTTGGAGCGGACCTTGCCACAGATCTGAACCGCGAGCTCGACCTCGTCTGCCTTTGCCTGCTCGGGATCGAACAGCGGCCAACCGCTCAGGTGGACGCTGTCCTCATGGCCAAGAACGGTGGTCCAAAGCTCCTCGGCCCAATGGGGGGCAATGGGCGCCATAAGCTTGACGATGGTCTCAGCGACATCGATATCGAACGCGTTGCGCTCCTCGGAGCCCTTGCGGGTATCGGCGTCGACCATGCGCAGGTAGTCGCTCGCTGCATTGCACAGCTCCATGATGGCGCTGATAGCGGTGTTGAAGTTATCACGCGCAAAATCGTCTGCGACCTTGCCCACGACGCGATGGCGTTCGCGGTTGAGGATCTTGGCGGCGTCGCGCCCCTTCTCCTCGGAAGCGCCCGCTTGGAACAAGCTCTCCTCGCCGGCCTCGCCTACGAGATCGTTGACGATACGCCATGCGCGGTTGAGGAACTTATAGATTCCGGCAAGACCGTCCTCGTTCCACAAAAGCTCCTTGTCGGGCGGGGCCATGAAGAGGATGTAGGCACGGCATGCATCCGCGCCGTAATTGGCGATCATATCCTCAGGGCTGACGACGTTGCCCTTGCTCTTACTCATGACGTCGCCGTTTCCATCCAAAACCATACCCTGGCACAACAAGTTGGTGAAGGGCTCGTCGAAATCGAGCAGGTTCAGGTCGCGCAAGACCTTCGTGAAGAAGCGGCTGTAGAGCAGATGCAGGATGGCGTGCTCGATGCCGCCGATGTACTTATCGACCGGCAACCAACTGTTGACGACATCACGGTCAAAGGGGACCTTGTCGTTGTGGGGGTCGGAATAACGCAGGTAGTACCAACTCGAACACGTGAACGTGTCCATGGTGTCAGTCTCACGTCTCGCGGCCGCACCGCACTTCGGGCACGTGCAGTTCACGAATTCGGCATGGGTCGCCAAGGTCTCGCCCGCAGCGAGGTTGATATCCTCGGGCAAGCGGATAGGCAAATCCTCTTCCGGAACAGGAACGACACCGCACTTGGGGCAATGGATTGCCGGAATGGGATTGCCCCAGTAACGTTGACGGCTAATAAGCCAATCGCGCAGACGGAATTCCACCTTGCGATGCCCACGACCAGCAGCTTCGAGGTCTCCGACGATAGCAGCCTCGGCCTGCGAGTGTTTACCGCCGCGCATGCCGGTGTACTTGCCGGATTGGACAAGGATGCCCTCGGCAGCCATAGCCGCCTCCCAATCGACCGACGTGACGACGCGGCCCGTCTCATCCTTGAGCTGCGGGTACAGCGGGTCGTCCTCGGTGACAATGATGGGGATGATAGGGAGATCGTATTTCTTTGCGAACTCGAAGTCGCGCTGGTCGCCGCAAGGAACCGCCATGACAGCACCGGTGCCATAATCGGCGACGATATAGTCGGCGACCCAAACGGGAACCTTCTCGCCGTTGATGGGGTTCACCACATAGCGACCGGTAAACGCACCGTGCTTCTCCTTGTTACCCTGAGCACGCTCGACGGCGGTAATCTTCTTTGCGTCCTCGATGACCTTGACGACGGCCTGCTCATACTCGGTGCCAGCAACGAGGTCGCGAAGGATGGTACTCTCGGGGGCAAGCAAGAAGAAGCTGCAACCGAACAGCGTGTCGGCGCGGGTGGTAAAAACAGTCAGAAGGTCGTCTTCAGTAGGGTTCTCGGGGACATTACCCTCAGCGTCGCACAAGGTGAAGGTCACCTCGGCACCTTCGGAGCGACCAATCCAATTTGCCTGTTGTTGCTTTACGCGATCCGGCCAGCCATCAAGCTTATCAAGGTCGTCCAAAAGCTCTTGAGCGTAATCGGTGATTTTGAAATACCACTGAGTCAGCGGGCGCTTCTCGACTTCGGAGTCACAACGCCAACACTTACCCTCAATGACCTGCTCGTTCGCAAGGACCGTACCACAACCCGGGCACCAATTGACCGGATTGTTGCGACGCTCGACGAGGCCCTTCTTCCAAAATTGCAGGAAGATCCACTGGCCCCAACGGTAGTACTCAGGATCGCAAGCGATAACGGAACGATCCCAATCGTAGCTGTAGCCCATGCGCTTGAAGCTCTTGCGTTGGGTCTCGATGTTTGCGTAGGTCCACTTCGCAGGGTGGCTGTTGCGCTTGATCGCGGCGTTCTCGGCAGGCAAGCCGAACGCGTCCCAACCCATAGGATGAAGAACGTCGAAACCCTGCATCCGGTAATAGCGGGCAATGACATCGCCGATGGTGTAGTTGCGCGCATGACCCATGTGCATGTCGCCCGACGGATACGGGAACATCTCAAGCACATATTTCTTGGGCTTGTCACCATCGTTGCCAACCTTGTTGATGCCGCTCTTCTCCCAACTCTGTTGCCAGCGGGGTTCGATCTCGTGGGGATTGTATGCCTTCATACGTAAAGATTCCTCTTCTGCCGATGCTCTACCAACACGTTCTGCACGTGCAAAAATTACAACCTCTCATTATAGGCACATATACAGGAACTACCCCCGAAGTATCCACTCAAATCGACCACGAATTCGATTGCATGCGCCCTCATCGGCACACCCGTCTCCCCCGGACGGCAAGCGTTGCCAAAACGATGTCGCATCCAATTACCAATGCCCTCATCGGCGCACCCGTCTCCCCCGGACGGCAAGCGTTGCCAAAACGATGCCGCATCCAAAGACGATCCCCGCGAGCAATACGCACGGCACAACGCTTACATCCCCGGTCTTCGCAACAGTGCTCGCGCCGGTATTTTGCGTCGTACTCGTCGTATCGGGCCCGGAAGGCTCATCAGGTTCGCTAGACTCGTCAGGTTCTTGGGGAACGATCGGATCATCAGGAACATCGGGGTCATACGGCTCGCCTGGATCCTCGAACCTAATCGTTTGGCCTTCGTCCAAAAAGTCGCAATGTTGTGCAAGCAGGCGACCTTCGCAAAGAAGCTGCTCGAACACGACTACCACATGCCCGTCCAACTCGGTCGCATCGAAATCGAAGGTGACCTCAGTGGAGCCGTATGGGCTATCCGCCACAAAGGTCGTAGAGGCCCGCACCTCCTCTCCACCTGAGCTCAACACCGACCCCGTCGTCGCATCCACCAACCATCCGCATACCTCATAGGTCCTGCCCGCCACGAGATTCGCATAGCGAACCGTGTCAATGACGCGGGCGTTCTCCGTCGGCTTTGACACCTTAACCAAGTCGCCGTCTGCGCCGACCAATGCGGCCACCGTCCCCACCGTCGCCGTCTTGTCCTCGACAAGGCCAAGATCGACAAGGGCACCATCCGTCCCAACCACGACCGTAAATGGCTCGATAAGTTGGCGTCCGGCGTTTGCCTCGCAGGACAACTCCTCAACAAGATAGGTGTCATAAGGCAGAGCGCCGCAATCATCACGGGGATCCGTTATACCCTCCGACGAAAGTCCGAACCACACTCCCGCTTGAGCATCATAAGTCCCGTCCTCGATTGCCGAATCGTTGACGTTGGTGTTGAGCGTATGGAGCGCATGGGAGGAAGCCGTGCTCACCACACCCTCGTCGTCGGATATGACGATATGGCTCTCCCCCGTCGTGGTGCTCGTTATCCGAAACACGACATGGGCCATGGGCATATCCGTGGACTCGTCACGTTTCTCAAACACGATGTCCCCGCGAACCACCTGATTGGCAACACTAAGCTGCACTATCCTTTGCTCCTCGTCAACAACGAAGTCGATAGGCTCACATACGCGATACCCAACTCCTGGAGACACCTCCTCAAGACGGTAGGACCCATACGGGAGCGCGTAGCGAGACGTCTCAGCGTGACCGTCACTCAACGCAAGCGTCATAACCACCCCTCCCGGCTCGTAGCAACGACCACCGACGCACACGGCAGAGTCGCTTTCGTTGACAATCGCAAATACCACATTCTCAAGACGCGCCGCTCCAATGCCTACGCTAACACCCGTCTCAGCATCAATCTTTTCGATACCGACCCCACCACGAACGACCTCATCGGCAAACAAACAGGTTGCAAGCGTCCCCCCGTTGGTACTCCCCGACGTCGCCTTGACCTTGTCGATAAGAACGACGGTTTCGAAAGCCTTATCATCAAGCAGGTATCCGCGGGGAGGCTCCACCTCCCGTATCACAAGCGTCCCTAGGGGAAACACCACGGTACCGTCGTCATCCGTCCACCACGGGTCACCTTCGACCAGGTAAGGACGAGATACCCCATCCTCCCCAACAAACGTGGCCGCTGCCTCGTTGAGCTTGACACATCCGTCTGTGTCCGTTTGGACCGTCCAGCTACGAATCGCCGTTCCAGACTCCCGTGCAGCACCTGCGCTCTCAAACGCCCCGCCATAGAACTCAAGGGTGAACCGCGCTTCCTCCAAGGTTGCATCTCCTTGGACAGACCCGTTCTCGGCATCTGACTTCTTGATGAGAAGCCCTGCCGTCGCATAAAGCGGATCCTCAGGAGCCTCGCCCATACCCTCCTGCAACTCCACAATGGCCATCTCCCCGCGACGCACGGTCACAGGATATACATGTTCGTCAAGGAGGAAGCCAGGCGAGGGGGTCTCCTCGCAAACCCAATACGATCCCGCAGCTAAACCCTCACAACACGCATATCCACTATCGTTGGTGGTCATGGTGCCGACAAGGGCGGAACATCCCACATCGGAGTAGACGCCATACGTTGCACCGGCGAGGCTATAACAGGAGTTTGCCTCCACGAGATCAGGGTCGCTGGAAACCTTGTACAACCCGATTGAACCGGGCGCCGCATAGCGATAGGTCGCCATGGTCTGGGAGCCCCACCTCGTCTCGATAACATACGCGGAGAACCCCGTCGGCCACGTATGGGCGTTTCCCGCCGCAAACCCAACCTCACTGAGTCTCACGCCAAGGGCATCGCCATTGATACGCGCACCGTTGTCGATGGAATAGCCAACAACATAGTATTGGCACCATTCTTGAAAGACGCGGCTGCATTGCCCGTAGGCCTCGTTCCCATTTCCCCCGTAGCAATCAGATACGAGAATGTGGGTGAGGGCGACATACTTATCCGCATCCATCGGAGAGCCGTCATACCAGGTATCGGGCCACATCGACACATCAAAACCGGGTCCACCCCATCCGTACCAAAGCGCAGCCGCCAAAGACTCGTTGTCCGTCTCGGACATGGCGTATGTTCCCGCCGGGGGAGTCCCCTTCGAAGGCGTCGCGCAATAGGCGACCTCCCCGTCGACCATAAAGTAGTTGGTGGAATATCCGCCGTACCCGATCTCACCACCCACCGAAAGATAGCCCGCGTCACCCGCCCAGGCAGCATGCCCAACCAACAAAAGCGGCAAAGCGATAGCCAAGGCAAAGACGAACAACGACGCAGGGGACGAGAAGCATCGCTTGTCGCCACGCCCTCCCATGGCGCTCCCCCCGCAAGAGACGCCAAGATTCAAGGCCTCCTTCATGAGGTCTCCTTTCGCTCGGCGTGTGCAAGCTATGTTTCGGGGTTGCACGGGTAACGTATCATGTGGAAAAAGGTTGCGCAGGATAATTCGCGCCATCACCTTTTCTACAAACTTTCTAGGTATCTAGGTATCTAGGTATCTACCTACCCACCCACCTATCTACTCATCTACGTGCCTACCTACCTATCTACCTACACCTAACCACCTACCCACCTACCCACCTACCCACCTACACCTACCTATCTACCTATCCCAT
>CAZOGL010000001.1:113245-118091 GCA_964579575.1 uncultured Eggerthellaceae bacterium | reverse complement strand
CCTACCCACCTACCCACCTACCCACCTACACCTACCTATCTACCTATCCCATAAAACGCAAAACCCCGTGTCAAGGAAAGCCAGATTAAGGCAATCCCGACACGGGGTGGTTAGCTCAACCTACTAACACAACCTACCAGAAGCTTTAAGATTCCTCTTCCAAAGGCCCATCGACATAGAATTCAATGAGGGCGCGGAGCTCGTCGATGTGGTATCCGTTCTCGCTGCTCACTGCGAGGAATTCGACGTCATCCGGCAACGCGAGCTGGCGGCGAATCGCAGCCGTCTGTTTTGTGGTCTGTTGCTTGGAGAGCTTGTCCGCCTTGGTCAAGACCACCATGTACGGCAAATCCGCCTCCTCCAAGAAATTGATCATGTTGATATCGAGCTTGCTCGCCTCGTGGCGGATATCGACCAAGACGACAGCCAAGGCGAAGGCGCGTCTTTGGTTGAAGTAACCCTCGATAAGCTCGGACCATCGACCCTTCTCCTGCTTGGAGACCTTCGCATATCCATACCCTGGAAGGTCGACGAAATCCGCTCCATCAACGTCGTAAAAGTTGATAGTCGCTGTCTTTCCGGGGACCGACGAAACCTTCGCAAGGCCCTTGCGGCACATGAGCTTGTTCAACAGGCTGCTCTTCCCCACATTGGAACGACCGCAAAACGACACCTCGGGACCGGAAGAAGGCGGGAGCTGGGAGCTCACCCCGTACGCAGCCGTAAAAGACGCCTTGTGAAAGTTCATTATTCCTGCTTTCTGATGAAAAAGCCGCAGGCAAGAACCAATTCCCACCTGCGGATCATTGGCTTACCTGCCAGCCGATCGGTTCTTCTTCACGAAGAGATAGTGCGCTGTGGCCGAAACCGATTGCTTGATTCCGACATTCCTTAAAGCGTAGAGGCCGAGCCCGATCTCATGAATCTTGAATCGCGCGTCGCTCAACTTCGGGCATTCGATGCCGCGCACCTCCGCAAACAAACGCTTCATCCCTGGAGGGGTGTCCTTCTCCGCGAACGCGAGCGCAGGGTCCATCTTCTTAAACATACCCTCCAACGCCTCGGCGATCTCGGGGTTGTTGTCCATGTCGTTGTGCTCAAGCACCCCTCCCGCATAGGTGAACCCACGCTTGATATGTGCGCTCAACACGCCGGGGTCACTCACCCCCAAACGCTCGATAATCTCCTGCATGTCGTTCCAACGAGCGAAGGGGATGCGCCACTGCTTCTCATGGAACATGGCGGTCTTTTTCTTCGTCTCTTCTCGATAGCAGTAATAGGCTTGGTCAAGGTAGACGATGGCCCTAGCCTGGCACATCGTCTCGATCAAAAACGGATTGTCCGCCCAACCCGCACCGGGAATCGGCATGAAACGGATTCCCTTCTCTATCAGAAAATCCCTGCGATACAGGGCGCTCCAAATGCACGGGTGGTGACGGAGGAGCTCGGGGCACTCACCGATGGTGAAGGGCACCTTGCTCGTTTGCACGCGACGGTTGAACGGGCAGTTCAGCTTCGCCTCGGCGTGCGTGTCGGGGTCGGTGATACGCCAATACGGGGTCTTGATGATATCGATGCGCTGCAAGAACGAGGCGGCAAACTCGAGCATGTCCTTGAACATGCCCGGCTCAATCCAATCGTCCGGCTCAAGGATAGCGATCCATTCACCATGGGCCTCGTCAAGACCGCGGTTGCAACCAGCGCCGTATCCCTCGTTTTCCTTGTCGATGACGACGATGCGCTCATCCTCAGCGGCATGCCTTTTAATGATGGATAGAGACTGGTCGGTAGATCCGTCGTTGACGCAGATAATCTCTATGTTCTTGTGCGTTTGGCCACGCACACTATTGAGCGCTTGGTCAAGAAAGGGCTCGGCATTGTAAATCGGCATGATGACCGAGACGAGAGCGTTGGCCGCGTTAGCCGGCTTCCTGCCGTCGGTCTGGATAGTGACATAGCGCCTTGCCATGACGTTCCCCTTTAGCGCTCCACACGAATGAGGGACGGCTCGGCATGCAACACGTTCTCCATCGCTGCGATCTCGTCGAGGCTTGCGCGAATCGCGCTCTCCTTCGCCGTGTGGGTGATGTAGATGATGTTGACCGTCTCGTTGTCATGATCGACCTTGCCGCGCTGCATGACGCTGTGGATGCTGACGTTGTTCTTGGCAAAGACCGTAGTCATGGCAGCGAGGACACCGGGGCGATCCGTGACGTTGAAGCGGACATAGTAACGAGTCTCAAGATCCTCGATAGGAGCAATCGGCAACTTGTCAGTGCACGTACAACCGAGAACCGGGCCGATTCCCATCTGGATACGGCGAGCAACCTCAAGCACGTCGCCCATAACAGCGCTGGCAGCAGGGCCAGAACCGGCGCCCGGACCGTAGAACATCGTCTCTCCCACGGCATCGCCTACGACAAAGATGGCATTGTCTACCCCGTTGACCGTCGCGAGTTGGTGGTTCTTGCGAAGCATCGTGGGATGGACGCGAACATCAATACCGCCCGCGCAACGGTTGGCGATAGCGAGCAACTTCACGCAATAGCCGAGGTCGTCAGCGGCCTCAAGGTCGAGCGGGGTGATGTTGGTGATGCCGGTGGTGTACACATCGTCCATGACGACACGGGAGTTGAAAGCGATGGATGCGAGGATGGCGATCTTTGCAGCAGCGTCAAAGCCGTCGACGTCTGCGGAGGGATTCGCCTCGGCAAAGCCTTTCGCTTGAGCCTCCTTGAGCGCATCCTCATAGGTCAGGCCTTGCGAGATGCGGGTGAGCATGTAGTTGGTCGTGCCGTTCACGATACCCATAACCTTCATGATCTCATTGGAGATGAGCTGGCTCTTCAAAGGACCGATGATGGGGATGCCACCGCCGACGCTCGCCTCAAATGCGATGTCCTTGCCCTTGGCAGAAGCCAGGCCCATGATCTCCTCGCCACAGGTGGCCATGAGAGCCTTGTTGGCAGTTACGACGTTCTTGCCGGCCTCAAGGGCGCCCATGACGACCTTCTTGGCGAAGGTGGTGCCACCGATGAGCTCAATGATGATATCGATCTCGGGGTTGCTCAAAAGGTCATTGAAGTCCTTCGTGAAGATATCCATCAGGCCGTACTTCTCGGCCGTCTCGGTCTCAAGCGAGCACACGCCCGCGAGTTCGAGGTCGATGCCGTAGTGACGCTTGAAATCATCTTTGTGGTTCGCGAGGATTTCGAGGCAACCGCCGCCGACCGTACCCGTTCCCACCAAGCCAATCTTTACGCTCATAATTCCTACCTTCCCGTGAATATGTTCTCGATGTTTGCCGTTTTATCCATTCGTCTTATCCATTATAGGTCACGGACGTACAAGTCGTCGTACGTCTCCCGACGGGTCACAACGCGCGCGACCCCGTCCTTTACGAAGATGACGGCAGGCTTGACCTGGCCGTTGTAATTGCTGCTCATCGTGGAGCAATAGGCACCCGTGCCGAACACGCAAACGATGTCATCTAGATCGGGCGTCTGAATCGAGCCGTCAGCCAAGATATAGTCGCCGCTCTCGCAGTGCTTGCCGACCAAGGTAACGACCTTGTCGCGCGGCTGGCCTGCCTTGTTTGCGACAACCGCCTCGTATTCGCTGCCATACAGGGCAGGACGAATGTTGTCCGACATGCCACCGTCGACAGCGACGATGTTACGAATGCCCGGCAACGTCTTCAGGATACCGACCGTGTACAGCGTGACACCGGGAACCGCGACGATGCTGCGGCCAGGCTCAACACCGATCTCGGGCAGCTCGACTCCGAAGCGCTCGCATGCATCCTTGACAGCGCTGCATGTCATCTCCGCAAACTGCGCAATGGTGCTCGGTTTGTCCGCCACGGTATAGGCGATGCCCAAACCACCGCCGAGATCAAGCTCCTCGATGACGTAGCCGTAGGTCTCCTTGATACGGGCGATAAACTCAACCATGACGTCAACCGCCTCGCGGAAGGAGTGCAGCGCGAAAATCTGGCTGCCGATATGGCAATGGAGACCCGCCAAGCGGACGTTGGGGGCTTCGAGCGCGTTCTTGACGCACGTAAACGCAAAATCCTCACGCATCGTAAAGCCGAACTTGCTGTCCTCACACCCCGTGCGGATGTACTCATGAGTATCGGCCTCGACGCCGGGCGTGATGCGCATGTAGATATCCTGCGTGACTCCAAGCCGTCCGGCGATCTCGCTGACGCGTGCCAACTCGATGCGGCTATCGACGACGATACGACCGACGCCCGCAGAGATTGCCTCCTCGAGCTCAAGCGGTGTCTTGTTGTTGCCGTGGACGATGACGCGCTCAACCGGGAAACCGGCCATACGCGCACACGCCAGCTCACCGCCGCCGGAAACGTCCAAGCTCATGCCGAGCTCAGCTGCAATGCGACACATCTCCTTGTTGAGGAAGGCTTTGGACGCATAGGCGATATGCGCCGGCTTCGGGTAGTTTTCCGCGAACGCCTGGCGATACGCCGTCATGCGGTTGCGCAGATCTGCCTCGTCAAAGACATAAAGCGCAGTGCCTTGCTCGCGGGCAAGGTCGGTCATGTCGACGCCGCCGATAAACAGGCGATTGTCGCGCACTTCCGCCGTCATAGGCAAAACGTCGCCCAACTCCATGGTGGTGCGACCATCAGCCACGGCGTCCAGGTTGGGTTTTGGCAGAGACATCCAACTCTCCTTCTCAGGCTTTGCGGTATAGCGTTCCACCGCAACATCACGTTGTGTAATTGGGTAAGGATACCATTCGCGAGAAGTCGTTTTTTTCGCGTTCGTTAAATTTGCCGCTAGCGGCGCCACCCTGATGGTTGCACCCTGGTTGTTGCGCT
>CAZOGL010000001.1:110808-113145 GCA_964579575.1 uncultured Eggerthellaceae bacterium | reverse complement strand
AGCCCTTTTGGACAAGACCCTTTTGGGCAAGACTCGTCACACGAACCCTTACGTCTTGCTAGAATAGCCGTATGCCAACGCAAAGAAGACAGACCACACCAACAATAAGCGCCCCGCGCAGGAACAACAGCAGCTACAAGCCGACAAGACGCCCACAAGAACCCATCGCGCCTTGGAAGAGAAATGCCCTTATCGCAACAGCGGTGGCTTTCGTCCTCGTCATCATCTACCTATCCGGAATGAGCTTCTTCCAAAGCCACCTCTTCCCGAACACAACAGTCGGAAGCACCAACCTTGGCATGATGACCTACGAGGAGGCAAACGCGAAGATTCCGCAATGCGTCACTGACTTCAAACTCACCTTGACGGGCGAGGGCGAGAACACAACGCTTTCCAGCTCCGATATGGGTCTTGCACCCTCGAACGCAACCGTCGAGTCCCTCAACCTCAAGGGAAACGCTGCCACTTGGCCCCTCGAGCTTTTCGCGACACGCACGGTCAACGCACGCGACGTAGCCACATTCGACGAGGAGACGCTTACCGCAACCATCACCTCCCTAGTCGAGACCCACAACGCAACCGCCACCCCCGCCTCTGACGCCACGCTGTCCTACGATGCGCCGTCAAACACCTGGGTCGTCGCCCCATCAAATCCCGGAACAGTCCTTTCCGCCGAAAGCGTCGTCGCCAAGGCGAAGGACGCCGTGACGCAATGGCAGACCTCTATCGCGCTCGGCACGGAGGACCTCGCCCCCTCGAACACAACACAGGAGGGCAAGGCAGTCGCCACCACCGACCAGCTCGAAAAAGAGGCGAGCCAACTCAACAAGCTCTACGACTTCAACTTCACGCTCCAACTCGGCTCATCGGGCTCATGCGTCGTCAATCGCAAGTATGCGCTCGAATGGGTCACCGTCGATGCCGACTACAACGTCACCCCCTCCCAAGAGGGTTTCGACGCGTGGTTTGACCGCCTCGCCGCCTCACTCGATACGGTCGGAGGCACACACAACTATGTACGCGCCGATGGCAAGGCGATTTCTGTCTCAGGCGGCACATATGGATGGGATGTCGACCGGAACACGTTGCGCGCCGCCGTCGACCAGGGTATCGCGAACAACTCCAAGGGCACAATCGAGGTGGAGTGCAACGTCGAGGGCAATGGTTACAAAGGCCCCGACGGCCCCGACTTTGGCTACTACGCCGATGTCGACATCACCGAACAACATGCCCGCGTCTACGACGAGAACGACAACATCCTTTGGGAGACCGACGTCATCACGGGATGGGACAACGGCTACTACGACACCCCCACTGGCGTCTACGTGATCAACAGCAAAGAGAGCCCGAGTGTCTTGCAGTCCTCCGCGACAAGCACCGTCACCAACAGCGACGGCACAACCGAGGACGTCACGGTCACCTATCGCCACGAGGTGAGCTATTGGATGCCCTTCATCAGCAACTTCATCGGATTCCATGATGCGACGTGGCAAACACAAGGGTGGGGCGGGGACCTGTACCATTACCAATCCACCGGCAGTGGTGGATGCGTCAACCTCCCCCTCGACAAGGCTGCCGAGTTGTGGGAGCTCCTCGAGGTCGGCACCGTCGTCAGCGTCCACTTCTAACCACAGCTCTACCCCCTCACCGTCAACGGACGCCAACACGATGGCCAGCCAAGTTCGATCTGAGCCCCACAGGGGAGAAAACAAACGCGGGGCCCCGAAGGACCCCGCGTTACAAAAGTCAGCGAGTTTTCCTACTCAGCGTAAACTTCCTTCTCGACGACAAGCTCGTTTTTGATCTTGCCTACAAGGTTTTGGAGCGCATCGATGACATGCGGACGGATGTCACCGCCGATGAGCACATACATGAGCGAGTCTCCAACATTGCACACGCCCTCGTTCAGCCAAACCTTCACGTAGTAGATGCCATCCCACGTCATAGCCTCAGCGACGGCCTTCTCGAGACCCAAGGCATCGTAGCTGAAATCTACCTGGGTGACAGCAGGCAGACCCTGCTCCCCTTGACGTACCTGGGCTTTCGGGGTGCATCGCACCACGCCGTTGTGGGTCAAAAACATTCCGCACTGCGCGGCGTTCTCGCTGCGCTTCGCCTCTTCAAGCCACTCCTGCATGTTCGGTTCTGTCTTAGACATCGTCAGTCCTCTCAATCGTGCATGTTCGATTGGCCGAAGCAATTTGGACCGGCACCCGTGTCACCATGCGGTTTGTATGCGCCGATTATGATAACCCATTTCCTACTAACCTACTAGTTAATTGGAGATTTCTCCAAATCCAAGGACAACTTGGCGTCAAATTCGTCTGTCAAATTCGT
>CAZOGL010000001.1:49926-110708 GCA_964579575.1 uncultured Eggerthellaceae bacterium | reverse complement strand
GAGATTTCTCCAAATCCAAGGACAACTTGGCGTCAAATTCGTCTGTCAAATTCGTTCGCCATGTCCGTTGTCAAACCCATTCGCCAAACAAGGTTAAAAAGCAAGTCCAGACGCAGGAAAAGACGTTTCTACTTGTGGTACGGCTCCCCACGGGAGATCTTAAATGCGCGATACACCTGCTCAAGTAGCACCACGCGGGCAAGGTTGTGGGGAAGGGTGATTCGACCGAAACTCAAAAGCTCGTCTGCGCGCGCGTAAACCGTCTCGCTTAACCCGTCGCTTCCACCTATCACGAAGACGAGGTCGCTCTCTCCGTGCAACGCAAGATCGTCAATTCGTAAAGACAGCTCCTCGCTGGAACGTTGCGTACCCTCGATAGCGAGAAGCAGTACATGGGCGCGCTCCGGAATGGCCGCCAAGACCGCAACCCCCTCTTTCGTCCGAGCCGCATCCACACCGCCCGCCTTTGCGGGGTCCACATCAGCGACTTCCCTTACCTGGACCTTTGCGTAGGGTTGGAGCCTCTTGAGATACTCGTCGCATGCCTGTTTCCAAAACTTCTCCTTGAGTTTTCCCACTGCCACAACCGTAATGTTCATCAAACACACTCCCCCGACAAAATATCTCTCAGAATGCCTGGGCGCCCCGCCCACCAAGCCGTACGGCTTTAAATATACCCTGAAGTCAGTTTTGTACAAAGAAATGGACGACGTTGTACTAAAGTGATGCAGTGCTGCGCACGGTTCGCTATTGCCGGTGCGCTTGGAAGCAGCCCATCGCTTAAGCGGCCATGGCGTCCGAGAAGCATCGGACCTCCAAAGATCGTAGTAGTAGGCGGAGTACCGCTCAAGCGCTGGAAACATCGAGGGCGGCCTTGAGGCCGCCCTCGCTTTATCTTATCACCCAAAAACGCTAGTCGAGACGCTCGCCGCCACCGGCGAAAGCGGGGTTTTGCGCAATCGCATCGAGCTTTGCCATAACGACGTCCTCGACCTCATAGGAAATCGGTACGAGCACGGACTCCGAGAACAGGGAACGGATATAGCTGCCACACTCGTCGCAGGTACCAATACGGTGATTGTCGTCACCCTCGAGGTTGTAGAAGTGGAGGCTGCGCTGGTTTTGCGTTCCACAACGAGCACACCTGACGCGCTCGAACTCCCAAGACGTTCCGCACTGGGTGCAAATGAGCTTGCGACCGCGACCGTTGCTGGAGGTTTCCCCTCCCACATGGGAAAGCGTCGGGGCGCTTCCGCATACCGGACAGGTCATGGGGTGGATCTCCTCGAACGCCACCGCCTTCTTTATTGCGGCCAACGCGACAGCCGCAGGCTTTTCCAGCTGGGCCTTCAACGCAAGCGTTGCAGCCATGAGCGCGATACCCAAAGAACCCGCCTCCGCGCCGCCATCCACAAGAGACTGATACAGATCCATGAGGTAGGCATTGGGATTCGCACCAGCAAGCTCGATGTCGCTTGCGTCGATAATGCGATCCCAATCGACGCGGGCAAGATTATCAGGGACCCCCTCGGCCAACTCGGTGGAAGACTTGGCACAGGCGATGAGCTTCTCGATGTCTCCGACGAGCACCTCTTTGTCAACGACAACCGGCTGGGTTGCAAACACCGACGTGCCAGCGTCGAGAGCGGCCTTGATGGTGGATGCCTCGGGTGCTTCATAGGCGCATTCATGCTCCTTTTCGCACTCATCAACCACCTTCCAAAGCTCATGGAAGAAGGCGAGACGAGCGTTGTCCCCTTCGTCGAGAATGCTGGCATACGCCTTGATAGCGGTATCGATCAACCGCATGTTCATAGCTAATCTCCTCCTCTTTTACCAAAACGCAAAGAGGCTCCCTCCGCGTTTTGGATGTCTTGTTTGACACAAAAGGCGCAAATCAAGTCGTTTGTGGTCGTATTGGTTCTTTCAGTACCCGAATGGACAGGGAACGAATGTCCTTGGCTTTCCTGTCGCACGTAAAGCAGGCAACGGTCAGCAATCCAGTAGTAGTAGTAGTAGTAGTAGACGGAGTACCATTCGGGTACTGAAAGAACCGACGCGACTCGCTGGGGGGCGGGAGACCCACCCCCCAGCGTCATTCATAAAGTCCAGGCTTTTACAAGCCGGCCTCTCAAAAACGGACTACAGCGGAGCACCGTTGCGCTGAATCTCAGCAGCGTCAATGATGTTGCCGTCCTTGTCCTTGTAGACGACGTTCTTGCCGCTCGCAAGCTCTTCGCGAGCCCAATGACCCCAATGATACAGGGCGTCGGACTCAGAAATCATGCCGTCACCGAACATGAGGTTGGAGCAACCACGCGTCTTGCCCTCGATGTTCCAATTGCCACGGTAGGGCTGGAATATGCCACCACCGAGCCAAATATGGGCCGGGACGAAGATACACAGCGCGAAGAAGCCGATATCGTGGATCATCAACCACAACGCGTGGGCGTTTGCGCTGAGGTCAACGCAGATGGAACCGAGGGTCAAAACGACACCGGAGATTGCCATCACGAAACCAAAAATCCACAACATGCCGTCAGCGAAACGCTGGCCGGACTTTTGCATATCCTGATCGGGCATGTGAATCCACTTTGCACCGAACAGGTACGGGAAGAACATGAGCATCCACTTCTTGTCATCAGAGGTCCACTTGCAGACGTTGGCCTCCCAGATATGACGAGCGCCCTTCGGTGCAAGGAAGAAGCTGATGATCGGAACCAAGCAGAACACGACACCAAGGACGCGGTGGCTCATACGACACACCCACACGACGTTGGCGCCCAATGCTTGGGTCAGAGGAGGCGCGAACACGATGGCACCGGAGATCATAAGCCAAAGGCAAACGATAATGGTGACATCATGGGTAATACGGGCCTGCAAGGAGTGGCGCTTGATGTAACGGGTCACACCAGTTGCCTCGATTTTTGCCAAGTACTCCTGGTCTTTTGCTTGCTGTTCAGGAGAAACGTTTACAGCGTGAGACATTATTCGTCCTCCTTCCTCTCTTCGGCTGCCTCGGCTTGCGCAGCAGCGGCCTTTTCAGCAGCAGCGGCCTTTGCGATCTCGGCGGCCTCGGCAGCAGCGGCCTTTTCCTCGGCCTTCTTCTTGCGGTTAGCCTCCATGAACGGAAGGTTCTCGGTGACAGCGTCGATGACCTGTCGCTCATCCATGGGCCTCATGCCGTGCTTGACGACCTCGCCGGTGTTGACGGCGATGGTGTCTTGCGTCTCGTTGTTGAAGACGAGCGTGTCACGCTTGTAGCCAGAAGCCAAAGCGGTCATGCCGGCGAACGCGACGAGGCAAAGCGGGAAGACCACGGCGGTGATCGGTTTCAAAGCTCCCGAGATGACAAGGGCACCGGAAGACTTCGGGTTCTCAACGGCACCATGTGCGGCGGCACCGTATTTGAGGACCTGGATGACATGGAGTCCGCCCATCTCATGCTCGCCGTAGACGACAGCATCCTTGTAGCCGCGCTGCTTGAGCATGGAAAGACGCAGGTAAGCCTTTTGGATCATCTCATCACGGGGACCGAAATCGAGAGCCTCAGGCTGGCACGTGGTGACGCAAGCCGGCTTCATGCCGTTGGCGATACGATCAACACAGCCAGAGCACTTGTTGATCACGCCGCGGGTCGTACCCTCGTCGTAGCGGGGAACGTCGAAGGGGCAAGCGGTGGAGCAGTTTTGGCAACCGATGCACTTGTCCTGGTCGTAGGTGACCATGCCGGTATCCTCATCATGATAGAGGGCTCCGGCCGGGCACACATCGACGCAACCCGCGTCGGTGCAATGTTGGCAACTACGACGACCGAACGCCCACTTGACACGCTTTGTGGCAAGAAGCGGGGTGACGTCTTTGGTGTTGTAGTCCGGGTTCTCGATCTCGTTGTACGTCATGATGAGACGGGTCGTGCCGTTGATATCGGCCGGGTTCTGGTGGGAACCGGACCACTTGTTCTCATTGAGACCGAGCGGGGACGGAAGGTTGTTCCAACACTTGCACGCAACCTGGCATGCATGGCATCCGGAACAACGGGAAGTGTCAAAAAGAATCGCAGACTCAGCCATTACTTAACACCTCCTGAAGGAGCCTTCTTGATGTTGACAAGGAAGGCCTTGTACTCGGGGGTCTGAACGACCGCGTCGCCGATGTTCGGGGTCAGCTCGTTGACGACGTCGCCCTGGGCGAACTCATGGGTATAACCAAAGTGGTGCGTCAGACCGACCTGATGTTGAACCTTGCCATGGACCGTAAACGGCTTGAAGCGGTGGGTGACCAAGGCCTTGACGGTGCAGGAGCTACGGTTGTTGTAGACGATGACATCATCACCGTTTTGGATCCCGAGCTCCTCAGCAAGCTCGTAAGACATCTCCACGAACTGGTCGGGGATGGCCTCGACGAGGGCGGGGCAAGAACGAGTCTGGCCACCGGTTTGCCAATGCTCTGTGACGGAGTAGGTGGTTGCGACATACGGGAAGTCGGCAACCGTGCCGCGCGTCGCCTCAAAGGAGTCGACATGCAGTGCACAAGGAGCATAGGTGCGCCCGTTGAGAGTGTTGTACTCAAACGGAGTCTCAGTGGGCTCGTAGAACTCGGGCAGCGGGCCGTCGTCCATACCATAGGACTCGAGGCGAGCGTTTTGCTCCCAAAGCATGAAGAAGGACTTGTTGTTGGGACGAACCGCCTCGGTGGTACCGTCGGAGTTCGTCTTGCTTGCAACGAAGTCGGCTTGGTCGATGATGACCCACTTGCCTGCCGCCTCGTCCCAGTAGTTGAGAACCTTCTCGGGGTTCCAAGGCGTACCGCTGACGTCAGAGGCGTTGCGGTTGTACAGGATACGGCGGTTGGAAGGCCAAGAGAAAGCCCACTCGGAGTTGAGGCCGAGGCCGGACTTGTCGACCGTGTTGCGGCGACCGACATTCATCGTATGGGGATCGAGCGGACGATCCTTGGGCTGGCCTTCTGCCGGTGAATAGTAACCGGAATAGATCCACATCGCACAAGCGGTGGAACCGTCGGCGCCAAGCTTCGCATAGCCAGACAAAAGGTCGACGTTGCCCTTGGAGAGCGTACCGTTGGGGCCCTCAGAGAATCCGATGCCGCCATTGCCCTCGAAGGTGGAGTTCGCGACGTTGTAGCCGTTGAGTGCCCATGTGACGGGATAGAAGCTAATCTTGCCGTCGACGTAGTAGTCCCACTTGGTCTTCAGGATCGGGTCGGGGTTCGCGCCGCCCTCCTTCTTGTACAAGTCGACGATGGCGGTCCAAAGCAGATCGCACATCTCGAGGTCGGTCTTGCTGTCGTCCCAAGGCTCAACTGCCTGATAACGCCACTGGGTCCAACGACCGGAGTTCAGAATCGTGCCGGGCTTCTCATAGATGAGCGCGCACGGCATGAAGTAGACCGTGGTGTCGATCTTTGAGGGGTCCATGTCAGGCGCATGCCAAAATCCCGCAGTCTCGGTCTCGACCTGGTCGGCAACAACGAGCCAATCGAGGTTTGCCATGGCTTGGCGGATATGCTTGGCGTTCGGGCCAGAATGGCAAGGGTTCATGCCCCATGCGAAATAGCCCTTCATAACGCCCTTGTCCATCCACTCGAAGGTGGAGATATGGGTGTAGTCCCCAGCCCACTTGCCATCGGCCTTGCCGTTGACGGAGGGAACCTTCGGCCACCAATCGAAGCCGTAGTCGTTCTCGACCGTCGCGTTCTCGCCGAACCACTCCTTGAGGGAGGAGACGAGGAACTTGGGCTTGTTGGTGTAATAACCATCGGAGTACGTCTGGGACTCCAGGTACTTGCGAAGGCTGGAGCGATCCGTGGTGTTTGCCCACTTGAGGTAGGCAGGATGCTCGTTGACCATCATGCCCATGTCGGTAGCACCCTGGACGTTCGGCTCGCCGCGCAGCGCGTTAACGCCGCCGCCGGGGACGCCGATATTGCCAAGGAGCAGCTGCATGATGCACATGGCGCGGGTGTTTTGGGCGCCATAGGTGTGCTGTGTCTGACCCAAAGCGTAAAGGATCATGCCGGACTTGTCGGGAGCGGCAGATTGGGTGTAGGTAGAGTAGACAAGCTCCAGGTTTTCCTTGGTCATGCCGCAAATATCGCAGACAGCGTCAAGGGTATAGCGAGAATAGTGCTTCTTGAACTGTTGGTACACGCACATCGGGTCGGACAAGGTCATGTCCTTCTTGGGAACCGTCAGCGTCGGCTTCGTGAACTCAGGAACGCCCTCAGCGACAGCCCATGCATATGCGCCGCCCGCGGAGGTATCCCATTGCTCCTCGTGGTCGGTTTGATAGTGCCAAGAGTGGTTGGAGTACGTCTTGGTCTCCTCGTCCCAACCAGAGAAAAGACCCTTCTCGACATCGAACTCATATTCGGGATCGAGCAGGTAGGATGCGTTGGTGTAGTTAAGCAGGTACTCGAAGTTGTACACCGAGCACCTCTCGCCCGTCCTCAAGTACTCAGCCAGGTTGGGCTCGATAAGGTTCTCGATGATGTAGTTGTACATGCCACCGTAGAACGCGATATCCGTACCAGAGCGGATGGGGCAATAGATATCTGCGAGCTCTGCGGTGCGCGTGTAGCGGGGATCGACGACGATCCACTTTGCTCCGCGCTCGTGGGCCTTGTTCAACCACTTGGAGCTCACAGGGTGATTCTCGCAGCTGTTGGAGCCGCAATGAAGAATGAAATCGGTGTTTTGGAAGTCACACCAGTGGCTCGTCATGGAGCCACGACCGAATGAAGGTGCCAGACCGGCAACCGTGGGGCCGTGTCAAACACGTGCCTGGTTGTCGATTGCCACGACTCCCAGGCTTCTCATCGCTTTGAGGATGAGATACTCTTCTTCGGAATTTTGCTGAGATCCGCCGTAGCTACCGATGCCAGGGCAGAAGTTGACGGTCATACCGTCGGATTCGCGCTTCTCGACAAACGTCTCGTCTCGCGTGTCCTTCACCTTGCGGGCAATCTCATTGATCATGTCGGACCAACTAATGGATTCCCACTCGCTGGATCCAGGGCGTCGAACCATGGGCTTGGATCGACGGTCGGGGTTCTTGATGACTTCGCGCGTCTCGGGGTCAATCACGTTACGCAGCTGGAACATGGTCGCACCCTTCGGGCAAAGGCCACCCTTGTTGATGGGATGGTCGGGGTCGCCCTCGAGATTGATAAGCTCGCCATCACGAACCGAACACAAAGAACCGCAACCGCCTGCGCAATAGCAGCAGATGTTGGTGTATTCCTCTGTGTTGACGAGTTTCCAACTAGCAGCTTTGCTCGACTCAACTGCCAAGGCAGGAGCAGCTGTGGTTGCCTCATAGGCCATGGTTGCAGCAAACGCGGCGCCAAGACCCTTAAAGAAGCTTCTACGTGTCAGTTCCATAAGAACTCCCTCCTTCCTTTTCTCTTTCGTTCTCCTCGTCTACCACATGGATTTTGGGCATAGCACACCCAAACCCACGTAATGTATACGTATAAAACCCGACTAGCCCCCTCGTTGATAACAAAATGGAAACCGTTGGCAAACGGCGTGCAGGGAACATTTTCGTACGTCTACGAAATGTGAACGGTATGATTTTCGCCGTGAACGGCAAGCATAACTTCTCGCCCTTTTTTATTCTTATTTGCGAATAATGCTCTCTGACCGAGGGTTTCTCTATCGGCCTTTTTCCGGCAAATGCCGTTTAATGGATTCTTTAAAGACCTCGTTCTTTCATTCGTATAATAAAAACGAGGGAAAGAGGGAGATCATGGCACGCTACGCACAGCTCTATTCGGAGAGTCGGGTCAACGCACTTCTCGACGCGATGGGCATAACCGAGGAGCCCCCCAAAAAGGACCGGCCCTACTACCGCGTGGGGGTTGGCATCGGAGCTATCACCACCAAGGCCGTTGTCATGGAAAAGAACACCATCGTCCACAAGTTCATCTTCGAGACCGGTCTCGACAGCAACGATTCCGCCAAACGTCTCCTGGCTCGCCTCGAACATGACGGATTCCCCTTGCGAGACTGCGCCATCGCCGCCACCGGAATTGGTCAGCTTGCCTTTCCTGGTGCTCAGGAATTTGTCGAAATCGGCCAGGCTCACGGTAGGGGTGCCCACTTCATTTACAACTCCGACGGCGTCGTCATCGATATCGGCGGTCAAGAGACCCAAGTCATGACAGTCAACCACGGTACTGTCAAAAAGATTGCCACCAACGATCGCTGCAGCGCCGCCATCGGCAAATACCTCCAATCCACGGCGTCACGCATGGGCATCACCGAGAAACAACTTTCCGATCTCGCACGCAAAGGCACGCCGACGGCGCTCCCCTCCATGTGCATTGTGTTCGTCGAGTCCAAGCTTTCTGAGCTCATCGCCAAAGGGGCACCCCGCGAGGATGTCTGCTGGATCGCGATCGAAGCGGTTGTCAACCGTGTCGCACCCCTCATCCCTGTAATGCCCAACACCACGTACATGATCACGGGAGGACAATGCAATAACGACTACCTTGTCGAACGCCTAAGCAAACGCCTCGGCGTCGAAGTGCTATCCTCTCCGCTTGGAATATATGCCGGCGTCATCGGAGCGGCGCTCTCTTTGCCGGCAAAGCGCCAAAAGGAGACCGAGTAGTCGATTAGAGGATTGGAGGCAGCCGTGACGGAGAAGGAGAAGGTCTACCTCTCCCGCCTCACCAGCAAAGGCGGTTGAGCTGCCAAATGGGGTCCGGGCGACCTCGAAAACATCCTAGCTCCCATCCTTGACGCCAACCTCGGAATCGAGGGGGCCGAGAATCTGTTGCTTGGGTTCGAGACAAGCGACGATGCGGCTATCTACAAGGTGAGCGACGATTTGGCTGCTGTTTTGACAGTGGACTTCCTCACGCCCTTGGTGGACGACCCCTACGATTACGGCCGACTCGCCGCCGCGAATGCGCTTTCCGACATCTTCGCCATGGGCGCGAAGCCAGTGTGCGCCCTCAACATCTTGGCCCTCGATTGCGCCCTCGGCGTCGACGTCGCCTCCGAGATCATGCGCGGAGGTGCAAGCGCTGTCCGAGAGGCGGGATGCTTCATCGTTGGTGGTCATTCCGTGGATGACCCCGAGCCGAAATACGGTCTTTGCGTCTTCGGCGTGGTGCACCCGGACAAGATCATACGCAACGGCGGTGCCCGCGTAGGCGACATCCTGTATCTCACCAAACGCCTCGGCACTGGCCTTCTTTCCGCCGCGAAAAAGATCGACGCGTGTACCGACGAGGAGTTTCGCCCCGTCATCGACAGCATGTGCGAGCTCAACCTCGCCGGCGGAGTTGCGGCCGTCGAAGCGAGCGCCCATGCCGCAACCGACGTGACCGGCTTTGGCCTCGCAGGCCACCTCCACGAGATGCTCGAGGCAAGCGGATGCGGCGCAAGGATCGACTTCGACGCGCTCCCCCTGTTTGAGCGCGCTTGGGACCTGAGTGTGGATTATTGCCGTCCCAACCGGACATTTAGCATCATGGACTTTGCCGAGCCCTTCATCGAGCAGGGCGATCTTGACGAGGACGAGTTCGACAACCGCATGGGCGTCATCTGCGATCCCCAAACCAGCGGGGGGCTCCTTGTCGCCATCGACCCGGATGCGGCCGAGATATTCGAGAGCGCCTTCCAAAGGGAGTCCGGTCGTGCCCCATGGCGCATCGGCACCTTCATCGAGGACGAGACCTGCCACATTCACTTTGCGTAAAAAATGGCCCCCGACGGGGCCATTTCGTTAGCTCTTCTTCTTTCCGTACGGATATCTTCCGCGCACGTTAGGCTTTGGGCCCTTGAGAAAACGCCATTTCCAATGTCCGCCCACCATATAGCCCACATCGGAATACCCCATTTCGACAACGGTGTCGGCAACAAGTTTGGAAGCCTTGCCGTTGTAGCAATAGATTACAAGCTTGCGATTGTGATCGGGAAAGAAGCGCTCGTAGTCACGAGGCTGGGTCGCCCCAAACGGGAGGGTCTGCGCCCCTTTGAGGTGACTTTTGCGATACGCGCTGTTATTACGGATATCGACAAGTGTGAAGTCCTCGCCGCTCAACACCAGATTGCGCACATCCTCCGGCGCAAGCTCGATAGGCATTTCCTCCATGATGCTCCTTACCATTGTCGGTTTTTGCACACTATACCCGATACCACGCGCAACGCGCCTCGATGTCGGGATGGGAGGACAAAATCTCCCGAGCTTTCTCTGCCTCCGCGTCGCCCATGCGAAGCGACATACCGCAATTTGCCGTGATTACCTTCGGTGTCGGAATCACATACGGCTTCAACTCGCCCAAAATCTTTTGGGCGGCCATAGCCGCATGAGTGCTCTCAAACGCCAAGACGTTCCACACGATGTCGCCCACCGCACCACCTTTCCACCACGCGCGATGAAAGGCGCGCAACGCCAACCCTTCGACTCAAAAAGCCCACGAGTCGGGCGCTGCGGCCCAAACTCACCGATCACAACTCGCTGATTGCAAAAAGCGCAATCCGATTCCTAAAGCGTAATGACCTTGGCGGACTCGTGCATGCGCTCGAGGATGTCGTACATGTTGGAAACCTCGCCGATCTTGAGATCGTCCGCGATACCGTAGAAGTTGAGGCAGGTGCCGCAAACGAGGACATCGGTGCCCTTTTCCATCATTTCCTTGACGGACTCGATGATCTGCTCCTCCTCGTCGCACAACAGCTTGACACCGGAATTCATGAACAGGAGGTTCATGGGTGCGACCTCGGCTTGGTTCAACGTGAAAATCGCCATCTTCATCAGGTTGTAACCGAGCTGGGGATCTCCCTCACCAACATGATCCTTGCCGATGAACACACTGTAACCACAAGACCCACCAGCGATATTGCAAGCTGCAGCCGTTGCGGGAAGAGCAGCATCGGGGTCGAGCTCGCCGCCCATAGTAATCAAAAAGCCGCCATCAATTTCCTCAACGGAGAAACCGAGACCCTTCTTCTTTGCAAGACGGGTGATGTTTTTCACTGCCGTGTCGTTGTCGACCTTGATTGCGATATCGGTATTGCCAGCATCAATTTCCTTCTTGACCATGACGAGGGGCATGGGACAAGGCTTGCCAAAACCATCGAGCTCAACCATGAGATTCCTTCTTTCTTTGTCGGATTCTTTGTCGGATTTTTGCGCACTACGTCAAAGCATGCGCCGCAGAATACGCACACCGAAAAATGCAAGTCGCCGGCAAGCGTCGCAGAAAGGCCTCCGAGCGAACTCTTCACATCCCAAAGTATAGCGCCGCTTCTGCGATTGAACCAGAATTGTTGGCGCTCGCCGCCTCGGCCTTTGCTATGATGGGCCTCGTTGGGACAGATTGAGAGCACCGCTCTTCTGCGTTCGCGGCGCGCTCCCTTCCCTTATCAAATAGCTTGCTTTACGGCATTCGGCATTCTGCGGCATTCGCCATTCTGCAGGGCAGGTAAACACGTTTATGTGTTGATATCCATTTGCGCCCTGCCTCCCAACGAGAGAGAACCTTTGAGGTTGGGCGTCCAACCAAAGGGGGAATTATGACTGACCGTCATCCTATGTGGAAATCTCTTGGCATGGACCTCGAGGCTCACGATCAACTCTGTGCCGTCTTGCCCACCGCGTTCGGCGATACCTTCCTGAGCCAGGAAAACCGCCCTGAGGGCATGGCGTTTTGGGACATGGTCATCGCAGACGTCCACGGCATCCGCCCGCAAGAGCTTATCGACGCCCAGGAAGCGGGCAAGAAAGTCGTCGGCACCTTCTGTGTATACGTACCCGATGAGGTGGTCATCGCCGCTGGTGGCATCGTCACTGGCCTTTGCGGCGGCTCCCAGTTCTGGGTACCCGACGGAGAGAAATACCTGCCCAAGGACACCTGCCCCCTCGTGAAGGCCTCCATTGGTGCCCGTTTTGGCAAGACATGCCCCTTCTTCCGCATTGCCGATCTGTTCGTCGGTGAGACGACCTGCGACGCAAAGAAGAAGGCTTACGAAATCTTGGCGGAGGATGCTCCGACCTACATCATGGACATGCCCCAGATGAAACGTCCGCAAGACGTCGACAAGTGGGCCAACGAGATCGAGCTGTTCAAGACCCGCATGGAAGAGCTTACCGGCAACAAGGTCACCGTCGAGAAGCTCGCGGAAGCCATCCACATCATCAACGAGAAGCGCCGCGCCATCCAACGCGTCTACGATGCGCGCAAGAACGCAAACAACATCCCCATCTCCGGCAAGGACGCCCTCGAGATGATCCAGATCGCCTTCTTCGACGACCCCGAGCGTTGCGCGCTGATGTGCAACAAGCTCGCTGATGAGCTCGATGAGCGCAACGCCAATGGTGTCTCCGTCTTCCCCGCTGGTACCAAGCGCATCATGATTTCCGGAACCCCCATGGCCATCCCGAACTGGAAGATGCATCACCTCATCGAGACCTGCGGCGGCGCCGTGGTCTGCGAGGAGGCATGCACCGGCACCCGCTACTTCGAGGGCCTCGTAGACGAAACCCAAACGACGCTTGAAGGCCAGATTCGCGCCATCGCCGAGCGTTACATGGGCATCAACTGCGCATGCTTCACGCCTAACCCCGGACGCGTCGAGGATGTGCTCCGCCTCGCCAAGGAATACAACGTCGACGGCATCATCGACGTGAACCTCAAGTTCTGCAACTTGTACAACACCGAGAAGCGCACCATTGGTGCAGCTGCAGCCGAGGCGGGCATCCCCTACCTCGCGCTCGAGACCGACTACGATGACGCCGATGCAGGCCAGCTTCGCACCCGCATCGAGGCCTTCATCGAAATGATGGACTAAGGACGGAACCGTGGCATACCGTGTAGGAATAGATATCGGATCCACTGCCACCAAGGCGTGCGTGCTCGACAGAGACGACATCGCGTACACCCTCGTGATACCCACGGGCTACAGCAGCGTCGATGCCGGTAATCGCGTCCTTGAGGACCTGGAGACCCATGGATATCCCCACGCGGAATGCTGTTATGTAGCGACAGGGTACGGTCGCGTGGCCGTACCCTTCGCTGAGAAGACAATCACCGAGATCACCTGTCATGGCAAGGGCGCCGCCCGCCTGTTCGGCAATGATTGCGTCGTCGTAGACATCGGCGGCCAAGATACCAAGTCGATCGTCTTGAGAAACGGCAAAGTCGCCGATTTCCGCATGAACGACAAGTGCAGCGCCGGCACGGGCAAGTTCTTGGAGATCATGGCGAACCGGCTCGGACTCACCCAAACCCAGCTGACCGACCTTGCCAAGGACGGTAAACCCACCAGCATCTCGAGCATGTGTACCGTGTTTGCCGAGTCCGAGGTCATCAGCCTCATCGGTCAAGGGACCCCGCGCGAGGACATCTGTCGGGGCATCGTGGACTCCGTCGTCAAGAAAGTCGCTCCCCTCGTTCCCAAATCCCCTAACAACGAGTATGTCCTGACGGGCGGCCTTTGCGAGAACGACTATGTCGTCGAGCGCCTCGCCAAACAACTCAACGGGCACGTGAAGACTTGCCCCATGGCGCGCTTTGCCGGCGCATTGGGGGCGGCACTCAGTCTGCCAATCGACTGCGCCCCAACGCACACCGATGCAAAACCCGAGACCGAGACATCGGCCAAAGCCTCATCCGCGCGTGCGGAGAGGCCCAAACCCAACACCGTCGTGTTCACGTTCGACACAACCACCGACTCCCTCGCCTTCGAGAAAATATGCCGCGAGGCGGGACTACCCGAGAGACTTGCACCCCTACCCAGCACGATCTCGGCTGGATGCGGATACGCATGGGTTGCACCGATTGCGTCAAGACAGGACATAGAGTCCGCGGCCCAAACCGCCGACGCCACCTATAGCAACGTATACGAAGTTGCCCTGTAGAAGCAACGAAAGGAATCATCATGGCAGATCTACCCTCCAATTATGAGGAGTTCGCCGATGCCCGCAAGGGCGCGTTCATGAAGGTCAAGAGCTTCAAGGAGAACGGCGGCAAGATGGTCGGCGTCCTGTGCAGCTACACCCCCTGCGAGCTCATCGAGGCTGCAGGTGCTGTGGCAATCGGCCTTTGCGGCACAAACAACGAGACCGTGCCCGATGCCGAGAAGGTTTTGCCGAAAAACCTTTGTCCCCTCATCAAGGGAACCTATGGCTTTGCCTATACACAGAAGTGCCCTTTCACATACTACTCCGACTTCATCGTCGGCGAGACAACGTGCGACGGCAAGAAAAAGATGTACGAGTTGCTCAACGACCTCAAAGAGACCTACGTCATGCAGCTTCCCCAATCCCAGAGCCGTCCCTACGCCAAGGACATCTGGCGAGCCGAACTCGACCTGTTGAAAGAGAAGCTTGAGGACACCTACGGCATCACCATCACCGAGGACGATCTGCGCGAGGCCGTTCGCAACCGCAACGCCCTGCGCGACAACATCTTGGAGATGTTCGACATACAGACGGCAGAACCTCCGATGATGAAGGGTGTGGACCTCATGGCCACCATGGCCGCCGGTACCTTCAGTTTCGACATCAAGGACTACGCTGCAAGCATCAAGGCCAAGGTTGACGCAGCCAAGGCATCCTACGAAGCTGGCGAGCGCCCCGTCCCCGCCGACGCTAAGCGCATCCTTTTGACCGGTTGCCCCAGCACGGGAGTCATGGGGAAGGTGGGCACGGCCATCGAGAACAACGGTGGCGTCATCGTGTGTCTCGACGACTGCTCCGGCCCCCGCACCCAAGCCACAAAGATCGACCCAGAGGCTAAGGATATCATGCAGGCCATCGCCGACCGCTATCTCGCCATCAACTGCAGCGTCATGACCCCCAACGACGACCGCCGCAAAAACACCATCGAGATGTGTGAGAAGTACAAGGTCGACGGAGTCATCGATATCATCTTGACCGCATGCCACACCTTCAATGTCGAATCTGAACTCATGCGTCAGGACATGGAGGCTGCCGGGATGCCCTACATGAAGATTGAAACCGATTACGACCCCAATGACCAAGGCCAAATCGATACTCGTATCGCCGCGTTCATCGAGATGTTGTAAAAGATGTTGTAAGTCAACTGGGTTGACGCTCTAGGCAACGCGCTCTAGGCAACGCGCTCTAGGCAGCGCGCTCTAGGCAGCGTCGGCCCACTATTTGGAAGTTCCTGTGGCTGATCCTGTGGCTGAGAAGGCGTACTACATACTCGTTGAGGGAAGCACCGAAGGCATGGCTCTCTATACCGCGTTACGTAAAGCGGGGTGTACGTGTCGCATCAGCCCGGTCCCCCGCGGCCTTCAGGCATGTTGCGGCATGGCTCTTCTTGTCACACCCGAACATATCGATGACGTGAAAAGCGCCTTGGAACAACCAGGCATGCCTGGCTTTGTCAAGATTGTCGAGCTCGAGAACCAGATCAACCCGAAAAGGGACGTCTATTGCTAGACACCCCAACGTATGTGCTCTGTTACGCGTGAGACTACTTGTTGAGTGGGACTACTTGTTCGCCTTCGGCCACTTGTCGCTGATGTAACCCGTCAAGTCCCCGTTGAACCATTTCGTAGTCAACTCGGACAAGGACCCATCCTCAAGCATGACCTTGATGACCTTGTTCAAAGAGTCACGGAGGTCCTTGTTGGACGAAAGGGTGAACCACGTGATGTTGCTTCCGCCAATTGCCTCGCTTAGCGTCTTGAGTTGGATGCCCTGGGTACGCTGGACGTCCAACACGTTGATGATGGTGTCAGCATAGGCCGAGATGGCTCCTTGCGCGCAATCCTTGCCCGCATCCACAGCCGCACTATAGTCCTTTACGTTCCACCCGTAATTTGCGGCTATGCCCCCCAATGTCGCTTGGGTAGCCTGCCCTACGACAACGCCGACAACACCCCCGCGCAACTCCTCGAGGCTCTCCACGTTGCTATCGGACTTGACCGCAACGACCTGCGCATCAGCAAACAGTGGGTCACAAGCAAGATAGAGCTGGAGACGTTTCTCGGTGATGGAGAAGCCGTTGGCGGCGACATCGGCCTTGCCCGACATGAGGTCTGATAAGGCAGCGTCAGCAGATCCTGAGTCGACCGTCTCGATGGTCCACCCCGTGATCTCTCCGACGCGGTTCCAAAGATCCGCACAAAGACCCGTCCACGTACCGTTGGAATCGATAAAGGAGTAGGGTTCGCCTTCTCCACCCGTAGATACGCGAACCGTGCGGGTGCCATACTCGTCCGACTTCTTTGAGGCGGATCCGGAGCACCCGGAAAGCGATGCGACGCCCACGCAGGAAACGGCAGCAGCACCGATAAAACTCAGAAAATCTCTTCTATACATGCTTCTGTACATGCGCGCTTCCCTTCGGGTTAGGCACGAGCAAGCAACTCGCTTGATGACGCTGCTTGATGACGTTGTCGAAAATACACGACGATTCTATTACGCTTGTCCTTGGCCCCTTGCGAAAAACCCCAAAACAGCAAAAAACCCGAAGTCGAAACCAATTGAGACAAGCGTGATACCATGAGTTCAAAAACATACATGCTAGGAGCCCCCGTGATATATTTCGACAACGCTGCTACCACCAAGCAAAAGCCACCTGAGGTGGGAGAAGCAATCCTTCACGCCCTGTCCGAATTCGGCAATGTCGGTCGCGGTGTCCACGAGTCCTCCCTAGACGCCAGCATGACAGTTTATGAGGTGCGCGAAGCCGTTGCGAACCTGCTTGGTGCTCCCGACGCAAGCCGCGTCTCCTTCACAAGCAACGTGACCGAGTCCCTCAACATCGCCTTGTTCGGCCTTCTCAAAAACGGCGACCACGCCATCACCACTGCAGCAAGCCACAACTCGGTCCTTCGCCCCCTCTACAAGATGGAGAAGGAACGCGGGGTGGGACTGACCATCGTTCCTATCGCCAAAGACGCCTCCCTCGACCTCGACGCCTTCGAAGCGGCTTTCGAGCCAAACACCCACCTCGTCGCCGTCACCCATGCATCCAACCTGACCGGCGACGTATACGACGTGGAGCGCATGGCAAGCATCACCCGCGAGCATGGCGCCCTGTTCGTGTTGGACGCCGCACAAACCGCCGGCGTTGTGCCCATCGACATGGGTAAACAGGACTTCGACGTCGTTTGCATCACGGGACACAAGGGCCTGTATGGCCCCCAGGGAACGGGTGCCTTGGCATTGGCGAACGGCATCGAAATCGAACCTTTCAAAGTCGGTGGCTCCGGTGTCCACAGCTACGACAAGGAACATCCCCGATTCATGCCTGAGTGCCTTGAGGCGGGCACGATCAACGGACACGGAATCGCAGGTCTTGGGGCAGGAATATCCTTTGTCGAGCGCGTCGGGATCGATACGATTGCCGCGCATGAGGACAAGCTCGTGAACCGCCTCGAAGCAGGTTTGTCGGAAATTCCCGACCTGCGCATCCTTGGCGGACATGGCGGTTGCGGACGCACCGGCATCGTGGCATTCAATATAGGAGACGCAGACGCAGGACTCATCAGCGACGCCCTTGAGAACACCTACCATATCTCCACCCGCGCAGGCGCCCATTGCGCACCGTTGATGCACAAGGCGTTGGGAACCGAACACCAAGGTGCGGTGCGCATGAGCTTTGGGTGGTTCAACACTGTCGAGGAAGTGGATGCGGCAATCGCGGCCGTGAGGGAGATTGCCTCGAGGTTATAACGACAAGCCCGCCACGGGGCCACTGGACCTTGGGGCTATAACGACAAGCCCGCCACGGGGCCACTGGACCTTGGGGCTATAGCGAAAAACCGAGGAATCCCATCAAGCGCCTGACGAGGGAATCCCAAGTCAGGTCTGACATGTCGCAAACCACACGCTCCGCACCAAGAGAATCCTCAAGAGCTCGCGCGAGACGACGCTCAAACGCAGGCTGCTCGCTGCCGCAAGCCTTGTCAGAAAGGGCCCCCTCGGGCAGCGCGACATAACGAATGGGGGCGTTTTTGAGATGGCCCTCCATCCAAGAGCGAACCCCGGGCCAATCGCAACACACCACCTTGCACCCGCAAGCTAAGGCCTCGATGGTGACAAGGGGCAACCCCTCATGGAAGCTTGGCAAGACGAACGTGTCGGCCCTTTGGTATTCCTCGACGAGGTCTTCCTTCGGTATTCGCCCGAGAAAGCGCACGGGATGTGGGCTCAAATCGGAGAGACGCCTGATCTGCTCATATTCCAAAACATCACCTGCCCCGCCGACGCAACGAATCTCGACTGACCCAGGTTCAACCTCAAGGTATCTCAGAGCACGCATCAAGCTTGCAACACCCTTGGCGTTGGAGATCTTGCCCGCATAGACGATGCGCCTTGGGTTTTCGCAGCGCACGATTGCGTCGTTTCGGGAGAACAACTCAGCATCATATCCCGTACCGATAACGTCGACGAGCCCCTCATCGACACCAAACCTATCGACAATGGCCTGTTTTTGGATCTCATGAAGCGCAAAGATGTGATCGAGCTGGGGGATTGTCCGCATGATGCGCTCGACCTGGAACGGATTGGTCGCAAGTTGGTGCAGACAGGTGGCATGGCAAATTCCCACCACAGGCACATCCTCGATACGCTCCCGCACAATTGCCGTCAGGAAATAGAGGTGGTTGCATATAACCAAATCGGGCCTGAACTCCTGATATGCCTTGTCCACCATGCCCGAGAACGCATCCTCGAACTGAGATCCCATCTCCGGCGTCAAATCGCGATAACGCGTGGCCTTATACGGCATCACGTCAGACATGCCACAGACCGAAAACGGCAATTGCTCCGTCTCAAAACGGACCGGGAACATCTGCACGCCTGGGGCGACTTCGAATTCCTCCGTACCTGCGATACCGCAAATTACCGCCTGCTCATGGCCCGCGCGGTCGAGGGCGGACACCATCTGCGACAGATAGACGCCGCTTCCTGTGCAATCTGGCTTTTGAGCTGTCACATGGAGAATCCTCACGGATATGCCTTTCCCTGCCTTGGACGATGTCGAGGAAAGTCTAGCATTTCCCTTTGCCGAACAACGGGGCCAACAGGACATGACCCCGATAGACGAGGTATGGACAACGCCATTTCGGATAGAATGGCAAGAAGCACATATTCACACGAACCAATTAACACGAACCAAAACGCATGAACCACAGGAGAAACCATGGCGACATCCGAACAACAGGCGCTGTTGCGCTCACTACCCCAAGTTGACGAGCTTTTGCAGCACGCTCTGGTCAAACCACTTGTCAAAACACTCCCCCATGCAGCCGCCGTTGAGTCTGCCCGCGCTACCATCGACAGCGTTCGACAAGGCATCATCGCGGGTACCACCACCTCTGTCAGCACCGACAATGTCGCTGTTTTCGCACGAATGCGCATGCTTGCACTGACCCAACCAAACCTGCGCCGCGTCGTGAACGCAAGCGGCGTCGTCATCCACACCAACCTCGGCCGTAGCGTCTTGGCGCCTTCGGCCGTTGAAGCCGTCAACGAGGTTGCCCGCGGCTACTCAACCTTGGAGTACGACACCGATGCCATGGCACGTGGCAGCCGCCACGATCATTGCGAGCAACTCATCTGCACCCTGACCGGCGCCGAGGCGGCCATAGCCGTCAACAACAACGCCGCCGCCGTTATGATGGTCCTCTCGGAGTTCGCCCAAGGCCACGAGGCCATCGTCAGCCGCGGAGAGCAAGTCGAGATCGGCGGCAGCTTCCGCATTCCCGACATCATGGCCCAAAGCCATGCCACCATGGTGGAGGTAGGCGCCACAAACAAAACCCATCTGCTCGACTATGAGCACGCCATCTCCCCCGATACCGCCATGATGTTGAAGGTCCATACCAGCAACTACCGCATGATCGGTTTCACCGAGAGCGTCTCGGTCAAGGAGCTTCATGGCCTTGCCCAAAAGGAGAGGGGTCGTCGTGAGACTTCGGGAAACGACCTTGGCCTTCTCGTGTACGAAGACCAAGGGTCTGGCGCGTTTATTAGACTCGACTCCTTCGGCGAGTATGCCGAACCGACCGTTTCGTACAGCCTCAAACAAGGCGCCGACATCGTCTCCTTTAGTGGCGACAAGCTCCTCGGCGGCCCCCAAGCCGGCATCATTGTCGGTCGCAAGGAGCTTATTGACCGCCTCAAGAGAAATCCTCTCGCCCGCGCCATGCGCCTCGACAAGATGACGCTCGCCGCACTGGAAGCGACGTTGCGTCTCTACCTTGAGCCCGAGCGGGCTTTGAGCGAGATCCCCACCCTCGCCATGCTCTCCACCCCAGCAAAGGACATCAAGCCCCGCGCCGAGAAGCTTGCCTCCCTTATCACGAAGGCCATCCCTAAAGACTCCGCCAAAGTCGAGGTCGTCACAGAGATATCCCGGGCAGGAGGCGGAGCGTTGCCCATGTGCGACATCCCCACCTATTGTGTACAGATAAGTTTTGAGAAGGGTTCCGCCCTTGAGTGCGATCGTCATCTCATCTCCCAGCGTCGCCTCCCTATCATAGGCCGCCTCAAGAAGGAGACGCTTCTGTTCGACGCGCGTACGTTGGTCAACGAAAGCGAGTGCGACGAGATCGCAACCGCGCTGTCCGAGTATTTCACCATAGCCATCTCGCTTAGCTAGGGCGCGAGGAGGTCCAACTATGAACAACACCCCCAATCTCATCCTCGGAACGGCGGGACATATCGACCACGGCAAGTCCAGCCTTATCCAAGCTCTCACCGGAGTCGACCCCGATCGCCTCAAGGAGGAAAAGGAGCGCGGTATCACCATTGAGCTCGGCTTTGCCCAACTTCTCTTGCCAAGCGGCCGCACCATGGGTGTCGTAGACGTCCCTGGACACGAACGCTTTGTGCGCCAGATGGTCTCCGGAGCGACCGGCGTCGACGTCGCGCTGCTTGTCATCGCTGCAGACGACGGCGTCATGCCCCAAACCGTGGAGCACGTCGCCGTTTTGGACCTGCTTGGTGTCACCAGTTGCGTCATCGCCTTGACCAAGACCGACTTGGTCGACGAGGAATGGGTCGAGTTCATGGTGGACGAGGTACGTACGAAACTTGCCGGCACCCCCTTTGCCGATGCCCCGATAGTTCCTTGCTCCTCTCGTACCCGCGAGGGCCTCGACGAACTCCTCTCCGAACTTGACAAGGCAGCAGAGGAGGCAACACACATCAAACCTGCGGGAACCATGCGCATGCCAATCGACCGCGTGTTCACCGTCAAAGGCTTCGGCACCGTCATCACCGGCACCCTTTGGAGCGGCGTCGCGCATATCGGTGACGAAATCGAGGTCTTGCCGAAAGGCATACCCACCCGCATCCGCTCCATCCAGATGCATGGCCGCGACTTCAAGTTAGCCCCCGCCGGCAATCGCGTCGCCATAAGCCTTGCGGGACTCAGCACTGAGGATGTGCGCCCCGGTGATTTTCTCGCAGCGCCCGACAGCGTCACCGTGTCTGATCGTTTCGACGCGAACCTCACCTATAGCGACCCTTTCGCAAGCGGACGCATCTTGGCGACAGGAATCCGTGTCCATGTCGCCCATGGAACCCGTGAGGTCATCGGCCGTATCCTGTGCATGAACGGAGCCGAAGGTCTCAAACCTGGCGAAACCGCCCTCGTCCAAATTCGCCTTGAGGAGCCCTTACCCCTCACCTATCGCGATCGCTTCATCGTGCGTTCCTATTCGCCCGTGCGCGTCATCGGCGGCGGGATGGTCGTCACGGCCCACCCACGCCGTCGCACCAACCTCACCCCCGAGGAACAGACGATGCTCGAAGCGCTTGAGACTGGAGACGCGCAAGCTGCCGTGGATGCCAGCATCAATTTGGCAACCACCCCCAAAACCCTCGAAGATCTGCTGGAGGACACAGGGCTTGACGAGGCGACCGTTTCCGCATGCGTGGAGGTCGCCCTCGATGCTCGCCGCGTCGTCTATGTTGGATCCGACAATCGATACCTCGCACGTCCCGCCGTGGTTCAAAAGGCGATTTCCGCTGTTGATTGCGCGCTCATGAAGTTCCATTCCGCCAATCCCTCGGCTACCGGCATCGCTATTGCCGCCCTACGTCACCAAGTTGACGCCCATATGTCCAAGGAATGCTTTGACGCCTTGTTGCAGGAAGCAGAGGCCCGTGAGGCCGTCATCGTGAACGGCGGAGAGGCAAGCCATCCCAAAGCGGGTGCCGGCGCACGCGCGGCTGGACTCAAGGCGCTATCTGCCATGGAGACGGCTCTCAAAGAGGCAGGCACCACTCCGCCTACCGTGGATGTACTCGCTCGAAACATAGGGCTAGACGAGGGCTTGGCGCGAAAATCGTTGCGTACCCTCACCGAGGAAGGTAAGGCTATCCCCGTCGAGGCTGATCGATTCTACAGCGCACAAGCTATCGCACGCCTCCAAAAGGCTGTTATTGGCCACATTGGACAAAACGGCCCCTCAACCGCAGCCGATCTCAAGGAGGCAATGGGGGTGAGTCGCAAGTTCGCCATGCCGTTGTTGGAGTATTTCGATGAGTTGGGCATTACCCGTAGAGAGGGCGATTTGCGCACGTCAAACGGATGACAAGAAGCGTTATTCTCTGATTTTCCTATAAGCGAGCGGTATGATTCTTACGGCGAACGGTTGCAAAAAATCTCACGATGAGAGAGTTCGCCCCTCAAAAAAAACCGTCAGAACACAAGCTTATTGGCTGCTATCCGCCATAAAGCGTGTAGAATGGCGTGATTGATAGCGAACTCGCTATCATCTTGAACTAGGGAGATGGATGGGGCCTGGTGGTTCCCGCGGCCTTCAAAGCCGTTGTGAGGCGCGCAGAACGTCTTGGGTGTGTTCGATTCGCACGCATCTCCGCCAATACTCAAACCTTCACCAATACGCACGCCTCCACCGAAGCGAACGCGGCTCTGCGCGCACACTCGGCGTCTCTGGCTCGAAACGCACGCAATTCGCATGCCCGTTGGGAGCTTTCTCTCTACTGGCGAGAGGCCCTGCGGCTATCCCCGTCCAGCAAAAGGATCGTTGAACACGTTCATACCATCTGGCCTAGCGCCACAGATAAGCGTGAGATCGTATTTCTTCGCCAACTCGATGGTCATCGCAGTCGGAACGGCCTTCGAGACGAGAATGGGAACGCCGGCGCGAATTCCCTTTTCCACCATGTCCACCGGCAAGCGACCGCTGGAGAAGATGATGCTTTTACCCAAATCGATGCCGTTGCGCAAAGCAAAGCCAATAGCTTTGTCGAAAGCGTTGTGTCGACCGAGGTCCTCACAACAAAACAAGACCTCGTCCTCTTGGGCGAGATAGCAACTGTGCGTGCCAAACGTCGCACGATGCATAGGCGTATCGAGCGAGAACCGCTTCGCCAACGAAAAGATCCATTCCGGCCTCCACGGTATAGGCCTCACTTTTCTCGGAACGAAATCTTGCTCAAAGTAGTTGTTCAAGACCCGGTTTCCTGTTCCGGTCGTCTTCGTCGTCTCGACTTGTTTCTTTGTGTAGTCAGCCTCCGTATCGACCAAGGTCACAAAAGCCTCGATGGAACCCGTGCCGAGGCGGATGCTCTCGATATCATCAACACCTGAAATGATTCCTTGGGTAAAAAGGCGACCCACGACAAGGTCGAACAGGTCTTTTGGCGTACAGACGATGCGAAGCGTTAACACTTCGTTGATAAAGACGTCCAGCGTATGTTCAAGTTGCACCTCGTCCAATACCTTTCGAGGTTTCTCCTCGAAATCGTAGCGAACCACCTCGAACTGCGTCGACACGCCCTCTAGATTAGGTGTACCGAAAACGTCCATCATTCCTCACCGCCCAAAACATACATCGTTGCATTGTAGTTGTTGTCTTCGGGGTTTACCTCCACTTTCCAATAAAGAACGCATGGACGAGCCTTCTTCCCGGGTTTCGGGCGATTGCGCATGATGCCCATTTCCGTTCGTGCGCAGCAACACGCCCGCTAGCGGGATTGGAGTACACTGCTACCAGTAAGTTTTCTGGTCGGCGAGGGGGACGGCGCTTCATGGGAATAATGTTGGGATGCGAGAAGGTGCGGGTGGATTTTCCCACCAAGCAGGTGTTCAAAAGCGTCACCATCGGCGTTGACGAGGGCGCCCGCATCGGCATTGTCGGTCGCAACGGAGACGGTAAGTCAACCCTTCTCAGCCTTCTCGCAGGCGTCCTTGAACCCGACGAAGGTCGCGTCGTCCACACTCGCGGCATCACTATCGGTCTGCTTGGCCAACACGATGACCTGCGAGACGAGGATACGGTCCACCTCTCCGTAGTAGGCAACGCCCCCGAGTACGAATGGGCCGCCAACGCGCGCACGCGCGACATCATCACAGGACTTCTCAGCGACATCGAATGGGAAGCGCCCGTAAGCACTCTTTCTGGCGGCCAACGCCGACGTGTCGACCTAGCACGCTTGCTTGTAGGCGATTGGGACATGCTCATGCTTGATGAGCCCACCAACCACCTCGACATCCGCGCAATCACCTGGCTTGCCAACCACCTGAAAAACCGTTGGCGCTCCGGTGTCGGCGCGCTTCTCGTCGTCACCCATGACCGTTGGTTCTTAGACGAAGTTGCCTTGAATATGTGGGAGGTCCACGACGGCCGCATCGAACCTTTCGAGGGCGGTTTTTCTGCCTACATCCTGCAACGGGTCGAGCGCGATCGCCAAGCAGCGGTAGCCGAACAAAAGCGGAGAAACCAATTGCGGAGGGAGCTCGCTTGGCTCTCCCGCGGTGCACGAGCCCGTGCAACGAAACCGAAATTCCACGTCGCCGCTGCCCAAGCCCTCATTGCAGATGTTCCCGAGCTACGCAACCCTCTCGAGTTGAAGCGCATGGCAATGGCACGCCTCGGTAAACAGGTCGTCGAGCTCAAGAACGTCACGGTCGTATACCCCGCCACCGGAGATATCCCCGCCCGCAAAGTGCTCGACGGGGTTACGTGGCTCATAGGACCCGGGGATCGCTTTGGCATTGTCGGCGAGAACGGCGTTGGAAAGACAACGTTGCTCAACGTCATCCAAGGAACAAAGAGCGTCGATGCGGGTTTCGTAAAAATCGGCAAAACCGTTCGATTCGCCGTCCTTTCACAACATCTGGACAACCTCGCCGAGTTCGGGAAGGACCGCGTACGCGAGGTCATCGGCCGCTACTCCCGCCGCACCATGCTCGACGGCAAGGAGATGACCCCAGCAGACCTCCTCGAAAGGCTTGGTTTCAAGAGCGCCGACCTCAACGAGCCGGTCTGCGATCTCTCAGGTGGCCAAAAACGCCGCCTCGCACTGATGATGATCCTTCTTGACGAGCCCAATGTCCTTATACTTGACGAGCCTGGAAACGACCTCGATGTCGACATGCTTGCGCAGGTGGAAGACCTCCTTGACGGATGGCCCGGAACCCTCATCCTCGTCACCCACGACCGCTATCTCATGGAACGCGTCACCGATGACCAATTCGCCCTCATTGATGGCAAAATCCGCCATCTCCCCGGCGGTATAGACGAATACCTCGAGATCGCAGCCGAGCGTGCCGTGGAGCCGACCACCCTCAAGGATCTCACCAAGAAAGCAAAGCCAGCTGAGCCTGACATCCTAACCGAACTCGGTTTCGCTCCCTCCCCCAACGACTCGGCCAACAACGAGACAAGCAACTTGGCGAAACCCAAACTCTCGGGAGGAGAGATTCGTCGCCTTCGAAAGACCATGACCTCCAACGAAGGCAAAATCGAGACGCTTAAAGGCAAGATCGCCGCCAAGGAGAAAGAGTTGACCGAGGTCGACCAATCCGACTACGTCGCGCTGACCAAAATTCAAGAGGAGATTGAGGTCTTCCAAGCACAAATTGACGATTTGGAGCTCGAATGGCTTGAGGCCGCTGAACAATTAGGGGAATAACGACCACCTTGCAACCAAGTAGGCAAGGCAAGGCAAACAAACAAGAAGGGGGAGACCCAATGGGCCTTCCCCTTTCTGTAAGACAGGTGCAACATCCGTCGAAAGCCGTGCCCGTCGAGAGCCATCGGACGCAAACACCCGTCGAGAACCGTCGGATGCAGCACCCGTCAAAAACCCCGAGTGGCAGCAAAAGGACAAAATCTCCTACGACAACAGCTTGTCGAAATCAAGGTCCATAGGAGGTTCCACCTTGCAAACATAGTTCCCCTCATCGTCAAGATCGATGAGCACGTGGCTGCGGTCAAGCAATTCCCCGCGAACAGCCGCATTGGCGATACGGTCCACAACCTCGCGCTGAATAAGCCTCTTGAGAGGACGCGCACCGTAGGTCGGATCGAAACCGTCGATGGCAAGATGCTCCCTAGCAGCAGGCGTCACATCAAGGGTGACCTTGCGCGCCTCGAGACGATGGCGAACGTCGGCAAGCTGCAGGTCGACAATCGGTTCCATGGCGGAGATCCCAAGACCGTTGAACGTGATAACCTCGTCGATTCGGTTGAGGAACTCTGGACGGAACGTTCCGCGCAAAGCATCCTCGATCTTGGTGTTCAACTCGGCCATGCGCTTGGCGAAGGTGTTCATGTCGCCGTTCATCATGAGGTCACCGATGGATTCCACGCCGTTTTGGTCCGCGAAGTCACGAATCGTTTGGCTACCCACGTTGCTCGTCATGATAATGATGGCGTTCTTGAAGTTCACCACGCGACCCTGAGAGTCGGTCAGACGACCGTCGTCGAGGACCTGCAACAAGATGTTGAACACGTCTTGGTGGGCCTTCTCCATCTCGTCGAGAAGAACGACACAATAGGGCTTGCGGCGCACGGCTTCGGTCAGCTGGCCACCCTCGTCGTAGCCCACATATCCCGGAGGAGCACCGATGAGGCGCTGGACGCTGAACTTCTCCATGTACTCGGACATGTCGATACGCACCATGTTGCGCTCATCGTCGAACAGATACTCAGCCAAGGCCTTTGCAAGCTCGGTCTTGCCAACACCGGTAGGACCGAGGAACAAGAAGCTGCCGATGGGGCGGTTCGGGTCGGAGAGGCCTGCACGGTTGCGGCGAATGGCGCCCGCGACGGCTGCAACAGCCTGATCTTGGCCAACGACACGCTTCTTCAGCTCGTCCTCGAGATCGACCAGTTTGGCCATCTCTCCCTGCATCATCTTGGAAACAGGGATGCCGGTCCATGCCGACACGACCTCGGCAATCTCCTCGGAGGTGACCTCCTCCTTGAGAATTGCGCCCTCCGCCTGCTTCTCGTTCAGAATCTGCTCGGCCTCCGCCATCTTCTTCTCAAGATCAGGAATGCGCGAGTATTGAATCTCGCCGGCGAGGGAGTAGTTCCCTTCACGGGTCGCACGCTCCATGTCGATACGAGCGGCATCCAAATCCTTCTTGAGGTTTTGCACGTGCTCGATAACGTCCTTCTCGTTCTTCCACTCGGCCTTTTGCTTGTCCAACAATTCCTGGGTTGTCGCGATCTCGTGACGCAGGTTCTCAAGACGCTCCTTGGAAGCGTCATCGGTCTCCTTGAGCAACGCCTGCTCCTCGATCTGCATCTGGGTGAGCTTGCGCTCGGTCATGTCAACTTCCTCAGGCATGCTGTCAATCTCGATACGGAGACGGCTTGCCGCCTCATCCATGAGGTCGATAGCCTTGTCAGGAAGGAAGCGGTCGGAGATGTAACGATTGGACAACTCGGCAGCCGCGACAAGGGCACCGTCGGTGATGCGGACGCTGTGATGAATCTCGTACTTCTCCTTGATACCGCGAAGGATGGCAATGGTGTCCTCCACCGTCGGCTCCCCGATAAGGACCTGTTGGAAACGACGCTCAAGGGCCTTGTCCTTTTCGATGTACTTGCGATACTCGTCCAAGGTTGTCGCGCCAATCGCATGGAGCTCGCCACGCGCCAACGCCGGCTTGAGCATGTTTCCCGCATCCATCGAGCTATCGCCGGTCGAACCCGCACCCACGATGGTATGGAGCTCGTCGATGAACAGGATGATCTGGCCGTTGCTCTCCTTGACCTCACGCAAAACCGCCTTGAGACGATCCTCAAACTCACCGCGATACTTCGCACCGGCGACCATAGCGGACATGTCTAGCGCGATGATGTCACGATCTCGCAAACTGCTGGGGACATCACCCGCCACGATGCGTTGTGCCAAGCCCTCGACGATGGCGGTCTTGCCCGTGCCGGGCTCGCCGATAAGAACAGGGTTGTTCTTCGTACGACGAGACAAGACCTGGATGGTACGGCGAATCTCCTCGCTACGACCAATAACCGGGTCAAGCTTACCCTCGCGAGCCTGCTGGGTCAGGTTTTGTCCATAAAGCTCCAACGCCTCGAACTGCGTTTTCTCCTGTTGGTCGGTGACACGCGTATCGCCGCGAAGCGCTTCGTAGGCAGACTCGATATTTTTGCGGGAGACGCCGGAAGTGGAAAGAATACGTCCGGCAACACCCTTGTCCTCGGACAGAGCAATAAGCAGATGCTCGCTGGTGGCATAGCTGTCGCCAAGCTTCTCGGCGGCCTTCACGGCGTTGTCGAGAACATTCATCAGTTCGGGACCCGGGGCACCCATGATACCCATCGCGCCGCCGCCGGATTGCTTCGGCATCTTGTCGATTTCGACATCAACGGCAGAGAGAAGTGCTGCGGGATCGGCTCCGATACGCTTGATAATCGCAGAGAGGTTGTTCTCTCCACGGGATAGCAACGCCTTCAACATATGAATCGGCTGTGCCATGGCGGATTGGGCGTCGGAGGCGATACTCATCGTCTCCTGCAGGACCTCTTGGGCCGTCAATGCCAGCTTATTAAGATTTCCCATATTCATAATAATTCTCCGTTCCCCCGTACCACACGGGGTATATATGCGGGCTCGCTCGGGCTTCCTTTCCAACAAGCAACACATCACCTGTTAAGCAAAGCCCGGCGAGCAGGACGAGAGCATGTCGTATCCATTCGACCTTAACGCAGACCACGCTTCAAACGCGTCCGGTAAAACGAGGGCGAAGACGACGTGTTCTCGCTACGTGCAACGTCGGCAGGTAAGCTGCTCGCCAGAACAGCGCGACCTCACAGACGGCGAATGATAGCGGTAACAGGGGCATCGCCCATGTCGAGATAGTCATCACCGCGAACAAGGCTGCTCACGCTCTCGCGAGTCTCGAGCTCATGTACGCGATCGGCCAACTTGCGAACACGACGATGCAGGTCGTCGATTTCCTTGTCACGCTCATCGAGACGACCCTGCAGGTCAAGGATGCGAATGACACCCGCAAGATTGATACCCTCACTCGTCAGTTCGTTGATAAACGAAAGACGCTCGATGTCGGCCTCGGAATACATACGCGTATTACCGCTGGTACGCTGAGGTGTCACAAGCCCCTTTTGCTCATAGGCTCGCAAGGTCTGTGGATGGACTCCCGCAAGCTCTGCCGCCACGCTGATCATGTACAAAGGACGGTTGCGATCGCTTACCATGGCCTCGTTACCTCCTCACTTGCATTCATAAAATCGGCAAGCGCTAAGCGTTGCCTCTCGTTCAGATTCGTCGGAACAACGGCTTTCAACTTGATCTTCAAATCACCGTTTCCAGTGGCATTAACCTTAGGCGCACCCTTGCCCCGAACACTCAGAACGGTCCCGTCCTGGGTTCCAGCCGGGATACGGACCTTCACACGCGTCCCATCGGGAGCCGGGACAACTATGCTCTCTCCCAAAGCCAACTCGGCAAAGGAAACCGGGGTCTCAACAATCACGTTTGCGCCATCGCGCTCGAACCACTTATGGGGCTCGATCTTGAGGGTGACCGTCAAATCGCCAGGCGCACCACCCGCATGGGATGCGGCTCCGTGTCCGCGATAGCGCAAGCGGCTTCCATCCACCGCGCCAGCCGGGACCTTCACATCAAGTGTCTCCGCTTCGGACTTGCCAGAAATGCGGACCGTCACACGCTTTTGAGCGCCTGTGAACGCCTCCATGAAAGAGATCGGCAAGGTCACATTCGTATCGCGACCCTTTTGCGGACCGCGCCCCGAGCCGCAGCCACCGCCACAACCAGACGCGCTCTTGCTACCGCCAAAGCCGAAGTTGCTGAAATCCCAATTGGTTCCAAAAGCACCTTCGCCATTGCGGAGGCTTTCAAGAATCTCGGCCCAGCTGCCGAATCCGGCAAAGTCGCCACCGCCGCCGTTGCCCCAACCACCGTTGGGAATCTGGCTAGCTTGGGCGGTTCCGTACTGGTCGTACATCTTGCGCTTCTTGTCGTCGCTCAAAACTTCGTAGGCCTCGTTAATCTCCTTGAATTTAGCCTCGTCACCACCCGCATCGGGGTGATGGGTTCGAGCAAGCTTGCGGAAAGCCTTCTTGATATCCTCAGGCGTCGCGTCGCGCGAGACGCCAAGGGTCTTGTAGTAATCCGGCGTTGCAGCCACGCGAATCACCTCCTTTACAACGAGAGCGGGTGGCCCCGCTCTCGAATGGTTACTTACTTACGATGTTGCCACGGCCAAAGTCCTAACAAGCATTCATGCTTGATGAGCCCGCGAGTTCCAAGGTTATCCCTCGTCCTCGGGCTTCGGCCGCTGAGGACCACCTGTGGTTACCGTGACCATCGCGGGTCTTAAGACCTTGGAGCCCATCTTGTAGCCCTTCTGGTAAACCTGGTGGACGGTCTCATCAAAAGCCTCGTCATCAGGAACCGTAGCAACAGCTTGGTGTTGCAAGGCATCAAAGGGCTCACCAGCTGGGTCGATTCTTTCAAGGCCGCTCTTGCCAAGGACGTCGTGCAACTTGTTCTGCACCGCCTTCACACCGTCAAGGAGACCTGCCTCGCCATTTTTCTCGGCGTAGTCAATCGTACGCTCGAAGTCATCAAGGACCGGCAGGATGTTGCTGCAAAGCTTCTCCGTTGCCAACGCCTTCTCGACCTTGCGTTGTTCCTCAGTGCGGCGACGATACGTATCCCACTCCGCATGGAGACGGACATACTTATCTTTCCACTCCGCAACCTCGGCCTGGACCTTCTCGAGAGCTTCGGCCGCCGCTGCCGCAAGGCTGTCGGTATCGACAACTTCCGCCTCGACTGCCTCGGCCGTCTCATCTGACTCAACCGTCTCAGCCGCCTCGGCAACAATCTTCTCAGCCTCGTCAACAAGGTCGGCCTGGGTGGCCGCGGACTCCTCCGCAGCCACCTCAGCCGTCTCAGCGTCCTCTACGACATCATCGTTGCGATAATCTTCATTCTCCGACGTCATAGGAATTACTTGCCTTCCGAATCGTCGACGACCTCATAGTCAGCCTCGATGGTGTCATCGCCCGCAGAGGTCTCGGTAGGCTGGGCACCAGCCGCCGCACCTGCGTCGTTGTTGGAGTATGCAATCTCGGCCAACTTGTAACCGGCAGCCTGCAAATTCTCGGTTGCGGTCTTAATAGCCTGGGTGTCGGTACCGTTCAGGGCCTCCTGTGCTGCGCTGATGGCGCTCTCTGCGTTGCTGCGAGCATCTGCGGGGACCTTGTCACCGAGCTCGTTGAGGGTCTGCTGGGTGGCGTTGATGAGGGAGTCGCAATTGTTGCGGACCTCTGCCTCCTCCTTGCGTGCAGCATCTTCCTCGGCGTGAGCCTCAGCATCCTTGACCATGCGGTCGACCTCGTCATCGCTTAGAGCCGTAGAACCGCTGATGGTAATCTGCTGTTGCTTGCCCGTACCGAGGTCCTTAGCGGACACGTTCACGATACCGTTGGCGTCGATGTCGAACGTCACCTCGATCTGGGGAACGCCACGACGTGCGGCCGGGATACCGGAGAGCTGGAAGCGACCCAGCGTCTTGTTGCCGGCAGCCATCTGACGCTCGCCCTGGAGAACATGGATCTCAACGGAGGTCTGATTGTCAGTTGCCGTGGAATAAATCTCGGTCTTGCGAGTCGGAATCGTGGTGTTGCGGTCGATCATCTTCGTCATGACACCGCCCATGGTCTCAACACCCAAGGACAACGGCGTGACATCGAGAAGCAGGATGCCCTGAACGTCGCCGGACAGGACGCCGCCCTGGATTGCCGCACCCATAGCAACGACCTCGTCGGGGTTCACAGACATGTTGGGCTGCTTGCCCGTCATGGTCTTAACAAGCTCTTGGACGGCAGGCATACGAGTCGAGCCACCGACGAGGATGACCTCGTCAACCTCGCCCGCAGTCAAGTCGGCATCGCGCAGTGCCTGCTCAACAGGCTTGCGGCAACGATCCAACAAGTCGCGGGTGATGCGCTCGAACTCCGCACGAGACAGGCTATAGTCAAGATGCTTCGGGCCTGATGCGTCCGCGGTGATGAACGGCAGGTTGATGTTTGCCTGGGTGGTGGTGGAAAGTTCCATCTTCGCCTTCTCGGCAGCCTCCTTCAGGCGTTGCAGAGCCATCTTGTCCTGACGAAGATCAATACCGCCATTGTCGGCCTTGAACTTGTCGGCGAGCCAATCGATGACGCGCTGATCCCAGTCGTCACCACCAAGGTGGTTGTCGCCAGCGGTAGAAGCAACCTCGAAAACGCCGTCGCCAAGCTCAAGGACAGAGACGTCGAAGGTGCCGCCACCGAGGTCGAAGACGAGGATCTTCTCATCATGGTCGACCTTGTCAAGGCCGTAGGCGAGAGCAGCTGCGGTCGGCTCGTTGATGATACGCTTCACCTCGAGGCCAGCGATCTTGCCCGCGTCCTTCGTCGCTTGGCGTTGAGCGTCGTTAAAGTATGCCGGGACGGTGATGACGGCCTCGGTGATGGGGCTGCCGACCTGCTTCTCAGCATCGGCCTTCAACTTCTGGAGAACCATAGCGGAAATCTCCTCGGGCGTGTAGTCCTTGCCATCGATGCTGATGACTGCACGACCACCCTGGCCGGACTTGACGTTGTAGGCAACCGTCTTCTGCTCTTCCTGGGTCTCATTGAAGGAACGACCGATGAAGCGCTTCACAGAAGCGATCGTGTTCTCGGGGTTGGTAACCGCCTGGTTCTTTGCGGCCTTGCCGACAACGCGCTCGCCGTCCTTGCGGAAACCTTCAACAGAAGGAGTGGTGCGATCGCCTTCCGCGTTGACGAGAATCTCGGGGACAGTGCCCTCCATGACAGCCATGGCGGAGTTAGTAGTACCCAAGTCAATACCAAGAATCTTTCCCATTTTATTTACTTCCTCTCACTAGAGAATTGTTACCAAAGTACGACCTGCTGCCTGGAGGGGGTGAAGCGTTGGGCTTCAGCAGCAGGTCGTCTGACTTGTCTAATTTCCAAAGACAGTACGTATAATAAAATCTAAGTCTGTAGTTGTCAAGTTTTATGGATGGAATTATTAAGATTATATGGTGAAGAATCGTTTTCGCAGGTCAACAGCTTGCGAAATTTGAATATTTTATGACAGTTCGGGTTTTCAAATCTAAGTCTCCTTCGCTCAACCCTTTCATTTCATGCTCGGATTGGGAGGTTTTTGGCAAAAAAATTGCCTTGGGATTCAAACATAGGTATTATTTGAGCGAGTCTATTATTGGTTAGACGCAATTTATCATCGTCCAAAGAAAAGGGGACCCTATGAAGGAATTTTCTCGTCGTGGCTTCATGAAGGTTGCTGGCGCATCCGTCGCAGCCACCGTCGCAGCTGGCGCGCTTGCTGGTTGCGAATCCAAATCTTCCACATCCAACAACACTTCCAACACCGCTGTTAAGGAAGAGGCGTTCATGAGCGAGGGCAAGGGCCAGCACCTTGTCTGCGCCGTCACCGGCAAGCTCATCAAGATTGCTCCTGCAATTCTTGCCAACCAACTCGGTTACTTTACCGAGGAGGGTTGCGACGTCGAGTTCCAGACCGTCGCACTCGCCGACGCTATGGCTTCCATGTCCGTCAACAAGCTGGACATCGACCTCTTCGGCATCGTTCCCGCTTGCTCCTACGTTTCCCAGGGCACCCCAATCTACGTCTTCGGCGGCACCATCCTCGACGGCTCCGAGTTCATCTCTCTGAAGACCTTCGACAAGAAGCTTGAGAAGGCAGAGGACTTCAAGGGTCTGAAGATCGCTTGCTCCCGCGAGGAGTCTGGCCAGATCTACCTCAAGTCCTTCCTGAAGAAGCAGGGCATGGAGCTTGGCAAGGACGTCGAGTTCGAGTACGTCGACAACGCCACCACCGCTCTTGAGGGCCTGCGCTCCGGCCAGTGCGACCTGTTCATCGCCAACAACGCAATGGGTTACACCTACTCCACTTCCATGGACGACATCAAGGTCGCCGGCATCCCCGCTGACGTCACCGGCGATTATCCCTGCTGCCGTCAGAATTGCTCCGAGGAGGCATACACCAAGAAATTCCTGTCCCTCGTCGACTTCGAGATCGCTCTCATCCGCGGTTACGACTACTACCTCAACAACAAGGAGGACGTCATCAGCCGCCTCGTGGAGTACTCCGCACAGAAGGCCGACTACGTTGAGGCAGCTATGTACGGCAAGGGTGACTATCGCAACGTCATGAACCTCTCCCCCGATCCGCATGTCCACGAGATCGTCAAGTTCTACGACGGCATGATGGAGATCGGAGAGATCGAGAAGTCCGACTACAAGATGGAGGACTACGCAACGTCTGCCGTCTACAAGAAGGCTTTGGACACCCTCGTTGAGCGTGAGCCCAACAACGCCACCTACAAGAAGCTCATGGACGAGTACGCAGGGAACAACGCTTAATCTCTGGCGCTTCAAGACCTTCGATGCGGCGCCCTTCCGACGGGGGGGCGCCACATCGTGTTGTGCGTGACAACGTGAAAGGAGGAGGGTCTTTGAGTACCTTGACCCTGAAGGACGTCTGCTTCGTCTATGACGATGACCTGGTCAAACAGGCAAAGCGAACCGGCGAAGACATTCCTGACGAAAACCTGGTTCTGCGACACCTCAACATCACCATCGAAGACGGCGAGTTCGTTTGCCTCGTCGGCCATTCGGGTTGCGGAAAGTCCACCACACTGCGCATCCTCGAGGGCCTCCAAACCCCCGTGAAGGGTGTCATAGAAATCGGCGGCAAACCCATCGAAGGCCCCGGCCTCGACCGCTCCGTCGTCTTCCAAAACTATTCCCTGTTCCCTTGGATGACCGCAAAGAAGAACATCGAGTTCGGCATCAACCAGGCATCCCTGGAACTTGGTCGCAATCTGACGAAAGCCCAAATCAGCGACATCGCCGATGAGTATCTGGCCAAGGTCAACATGACCAAGGCCGCAGACCTGTTCCCCTACCAACTTTCCGGTGGCATGCAACAACGCGTGGCCATCGCACGCGCGTTGGCCATGGACACCGAGATTTTGCTTTTCGACGAGCCCTTCGGCGCCTTGGACATCAAGACCCGCCGCGAGCTGCAAATGCTTATGGAGAGCTTTTGGATCGAAGGCCCAAACGACAAGACCGCCGTATTTGTCACCCACGACATCGAGGAGGCCTTGCTTTTGGCCGACCGCATCGTGTTCATGAGCGGTGGTCGTTTCCTCGAGGAATTCCGCGTCGAGACGCCCCGCCCCCGCGACCCAGAGGAATATCCCAATTCCGAAGAGTTCAAAACACTCCGCTCCAACCTGCTTGAGTTGTTCTATGCCGCAGAGGAAACCAAGCTCGACCAAGCCGATCGCGAGCGTGTATACGAGGGAGGTGCTACGCTGTGACGCCATCCATCAAGCGACGTTTCATCCTGTCGCATATCATGGTGATTGTCCTGATAGCAATCATCCTTTTCGCGCCCTACACCCGCAAAAACGTAGATCCGCCCATCGCGTTCTTCTGCGCCATTGCCATCGCGGAGATTCTTTACCTCATCGCGTTGTACGTCGGCCGCAAGAAAGACCCCATTCCCGCAGGTTCCAGCGACATCATCTGCGTTGTCTGGCTTGTATTTATCGCATGGGAGTTGGCAGGTCCCGTTACGGGCATCGCCCACAACGTCCTTATTCCCTCCCCGGAAAACGTGTTCTATGTGTTCGTTGAGCACGGTGGCGAGCTTGCCTTAAGCGTTGTCTCCTCTTTGCAACTGCTTTTGACCGGTTTCATCTTCGGCACGCTCCTGGGTGTCATCTTGGGCATCATATGCGGTTGGATTCCGCGCCTTCGCGCCATGTTCTACCCCATCGCCAACGTGTTTGCGCCTATTCCCTCCGTTGTTTTCACGCCGTTCTTGGTCATCATCATGCCGAACTACCGTTGGGCCGCCATCATGGTCATCCTCATCGGCGTGTTTTGGCCTCAATTCCTGAGCATGATCTTGCGCGTCGGTTCCTTGCCGCCCGCCATCATCGACAACGCCCGCATCATGAAGGTGTCTAACGTCACCATGATCACCAAGATCATCTTGCCCTACATCATCCCCAGCGTTCTTTCCGGCCTGCGCGTATCCCTGACCACCGGCTTCCTCATGCTTATGTATGCTGAGAGCTTCGGTGCCAAGTCGGGTATCGGCTATTGGATATCCAACGCCAACGTGTTCGCAAACTACGCAAATATCTACGCAGGCATCATCACCTGTGGTATCACTGTTACCGTATTGAACTACTTATCCGCGTGGGTTCAAAAGAAATTCACCACCTGGAAGTAAGATAGGAACGTTTCAGACGAGATTCACAAGGAGGACAAAGTGGATCAACAAATCAAAGAGATGATCGACCGCGCCACCGACGAGGCTCTGCGCCTTGCCGTCCAACCCCGCGAGGTCATAATTAAGATGCTCGAGCTTGATCCCAATTCCGAGGAGGTCATGTACCTGCGCCAATGCGCCAACAAGATTGCCCATATCACTTCCAAGAACCGCTGCGGCATCTCCGGAGCCATCGGCGTGGATCTTTGCAGTTGTGACATGAATTGCAAGTTTTGCTCTTTTGGCACCGAGTGGGGCTTGGTAAAGGACGAGATTATCTACACCAAGGAAGAGGTCATCGAGATGGCCCGCGCCTACATCGAGGCTGGTGTCACCACCTTGACCCTGCGCTCCACGGAGTTTTACGATCTCAAGGTTCTCACCGAGTGGCTCCAAGACATCCGCGAGCAGGTGCCAGGCGATTACATGATCAACCTCAACGTGGGCGAGTTGACCCCTGCCATGGCTGAGGCCGCCTACCAAGCGGGTGCCACCAGCGCCTATCATGTCATCCGCATGCGTGAGGGCATCGACACCCCCTTCGATGTGAAGCTGCGCGAGCAGACCATCCGCGCCATCGTCGACTCACCCCTGCGTTGGGGCACCTGCATCGAGCCCATCGGCGTCGAGCACACCAACGAAGAGCTGGCTGACAAGATTTTGTACGACATGGCCCTTCATCCCTACGGCATGGGCGTTATGTTCCGCGTCAACGTTCCTGGCACCCCCTTCGAGGGCATGGCCGACGTTCCCAAAGAGCGCAGACTCCAGATTTTGGCAACGGTCCGCATCGCTGTGGGCGGCACCATCCGTTGCGTGAGCTGCCATCCCGCAATGCCCGAAGCGCTGTACTCCGGCGGATGCGGCTTCACAGTTGAGCGTGGCGCCAACCCCCGCGACACCGAGTTCAACGAGGACGTTTGGAAGGGCTTCACCGTCGAGCAGGCCTGCGAGGAGATTCGCAAGGCCGGATTCGAGCCCACGGTCATCAATCCCGATCCCCGCTTCCGCAAGGACGGCAACAATTGGTGGACCACCGGCGATCCCTCCAACTACATCATGCCCGATCCCACCGTCAACGCTGGCGCCGGTTGCTGTTGTGGCAAGCACGCATAAAGGCACGTCGTGAGCTTCCGCGTTGCCATAGAGATCAAGCAATACACCGGCGACGGCTCCGATATCAACGCCTTCCCCGAGAGGGTCACCTCCATCGGGGAAGGCGCTTTTCGCGGGAATGACAACTTCGAGGAGATCGTCATTCCCGAAGGTGTGACCACCATCGGAGCCAGGGCATTTTCTGCATGCTTGGGACTGAAGCGCGTGGTGCTTCCCTCCACCTTGGAAAGCCTGGGAGAAGGCGCTTTCGAACATTGCCAAAAGCTCGAGAGTATCGAGTGGGGAGTGCCAGAGGGCGACGAGCAGACGGGGAGCGCGCAAGAGGGTCGCGAACCGATAGACAACGAGCCAGCGGGCCACGGGCCGGCGAGACGCGAGCCAGAGGACCGCGAGCCGGCGAGAGACGAGCAGATGGGGGGCGCGCAAGAGAGCCTCGAACCGGCAGGCGACGAGCCAGCGGGCAGCAAGCTTGCAGACCAAGAAGAGGAAACTCAAGCGCGTGAGACCCCCAACCATCTCCTCACGGAAATTCCCCCTTTGGCATTCCAAGGCTGCTTCAAGCTCAAGAGTTTTCCCTTACCACGGTCGGTGGTGACCATCGGGGCCTGCGCCTTCAGGAATTGTCGCGCCTTGACCGACCTTGGCGACATCAACGCCTTGGAGTCCATCAAAGAGCGCGCTTTCCAAGGATGCGCCATGCTTGAATCTCTGGAGTTGCCATCGCTTCTGCGCGAGTTGGGCAATCAGGCGTTCTTCAGTTGCGGCAACCTCAAACACGTCGTCTTTCCAGAATGTGTTGACGAGCTAGGCACCGAGGTCTTTTACGGCTGCAATAACCTTGACTTCTCCAATTGCCCTCAAGACCTCTCTTGCAAGCTCCTTCTCGGCGACGAATATACGGGGTAACTTCCCAAGTGCACAGGATAGCCTCCCAATCAGCTCGTCCAGTCAAAACCGAGGCAAAACCCACATCCCCTATCCAAAAAAAATCCCGCCCAAGAATCTTGGACGGGAAATGATTTCGCGTTCGCGTTAGGTGAACTTAAAGGTTTAGTCCTCTGCGATCTCGGTGATAACACCCATCGGGCACTCCTCAACGCAGTTGCCACAACCGGTGCAAGCGTCCTCGTTGGTAGCCTCTACGACGCCGCCAACAATCTCGAGCACCTCACTTGGGCACCCATCAACGCAAATACCGCAACCGATGCATTCGTCGGACTCAATAATGGGATGAGGCATAATGTCTCCTCTCGTCAAATTGCTTTCTCTAATATGCTTTCCCCCTTGAAAGCTACTCTGCGAACCATAACACTACCCAACTAGTTTGCAATATCTATCAGGCTATTTTTTTCGCTATCGGCTACGATTCGCGCATGATGCGTCAGCAAATACGCGGAAGTTGTTGTCCAACCAGCATATCGAGGATACGACGAGAACCGAAAGGCGTTTTGAGGAAGACCTTCGGCCCGCGATTCATGTCCGCTATCTCAACCGTTCCGATAAGGGCGGCATCGCGTCCGTATTTGTTGGCGCGCATAGCCTCGAGAGCCGCTTGCGCTTGATCCGCAGCGACGACACACACCATCTTGCCTTCGTTGGCAACTTGAAACACGTCGTAGCCAAGCATCTCGCAAGCCCCACGCACCGCCTCGCGCACAGGAACCGCATCCTCCTCGACCACGATGTCGACGCTTGCCTGGGACGCGAGTTCGTTAAGCGTGCTCGCAAGGCCACCGCGGGTCGGATCGCGGAAGCAACGCACATCGGGTGCAACTTCTAGAACCTCGGCGATAAGGTGGTTCAACGGCGCGGCGTCGCTCTCGATTTGCGCCTGGAATCCGAGGGATTCACGACAACTCATAATCGTGATGCCATGATCGCCGAGAGTTCCGGAAACAAGCACCGCATCGCCGGGACGAATCTGGGCGCCCCCGAGGTTGATTCCCGCATCAAGCACGCCGACACCGCTTGTGTTGATGAAAACACCGTCGCCATGGCCCCGGTTGACCACCTTCGTGTCACCGGTGACGATCCTGACGCCCGCCTCTTTTGCGGCTTCGGCCATGCTTTGGCAGATACGTCGCAAATCCTCGATGGGATACCCCTCCTCAAGGATGGCGCCGACGCTCAAGTAGAGCGGTTTCGCCCCGCTGGTGGCGACGTCGTTGACCGTCCCACAAACCGCAAGGCGACCGATGTCGCCACCAGGGAAGAAATGCGGCGTCACCACGAAGCTGTCGGTGCTGAACGACAGACGCTGCCCAGGCTCGAGTGCCGGAAGAACCGCGGCATCATCCCCTCGCATCAGCTCCTCGCCGGCGTACGCCTCGAAAAATACCTCCTCTATGATGCGTTTCATCATGGTGCCACCGCTCCCATGACCAAGCATTACTGTTGTATCCATATCGATCCCTCTGTATTAATGTAGAGTGCCTACCGTCGTCAGGACGAGCTTGCCGGTCTTGACGCCCTTAGTTCCTAGAATTGTGTCGCCGATGTCTTGGACGACCGTCGCCTCGCCACGCAAAATGATGACCTCGAGACAAAAACGTTCGTCGATGTGGACATGTGTCGATGTCACAACGTTCTCCAAATTGTGATGTTGGATGACATGCAGTTTTTCCTGAAGATCCGACGCATGATGGTCGTACACGATTGTGAGCGACCCCATCACCTCGACACCAGGAAGCTCGCATTCCTCCTCCACAAGGGCCTCACGCACCAAGTCGCGCACGACCTCGCTGCGGTTCCTCGCGATACCGCGACGAGCGACATATTGGTCGAAGTCCATAAGCAACTTCTCGGGCATTGCAACCGAGAAGCGCATCAAATCCTGGGACATGGTTATACCAAGCTGACGGTCACACCGTTTGCGGCCTCAGCGTCATCCTCGAGAGCGTCTTTCGCATCCGAGAGGACCGCACGGACCTCATCGAGGAGGTGTTGTGCCTCGTGCAACTTCTCGCATGTCGTGGCGAATCCGGCATCACCCGCAAGATGACCCAAGGTATGGGCCCAGCGACGCTCCAGTTTGATATGGTCATCGATTTGATCGATCATCTGCTCAAACTGTCCGGTGTTCACTCCGTTGGTGCACATTTTGTAACCTCTTTTCTCTCCGAGCTGTTGTTCACGAAGACACGTAACCTCTCCAAAGATTACGTGTTATGGTTCTCCATACATTGGTTATACGCCATTCCACCATCGTTTCAAGGGAACAGTGTGAAATTATTCGACAAGCGTAACCCCGTTTATTTTTCCGCCCAAGAGGCTTGGGAGCGTTATGCAAACCATCTTGAGGGGTTGCTTTCGGGCCCTGTGTGCGTTGTAAGCAGCCAAACCCTCACGCAGACGGCAGCCGAAGCCCTTGAAGCCAGCGCGAAAGCCTTGGAATACGGACAAAACTGCATCACCTACGTGTCGCTCAAGCAACACACCGATGACGCCGAACAGAAACAAACGACGCTCAGCGGGAAACAGCTCTTCGGCATCATTGAGGCCATCGACCCCCTTGTCCTCATTGCGACAGACTCCCAAGCCGTAGCCGCATTGAGCCACGCCTACCACGCCGAATTCCCGACGAACGGGTCCGCGCGCCTGTTCGGACGAACCGCAGTAGGCTTTATTGACTTTGCGAGCATGCTCAATGAGCCGGGAGAGAAGCAACGCGCATGGGCCCATCTCAAACGCCTCGGACACAAACCAAAGCCGAAGTAATTGCCCATTTTTTAATAAACGTGCCGTTAATTATATCCTCAAAAAAATTTATCGTTTCTTAAGGATTATTCTTTACAAAAAATAATAGACGAGTATTATGGGTCTTGTCCGAAAGGACTCCTCTCTCTTCTCTCCTCATAAGCGAGGCCATCTCCTAACTCAGATGGCCTCGCTTCAGTTTTTGGGGAAAATGCCCCACTGCCGCGATTCTTGAGATATCGGCAAACTGCTACGATGGGTCTACCATATTTTTTGCAACACAAGGGGAATCCATGAGCAATAAGTCTTTAAACAAGGATCCACAATCGATTACCATCCTCGTCACAGGCGGTGCCGGCTTCATCGGCAGCCATACCTGTGTCGAGCTTCTCACCAGCGGTTATCGCGTCGTCGTTCTTGACGACTTGTCAAACTCCAGCGAGGTTGCCCTCGACCGCGTCAGAACCATCACAGGAATCGCCGCCGATGACAAGCAAATGACGTTCTATCGGGCGAACATGCTCGATCGGGATGCCGTCGAAAAGATCTTTTCAGAAAACGATATCGACGCCATCATCCATTTCGCCGGTTTCAAGGCGGTCGGTGAGAGCGTCGTGAAGCCGCTCGAGTATTACTGGAACAACATCGCAGGCACACTCGTCCTTTGCGATGTCGCTCGCGCCCACGGGTGCAAAAACATCGTCTTCTCCTCAAGTGCGACGGTGTACGGCGAGCCCGAGTTCGTCCCCATCACCGAAGATTGCCCCAAGCACCAGGCAACAAACCCGTACGGACAAACCAAGAGCATGCTTGAGCAGATTCTGACCGACCTCTACCTTGGCGACAACGAGTGGAACGTCGTACTGCTGCGTTACTTCAACCCCATCGGCGCACATGTCAGCGGCCTCATCGGAGAGGACCCGAAGGGCATCCCCAACAACCTTGTCCCTTATGTCGCCCAAGTCGCCGTCGGGAAGCTTGAGGCGGTAGGTATCTTTGGAAATGATTACCCCACACCTGACGGCACAGGAGTTCGCGACTACATCCACGTGGTCGACCTCGCCCGTGGGCATGTCGCCGCCCTCAAGTGGATGGGAGGTCGCGTCGGAACCGGTCGCGCCATCGGAATCGGCAGCATCGAAGGCGAGGCGGCAGAGGACGGTTCACGTCGTGGCGTCGGTATCTTCAACTTGGGAACTGGCAAAGGAAGCAGCGTTCTCGATGTGGTGAGGGCCTTCAGCAAAGCGTGCGGTCGGGACCTCCCCTACGTTATCAAACCGCGCCGCGCGGGGGACATCGCCTCCAACTACGCCGCCTGCGACAAGGCGCGCGACGAGCTTGGATGGGTTGCCGAATACGATCTTGCAAGGATGTGCGAAGATTCTTGGAGGTGGCAATCCACCAACCCTGACGGCTACCGCAGCACCAAGTAACGGCTCACAAGACACAAAGCTACGACTCAAGGCACAAGGCGCGAGGCACAAAACGCAAGACGCAAAAATGGGCTTGCCTTGCGAACTACCTCTCGTCTCTTGGACACAAAAAGGGCAAGCCACGCGGCCTGCCCTTTTTCATTTCTTCCAACTATCGAGCTCGGTAGATGAACTCAGTAGCTGTAGTAATACGTTCCGGTGTCCTCATCGACCTCGATATAGTCGTAATGCTCAAATTTGCCGCTCGTAGTACCCGAGGTCTCAACTGTGTTGGGGTCGCCACCAGCGTCGACAACCGCCATAATCTCAGCAAGCTCGGAGGTGTTTGCGATGACGTAGGACGCGCCGTCGACCTCGGCGGTCGTGGACGGGACCATGATGCTGTAGATCGTCATCGACTTACCCGAGTTGACGTATTGCATGGCGAGACTGTACAAGGCGCTGATATCCATATCGGTAGACACGCACGAGGACATCTGCTGAACAAGGCCAGGCAAATCGCCTACCGGCTTGCTGAAGACCTTCTTCACGATAGCCTCAATCAATGCGCGCTGGTTCGCGCTGCGGGAGAAATCGCCATCCACATAGTAGTGTCGACTACGGGCGAACACGAGAGCTTGGGCTCCGTCGAGGGTTTGCAGACCCGCATTGTCGATGGTGACCCAACCTGCCTGGGGATCGTTAATAGGCTGCGGAACGTCAACCTCGACGCCCCCGAGCGTATCAACCAAGTTGACGACACCATCAAAGTCAATTTCCGCGAAATGGGAAATCGAAGCGCCGCACAACTCGCTGGCGGCCTCGATGGTGCCACCCGCCCCTCCATAGGAATACGCAGAGTTGAACTTCATGGTCGACCCGTTGTATGTGATTTTCGTATCACGGGGAATTGAGACCATTGTGACGACCCAGTTGACCGGATCAATACGCACGAGAATATTGGAGTCCGAACGCGCGCCCATCTCATCGGAGTCCGCACGGGCGTCGGAGCCGATAAGCATGACGTAGAACGGTTCGTTGACGTTGGTGACGGGGATGAGCTTTTCTTGGATGGAATCCATCTGCTCATCGGAGTAGGATCCACGCAGGTTGCTGTTGATGTTTTGGAGGAAGATAAACACGCACGTCCCCGCAATGACAACCGCGATCAGCACGATCATCAAAAAACCGAGGACGATACCGCCTGCGCGCCCCTTCTTTTTCGCTTCGGGCTTGTACTTCAGGCTGTCCTGCGTGACGTAAGCATACTGCGAGCCTCTCTCCTGCGTAAGGGCGGGAGACATCTGCTGTTGCGATGCGCCACGCCGCGAACGTCGCTCATTTGCCATGAATTTTGTTCCTGTCAAAAAAGGTGTTTCTCACAATTCCGGAGAAAACACAGGCCTATCCATTGTTACAACTTATCTATTCTAGGCTCTCAACCCACAATGCGGCCCAAAAAGCAACAAATTGGATAAAGACTCTACAACCCATCAGGCACAAAATCCAGGCACCAGACGAGACGTCCAAACACGAGAAAGAGGGACCTCCGCACTTCGGAGGCCCCTCGAAATACCAGGTCAACCTACTTTTTTATTCCAACCGCCTCAGAGGTCTCACCCTGTGCGAGAGACTCCACAGGAGCCGAGGGAATATCTCCTGCGGCCTTAAGCTGCTCCTCGACCTCGCGATCGGTGGCGCTTTGGGCCTTCGGTGGATTGACGTCGAAGGGAACGCTTTGGGTAAAGAGGCTCACAACCGGAACGATAACGATGGAGGCAAGCATGGCAAACGCGCCGCAGTTCAAGCTGTTTGCGAAAACCCACGAGATGACGGGGATACCGGCGACAACAGATTGGAGGGCGGCAGTTTGGCCGGCGAGGTCGACGATCATGTTACCGGTGGTCAGACACACCGCGAAGACGAAGCTCGTCCAAACAGCAGCCTTGGAAACCTTGCCGCTGTAAAGGCCCCACAAGTACGGGCCGATGAACGCGCCGGATAGCGCGCCCCAAGAAATGCCCATGAGCTGGGCGATCCACGTAATAGCAGAATGGTATTGGACCAAGGCGATGGCGGCGGAGACGGCGACGAACACAACGATGAAGAATCGCATGTACAAAACGCGTTTCTTCTCGCTCATCTTCTTGACGATGTTACCTTCGATAAGGTCGAGCGTCAGCGTCGAAGAGCTGCTGAGGACGAGACCGGCCAGCGTAGACATGGATGCGGACAAGACCAAGACGATAACCAAACCGATTAAGAACTCGGGAAGCGTGGACAACATGGTCGGAACGATGGAGTCGTAAATCGGCGTCACGCCATCAGCCTGCATCGCTACCTGGTCGCCGTACAGACGGCCAAAGCCACCAAGGAAATAGCAACCACCGGAAACGATCACGGCAAAGAGCGTGGAGATGATGGCTCCCTGCTTGATTGCCGGACCTTTCTTGATAGCGTAGAACTTCTGAATCATTTGCGGGAGGCCCCACGTGCCCAAAGACGTCAGGATGACGACGCCGAGCAAGTTCGCGGGGTCAGGTCCGAACATGCTCGTGAAGACCCCTTGGAAACCGGTACCTCCATCAACCTGCGACAGGGAACTCATCGCCTCCATGAAGCCACCATTGGAGTTCAACACGGCAAGTACAACGGCGGAGATGCCGACAAGCATCACGATGCCTTGGAGGAAGTCGTTGACAACGGTGGCCATGTAGCCGCCAACGACGACGTAAACACACGTGATAAGGGCCATCGCTATGACGCAACACTCGTAGGGCAATCCGAAAGCCATGCCGAACAGACGGGAAAGGCCGTTATAGACAGACGCGGTATAGGGAATCAGGAAGACGAAGATGATCGCTGCGGCAGCGATACGCAAAGCCTTGGAGTTGTAGCGCTTACCAAAGAACTCCGGCATCGTCGTCGCGCCAATGCGATGCGTCATCTCGCGAGTGCGGGGGCCAAGGATCCACCACGCCATGAGCGAACCGATGACGGCGTTCCCAAGTCCGGCCCAAAACGCAGCGAGACCGTACTTCCAACCGAATTGGCCAGCATAGCCGACAAACACGACCGCGCTGAAATAGCTGGTGCCAAAGGCGAACGCGCTCATCCAAGCGCCCACGTTTCTGCCACCGAGGACAAAACCATCGACACTCGACGTGGAACGGCGACAATAGACGCCGACTCCGATCGCAACGCCGAAGAAGATGACGACGAGGCAAATCTTTGCAAGCATTGTATGGTTCCTTCCTTCGCTTTGCCAATTAATAAGTAGGCGTACGGTACCATCCAAAACAATGCGTTGCGATAATTTATAAAAGATATAACAAAATGTGATAACCTAGGCGGGTTCAGCAAACGAGGAGAACATCAGTGGATATCAATCGTTACGAGGCGTTTGTCGCCGCAGTAGACACCCAAAGCATGTCGGGCGCGGCGAAAAAGCTTGGCTATACGCCTTCAGGCATCATCCGCCTCATCAATGCACTTGAGGGCGAACTCGGCTTTCCTCTCCTAGCGCGAAGCAGCACTGGTGTCGCCCCGACCGACGAAGGGTTGAAACTGCTCCCCCTGTTTCGAGAGATGTCCGACGTCAACATGCGCATCCACCAAACCAGCGCCCGCATTCGTGGCCTCGCCGAGGGAACGTTGACCGTCGGCGCACTGTTCAGCCTCGCGAGCCGTTGGCTGCCCGGCGTCATCCGCGCGTACGAAGACCGTTTCCCCGGCGTCAAAGTCAACATCGTAGGGGGCAGTGACGTCCACTTGCGCTCCCTCCTCGAACAACATGCCATCGACTGTGCGCTGCTCCACAGCAATGACGACAAGCTTGACTGGGTCCCCTTGGGAACCCAAGAACTCGTTGCCTGGCTTCCGGCAAACAGTCCTTTAACGCGCCACCAATCAATCCTTCTCGCCGAGCTCGATGGACAACCTTATATCCGCATCCACCCCGAGGGGGAGACCTTTGCGGAGCGCCTCATGCGACAACGCAACATCGAGCCCGATATTCGGTTCACTGCCACCGATTGCTACACGGCCTTTTCCATGGTAGGTGCAGGTTTGGGTATCTGTCTTTGCTGTAACGGCATCGCCGATGAGTGGATGGCGCAGGGACGTGTCGCGATTCGCCCCCTCAGCCCCCAACGCTATCTCGATTTCGGTATCGGCACGCTCCTTGCCCCGTCCCCCTCACCCGCAGTGGAGGAGTTCATAAACATCGCCAAGGGATTCTCCAACACATGGCCCAAGGGCTATCGAGCAAACCTCTAACGAACAAACCTGATTGGATCGACCGTGAAATACCGCCTGTTAATCGTTCTTGCCACCATCATATGGGGAAGCTCCTTCGTCATCGTCAAGGGTGCGACGGACTTTCTCGATCCTTCCCTCATCCTCACGGTGCGTTTCTCCATTGCAGCCGTGCTTCTCGCTCTCGTATTTGCAAAGCATCGCGCGCTCTATCTCACAAGGGACCATATCGGGTTTGGCCTGTTGTTCGGGTTGGCGCTTTTTTGCGCGTACTACCTTCAGACCGTCGGCATCCAATACACCACACCAGGCAAAAACGCGTTTTTGACCGGCACTTATTGCGTTTTGGTTCCCTTCTTCGCGTGGTTTGCCACAAAAAAGAAGCCTACGCTGTTCAACATCGGCGCAGCGCTTCTTTGCTTTTGCGGTATCGGGTTCGTCAGTGTCGGCAACGAGGGCGGCGTCAACATCGGGGATCTTCTCACCCTTGCCTGCGCCGTGTTTTACGCCATCCACATCGTCATAGTGTCGAAGTTCAGCCAGGGACGTAATATCTATGTGCTCACCATGTGGCAGTTTGCAGGCGTTGCCTTGTGCTCGGCAATCGTAGCGTTGGTAACCGGGGCCGACGTCTCCCCTCTTGTGACCCTCGACCTCTCCCAAGCCGGAGCTTTGGCCTACCTCGCCGTCGCCTGTACCGCGCTCGCCCTGTTGTTCCAAAACATCGGACAGGCAAACGTCCCACCCGCATCCGCAAGCTTGCTGCTCAGCCTTGAGTCTCCTTTCGGGGTCCTCTTCAGCGTCGTCTTGGGGGCCGAGACCGTAAGCGCAAAGATCCTCTTCGGTTTTGTCTTGATATTCGCGGCCATCATCGTCTCGGAGGTCTTGCCCACAAAGTTAAAGGGACGTCGTTAGTCGACCTTGCGATATCGATGGGCACCCTTGCAACGTCGATAGTCACCCTTGCGACGTCGATGATCGAACCTGCAGCCCGATTTTTCCTTGAGGGGAACCGTCTTCCTTGTACCGATGACGACAAAAATTGCGCGTTGGCGGCTAAATAGTGCCGCCGCCTTCCTTCTGCACGGCGGAAAAACATCGAGCCGTATAATCCCGATAGCAAAGCAGTTCGATGAGACAGAAGGGATCTTATGGAATTTGTCAACACTGCCTGGGCATTGCTACCTCCGATTGTGGCAATCGTTCTCGCACTCATCACGAAGGAGACGTACAGCTCCTTGTTCGTCGGCGTAATTGTCGGCGCCGTCCTTGTCGCCGGACTTGACCCCGTAGGCACCGTGGACACCATCATCAGCGGAGCCCCCGTCGTCGACTCGGAGACCGGGGAGAAGGTCATGACTGGCGGACTTATCAACGCCGTCGCAGACAATGCCGGCATCTTCCTCTTCTTGGTCATACTTGGCATCATGGTCGCCCTCGTGAACGCGACCGGTGGCGCTGCGGCGTTTGGCAAGTGGGCGGCAAAGCACCTCAAGACCCGAACAGGGGCACAGCTCGCCGCGTTCGTCCTCGGCGTCCTCATCTTCATCGATGACTATTTCAACTGCCTCACCGTCGGATCGGTCATGCGCCCCGTCACCGACAGTACGCTCGTGTCCCGCGCAAAACTCTCCTATATCATCGATGCGACCGCCGCACCGATTTGCATGATCGCACCGGTCTCCTCATGGGCGGCCGCCGTCTCCGGCGTGGCAAGCGACCTTAACGTCGACGGAATCCAGCTGTTCATCAGCGCCATCCCGTTCAACTTCTATTCGCTTTTGACCATCGCCTTCGTCATCGTCATCGTCATCATGGGTTTCGATTACGGTCCTATGGCCAAAGCGGAACTCGAAGCATATCGATCCGGCGACATTGGATCCCTTGGCAACGACCAACCTATCGTTGAGAAGCGCGCAAGCCTTTGGGACATGCTCATTCCCGTCATCATCCTGATTGTTTTCTGCGTCATCGGAATGCTCTATGTCGGCGGATTCTTCGATCCCGAGTCCGAGTACTGCGGCGATGTTATCAACGCATTCGGCAACACCGACGCCTTCGTCGGCTTGCCTTGGGGTTCCATCATCGCGCTGGTTGTCTCTATCATCTTCCTGCTCATCCGTCGCGTCGTCAATTTCAAGGACGCGATGGAATGCTTGACGGTCGGCTTCCATTCTATGTGCCCCGCCCTCCTGATCCTGACGCTGGCCATCACCCTCAAGGACATGACTGGCCTGCTCGGCGCGGACGTGTTTGTTGCTGGCGCCATGGAGGGCGTTGCTGGCGGCCTGTTCAATATGCTTCCCGCCATCATCTTCCTTGTCGCCGCGGGGTTGGCGTTTGCCACCGGCACAAGCTGGGGCACGTTCGGCATCCTCATCCCGATCGTCCTCCCCATCTTCACAAACGACCCCACGCTGCTCACCATCGGCATCTCTGCTTGCCTCGCCGGTGCGGTGTGCGGTGACCATTGCAGCCCCATCTCGGATACAACCGTCATGGCATCTGCTGGAGCTAACGTCAACCACATCACACACGTCAGCACCCAGTTGCCCTACGCTATAACCGTCGCGGCTATCAGCTTCGTATGCTTTATCGTCGCTGGCTTCGTCCAGAATGCGGTTATCTGCCTCATCCTTGGCATTGCCCTCGTCATTGTCGTCCTTCTCGTCCTCAAGAAGACCATCGGCACTACCATCGATGGCGAGATGTACAAAGGTGATGTTCCCCCTGTCGAAAAGATCTCCGCATAGCAACGATTTCCGTTCGTTCAATCGCTCCGAGATAAAGAAAGAAGGCCCCGATGGGGCCTTCTTCGTGTGTACGACAAACGGTTCAGTAACGAAGTTTGGTGGCGAAAACGGTTTAATAGCGATTTAGTAACGATCGTCAAAGATACGCTTGGTCTTCTTTTCGCTGCGGGGCAAGTCGCCGACAGGAACAGCCTTCGGAACAGGCGTCATGCCTATCTTGGCCTTGAACACCACAGCAAGATTTTGCTCGATTTGGGGCCACTCATCCTCGGGAGCGTCAGACTCGAAATAGAGGTTAAGGTTGTCGCGACCATTCTCGTTGTTGATGTAGACCTGGTACTCGCTCGAGCAACCGTCCGTAAACGCGATGCACTCCTCGATGAGCGCCGGGAAGATATTGCAACCGCGAACCTTGACCATGTCGTCGGTGCGTCCGGTGATGATGTCGATGCGAGGATGCTTGGAACCGCACTCGCACTCACCCGGAACGATGCGGGAGAGGTCGTGGGTACGGAAGCGGATGAGTGGTGCGCCCTCCTTCTGGAGGGTCGTGAGGACAATCTCGCCCTCTTCGCCATCGGGGAGCAACTCACCGGTCTCGGGATCGACAATCTCGATATAAACGTAGTCGGCCCAGATATGCATAGCGCTGTCGGCCTTGCAGTTGATACCAATACCGGGGCCGTATACCTCGGTCAATCCGTAGATGTCATACAACTCGATGCCAAGCTCTTCGGAGATACGCTTGCGCATTTTCTCGCCCCAACGCTCGGAACCGATAACACCCTTCTTGAGCGCAATCTTGTCCTGAAGGTTATTCTTCTTGATTTCCTCGGCCATGAGCAGGGCAAATGAGCTGGTTGCGCAAAGGACGGTCGATTGGAAGTCCTGGAGGAACTGAAGCTGTTTGGCGGTGTTGCCAGGACCCATGGGAACAGCCATGGCGCCCAAGCGCTCGGCGCCCGCCTGGAAGCCGATACCCGCGGTCCAAAGGCCATAGCCTGGCGTGATCTGGATAACATCCTCGGGCGTGCACCCCGCATACTCGTAGCAGCGTGCGAACATATTCGCCCAGTCATCGATATCCTTTTTGGTGTAGGGGATGATGACCGGCGTGCCCGTCGTGCCCGACGAGCTGTGGATACGCACGATCTTCTCCTTGGGCACCGCGGCAAGTCCCAGCGGATAGGCCTCGCGGAGATCGGCCTTCTCCGTGAAGGGGAGTTTCTCGAAGTCTTCCTGGGTTTTCACCCCAACAAGGTCGATGCCCTCAAATTTCTTCGCGTAAAAGGGGCTGCGGTCCTTCAGGGTCTTGAATTGGGCAACAATCATGTCCAATTGCTCTTGGGTCATTTTCATAGCGATCGTCCTTCTTCTTTCTTTATCGCAATGGGGAGCATTGTACGCCACTTTGCGAAGGCGCTCAAAAACTCACAAAGATCGAAACGGAAGATATCGATTACCTGAGATAAAGCCCGCCTCGATAAGCGCACTCGTAGGAACCCGCCCCGGTAAGCGAGTCTGTCTTTGATTTTTCTAGCGGCGTTTCTAGCGGCGTTTCTAACGGCGTGCAAGGGCGATATCGATGGCGTTCAAGTTGAGGTCAACAAACCGCGGTTTGACACAGACGCGAATCGCCTCCCGCAAGTCGTCGATGGTCAGGGGAAGACATCCCGTGCCAAGAGCTGCTGCCAACAATACCGTGTTGAGAGCCCTCGTGGTGCCGATCTGGGCCAAAATAGGAGCCTCGTTAACGACGATAAGCCGCGCAGGGGTACCTTCAAGGGACTTCTCGAGATTGCCGAGAACGTCCGCGGCACGATAAGGCGTACCCGACAAGGAAGCCGTGACCGGTTGGACCGGCGTGCTCGCGGTGACGATGGTCCCCTTGGGCGAGAGGAAAGGCAACGCCCGAGCAGCCTCACCGGGTTCAAAGGCAACGATGAGGTCCGCTGACCCCTTCACAAGCAGGGACGATTGGACGTCCTCTCTCTTGTCGGCCATGCGCACATGGCTCGTTACGGTGCCACCGCGTTGGGCCATGCCGATGGTTTCAGCAGTGCGTACGGCCCATCCCTTCTCTTGTGCGGCCTGGGCCAAAATCTTTGCAGCAAGAACCGTACCCTGACCACCAATGCCCGAAAGAAGAATGTTGAGCATGATTTAGTCCTCCTTCTTGGCGGCAGAAATCGAACCAAAGGGACAAACCTGGGTACACAGGCCACACCCATTACACAAGGAGCGGTCAATGAACGCTTGGCCCCGCTTTTTGCTCTTCGGCCCCACGGCATCCACATCAAACCCGATACCCGGACACCCGATCTCGGTGATGCACTTCTTGCATCCCGTGCAGGACTGGGGATCGATCACCACAGGTACATCCGGCTTCTTCAGTTGGACGCAGGGGCTCTCGAACACAATGGCGGAAGGACCCGGGAAGTCGATAGCCTTCTCCGCAGCGGCCTTTGCCTGTCCGTGATCGAGGGGATTTGCTCGAACGATGCATTCGATGCCAAGGGCCTCGAGCACCGCAGGAATACTGATAGGCTTGCGCCTCTCGCCCATGAGCGTGACACCCGTGCCAGGGTGGGGTTGGCTACCCGTCATGGCAGTGGTGGCGTTATCGAGCACGACGACGGTGATGTCATGACCGTTGTATACGGCATTGGCAACGCCGGTCATACCGCTGGCGAAGAAGGTGGAATCACCGACGAACGCGATTTGCTTCTTTTCCGGCTCGGCAACGGAGAAGCCTTGGGCCATGGTGATGCCAGCGCCCATGCACAAGCAGGTATCCGTGGTGTACAGCGGGGCAGCATTGCCCAAGGTATAGCACCCAATATCGCCACAGTACACGGCATCGCGCTTTCCGAGGGCCTGTTTGATTGCGTAAAAGCTGCCGCGATGGGGACAACCGGCGCAAAGAACCGGAGGGCGCACCGGCAAAGGCGCATCCTCGGGCGCTTGATAGGAATAGGGACTCCCCGGGAACACAAGTTGTTCGAACGCGGAGCCAAGATCGTTTGGCGCATAGGCGTCAAAGAACGCGGCGAGGCGGGCAACGCAGTCATCGACATCGTTCTCGCCACGGTCTCGCGTGTGACCCGTCAACTTACCAAGCACGTCGTAATCAGCGTGAATCTCACCGGCAAGCTTGAGCATCTCGTCCTCGATGACGAAGTCAAGCTCCTCGAACACGATGACAACGTCGAGCCCCTCGGCGAAATCCGCCGCAGCCTCCCGGGGAAAAGGATAGGGGGTACCGATTTGCATGAATCGATAGGCAGGAAGGTTGACCCCGAGAGCACGGCTACGCTCCTCGAGCATCGAGAGGGCATCACGCACATAGGAAGCAGAAATACCTCCGGCCATGATGCCAAGGCGAGGACATCCTTGCTCGCTCGAACATCCTTGCTCGCTCGCGCCCCCCTCGATAACGACGTTGAAGCGGGAGAGCAGAGGGTCGGAGCCGAAATCTGTCGCTATCGCCTCGAGGCGGCGATTTATCTCGTCATGTGCTTGGTAGCTGCGACGAGGGAAGATGATCCACTTCGGATCCTTGACGAACCCCTCTTCGGGAACGGGAGTCGCAACCGTCTTGTCCTTTACCTCGAAAAAGGCGCTCGCATGGCACACGCGGGTCGTCGGACGGACGATGACCGGCGTATGGTAACGCTCGGATAGGTCGAAGGCGGCCTTCATCATCTCCGCGCCTTGCTCCGGCGTAGCGGGATCAAGCACCGGGACCTTGGCAAACGCGGCAAAGCGACGGGTATCCTGCTCGGTTTGGGAGCTGATAGGACCTGGGTCGTCGGCGACAAACAAGACCATGCCGCCGCCGGTGCCGACATAGTTGACGGACAACAACGCGTCTGCTGCCACGTTCATGCCCATCTGCTTGCAGGTATACAAGGTCCGCGCGCCCGCATAGGACGCGCCGCATAACATCTCAAGAGCGGCCTTCTCGTTGGTGGACCACTCGACGTGCACGCCCTCCGCAGACCCGTCTGCGCGACGGGCCGCAATGGTCTCGATGACCTCGGACGACGGCGTACCAGGATAACCCGCCACGACACGCACGCCGGCCTCCAAGGCGGCGCACGCGAACGCCGCGTTGGCCATGAGCAGCTTCTTTGTCACGATAATCCCATTCCCTCTACATACCGACAAAAGCATGGTCGTACCTCTCACGCTACGACCATGCGCACAATCAAGGCGAGGGGCCGACAACGCAGCCCCATCACCACACTTGCATTAAGACTCGGCCATTGCCGCCTTGTAATCGATGATCTTTTGGCGACAGGTGTCGCAGTTTGTACCCATCATCTGGACTGCAAGGATGGCAGCGTTCTTCGCGCCGTTGATGGCGACAGTGGCAACCGGTACGCCACTGGGCATCTGAACCATGGACAACAGGCTGTCGAGACCTCCCAAGTCGCTCGTCTTCATCGGAACGGCAATGACCGGGCACGGCGTGTACGCAGCAACGACTCCCCCGAGGTGTGCAGCCTTACCAGCGGCGGCGATGATGACCTTGATGCCCCGTTCGTGGGCGGTACTTGCCCACGCGTGGACCTCGAGGGGCTTACGATGGGCGCTTGCGACCTTGACCTCGTAGGCCACTCCGAACTCGTCAAGTTGCTTCATGCATGCTTCCATGGTGGGCATATCGCTGGTGGAGCCCATGATGATGCCGACAACGGGGGTTTTCTCGTCTGCCATTCTCTCGTCCTTTCAACGGGGTCGAAACGCCATAAACACATGATATGCATGCCGATTTCGACACTTTTCTCATGGTCATAGTATAACGCGTGCACCTCGTTCACGAAGTTCGCCGAAAGGTATTACGCTCAGCGGAAAACTTGGTATCATCCGCATTGTCATTCGCATCGAACGTTCAAAGGAGCAATCGTGGTCGAGAACGCAAACACCAAGCAAAAACAGACGAGGCTGTATGTCCTCTTCGCCATCGTAGTGCTTGGCACGGCGTTGGGCAACCTGTCGCAAACGGCGGTCAACTCGATGTTGGGCAGCATAGACGCAGATTTTGGCATCGACGCAAGTCTCGGTCAGTGGCTCGCCACCTCCTATATGCTCGTCGTCGGCATCACCGTTCCCGCAGTCACCTTCATTTCCCGACGCCTCACTACGCGTGCCCTTGTCTTTGTCGCGTTCTTGTTCCTTCTCGTAGGCTCCGCCTTGAACCTGTTCGCAGCTACGGATTCGTTTTGGCTCATGGTTGTCGGACGCATATTGCAAGCCATTTCCGCAGGTATCACCATGCCTCTCGTCCAAGCAATCGCAACCGTGCGATTCCCCGCAGGACAACGCGCGACCGCCATGGGCATCGCAGGTATTGCGCTCGGCTTTGCGCCCAACATCGGTCCCGTTCTCGGAGGCGTCATGACGGATGCTTGGGGGTGGCGCAGCTTCTTTGCGCTGCTCGCAATCTTGACACTCGTGCTTACCGCGGCAACGTTTATCGGCATCGAACGAGACTCCAAGGGAAGCAACAACGATGAAGGTGCGACACTTGATGTTTCCTCCCTCATCTATTCGACTTTGGGGTTCGGCGGATTGTTGTTGGCAATCTCAAACGCGAGCAGCATAAATCCAACCAGCCCGATGTTTTGGGCACCCGCCATCGTGGGCATCCTGTTTATCATCCTATTCTTCCGTCGCCAAGCCGTTGCTCCCCAACCCTTGGTAAGTCTCGACATCTTCCGTCACACCCCCTTCGTCAACGGCATGCTTGTCCAATGCACACTCATGGTGTCATACCTCGGAATCACGTTGCTTTTGTCGATGTATTGGCAAGACCTCTGCGGCGGATCCGCGACGGAAAGCGGCCTTATATTTATTCCTGCCACGATTGCGGCATTGGTTCTCAATCCGCTTGCGGGTATCGCAACCGACCGATACGGCGTCCGCCCCGTCGCCTTGATCGGCGGGGCCTCAATGGCAATCGGAGCTATCGGAGCCGTGTTCATGGACGCGGCGACACCACTTTGGCTCGTTGCCCTCATACAGCTCGTCCGCGGCGCGGGCATGAGCATGATCATGGGCCCCACAATGAGCTATTCGCTTGCACACCTTCCCCAAAAGATAATCATGGACGGGAGCTCGTTCATAGTGCTCATACGACAGGCATGCGCAAGCCTCGGCACCGCCGCGATGGTGTTGCTTGTATCGGTGTTAGCACCCCTTGCGGCAACGGGTGCGATTGGAGCCGCCCTTCCCTACCAGGCAGCCTTCCTGTTTTCTGCCCTGTTCGCCGTCGTGATGTGGATCATCATCGCCGCGCACATCAAATAGGCAACGAGCGAGGCGGAATCTCCAAGACAAGTTTGGATCCAAGGCGGCTCTTCTCCGAGCCCAAGGAACTTCTCGTCTAACCGCCAGTCGTGCTTTTTTTCAGTTGTACTTTTGTTGCGCTTTCGCAAGACCATTTTCGATGAGGAACAGGGTTGCCTCGGCTGCGAGGCATATCGCTTGGGCGAAATCGTCAGCCGCCTCCTTCTTGGGGAGGGAGAGCACGTAGTCCGCGACGTTCATGCGTCCCGGAGGACGTCCGATGCCGCAACGCACACGATACCAGTCGCGTGTAGCGAGCTTATCGCAGATGGAACGCAAGCCGTTGTGCCCCGCATGCCCGCCGCCGAACTTGATACGTATCGTTCCCGGGTCGATATCAAGCTCGTCATGAATGACGATGAGGTGGTCGGGGTCGACCTTGTATGTCGTGCACAGTTGTTTCACCGGACCGCCGCTGGTGTTCATATAGCTTTGCGGCATGGCCAACACGACATCCTCGCCATGATACGTGCCCTTGCCTGTCTTTGCTCCGCACTCGCTCTTCCAATAGTGCACACCAATCTCCTCCGCGATGAGCGCGATGGTGTCAAAACCAGCGTTATGGCGCGTATGTGCGTATTCCTCGCCCGGATTTCCCAGGCCAACGATGAGATACAAAGAAAGCTCCTCAACAAAGAAATCGAGATTGAACGAGAGTCGGCAAGCGGGTCGCAAGCACGTAAACCTGAGCTTAGACGCTGAGGCAGCATGCTCACGACCCGCAAGATGTCAAACAGTCACGCGACGTGACGCGACACGGCGGCGACGCGATGCAACGCGACAGCGCCGCATGACCATGGGCTACAGTTGGATGTCAAACAAATCGGAGACGGAACCGTTGTTGTAGACATTCTTGATGGCGGCAGCCAAAAGCGGAGCGACGGAGATAACGCGAATCTTGCCCGTCCGCTTCTCCTCGGGGACCGGGATGGTGTTGCAAACCAAGACCTCCTCGATGGGGGCCTTCTCGAGACGCTCGTAAGCAGGACCGCTCAGGATGGGGTGGGTGCAGCAAACGTAGATCTTCTCGGCACCCTTGTCCTTCAAGGTCTGGGTCGCTGCGCCAATAGATCCGGCGGTGTCGATCATGTCGTCGTTGATGATGCAGATCTTGCCAGCGACATCACCGATAAGAGCGGTGATCTCAGCCTTGTTGTGGCCCGGACGACCCTTGTGCATGATGACAAGGTCAGCGCCCATCATGTCGCTGAACTTCTTGGCGGCCTTCGCACGTCCCACATCGGGGGAGACAACGCAAAGCTTCTCGGTAGGAAGGTCTTTGGATTTGTAGTAGTCGGCAAGGATTGGCAAAGCGGTCAGATGGTCGACGGGGATGTCAAAGTAGCCCTGGATCTGACCGACATGCAGGTCGACAGTGATGAGACGGTCGATGCCGGCAACGCTCAAAAGGTCAGCGACAAGCTTAGCGGTGATGGGCTCGCGACTCGCGGCCTTGCGGTCTTGGCGGGCATACCCATAATGGGAGACGACAACATTGATTGTGCGGGCAGAGGCGCGCTTTGCGGCGTCAACCATGATGAGAAGCTCCATGAGCGCATCGTTGACGTCGTATTTGTGGTCGGCAGAATCGGCGATGCTTTGGATCAAGAACACGTCGTTACCGCGGATGCTCTCCTGGTAACGGACGTAGATCTCGCCGTTGCTGAACTTCTCGAGACGAATGTTATTCAACGAGGTGTTGAGCTCTTTCGCGATCTGCTCAGCAAGCTCAGGGTTTACAGAGCCAGAGAACAACATCATGTTCTTGGTCATCTCAGTCATGCTAATGCTCCTACTCAAAATAAGGTGAATTCAGAAAGCCCTGAGGCGCCTCCGCCTCAGATCCTCTAGCCATACGGCATCATTGTAACGCGCCACAACCCCCGTACGGGTTACGACTCGCATGTCGGGAAAACATTTCCCCACACGGGCCACGACTTGCATGTCGACTCGTATGCTAGGGACGCGGTTTCCCTCACACATGGCGTCTTTTGCTACAACTTGGTATATTTCACGTCGGTTGGCCGAAAGACCACGAATTCTTCCGTCAATACACCTTATAATTCTCGTTCGTCTAATCACACAAACAATTACGAAAAGGGGAGCACGTGGAGTTTGCGCAAATCTTCTCAATCGTCGTTTTTGTGGTGGCATTGGCGCTCATCATCAGCGAAAAGATACATCGCTCCCTCGTTTCCATCGTCGGAGCAGTCCTTTTGATGATCTTCGTCTTCCCCCAAATCGGCGCAGAACAAGGCGAAGCCGGTTTTGAGCTCGCTGTCAGCACCATCGACTTCAACACCTTGGGTGTTTTGTTCGGAATGATGCTGTTCGTTTCCGTTGTCAGGCAGTCGGGAGTGTTCGAATACCTCGCCGTCAAATGCGCAAAGATTGCGAAGGGCAACCCGTGGACGATTATGGTGTTGTTCGTCATTCTGACCTCGGTTCTCTCCGCCTTCCTCGACAACGTCACCACGGTCCTGCTTATAGGCCCCATGACGCTGACGGTATGCAAGCTGCTCGACATCAATCCGATCCCGTTCTTTATGGCTGAGATCTTGTCGTCCAACATCGGCGGTACCGCAACGCTTATCGGCGATCCCCCCAACATCATGATCGGTTCCAAGGCCGGATTGACCTTCTTCGACTTCATCGCCGTAGACACACCCGCCGTCATCTTGGTCTTGATTGTGTTCATCGCCATTCTCTACTTCGTCTACGGCCGCAAGATGCATGTCGACCAAGAACACAAAGACGCTGTCATGGAGCTCAATGAGCGCAAGGAGATCAAGAGCAAGCCCCTGTTGATCCAAAGCATCGTCATGATGGTCGTCGTCGTCCTGGGCTTTATGCTCCATGGCGCCCTCGGTTTGGAGTCCAGCGTTATCGCAATGGGAGCTGCCGGCATCCTTTTGCTTATCTCCCGCCGCAGCATCGAGTTCTCCCTGACCCAGGTGGAATGGACCACGCTGACCTTCTTCGCTGGCCTCTTCATCATCGTCGGCGCGCTCGAGCATACAGGAACCATCGAGCTGCTTGCCCAAGGCCTCATCGGCATCACGGGAGGCGACGTGTTCCTCACCATGCTCATCCTGTTGTTTGGCAGCGCAATCATCTCCGCCTTCCTTGACAACATCCCCTTCGTGGCAACAATGTGCCCCATCTTGTTGTCCTTGGCGGCAACGGGCATGGATGTCACCCCGCTTTGGTGGGCTGTGTCTCTCGGTGCTTGCCTCGGGGGAAACGGATCGCTTATCGGCGCCTCCGCCAACGTGGTCATGTCCGACATCGCCAAGAAGAACGGTTACGAGATCACCTTCGTCAGCTTCTTCAAGACTGCGTTCCCCATTATGGTCGTCACCGTCATCGTCTCCGCAATCTATCTGATCGTCCGCTTCCCACCGGTCGTCTAGCCTTGGTTGTTTAGTTCTGGTCGCCTAGCCCTGGTTGCCTGGCCCCCGTGCGACGCGATTTGAAGAGAGCCTCCTTTGGGGGCTCTCTCTTTTTGCAAACTTCCCAAGAAAACACAACGGTCAGGAAACGAGTGAAGGATTTTCACCGTTAACGCCGCTAAAAAACTTTGATTGACAACGAATCGTTCAGGCTTATTTCAGGTTGCCCCTCTATAGTGTCCAAATGTCAGGCGGGATGGAACCCCCTTCCGACGATAGGCCCCCAAACCCCTTTCCCCGCCTGACCCCTTCCTCGATTGTTCAGGACATAAGCGTACAACGCGACCCGAACATCCAAGAGGTCGCCAACTTCCCACCCCACCCCTTCCTTTCCAGTTGGCGACCTCACCTTTCTTTTCGACGCCATAGCCGCACAACCCAAAAGAGCGCATGGTTTCAGAACGCGAATGCGTATAATGGGCATACATTCGAAGAAGGAGAAAGACATGCTCTACAAATCCATCATGGTTCCCTACGACAAGACCGAACCCGCATTCGCTGGCCTCTCTGAGGCAATTCGTTTTTGCCAAGAAGACCCCGAGGTCGAGCTTCACATCGTGACCATGGTTGATGTCGAGACTTACGCCGAGGAGGAACTCAACCAAATGTCCCTCCACTCACGCGGCCACGGTATCAACATGGAAGATCTTGAAAACTTGCGCGACGAAATTCTCCTCGACGAGGTCGTCAAGACAAGAGCATCCTTGCGCGAACAACTCCAACAACTCTCCAACTACGTCACAATCGAGACGGTCGCGACGGGAAATCCCAGCGAGGAGATCATCACCTATGCAACCGAGAAGGGTTGCGACGCGATAATTATGGGTTGTCGCAACCGCGAAGGACTGTTCTCCTCCTTCGGAAGCGTGAGCCGCCATGTTGTGGCCTATTCGCCGCTGCCGGTCCTCGTCGTCAAGGGCAAGAAAAAGTAGCAACGACAAAAAAACGATTACGAACAGGCGGAAGAGCGGAAGAACTCCCGCCTGTTTTATCAACGCTCAGTGGCGACGCTCAGTGGCGGTGTCCTATGGCGATGTCAAATGTCGACGTCCGACAGCGGCGTCCAATAAAAATGTTACCGAATGGATAAATGTTCGAATTAATAAAAATGCTGTT
>CAZOGL010000001.1:47191-49826 GCA_964579575.1 uncultured Eggerthellaceae bacterium | reverse complement strand
AAATGTTACCGAATGGATAAATGTTCGAATTAATAAAAATGCTGTTCAATTAGCAGTTATCGTATAGCACTGCTTTTTTGTGTGAAAAGAATGCAAAAACTATTTCATTCTAACTAACAATTATCTAAGAGCGGGGATATACTATTCTCGTCTCCGCAAGATAGAGAGGGTGCCCATGTCAGAGAACTATTACATTGACACACGCGGATGCATCAAAGAGCCTGTTCCTTTTACGCAGGCTGTTATCGATGGCCTCGCCCAAGGTGGCGGACTCTATGTGCCGCAACGCCTTCCCCATCTCACGGTCGACGAGATTGCCAACCTTGCCAATCTCCCCTACGCAGAGCGCGCAGCGACAATCTACAAGGCTTTCGATGTGGACATGCCGGCAGAACTTGTCGACGAGCTGATGGCGGATGCTTACGGCAAGCAGTTCGATACCGACGAAATCTGCCCGATCACCACCCTCGATGAGAACACCCATGTGCTCGAGCTTTGGCATGGTCCGACCAGCGCCTTCAAAGATATGGCATTGCAATGCCTGCCCCGCTTCTTCTCCGCGAGCAACAAGCTACTTCGTGAGAGGGGCAAGCTCGACCACGAATTCATGATTCTTGTCGCGACGTCTGGAGACACGGGCAAAGCGGCCCTCGAGGGATTCCGCGACGTCCCGGGCGTGTCCATCGGCGTCATGTATCCCGACGGCGGTGTATCTGATATCCAATTCCTTCAAATGGCGACCCAGCGCGGCAACAATGTCCAGGTCTGGGGTGTCCATGGCAACTTCGATGATTGCCAAACTGGCGCCAAGGCCGTTTTCAACGACACGGCTTTTGCAGAGAAGCTCATGGATGAGCACAAGATTGCGCTTTCAAGTGCCAATTCCATCAACTGGGGTCGCCTTCTTCCCCAAGTCGTGTACTATATCAGCGCCTACGGGAAGCTTGTGGCCGATGGCAAAATCGAGGCAGGCCAACCCATCGACGTATGCGTCCCCACCGGCAACTTCGGAAACATCCTTGCCGCTTGGTATGCAAAGCAAATCGGCACCCCGATCGACATGCTTTTTTGCGCGAGCAACGACAATCGCGTCCTGACCGATTTCATCAACACCGGCACCTATGACATCTCCGATAGGGAGTTCGTTTTGACGAGCAGCCCCTCTATGGACATCCTCGTCTCAAGTAACCTCGAACGTCAATTGTTCGAGCTAACCAGTCGCAACGCAGAAGCAATCGCCCAATGGATGCACGACCTCAACACGAAGCGTTGTTTCCGCGTCGACCCCGAAACCTTCGCCGCCGTGAGAAAGACATTCCGTGGCGACTCGGTCGACAACGCAACGTGCCTTCAAACGATTAAGCGCGTCTTCGAAGAGAAGAACTACCTGCTTGACCCCCATACCGCCGTTGCTTATCGCGCAGCGGAGAACCTTCGCGGAGAGAACCCCGTCCTTATCGCCAGTACAGCCCACTGGGCTAAGTTCGGAGTCAATGTGTACCGAGCCCTTCATGGAATCGAACCTGGCGCGGCTTTAGATGGAGAGGTCGCAAATCTCTCCGGTTGCGCGTTGAACCGCCTCATCGCCGAGGAGACCGGGGATAGCAACATCCCGGTCGGTTTGGCAGAGCTGGAGACGCTCCCCGTTAGGTTTACTGAGGTCATCGAGGCTGGTACCGAGGATATAGAGAAAGCCACTGTTGCCTTCATAAGCACCCTGGCTTAAGCAAAAAGGGAAAAGGAGAAAAACCATGAGCAACCTTTCCAAACTCACCCCCCAAATCCGCCTGTTCGTCAAAAACGACGAAAACGGCAGCAACGCCATCTTTGGCAAGGGTGTAGCCGAGCTTTGCCGTGGTGTCCAGGAGAAGGGCTCCCTGAACGCATCCGCCAAGGGTATGCATATGGCCTACAGCAAGGCATGGCGCATCGTCAAGGAGACCGAGAAGGCTCTTGGTATCCAAATGCTCAACCGCGACGGCGCTCATGGCTCCACCCTCACCGAGGACGGCGAGCGTCTCCTTGATGCATACTTCGCCGTTAGTGATGCGGTCCAGAAGTACGCAGAAGAAGTCCTTGCGAAGCAGTTGAAGTAACCGCCTCGATCAAAACGACCTACCAAAGGGGTATTCAAGGGACCGAAACCCCTGAATACCCCTTTACCTTAAGGTAGGGGACGCTCAAGGCGAACAACGAGATCGTCTCCCGATTCGGGAACCTCGATGCGAAGAATCCACCCTTCCCGAAGGGAAAACGCTTTTGCCCCACCCCCCTCAAAAGGCCGCACGGTCCCAGAAGGTGTAACCACCCTTTCCGATCCCGCAAAAGGCACAGTCTTGTCCTTCTTGCCAAAGCTTGCAACCTTGGCCCTTGCACCACCGTCCTCGGAAGCCGCAACCTTCATTCCGGTATCGCTCATCCTTCTCTCAGCGGAGCCGAGCAGCGACGACTGCGACAAAGCATCGGCCATCTGTGCAGAAGGGCTGGCTTGTTCGTCTTCCTCTCGCCCAAAACGATGGAGGCACCCAAAACAGGTCTCCATATCGTCAAAACACCACGCCTTGCATGAGGGACATTCTTTCATTTTCTCTCCTTTCCCAGGGTGATTACGCGCCGCCCTCGGTGCGCCGCTCCC
>CAZOGL010000001.1:38789-47091 GCA_964579575.1 uncultured Eggerthellaceae bacterium | reverse complement strand
CGGTGCGCCGCTCCCCGTACATCGTTTCCGGTGCGCCGCCTGTACGTCGCTCCCGGTACGCCACTCCCTGTACGTCGCCGCCGTGCACCGTCCCCGTCTACGAATGCATCCTTGCGGCTTCTGTCGATTCATCTTGCACATGGCGCCTCCCTGCACCAAGCGAGTGGAAGAAGGCGCATCCCTGATCTCCTGACGTCGGCCAAGGACTGCCCTCCCTCGCGACGCGCTCAAGCACGGCATAGGCCTGAGAGTACCTCAAGCGCCTCCCTGCACGAACATTGCGTTGCGAGGCGATAACACGCCCACCTCTATCAAGAAACGCCACATCAATCGGGTTACGCATGCCTATCGTGTGAATATCGCGGCAAGGCGCCATGAGCAAGACTCCGTCAACCGAGACGCGCCCCAACAACCCACGCGCCCTCGTCCAAGGCGAACACGCGAACGTGATACTTCCCAAATTGCATACTTGCTCCATACCCCTTGTCCTTTCATGCACATTGGATGACAACGCTTGTCTTGTCTGAGACCTGAACGCAGCTCACATACAGCCACCGATGGGAGCCATCCTCCTTCATGAAGGTGGCTTGCGTGTTTGATCCACTCTCCAACAAAGTCCAACCTTTCAAATCCAATTGCGATGCCACCGCATCAAAAACCCCATCAGCACACCCGTCTTCAACAAACCCGACAAGCGTCCCGTCTCCCGCAATCGTGATGTCATGACGCCCTGACAAATCGAGGCATTCACTCGTGAATGATTCGGGAACCCTTTCATCGTCCCTTTGCAATGAGACACCCGAGATAGCCTCCTCGAAATATTCCTCAAACTTGACCCCTACCTCCTCGTCGTCATCAAGACTCGCACCGATTAGCGACGACGTACCTGTCGTTACCACCGACACCCAAGAAAACACCTCGCCAACAGCACCAGCAACTGGAACAAAAGCCACGATAAGCCCCACAACGAGGATGGCGCGCACCATGCGGGAAAAACGGCCACTCATGCAATCACCCCGGGATTGAAGGGATCGACCACAAGTGATGCAGAATGTCTTAAGAGGGAGAGGGGCACACCAAATATCTCGCTCTTCAGGCCAAGACCAAACAACGTCGGAGCGAACGTCAATGTGGCGGTGTATCGAACACATTGCCCGCCCGCGCTTTCCACCAACACTTCCACCCCCTCGTTGGAAGCATCGAAGGTCTTCTCGAGAGCCGCCAACACCTTAAGCCGACCCTGATCAGCACCCTGCCCATATCCGGGAGATGTCGCATACACCCTCACTGCTTGACGGGCCACCCGATCAAACGAGGCGCATTCCGAGAAGAAGGTGCAGGCATTGACCACGATGACTGCGATCACGAGCAACACAGGCAACATCACGGCAAGCTCCACCGTCCCCTGTCCAGACCATTCTCGCCACTCTTTTATCGCCATACGTTCTCTCCTCCCACCTTTGGCAACACCCCGCGAACCGCATTCGCAACCTGGGAAATCAAGTCGGACGAAGCCTCTTGGGCCGCAGGCGGCAGAGCAATGGTGATAGGAATTGACGGTCCCCCGTCTCCCAACGGCTTTATCGTTGCGAGCTCAAACTCACCAGACACCTTTTCGACAAGGTTCGACTCTATGTCGCTTACCACCGAGGAGAAGAGCTCGGTTCCTCCCTCAAGTTTCAATACCCCCTGTTTCACTGCGAGATAGCGCACCGCGAACCCCTCAGAGCTCTCTTCGGCAACGAGTCCCGTGTTGACGATGACGGGCTTCAACGAGTCGCAATCCGCAGGTTGAAGGCCCAAACCTTCTACCATCTTCTTCAATGTTTTCGCCGCCCATGTCCCAAGACCGCTTTCGCTGGCAAAAGGTATTGCGTTGACAGCGTGCTCAATACCTCCCGTGATCGCATCCTGTCCCTCTCCGTAGGCGTATAGAAAAGCGTTCCAACACTCGAGGACGATTGCCAAAATTCCCGGCTTTGAACTTGTCTGGTCCTCGATACCCTCCAAAACCTGCGTTATGACGCTGTTTTGATCATCTGACGCATCCGCCAAAAGCGTCGCACCCGACACCGCGGCGCGCGTTCCCAACATCGTGTCTGTTTGGACAAAAGACGTCTCGAATCCCTCCGAACCACTTGTTTGGGAAAGGTCGACGACCAGCGTGATCACACCAAGAGACCCAGCGGGGGATACATCGATTCGATATCCCTCAACCGATTCAAACGCCTCGCGTAATTCATCAAACAGCGACGATGCCTCCCGCTTTACCTCGCTTTGAATGGGATCCAACTCCTCGCGCGCCTTCTCGTATTCTTGGGCAGCCTCTGCAACGATGCGGTAGTGGTATTCGAACCCATTCTCAATCGAAGAGGAGGCTGAACATACTGACCCAAGAAGGGACGCCGTGAATCCACACGCGCTGCAAGTCGGATATTCGCCCTCCTCCATCTCGCTTACCGAGCCAAACCCGACAACCCCAACAGCTTTCGGGCATGATACGTACGAATGGAGCACCGAATCACCTTCCTCGGTTTGGGTCATCGGATAGACCGCTTCGGTATAAAGGGCGCTTTCACGCATTTCTGCCGTATTCCTTGGCAATAGCGGGAAATAGGCACTAAAGCTGTCGCCTGTGTCGTTCACATACCCACATTCAAACTCCTCGCAGGCATAGCGATAAACGTTCCTCCGCAAGGCAGAACGCCCCTGCTCCTCAACGGATTGACCATCGGGAGTCTCTTTTTGTAAGCGTTGCTGGTAATACGCTGTTGCTCGCTTGAGCGCGACGGAAAAAGACCAGGCATCAACACTGGTGTACAAAGGGTTTTCTGCCCCATCGAGCAACGCCAACGAGGCGGCTCTCTCATACATGCAATACCCTGGGTTGTTTCCACAATCAGCTTGGTACGCACGCTGCTTCGCCTCATTGGCTTTTGTCGCCGCCTCTTCTGCCTTCTCGCCGTCCTCCCGCAGATCATCCGCCCCCTCGTCCACCGCCTGTTGCGCTTCGTCGATCTCGTCAGCCTCGTCGATCTCGATCTTCTCGCCCGACCAAGGAACGAGGATTGCCAATGCCAGGTAGTCGGAGGAACCCGCTGTGTCATTGTTCTTTTTTGCCACGTTCCAAGCGCTTGCCGCAGAAAGAAACGGAAGCGTCTCTTGGTAGGCGTTGAGGACCTTCGCCGCACCTCTCGAGAACGAATTACGGGCGGATGCGATATTCTTGCCCGCTTCGATCAGCGCAGGGGCAACCGAAGAGGTAACCGGTGTGCACAACGCTGCGACGCCAAGGCCCGTCGAGGCAAGGCTGGTAAGGGAGAGGGAGAGCACCAAGGCGTCGCACACACGAACAGCAACCATGAACTGTCCCACCTGGTTCTCTGCGGCAAGCGCTGCCGCATCCGCAACGTCTTGGATTGCTGCAGAAACCGTTGACAGACGATACACCTGCGCGCAAGTAAACACCAAGGAAAGAGAGACAAGCAAGGCGATAACCATTCCAAGGGTCGTATAGCCGCTCTCCCCCTCCTCTGTTGTGAAAAACAGACGATACGCAAGAGGCTCCCTCCTGCCGCTAGTTGTCATTCCAATCACCTACCCACGACGAAGGATCAGATCCCGAGCGCGAAGAAGACACCCATCCGGGTTGTGTCGCCATCTCCACTTCCGTCCGAAGCGTCCAATAACCATCATCATCAGTCGACCCCACCGCATTGCATGCGAAATCAATAAGAGGCAAAGGCTTGAGCTTGTTCTCTATGGACACCGCGACAGTCTCGCTTTCTTGGCCCCCTCGGGTCTCGATCTCCCAAGAGCAAGAGGACCCAGCATGCACATGAAAGCAATCCTGCTGGGGGATGGCGGCAAGGCGTCGTCTCACATATCCCTCGACAACCTCCTCTTCCCCCGCCGGCAACGTGCTCAACAAACGGCAAGCCTCGGATGCCGTCGCCTGCATAACCATGCGATCGTAGAGATAGATTCCCGGTTGAACGAGCAACAAGACGCACCCCAACAGGATGGGAACGAGCAATGCTGCCTCAACGGTGGATTGCCCGCCTTTCCACTCGTCGAGAGCATGCACCCAAACCTTGGCGTCCCAGGCTCGCCACCCCCTTCGCCTTGACATCGCTGCCTCCCCACTCTCAATAGGAGAAGACGTCGGCAGTCGCGCTGGTAGAACCCGCAACATGATGGGAGGCGGCAGCGGCCGCATGCTCTACTAGGACCCCTTGCCCCGCAACACGGCCGATGGCAGCAAGAGCAACGATGACACACAGCAAGGCTACGGTGACCACCGCAAACTCCACGGTTGATTGCCCAGCACAATCAAAGCGCAGCAGGCGTCTCCCCCACGGACCTCTCATAGCGCCCACTACAATCCGTTGATGCCTTCAGAGATGGCATCCCATAGCTCTTGGAGCTTGGGACGAAACACCATGATGGCCAAGATTGCGATAACGACGAGCACCCCTACTAAAATCGCATACTCGGTCGTCCCCTGGCCGCTCACATCCGACAAACGCGCCCGCAGGGTAGTATGGGCTTTCACGAATGCGTTCAACGACGCCTGCTCCATCCTTTTGACCAATCCCATTTCAATCTCCTTCCTCTAGAAACCTTCTATCAACTCAAGTAGTACCGGACCTAGCACCAACAACAACATGGCTGGCAAGATAAGCGTCGCCGTGGGAATCATCATGCGTATGGGAGCCTTTGCCACCTTCTCCTGACGCAGGGCCCGATGCTGTGCCTGGGTGTCTTCCGCAGCCTTTTCAAGTTCGGGCGCCAACGACGTCCCAAAACGCATCGAACGCCCGATGGTGTCGACGACACGTCGAAGTGTGTCGGAATCATAGGAGCCCGCAAGTTCCAAAAGGGCCTCTTCTCGGCTGACAAGACCCATTGCCCACTTCCTTTGCGCCAAACCGCAAGAACGGGCAAACCCTGTCTCAAAATGGGTCGTATACAGTTGGAAGCTTCGATCAAAAGTCAATCCGCTTCTCAATCCCAGGGACACGACCTCGAGAAACTCCGGAAGCTCATGGCAACAAGACGCTGAACGCTCCTCAGAAACCCTTCGAAGAGCAAAGCTGGGGGCACACAAACCCAATATCACCCCTCCCAAACCGAGCAGAAGGGCAAGCTCGTTGGTTAGACAAGCGCCGAGCACCGCCCCCGCAGCTCCTCCCAACAAGCCCAAGCGCACACGGGATTCCCCTATGGTTTCCAGGGAGATGTTCTCCGCGACCCCAGAGGAACGCAGGAGGCTCTCCGCGCGTTTGCCCGACAACAAACCCTCTCGCAACCAAGCGGGAGCGAGCATTCCCGTTGAGCGGTTAGCAAGTCTGCGATGGAGGTTTCCCACATATGACAAAATCACACGCTCAATACCGACTACATCCAAATCATCGAGCCAGTCGTCTCGACCATCACCCACACGCGTCGCAATGCGGCGTTGACGGGCCCGTCTATGCTCAAAGCCAAAGCGCGACAAGAAAAAACCGAGCAACCCTGCCGAACCAGCCGCAACTGCGACCAACCCTGTACCAACCATCACTGCGCAACCTTTAACATCTTGCGAACCAACATGATTCCCGCCGCCTCCATGATCACGGCTACGGCAAGCAACGCCATTCCTGCCAGACTTCCAAAGAAAGAATCGAGAAACCCTTCACTCATCAACGAAAGCAACGCCATCAAGACAAAAGGCATCAAGCTCACCACTTGGGCGGACAAACGCGCCTGGGCCGTCTGAACATGAAGGGAGCGGCGCAGGTCAATCTCGTCAGCAACCATGCGCTGAGCATTGCTTAGCACCGACGAGAAACTGCCTCCGGACTGGTGTTGAACGTCCAGTGCAACCGCCACAAAGGACAACTCCTCGACTCCCTCTATTCCCCTGATATTCGCCAAAGCCTCGCGCGGCGTCTCGCCAAGCTCGAGCTCGTCCGCACATCGACCGAAGGCCTCAGACATACGCCCTTGCGTTTGGTCGGAAACGTGCCTCATGCTTTGCACCAACGAGTAGCCGGACTGGAAACAATCCCCCATGACGCTCAGCGCATGGGGTACCTCATTTCGAAGGGATTCCCTCTCCTGCTCCTTCCATGCTTGGAGACGTACCACAAGAATCGCTGCAAGGAGCGCATCCAACACCAACCCACCGAATACCGTCCGCGTCACCAAAGATCCAAAAACCGCGCAGACAACAAAGAACGCCAGGGCAAGAGAGACCAGGGACTCTTGAGAACAAACAACCCCCACGCTCTCGCATCGGCGATGCGTGTCGCCCGCAAATGTCGCCACCGGCCTTATGCGCAACAATGCCAAAGACACCCTATGAAGAGCCGGAACGCCATTCCTTAAGGTAATCGCAACAACGTTTTTCAGAGATCCCCCGCGACTCGAAGACCTCTCACGACTCGAAGATCCTCCGCGACTCGAAGACCCCCCGCGATCTTGCGTGGACGAGCCGCGCGCAACATCCCTTCTCAGGGCAACAAACAAAGACCAGGACGCCAAAGCGGCAGCCACAAACGCAGCAACGATACCAATAACGCCTAGAACGGATCGCATCTCCACAGTCTCACCTCCTCTTCTGTCGCCACACCATAGGGAACCAACTGGTCTAACCACGAGGGTTCACCGACCCAAACGCCAACCATCGATAAGTGGTCTGCCTTATACAACGTGCGACAAACGCAGCGACGCTCGTCCGTGTCGTAGTCCACCTCACTCACTTCGGAGACAAAACGACACCCCTTGGGAGAGCGGGCTGTTTGGACGATAAGATCAAGCGCCGTCGCGATGTTTGCCTCGACCACATCCACAGGCAAATCGGCGCTATAACGAACCATCGTTGTCAAACGGGAGATAACCTCCTCTGGGGCATTCGCGTGAAGGGTGGTCAGGGATCCATCATGACCGGTGTTCATCGCCTGAAGCATATCGAGAGCCTCAGCGCCACGGCACTCACCAACCACGATGCGATCGGGTCTCATGCGAAGGGAGTTGATGACCAAATCGCGAATGGAGACAAGTCCTTTTCCCTCGGCGTTTTCCGGACGCGCCTCAAGAGAAACAACGTGGGGGTGTTGCAAAAATCGCAATTCCGCCGAATCCTCAATCGTCACGATCCTCTCGTTCGGGTCAATCTCACATGACAAGGCGTTGAGCAACGTCGTCTTACCTGAGCCGGTTCCTCCCGAGACCGCGATGTTTTTCCTCATCCGAACAGCCCAGGTCAAAAACTCCTCCAATCCGACACCAAGAGATCCCATGTCCCGAAGGTCATCAAGGGTATAGACGCGTTCGGAGAACTTTCTGATGGTCACAACCGGCCCCACAAGCGAGAGAGGCGGCATCACCACGTTCACGCGGTGTCCTTGGGGCAATCGGGCGCTTACCATAGGCGATGACTCATCGACGCGCCGTCCCAGCGGACCCAAGATCCTGTCGATGAGAGCTCTTAGTTGCTCCTCGCTCACAAAGGATTGGGCACTGGGATACAGACGACCATCCCGCTCAAAAAACACGCGGTCAGGACCATTTACCATAATCTCTGTAACCGTCTCATCCGCAAGGAGGGGTTCGAGCGGCCCAAATCCAAACATGCTGTCTAACAGCTCATCCACCAAACCACTTCTCGTCTTCTCATCAACCGTTGCCCACAAAGGGTCAGAGAACGCCTTGTCACATGCCCTTTGCACTTCACTGCGAGCACGAGCCGGGCTCACCACATTCAGCTCGGCAAGTTTCTCGGAGGGAAGAAGCTCTTGCACGCTTTTGCGCAAGGTTACGAAACCGACAGCCTCGATTGGCGTTTCCGCGCTCATCCCTTGGGCGTTAGCAACGCGCTCCTTTAAAGACATGGCTGCTCCTCCCTCGATCGGCCAGTGAGCATCCCCCAAAGCGAAAACCGCGTCGATGGGCGGGTGGTCTCAATCTGTGGCATTTGGGGAACCAATTCCCCCAACATCACTCCGAGGCTTTCGACAAGGGCGTTGCGCGAGGTAGCAAGCTCCAAGGCATTTCCCGCCGCAAGCAACTCCCCGACCTGGTCGCCACCCCAATACAATTCGCGCGCCGTAGCGCCATGCAAAGCGCAGGAAACATCGATGCTTGTGTACAACCCTTGGCGGCTACACTTGTTCACCGCGAACACCAGGGGGCTTACCGCGATTCCGCATCGCATGCACAAATCGAGCGCACGCTGGCATGCGCGCAGTGAGGAGGGGCGTTGGTCTATGACGAAAAGGGCACGGGAGCATCGCTCGAGAAGAACCATGTGCTCATC
>CAZOGL010000001.1:17975-38689 GCA_964579575.1 uncultured Eggerthellaceae bacterium | reverse complement strand
GTTCATGCGAGCCACAGTCACAACCTGGGGAATGGGCCTTTTTTGCTCCTCGTTCACAACGGGCACCGCTGCATGCTTGCCAGCATGTTTTACCACCACCTCGCGCACGCGCTCCTCGTCGCGATCATCGTGGCAAACACCGCCCTTGCGCGGTTCATGCGTAGGGCCCAGACGACCCCGGCTCGACTCCTCACGCGTCTCACGGGAGGCAAGCGACACTCGCTCCAGGCCCTCATGCTTCCATCGCCCGTAGCGTGCGACAAACTCCGCTTGGGTCAACACGCCATCAAGACCAGCAATCCTCGCGCGGCTCATCAACGACCCCGAAGGTTCTAATGAAACGAGAAATACCGCTCGATTGGGACGGTCCGCCTTCAAAATCGCCGCCAGGTTGATAGGTTCCACCTCGTCGTTAGACGCCACCCAAACCTCGTCCACCTCGCTTGCCTTCGCCAACGCGCGACGCACCTCCCATGCCCCCGAGAACGTTTGTAGCCACGTCTGGGCGACAAGGCTCTCACCTTCGAGCCCCAACCACTCTGGATGGGCCAAACTCATCTCGTCAACACAAAGAACCACGCTTTTCACTTGCTCTTCCTTTCGTCTTAGTTTTCCTGGGATTGGCTCGGTAATGTGAAATACAACTCAGAGTTTTGGGCCGCCGCCACCATCTGCTCAACCAGGGAAGGATTGACAGCGATAGTTATCCAAGAAACCTCGGACTTTGAAGAGGTGTTTCCCTCGGCGTGAGTCGTGCTGGTCGCAAGAACGAGGACGTTGTTGGCAATACGGGTCGTCGAAGTGTTTCCCGTCGCATAGAGATCAACTGTCATGCCGGCGTCAATCGCCCCGCCCACGGCTTGGACGCTCTTCGCAGGCACGCTGAGCGCAGTCTGTCCCGCCGGCACATCGATAAGGGATTCGATGTTGCTGAATCGCTGCTCGAGTACGACCTCTCCCGCCATGATGGAAGAGGAGGCCTTCTTTCCTACGATGTCGTTGGAGGACTTCACCGCACCCTCGGGCAACAGATCGCTGACCCAGAGCTTCAAGGTGACATCAGCGGAGGAGACCGTCTCGCCTGGAGCGATATCGCGGGTGGCCACACACACTTCGAGCTGCTCCCCGCCGTAGCGAGACAACGCCTCCATGCGCTCCGATTCGGCCTCCGATCGAACACCGTTCGTGTACAGCAACACTGCCAACGCGCATACAACGCCGCACACGATGCTGGCGATCACCGCCCTTCGCTGACCCACGGTCCAACCTCCTTCTTCTCACAAGAAGCGGCGCCAGCGCAAGAAGACTTCAAACAACTCCGAGTACACACGCAATCCTTCTTCGCTAGCGCCGCTGGATGCATTCTCCCAAGGGCATATCCCCGCAGATAACCGTCACCTGTTCTCCCCTTGCCACACACCTTGGAAATTCAGCCCAACAAAAACACGAGCAAAAGTCCCGAGATACTCCCAAAGTCGTACCCACATTTGTCCTGTTTTTGTCCTTAAGGTTGTTCGCTTTCCCTCCAAAAAAACCTCCCAACCCACAAACCCCCTAGAAAAAGCCCCCGTCTTGTGGCAAAATACTCTTCACATTCGGTCGATTGGCGCAGCGGGAGCGCAGGTGCCTTACAAGCACAAGGTCACAAGTTCAAATCTTGTATCGACCACCAGTTTTCACAGGTCGCGCGGTGTTTTCAAAGCAATACCGCGCGGCTTTTCTGTTGGGTGCAAATCTTTGTGCAAAGGCTGCGTTGAAAACCGGGGTTATAGGCAGAAAAGTGTGTCTCGAGCTACTCTCTAGCATCGGGCCACGGAGTACTTAAGTGAAACTCGCTCCATACCACTGCGTTGCCCGATCTCGATATCGCCTCGTCCCTTGCGTTGAACTTTGCAACGGCCTCCCCCGGTCTAGGAGCTCGACCCCTTACCCCATGAAAAAAGGGCCCCGGAGGGCCCTTTTGTATCGCGTTGCGAAAAATATCACATCGTAAAAAGTATCGTGTTGTGAAAACGCTAGCTCTTCATGACGAGAACGTCACAGCGGCAATTGCGAATAAGATAGGTGCTGACGCTGCCGACAAAGGCATAGTGGATGTTGGAAAGACCGCGCTCGCCACAGATGACCACGTCCGGATTGAACGGCTGAATGAGCTGCTCGAGCAGGGTCTCGTTGATACGGCCTGCCGCAACCTTGAGGTTGACTTTACCAACGACGTCGCTTTCCTTGGCGCGTTGGAACACGTCTGCCAACTCTTCCTCGATACGCTGGGCCCCGACTTCGCAAAGCGCCGCAAAGTCCACACCGTTTGCCTCGTAAGGAACCGAGTCGATAACATGACCAAACAGGATTTCCGCCCCATCGTTCTCGGCGATGCCAACCGCATGTTCGGCCACCGCTCGCATTGTGGAACTGCCGTCAAGAGCAGCAAAAATTCGCTTATAACGCTGTGCCATGGTTGCCTCTTTCGTCGCTGTTTACAAAACCATTTTGCGCGGTCGTTACGCATCGCTGTAATTGTACCGCGTTTTTGTTTCAGTTATTCGACATACGAGGACAAACGATTGGACGCGTAGCCCCATGCCTGGTCTTCGAGGGTGGTGTCGTATCGCGCGATATCCGTGAACGGGTCGATGGGCATCTCCTCCGCCCACTCATCGAGCATGTCGTTGGTCCCATCGAGTTCGTCCGCATCCTCGTAGGGCCACGTTCTTTGCTCCTTGACCTGGCCCGCAACACGTTGGGTTTGGTAGATATGGGCCATACTATGAACCACCGCAAGGGTGACATCCGTCGGACTTGTCAAACGCTCATAAATCCACTCGGTTTCGTATTCTTCCTCGAATTTGAGCACCTTGCTATTGTCGGGGGAAGCAACGCGAACCGCAGCATAGTTGACCATGACGCTCCCGTCGGCGCTGATAGTGGCAATGACCTCCTTCGGAAGAATGACTTGGGTCGCCTTGACCGAGCCGGTGTTCAGGCGAGACGCCTCGGTTTGGATGACACCCGCAAGGTAGCTCTCCCGTTGCGAGGAAGACATCTCAGCCCACTCAAACGCATCCACCTTATCGCTCGCAGAGCTCGAATAGGACAGACCTGCGACACTGGTAAGTGACGTCGCGTTATACGCAAAAATGCACAAGGGCACAAACAGACCGACACACACCCCGATATAACCTGCACGCAACGGGCCTTGACGAAAGGCAAGGAACACAACGCCGGCGACCAACACGGCAACGGCCAAGGGAATGAGCGGATTGGTATATCCGATGACAAAGAAGCCCCCAGCCGCCAAGGATGCGAGCACTCCGATAACAAACCCTTCGAGGGGGTGGGAGACAAAGAACAGGATAATGGCAGCAATGGCGATTGCCGCAATATACAATGCCCAAAGGTTCGTCGAGCTTTGACCGGGGCTCGCCGCAACATCAAACCAAAGAAACAAATAGTGGGAGAGCCTCGATCCAACCAAGACGAACGTCACAAAAAAGCCGACAAGCATTGCGGCATACTTTATGAAGATCCCCTTAATATCAGGCGACATGGACCAAACCTCTTTGCTACCGATACGCCGCAGTCATGACTTAGCCGCGTGATGCATGTTTTTTGCTTCTAGCATGATACCCGTCTTGACCCGAATATCCCAGTGCCCACTTGAATCGACGGGAAACAAGACGCCGCCACCTGCGACAACCTTCGTTTTTCCACACTATCGTCACAGATGCGCGCCGAGAGACAACACATGCTCAGAACTGCATTTTATTGAATTTTTCAACTCTTTATCCACAAGTCGTCCGGGTGCGCTATGATAGGAACGCGCTCGCGCCAATCGCCCACCAACCGTACTCCGGCGCGACGCCCCTACCCTTTTGAGAACAGAAAGCCCCTCGGGGCTTTTTTCGTTGTCGGAGGCGAGGATCGAGATCGGACGTCTTAGCGCGAAGCCATAATCAACATCTGCAAACGGTTCTCGATGTTTGCAAACGAGACGTCCGGATCGTAGTCGAGAGGCAAAATCTGCACGTCTGGGTAGAGCGCCTTGAGCTTCTTGACGATACCGCGACCGACCACGTGGTTTGGCAGACACCCAAAGGGTTGCAGGATGACAAACGAGCGGCATCCGTGCGCGGCATGATGCAAGATCTCGCCTGGAATCAACACGCCCTCACCCGCGTCAAACGTGTGGTGGATGATGGGGTCGCTCGCCTTCGTCAAGTCCTGCATCCGAGTGGGAGGCTCATAAAGCGGGTGAGCGGCCGCAATCTTGTCTGCGGCATCATGGGCGAGGTTGAAGATGTCGCTCTCGATCTTGAACAGGGCCTTTTCCTTGAAAGGCTTCGCAATCTTGTATTCGAGGTTTTGGGCATTCTTGTAGAAGTACGACTTTCGAATAACGTCGGTCATACGCGCCTCGATGATTTCCATGCCGTTTGCCTCAAGATAGCGTTCGATGTCATGGTTTGCACCAGGGTGGAAATTAAGCAGATATTCGCCGACGATAAGAACCCTGGGGCGCGGGTTACTTCTGTCGTACTTAACGCCCTTCATGATCTCGATAGCGGTTTTGAACGCCTTCTTGGCGCCAGAGATGCCGTTTTTCGCCAAGCCTTCCGTGGTGACGGCGAGCGCTTTATCAAACGCGGCATCCGCGCTTCCCGGCTCCAACTCGTAGGGACGAATCTTGCGCAAAAGCTCCTCAAGGGCGTCGATCATCGGCAAGCCAAAGGCAATGCACATAGCCGTATAGAGGTTCATCTTGAACCCGGGATGAACATTGTGGTAGTCCACGTCATCGTTGGTGAGGATAGGCACCTGTTGGTACCCGCAGGCATCCAACGCCTTACGCAAAAGGGCGGTATAGTGGGTCAATCGGCAATCGCCTATGTATTTGCCCATGGCGACAGCAGTCTTATTCACATCATAGCGACCGCTGTTCAACGCCTCGAGAGCCTCACCGATGACAATTTGGCAAGGGAAGCAAATGTCGTTGTGGACGTATTTCTTCCCAAGGCGAATCGCCTCGTCATAACCCACCGGCAACGACTCGCAACGTATTCCTTGTCGCGCGAAGGCGGCACTCATAAGACAAGAGAACGCATGGCTCGTGTTCGGTACCAAGACCGTCATTTTCCCAACGTCGTCCTTCGTGAACTTTTGGGGATAAGGGTCTTGCAGGGCGTGTATCTCGGGACGCACACCGATCTCGCGCTTCATGTCCACTGTCTCGATGAAGCTGCGCACGCGAATGCGGAGAGGCCCGCGAATATCGCTCTCGTCAAGCTTGAGCACCAAAGGACTCTTGTTGGAAATCTCGTGCATGATGCGGATAATCTCATCGGATAGATACGCGTCATGGCCACAACCGAAGCTGACGACCTGGACATATTCGAGACACTCGTTTTGCGCCGCAAGAACCGCACCGGAAAGCATACGGGCATGGAAATTGTTCGTGATATCGATAAGGCTTTGGCTCAAGTCGACATCGTTTATCCCCGGGACGCTGTCGACGGTCATCACCGGAATGCCGAGGTGCGTAAAGAACGTAGGCAGGTCGTGGTTGACGAGGGCGTCGTTTTGATAGGGACGGCTCGCAAGGACGATCGCATACGTGCCTTCGGCTTTGACCTTTTCCAAAACCTCGCGACCTCGTTGTCGCAAAGCGTGCTCGTAGGAGGCCTGTACCTTGTCCGCCTCGGCAATGGCCGCAAGGACGTCACGGCGGGAAATGCCGAATGTGCTCTCCATCCACTCAGGCAATTGGCGATCGCGATCCTTGTTGCTGTACCAATGGAACAAGGGGTTGTCATAGGTGACGCCAAAACGATCCTGCGGGTTATCCGAGTTGCGAATGACCATAGGATATCCCTTGACGACAGCGCACACCGACACGCTTGTCTCCTCGGTATTCTCCGATTGGGCCGCCGTGATCGTCGGCATGAAGATACGATCGACCCCCGCACGAACAAGCCATCGGATATGCCCATGAACCAACTTCGCAGGGAAGCACACGGTATCGCTAGCGACCGCCGACAAACCATCCTCGTAGATCTTCCTCGTGGACAGGGGGCTGAACTTGACCGTGAAGCCGAGCGACTCCCAAAACGCCTTCCAAAACGGTGCCATCTCCCAATAGAACAAGGTACGCGGCAATCCGATCGTCACACCATTGTCAGGCAAAATCTGCCCATGTTCCCAATCTCTGAACAACAGCTCTTCTCGCTCGTCAAACAAGTTGGGTACAGAGGCGATGGCCTCGTTGGCGGACTTCAGCGCCTTGCGAGTCGCCTCATCCTTCGGGTCGCCTATAACCTCGCCCTTCGGGCAACGATTACCCATGACATAGCGAGTGCCATTGGCAAAGGTGATGCAGGTACGGTTGCAACGGTTCGCGCAAAACGGGCAAACGAGGTTGCTCTCCTGCTCGTAGGCAAAGGAGTCGAGGGCATCAAGACCGATGAAATGAGAGGGACGGCGATTGGTCTTTGGGTCAATCGGCGCACTCTTGCCGCTTTCGCCCACCCGGCTTTTGCCCTCCATGAAGCGTTGTGTCAATTGAGCGACACCGATAGCCCCCATGAGACCGGGATGTTTCGCGCGCGTGACCTCGCACCCGATAAACTGCTCAAAAGCCGCCAAGACGGCGTCGTTTTTGAAGGTGCCGCCCTGCACAACAATGTGCTTTCCGAGAGCTTCGGGTCCCGGCACGCGCAGGACCTTGGTGAACACGTTTTCGATGATGCTTCGGCACAAACCGGCCATGATATCCGCAGGGGTCTTGCCATTTTTCTGCTCGGTGACGATGGAGCTGTTCATGAAGACGGTACAACGACTTCCGAGTTGGGCAGGGCTCTTGCTTTCGAATGCAAGACGAGCGATGTCCTCGACGGGGATGCTCAACGTTGAGGCAAAGTTCTCGAGGAAGCTGCCGCACCCAGAACTGCAAGCCTCGTTAACAAGGATGTTGGTGATAACGCCGTCAGCAACCCAAATCGCTTTCATATCTTGGCCACCGATGTCGAGAATGAACGACACCTCAGGCTCATATTGTTGCGCCGCATAGGAATGCGCGACGGTCTCAACAACGTGGTAGTCGGCTTGGAACGCCTCGCTGAAGAGCAGCTCCGCATATCCAGTCGTGCCTACGCCAAGGATTTCGAGGTCCGCATCGGCGGCGGCATAACGTTCCCGCATAGCAATGAGCGCCGCCCTCGCGACGTCAAGGGGCTCGCCTTGGTTGTTGCCGTAAAACGAGTCCAGCAAGCGACCGTCCTCCCCAAGCAAGGCAAATTTCGTAGTCGTCGAACCGCCGTCGATACCGAGATACCCACGAACGGTCTCACCGGGTTTCGGCTGGTAGGGCTCCTCAGGCTCCAATGCGGTCCTCTTGAGAAACTCGTCTCGCTCCTTTTCGTCCGCAAAGTACACCTGGCTTCTCGCGGAAACCTCACCAACATGGTCCAACCGGTGGGCGACAGCATGGGCAATCAAATCCATATCGAGCGTCGCCGGCTCCTCGCCAAACAATCGATCCAAGGAGAGGGCGGCACCAAGGGCAATCATCAACTCGGGACGTTCAGGAACGACGATATCGTCAGGACCCAAATCAAGACGCTCGGCAAACACCTTGATGAGGCGAGGGTTGAACGTGAGAGGACCGCCCTCGAACACGACAGGGGCAACAATGTCGAGGCCTTGGGCCAAGCCGCCGATGGTTTGCTTCGCAATGGCATGGAAGCACGACAGGGCAAGATCCTCTTTGGGGGCGCCCTGATTCAAAAGCGGCTGGATGTCGGTCTTCGCATAAACGCCGCAACGGCCAGATACGTCATATACGCGGACGCCGCGACTCGCGTATTCGTCAAACTCCTCAACCGGAATGCGCAACAACGTCGCCATCTCGTCGATAAAGGCACCGGTGCCTCCCGCGCAGCTACCATTCATGCGCATGTCGGTGGCATGGAGCTTGCCTGTGTAATTATCAACCGCAAAGAACACCATCTTCGCATCTTGGCCACCAAGCTCGATGGCCGTACGCGTCTCGGGATAGCGATCTTGGATAGCGATTGCGTTAGCGGTCACCTCTTGAACAAAGGGAAGAGAGAACGCCTCGGCTAGTCCCATAGCGCCACTGCCGCAAACTGCCGCACGCATAGGGGTTTGCGGAAATTGGGCGACAAGACGAGACAAGACCTCTTGGGTCGTCTCGGCTTGACGTGCATGGTGGCGAACATATTCCCCGAACAACACCTCGTGGGTGGCGGCATCAATCGCCAACACCTTCACCGTCGTGGATCCCACGTCGATACCGACATGAATTTCAGAATGTTCCGTTTCCGTTGATTCCGTTTCCGTTGATTTCCCGATCGCGTCGCCCAAAAAACACCTCAAAATGTTCGAAAAGGCGGTCTGCCGCCATTAGTTCCTTACCTCTCACTGACGATATTATACCGTTCACCCCAATAGAAGAAACAGAGCAGAATGGGGCATTTTGTCTAGTTTCTTGCTTTGAATATCGAGAGGTTATGCCCAAAAAACCTGTCTTGGCCAAAAAACAAAAGGAGGGAGGGCCGTCTAGTCGCTCCCTCCTCCACAAGCACATCTGCTATTGGCCAAAAATCGCCCTCTTTAGCGTCGGGTCGTCGCTGGCATGCTTGTACACATATTGCTTCTTGGGACCACAGGAGCGGGCATCCGCTTTCGCCTTGGCCTTGGCCTCTTCAGCCGCGATTTGAGCTTGGCGCTCCGCCTCGAGATTTGCGGTAAGCTCCTCGGGGTCAAATCCAAGTTCTTTCGCAACTTCCTCGACCCGCTCGATAGCCGGAAGGTACTCCGCCTTATGGACTCCTTCAAGAGCCATAGCGAGCGTCTTCTCCGTGAAATACCCTTGCTCCCCTATCTTCTCAATCGCTTCAACGTCGTTGTTCTTGCTGCAGACATAGCAAATCTCATCCATGTTTTGAGCAAACATCTTGTCGATCGTATCCTTTGTCACCGGGGACAAGAAAATGGGATTATCGAGACGCTTTTGGATAAGCTTAATCTGGTCGTGCAGCTCATCGACACATTTTTCGCCCAAGTCAAAGCTCGAGGAGTTGGTGATGGTAAGGTCGTAGCAGAAATACACCGCTTCGACGTTGAATCCCTTCATGACACCAAACGCATTGCCAAGCTGGCGAATGCCGCGCAACGTGTTCGGGAAGTCGAAATGGAACAGGGTGTGCCCTTCGATGGGCTTGTTCTCGGTCTTCATATAGACGTCGGGAATATGGCACCCGAAACCGAGACCGCGTACACAGATGGACTTGATATTGTCGGAAAGAGTCAACTGTTTGATTCCCATAGTCCCATTGAGCGCATAAGGGGCAACGATGCTGACCTCATCCGGAATGACGAGAATCGGGTCGGATTGGTCATAGACAACCGCCTTAGAGGTTCCGTCCTCGAGACGTTCGCACAATAAGCCGCCCACCTTATAGAACTTCTTTTGGCCCTCGGCGACCGTGATAAGCCTCAAGGAGGAGGCCCCTTCATCGTGGTGGGCACCTGCGGTGATCAGGGCCGTCTCACCTAAGTATTCAAGGGCGGGAGGAATCTCAAACTCAACAAGGGCGGTATCAATAAACGCGTCCTTCTCGATACGCTCCACCGTCGACGCCATGGAAACCCACTCCAACGAACGGCAACCGGAGAACGCATCCTTCTCGATGACCTTGAGACCCTCAGGAAGTTTGACGGCATTTAAGGTCGCGTGTTTCATGAACGCATTTGCCTGGATGATCGTGGTACCTTCGGCTATCCTCACCCTCTCGATGTTGGGCTCGAGGATGCGGACAAGGCGCATTTCGTCTTCATCGACGCGATAAAGACATCCCTGGTCGTCAAGTCTCAGCGTCGGGCAATCCTTGTCGATGACAAACGTCGCATCAGGGCCGGACAACACCAAAGAGGTTCGGGCAACGACCTTGTTTCCTAGGACCTTTACCGTCTTGGGGACGCGCAGCTCTTTGATGCCCGTTCCGCAAAACGCCTCATCGCCTATCGTCTCGACACCCTCGTTCAAAACGATGCGTTTCAGGTCTTTGCAATTGCACAACGCTTGGTTTCCGATGGTCTTGAGGAGCGACGGAGAGATGAACTCCTCGATGCCGGAGCGGGAAAGCGCATAGTCGTCAAGCTTTTCGACCGTATCTGGCAAAACGATCTTCTTCACGTCTTCGAAATTGCTTGCAGCCTTTTTGGCAACCTCCACAACACCGTCTGCGACAACATAGGACGCAACAGGACGCGCAAGCGCTATAAAAGTTAGGCCGTCCTTTGAATAGACGCCGATGCCGTCCGTTGAAAAATTCTCGTTCTTGGGGCTGATGGAGAACTCCTCAAGCTTGCTCTTGGCAAACATGCCTGGCTCGATGCGCTCAAGGGACTTGCCTAGGTGGAGGATGCGCAACTTCGGCAGGTCAAACACATTCGGTTTGACCTCGACGATCCCATGAGGGAGATAGAGCGCCTCGATGTTATTGCATCCATAGAACCAAGTAGAATCATATTTGGTTGCCATGCACGCCATAACGACCTTGCGCAGGTTTGTGCAACCACGAAACGCATAGGTCCGCAACGCCGTCACGCACTCGGGGATAGAGACCTCCTCAAGGGTTTCAAGGGAGAAGGAGTCGGATTCGATGACGCGAACCGGCAGTCCTTCTATGGTCTCAGGAACAGCAATCGTTCTCTTCTCCGAAGCGCATCCACGGATGATCACCTCGGCGCCGTCGAACACGACATAGCTCCACACAATCCCCGCGCCGTCGTCAAATGAGCGCAACTCGCTCTCACGCGCAGCCTGTTCCGCCTCCGCCTTTGCGCGGCTGGCAAACACCGCCTTCGCAAATTCCTTGGTACGCTCTTGCTCCTCAATGGTTCCCTTACCATCGGTAAGCATACTGATCCCTCCTCGTTTCTCTCTTTTTTCTGTTCAAAAAATAGTACCGCAAAAAGAGAGGGGGCTCGTCGACAACGCCGACGAGCCCCACAACGATGAATGTTACCTACTTCGAGTGTCGCCTACTTCGAAAGCCCCTCGGACTCCATGTAGGCGATAAGATCTTCCTCCCATGTAGGCATGTCGACGCCAAACATCTCGAGCATCAAACTCTCAAGCACAACGTTCTCAGCCGTCTTCTTGTCGGTTGTCGGGGTGAGAACCTTACCAGGCTCATAACCCGCGATCTCGAGCACCTTCTTCATGAACTCGAAACGGCTCGCGCGGCCGCGCGTTGCGATATGGAACGTGCCGAAGCGTTCCTTCTCGACGGCGCGCATAACGAACTTCATGTATGTCGACAAAGACGTCGGCGCCGCATATTGGTCCATGCGAGCCTCATAACGCTCGCCATTCTTTGCCGCCTCGAGGACCGCTTTCATCTGGCCACCGTTGACGTTGTAGAGCCAAGACGAGCGGACGATGATGCTCTTGGGAGTCGTATCGCGGACCATGACCTCGCCGGCACGCTTGGACTTGCCGTACGGGGAATCCGGGTGTGGGTTGTCGAACTCGTTGACGGGTTCCTCGAGCTTAGAGGAGTACACGTCGTCGGAGGAGATCTGGACCATGATGGCGTCGACGACGTTTGCGACGAGCGCAACGTTGCGGGCGCCGAGCGCGTTGACCTCATAGGCCTTCACACGATTGTTCAAACTCGTTGCGTCGCGACGAATGCCGGCGCAGTTGATGATGGCGTAGGGGCGAATCTCGTTTGCAAAGGCCTCCATGCGGTCAGCCTCAGCAACGCTGAGCTCAGCATCCGTCGCCACGACGGTGTAGCCGAGAGACTCGGCATACTTCGCGAACTCGCTGCCAACGTAGCCCTTTGCGCCGATCACCCAAATAATCTTGTTCTCGCTCATAACTTTTACCTCTCGAAAAGGTTGCAAGGCGATTGCCCTGCGACCGTTTTTACTCAGCGGCTACTGTTTCTTCCTCTTTCTCGGTCTTCTCAAGACTCATGGCAACAGCGGCGTTGATGGCAGCCTGCTCGGAACCGTCGGTCAGCGCCTCAGGTTCGGAGGCGTCCTCAACAGAATCGGAGCCCTTGGACTCGTCGTCTTCTTGAGCGTTCTTGTTCTTCATGTCCTTCTTGTAGAGGAGACGCTGCAAGAGGACGAGGATAATGACAAAGACGGCGCCGATGCCGTTGAGCATGAGCGGGAACGTCTCACTAAAGCCCGTAATGGGAACCATCAGCAAGGTGCCACCGACGGCGGCAAGGATGCGGAGCACCGGGTTGATCCTTTCGAACAGATAACCCTGAAGACCGCTAGCCACGCCGAACAGACCGACCATGGCCATAGCGGCGTTCAAAACGTTGAACACCATGGGGACGTCGCCCTCGAGGATCAGAGCCGGGAAGAACGCGAAGACGTAAGGCACGATGAACGCGGCAATGGCGATCTTGGTTGCATTGACGGCGGTCTTCATCGGCTTGGCCTTTGCGATAGCGCTGCCCGCGTACGCCGCTAGGGCAACAGGAGGCGTGATGTCGGCGACGATGCCAAAGTAGAACACGAAGAAGTGGGCAGCAACCTGGGGGAGACCCAACGCCATGAGGATGGGGGCGCAGGTGGAAGCCATGATGCAGTAGTTCGCGGTGGTCGGAACGCCCATGCCGAGAATGATGCAGCAAACCATCGTAAGTACTAGGCCGATGATGATATAGTCACCAGCGGCAAGAACGACGACGTTGATGAGCGTGGAAGCAAGACCGGTGACGGTGATGCAGCCAGCAATCATGCCTGCCATAGCGCAAGCAACAGCAACGGAGATGGCGTTCTTGGCACCGGCTGCGAATGCGTCGACGGCAGTGAGGAGCGCGATTTTGCATGTCTCGATGAAGACACTGCCGACCGTTTGGCCCTCTTCACGCTCGCTCAGATTCGTCGTGAAGAAATTGATGAAGCCAATGACAAAGGCACCGGCAATGGAGATGGCTGCGGAGGCGGCCATGGTACGAGCGCCGGTCGCTACGAGCCAAACGAGCAAGACAAGCGGAATGATCAGATAGACGTTCTTGGCTAGATAGCTCCACTTGGGCAACTGGTCCCTGGACACTCCCTTGAGGCCAAGCTTTTTAGCCTCGAGATGGACCGCACAGAAGATGCCGGTGAAGTACAACAGGGCGGGGATGATCGCCTTGGCACAAACCTCGATGTAGGGGATGCCCATGTACTCGGCCATGAGGAACGCGGCAGCACCCATGATAGGGGGCATGATCTGGCCGCCTGTAGAGGACGCCGCCTCAACCGCGCCCGCAAATTCAGGCTTATAGCCTGTCTTCTTCATCATCGGGATGGTAACCGAACCCGTGGTGACGGTGTTGCCGACGGAAGAACCGGAAACCATGCCGCAAAGGGCAGAGGAGATGACGGCAACCTTCGCAGCACCGCCGGACGACCATCCCGCAACACGGTTCGCAAAAGAGATGAAGTAGTTCGCGATGCCGGTACGCTCAAGGAACGCGCCAAAGATGATGAACAGGACGATGTAGGTGTAACAGACATTCGTCGGCGTGCCGATGATGCCGCTTGTGGTGTAGAACAGCTTTTGCACGTTCTTGGTGAGCGCCAACATAAAGTCTGGCTTGTATTGGAATTGATAGTAGAACGCGTAGATGATCAAAACGCCGACGACGACGATGATTGGAATGCCGACGCATCGGCGGCAAAGCTCGAACATGACCAAAATTCCGATGACGCCCAAAACGACGTGGATGGTCTCGATACGGGCACCCATCAACAAAATATCGGTGCAGTTGAACGCGAAGTACAGGAAGCTACCCGCACCGGCAATCATGAGGACAAAATCGTACCAAGGGATATGGTTGACCTTGTGCTTCTTCTTGTTAGCCGGATAGACGATGAAGCCGATGATGATAACGAACGCGAGGAAGCGCGCTAGGCGAACCTCGGCCTGTTCGGTGGAGAGCAATGTGATGCACATGCAGTACACCGAGAAGATCACCATGAAGGCCGTGACGATGATCTTGGGGATACCCTCCCACACGCGCGTGTTCGACTCGATATCGAACTTGCGCAAGACCTCTTCAGCATCCACTTCGCCGTTATCGGCGGTGGTTATATCGACCTCGGGCTCTTCCTCCTTCTTCTTAAATAGTTTCATTCCAAGTCTTCGCTTTCTCTTAGTGTTGCTCTTTGTTTTGCGTTCTTAAAAAATCATGCGCAACGCATGCCTCCAAATCATCCGGCGCGCATGGTCTTTAAGCCATACAAAAGTGAGGCCGCGGCAGCCGAAAACCACCGCAGCCTCACAAGATTAACCTAAAGCTGGATACAGCTCGTGAAGCCTACTAGGCAGTCTTGACCGTCTTGCCCTTCTCGGCGAAGTACTTGGCAGCGCCGGGATGATAGGGGACAGAGGTCATGGATGCACCGAAGTCAACATTGACCTCGCTGTACTTGGCGTGAGCGCTGACCTGGCTGGACGCGCTCTCGAACAGGTCCTTCGTGAAGGTGTAGATCGCTTCTTCGGAGACGGAGTTGTCAGCCAAGACAACCGCGGCAACAGCAACGGTGGTGACATCCTCGGTCACGCCGGAGTACGTGCCAGCCTTGATGGTGTCCTCTGTGTAGTAGTCAGAGGAAGCGATGAGCTTCTTGACATGGTCAGCATCAAGGGAGACAAGGTAAGCGGCCTTGCTGGTGGAGAGGTCGGTGATGGCAGTGGTGGGAGCGCCTGCGACGATGAAGGCGGCATCGATCTTGCCATCCTTCAGGGAGTCAGCAGAATCGCCAAAGGATTGGTAGACAGGATCAATGTCGTTGATGGTGATGTCGTATGCACCGAGAACATCCATGGCGTTGAAGTACACACCGGAACCGGCAGCACCAACGGAAACGGTCTTACCCTTGAGGTCAGCAACGGTTTTGATGTTGGGGTCGCACGTAACGATCTGGACGGACTCCGTATACAGAGCGGCAACAACGGAGAAGTTCTTCACTGCGCCGGTCTTCTCGAACAGGTTGGTGCCGTTATAGGCGTAAGCCATAACGTCAGACTGGCAGAAAGCCAACTCGGCGTCTGCGTCCTGCAGAGCCTGGACATTAGCTTGGGAGCCATTGCCCGAAAGGGCGTTGACGGTAAGGTCGGTGTTGTTGGTTGCATGTTGAGCGATAACGGAGCCGAAAGCGTAGTAGGTGCCGCTCTCGCCGCCAGTCACAAAACGCAGGGACTCACTGGCCTTGCTGCTAGAACCACCGCCACAAGCGGTCAGGCCAACAGCAAGAACGGCAGCTAATGCCAGCGAAGCCAAAATAGCAAGCTTCGATTTCTTCATTGGTTTCCTCCTTGGTTTTCCTCTTTCACAGGGCAAATGACCACACCTTTACCCTCCCACCGAGAAAAGTGTAGCAGTCCAATAATATAATAAAATGGATAGGCAGAAGAGGACTCTCTGAATCGAGAAACGTAAAAAAACGCAACGCGAGCGGCAGGCGAAATCACCCGCACGAATCACCCGCACGGGAGCCCGTAAATAATGTCACTTTATCAAACCGAAGTGTTCGATTTGTTTTGTGCGAACAAAATCTACGGGAAGCGGCAGATATTCAGACTGGGACGGTATTTTTACCTGTTTACAAATCATTTCGCATAACTGGCCCCAAAATACCCATTTTGCAATGCGTATTTGTCCCATCAAATCAGTGCGATTCGTGGTTGTTCGTGGTATAAAAGTAGTTCGCAAGCAAATGCCTGGGCCTGGAGCAAAACCGGACCCTCCAAGCTTGGGTTAATGTAGGAAATAGGAAAGGAATTTGAAATGACGAAGATCGTCAATTCCTGGAACGACTGGGATCCGCTGAAGCACGTGATCGTCGGTCGTTGCGACAACGGCATGATTCCGCCCGAGGAACCGGCCACTTCCGAGAAGGTGCCCGTCGACTCTGACATGCGCGGTATGTGGGGTTTGCGCCCGCTGCGCACCGTCGAAAAGGGTAACGAGGCTCTCGAGCGCTTGGTGAAGATTCTCGAGGATCGCGGAGTCAAGGTCGACCGTCCGACCCCGTTGCAGTGGAACCAAAAGATCGCCACGCCGGACTTCACGAACGACTCTATGATGGGTTGCATGCCTCCGCGCGACGTTTTGCTGACCGTCGGCAACGAAATCATGGCTGCTGCCCAATCCTTCCGCTGCCGCTACTTCGAGTATCTCGCCTACTGGCCGCTGATGGAAAAGTACTTCGAGGAGGACCCCGAGTTCAAGTGGACCCAGGCTCCGCGTCCCCGCCTGACCGACGCTTCCTACAAGCATAACTACTACGACGAGTCCATCTCCCTCGAGGAGCGCCTCGTCCGCACCGCCAACAAGGACTTTGTCACCACCGAGGTTGAGCCGATGTGGGACGCCGCCGACTGGATGCGCATGGGCAAAGACATCTTTGTCCAGCACGGTCTGACGACCAACCGCGCCGCCATGGATTGGATGCAGCGTTACTATCCCGACCTGCGCATCCATGCCGTCAACTTCCCTGGCGACCCCTATCCGATCCACATCGACGCGACGTTTGTGCCGCTGCGTCCGGGCCTGATTATCAACAACCCGGTTCGCCCGCTTCCCAAGGAGCAGCGTGCAATCTTCGAGGCCAACGATTGGCAAATCGTCGAGGCCGCCCAGCCTGCTCACACCGAGCCGCCTGAGCTTTGCTACTCTTCCGTTTGGCTGTCCATGAACTGCCTGGTTCTCGACCCCAAGACCGTTATCGTCGAGGCTTCCGAGGTTTACCAGATGGAGCAGATGGACAAGCTCGGCATGAACGTCATCCCCTGCGACATGCGCGACGCCTACCCCTTCGGTGGTGGCCTGCATTGCTGCACGGCAGACATCTACCGCGAGGGCGGTTGCGAGGACTACTTCCCGAATCGCGTCAAGGACTGCACCTTGGTTCGTCCGGAGATGTGGAACGACTAATTCCCGTCCGCAAGACATCGCACCTACGAGGAGGCTCCACTGGGGCCTCCTTTTTTATGGGTAGGAAAGCCGCCAACCACAATATGGACAAGAAAGCCGTCAACCACACTCGGCCTGGATTTTCGACACGAATTTTCGGCCCGAGTTTCAATGCGCCAAGCGCCAGGAGACTCGGTTACTCAGCGGGTTTCTTGTCCCCTACGTTGAGAAGGATGACCGAGGCTAGAATGAGAAACATGCCTATGATTTTGACAGGACCTGCGCTTTCGCCATACGCGAAGATACCAAGAAGGGAGCCCACGAGGGGTTCTGCGGTGGCAAGGATTGCGGCACGACCCGCCTCCATGTGCTTGAGACCTAAGGTGTAGAGCAAAAACGGCACGATGGTACACAGGACGCCGATACCGAGGAACACGAGCCAAAGACTGGGTTGGCTCGCTGCGATAGCCACGGTTCCCGCGTGGTCGCTTATGAACAAAGAGGCGACAGCTCCGATGGCGAACGTCCAAAACGTCACCGTCATGGTGTCGTAGGATTTAAGGGCCACATTGCCAAAGATGGAATAGAGGGCATAGAAAACACCACCTGCCACACCAACCACCAAAGCGATGGGCGTAAGTTGCACCGCACCCCCAACGATACCGGCAACAAGAGCGCAGCCCGCAAAGGTCATAACAAGGGCTGCAAGCTTTTTTGGAGTGATACGCTCCCGGAACACCACGGCGCTCATAAGCATGACCCACACCGGTGACGTATAGAGCAGGACGACGGCAACGGAAACCTCGCTCATCTGCATGCAGGCAAAGTAGCAGATGTTGAACAAAGTGAGACTGACAAAGCCGGTCCCGACAAACATCCAGATATCGCGGATACGGATACGGAACTTGCTTCGATCGGTTAGAAACACGACCAGGGCCATTCCGACCGTGCTGACGATCATGCGAACACCGGAAATCTGGAAAGACGTCATCCCGGCCGCCGTCATGATGTTTGCAAAGAGGCTGATGCACCCCCAAAGCACGCCCGCACCGAGCACGCAAAGCGTTGCCTTCTTTGTATCCATCACGCCTCCTTCCGGTTCACGTTTAATCGGTTCGCGGAAAACAAGTCTTGCTATTATAAACGACCATTAAGCAATCGGGGACGCCCGCCAACGCGGACGCCCCCGATTAAGCGTATGGACGCATATAAACTACTCGACCTCGGACAAATCCTTGGTGGAGTGCTCGTGGCTCAAGATCATTGCGACAAGAGCGATGCAGGAGATAACGATCAGGTAAATCGCGGGAGCAAGCGTGCTGCCGCTCGCTTCGATAAGAACCGTGCAGATCAGAGATGCCGTACCGCCAAAGATAGCGTTTGCGAGATTGAACGAAAGCGCAAAGCCCGTATAACGCACCTCGGTGGGGAACGTCTCCGTGAGGTAGCTGGAAAGTGTGCCGTCATTGATGGTGAGGATGAGGCAAAGGACGAGCTCGACAACGAGGACAACGAGGAAGTCCGCTGTGTTGAGCAGCATGAACGCCGGCACCGTCAAGACGATGAACGCCAAGCATGCGATGATGAGCATCTTCTTGCGGCCAAATCGGTCGGAAAGCCAACCGCTCGCAAAGATAAACAGGACATATGCGACCAAGCTGATGTTGGTAGCCATGGTCGCAGGTCCCGCCTCCATGCCAACCGCATCGGTCAGGTACGTGGGCAAATAGGTCAAAACCGCATAGAACCCGACAGCGTTGAGCATGCATGCGCCGAAGGAGATGACGAGCTTCTTGAGGTGCTTCGTGAACAGATCGCGGATGGGATGAAGCGTCTCGCCAGGCTGGGCGGTCATTGCGTCTTGCATAGCCTGATAGATCGGGCTGTCCTCAAGCTTGGTACGAATGTAGTGAGCAATGAAGCCCAAAGGACCGGCAAGCAGGAACGGCACGCGCCAACCCCAGGTCAGGATGACGTCCTCAGGAAGCATGAAATACATGAGGGCAACAAGACCTGAGCCTACAAGCAAACCGACCGACGTGGAAGCAGGAACGAGCGAGCAATAGATGCCGCGCTTCTCCTTGGGAGCGTACTCAGCCAAAAACGTTGCAGCACCAGCGTACTCGCCCGACGCGCTGAAGCCTTGGACGATGCGGCACACCAAGAGCAAAAGCGGCGCAACAAAACCGACCATCGCAAATGTGGGAAGAAGGCCGATGCAGAACGTGGCGCCCGACATCAGGAAAATCGAAACGGAAAGTGTCCACTTGCGCCCCTTCTTGTCGCCGAGGCTGCCCCACACGAACGCGCCGATGGGACGCGCGACGAACGAAATGGCGAAAACCGCGAACGTCATGATGAGGCCCGAGGTATCACCGCTTGCAAAGAACACCGTTGCAATGATGGTGGCCAAATAGCTGTAGGACGCATAGTCGAACCACTCGATGAAGTTGCCTAAAAAGGAGCTGATAGCGACCTTGGTTACGGTTACCTGGCGCTCTGCCTGAGTTGCCGAATCCACCGTCATGTCTCCCTCCGATCTGGTTAGCGCGTTTGGCAACGTGTTGCCAATGCGGGTGAATTAAAACGCGCTTATACTACCGCACCGCGCGCGAAACAATGGCATGAATTCTGTTATTCGCTATAAATTTCTTATATTTGGAGCGATTTTTGCAAAATTATTAGCGATTTTTGCAACTTTATTCGTTTTTCCAACTTGTCATTGCAAGAATCCGAATAACCTCAAACCTGCTCCGGCTCAGAACCGTCGATGGATGTACGAGGGTCGTGCAAGTCGTTCGGCATAACGCGAACCTGACCCAACCCCATATCAATGAGCCATTGATGGGTGCGCCACGGCGCTGCGATGTCATCGTAGTTGGAGCAATAGCAAAGCGCCTCAACGAGCGTGATGTTGTGTTGGAGATCCTGAATCGTATCCACGTCCGGGACCGGGGGAAGCCAAAGCACCGGCAAACCCAAATCCTGGGCTTTTTGGATATAGGCGGGCAACACGGTAAGGCCGTTGCGGCAATAGTACACACCGCTGTGATCGAAGTCAGTCTCGCGCGTCCACCCCACGACGGAAACACCCATCTCCTGGTCGGGAGAGATCACGATTCCGCCTCGCTCCACGCCATCAAGGCGATGAAGGGCCTCGAAACCCATACGGACGTCCCTCTTTGTCAAGGCAGGCATATCCGCCCCCATGGACAAGACGCAATCCGCGCCATCAGCCCACGCCTTCTCAAACGAGCAGTTGTAATGCTCATCAAAACTGGCACCCTCGTCGAAAATGACTTTGACTTCGCGGGGAAATCCCTGCTCAGAAAGAAGCTTCTCCATCACGGGGACATTCGACTCGGGAACGGTGGACACAACAAGCTCATACGTGTCGAGGACATTTGCCCCCGAAGCGGCCGCCTCCCTTGCCTCGCGCTCCAAGTCGTTCATGGCAAGGCAAATGATTTCCACGACATCGAAAAGCATGCAACGGTAGAGTGCGCACGCGTCGTCGGGAGCAAAGATACCGTCCTTTAAGACCGTCAAGCGCGTTTTGACCATGCCTTCCTCGGGCACCTTGCTAAACAAAACCAGGGTGTTCTTGCGCGTACGCATCATCAACCTCCAAGACAAACCAGGTGCCACGATATCGGGACCGTGCAAAAAACGAGCCCGGCGACATCTCGCCAGGCTCTAAAGTGTAACGTATTTTTCGAGGGCGCCCTAAACCATCAGCTTGGAAACGGCGGC
>CAZOGL010000001.1:11759-17875 GCA_964579575.1 uncultured Eggerthellaceae bacterium | reverse complement strand
GCAGACGTGAGGCGCGTGGAGATGGCAACGCGCTCAACCTTGTCGCCCAAGGCCTCCTTCATGGTCTCAAGCAACTCCTTGTTGTCCTCGGCAACCGTCTCGGCCTCTTTCTTCTCCTCCTCGGTGGAGACGTCGGTATCGGCGGCTGAGGCGTTCTTGATATCTTTCTCGGCATAGGTACCGAGCACGGTGAGGCAGAAATCGTCGAGGGACTCCGAACCGAGAAGGACGTCGTACCCGCGGTTCATAACGCCAGCGACTGCCGGCATCTTCGCAACGCGCTCGAGGTCATCACCAGACGCAAAATAGATAGCCTCCTGGTCCTCGGGCATGGCATCAACATACTCACGCAACGTGACGAGCCTGTCCTCCTTGGCGGAATGGAACATCAAGAAATCCTCGATGACGTCGCGGGCAGAGCCGTAGCTGTGGTAGATACCAAACTTCAGGACGTCGCCGAACTCGCCCCAGAAGCCCTCAAAAGCCTCTCGGTCGGTCTTCAGGAGATTCTCAAGCTCGGCCTTGATCTTCTTCTCGATACGGCGAGCCATTGCCTTAAGCTGGCTGTTTTGTTGAAGGGTCTCACGGCTGATGTTGAGAGTGAGGTCTTGGGAGTCGACAATGCCACGAACAAAGTTGAAATAATCAGGCAAGAGCTCCTCGCAATGCTCTTGAATCATGACGTTGCTGCTGAACAGTTGCGGACCCTTCTTGTACTCACGGGTGAACAGGTTGTCCGGAGACTTGGAAGGGATGAACAGGAGGACGTCATAGTTGAGGCTGCCTTCGGCGTGGAAACTGATGGTACGCAGCGGATCGTTGACGTCGTGGAACTCGCTCTTGTAGAACTGGGCATAATCCTCGTCGGAGACTTCGGACTTGGAGCGCTTCCAAATCGGAATCATGCTGTTGACTGTCTCGACTTCGGTGTAGTTCTCCCATTCAGGCACATAGTCCTCGCCGGCGTCCTCAGGCTTCGGCTTTTGACGGGAGTGGGTAACCTCCATGATGATGGGGTAGCGCACATAGTTGCTGTACTTCTTCACGAGCTCCTTGAGCTTGTAGTCGGTGAGATAGACATCATAGTCTTCCTCGGCCGTATCCTGCTTAAGGTGGAGGATGACGTCAGTACCGTGTGTGTCACGTTGACTCGGCTTGATGGTATATCCCTTGATACCGTCGCTTTCCCATACCCATGCCTCGTCTTCGCCAAAGGCACGAGAAACGACCTCAACCTTCTCCGCAACCATGAAGCTGGAGTAGAAACCAACACCGAATTGGCCGATGATGTCCACGTCCCCGCCCTGCTGGTCGGAGTTCTCCGTCTTGAATTCCTGGGAGTCGGAATGGGCAATGGTACCGAGGTTGCGATCAAGCTGATCTTGGGTCATGCCGATGCCGTTATCTGAAACGGTGATCGTTCGTGCAACCTTGTCAAAATTGAGATGAATGGCAAGGGTGCTGGAATCGATGGAGATGGAGTTGTCGGTCAAGCTGCGAAAATGGAGTTTGTCAATCGCGTCGGAAGCGTTGCTGATCAACTCGCGAAGAAAAATCTCCTTGTTGGTGTAGATGCTGTTGATCATGAGATCGAGCAGCTTTTGGCTCTCTGTTTTGAACTTTTTCATTGTTCTCTCCTTGTACATACGCTCTATATGCATCTTTTTGATACCAATATCAGTGGGGGTCGTAAACCTGTTTTAGCAGTCAAACCCCTCGAGTGCTAACAAGAGATTGTAGTCCTGACTACATCAATGTCAAGCCGCGCAACGAGGTATTACATACCAACTTCAACGTACAATCACAATCGCTCTCGACCACGAGAAAATTTTGCGCTATAGTATGTTCTCGCTTGCCCGGGTGATGGAACGGCAGACATGTCGGTCTCAAAAACCGATGCCGAAAGGCGTGTGGGTTCGAATCCCACCCCGGGCACCACTCACCAGCCGAGTCCGTTTGATGCGGACTTATTTTTTTGCCCTCGTGGCTCGTACGGGATTGACTCGTACGGGATTCAGAGGATAAGGCGAAAAACGAAAGCCATCGTTAAACCGAACACCCTAGCGGACCAAACGGGCCAAACAGGAGCCGAGGGGACCACGCTCCATCCAAACCCCTCAAACTGATCAAGCCTAGCGGGCCAAGCAGGAGACCAAGGCGAACTCCAACCCCCCCCCACAAAAAAAAGACCCGGAATGGTTCTCCATCCCGGGTCCAACAATCTGCCAAACAGATTAGATTGCAAACTCCTTCTCGCCGTTGAAGACCGCAAGGGCATCCTCGACAGAATAGTCGGCAAGGGTAATGGCGCTGATGGCCTTAGTCAAGCGCACAGCTTCCTCGGTGGAACGCATATGGATGTTGCGGCCCGTTGCATTGCCGCAAGCGCCACCGATATGGATTTGGTCATGCAGTTGCTGCAGGAACGCTTGGGGGTCGGCCTTGGAGCCACCAGCGCAAACGAGACCGGTACGACCAGCGGCCTTGGCAGCCACGGCAAGATTCTCAGCGGAGGTCCGTCCGTTGCCGTCCGTCGGGGGATTAACCTTGACGAAGTCGGCGCCGAGGCACAGAGCAACACCAGCAGCACCCGCAATCAGGTCGGGGTCCTTTTCAGCAGTGACAGCCTTGCCGCGAGGATAGATCCACAAAACGACGATAAGGCCTTGGGCGTGAGCCTCAGCAATGAGCTCGCCAGCTTCAGCAAGCATGGTGGACTCATACTCGGATCCCAGATAGATCGTGTAGCCAAGACCGACGATGTTAACACCCGCGTCGCGCATCGCGAGAACAGCATCAAGGCTGGTCAGTTGGGGAGAATACGGATCCTCTTGGGCGGTCTTGACCAAATTGGTCTTGGAATTCATCTTGACCAGGTAGTTAATCTCCGGATAATCGGCGGCGTATTGAGCGATAAGGCCGCGCTGGCCGGCAAGGACGCCACAAATGCCCTGGGAGCCAATCTGAAACAGATGCTCAGGTTCTGCGTCCTCGGGGTGGATGCCCTCACCGTAGAAGTCCTTGTTGAGATGCTCGATCTTCTGATCGCATGCGAACAACATCAAGCGGCCGGTGCCACGAGTTGCCTTCATGTAGTTGTCGACGTAGATCTCGCGAGACTCCGGCATAACGTCAGCCGGAATGCGAACCTGATCACGGGTAATCTGGGGCATAGTAGCTTCCTTCCATTCGATGGCTAGATGTGATCGCACCCCTCGTGTAACCACAAATTTCTGTCATTCTAGCAAATACTCGCCTTTTAGCAGTCCCTTCAGGCAAAACGAGACGCCAGACGGCGCAAAAGCCTTTGTCAGTCGTCCTCGTTGCGAGCCTTTTCGAACTCCTCCTTGAACGCGGAGAACATTCCACTGGCACGGCCGAGTTGGCGCCCCGTTGCAAACAGCGCCTTCTCCGCAACCTCACCAGCCTTTTCCGTCGCTTCGTCGACCTTCGGCTGAGCCTTCTTCTTCACGACGCGGACCTTTGCGCGAGTAACGGCGGCGGAGGCTCCAGCCTTCTCTGCGAGACCGCCCTTTGTCTCAGCGCTCTTCACTTCGTCCGACACAAGGATGGCTCCGAGCATGGGCTCTTCATCCCACTCGCCGTCCTCTGTCGCAACCGCATGTCCAAGGCCCTTTTTGAAACCGCGAATCTCGGTAGCAGGAACGACGCGTCGTCCGAGAAGCGCGTCCTTTGTCAGGCTACCTTCATCAAGGGTCACCTCGATCACCGTGCCGGTTTCAAATTCGAACGAAATATCGCCAACGAAGCCGAGGGTCTCCCCGTCCTCGCACATGACCGGCATACCACGCCATATGACGCATTCGTCGAGATCGACCCCGAGAGCCTTCTCGGCCGCCCGATTGGTGGCGTCGGCGCATCCTGCGATCTGAACCCAACCCTCATCGTTGAGGGAAAAAGCGCCGAGCCGCACAAAAACATCCTTGCGGTGAAACATCATTGCGGCATCTGGACGTCTCACCAAAATTCCGACTACACGTTTTTCGCTGGGATGAAAAACGAAGCTGCGCACTTTACCAACCTTGCGCAGCTTCTCCTTTTTTGTCACCTCAACAACACGCTTGCCCTGCAAGTCGCTTGTCAACATGGTGTATTCCTTTTCGTGTGGACCGAATTACTCTTCGGTGGCCTCTTCGGCTGCCTCGGCATCCTCAGCGGCCGGAGCATCTTCGGCATCCTCAGCGGCCTCTACGTCTTCAACAGCCTCGACGACCGCTTCCTCGACCTCGGCAACAACGGTGCCGTCGACAGCCTCGTGGGACTCCTTGGCGTTCTTCATGACCTGGTCGACGATGCGAGAACGAGCCTCTTCGATCTTCTTCTTGAGATCATCGGTGTCAGCCGTGCCGGTGATGTCAGCAGCAGCGTCCTGAACGCGGGCCGTAGCAGCAGCAACAGCCTCTTGGCCTCCTGCCATAACATCGCTGGCGATGCTCTTGCCCTTCTCGGCAAACTCAGTGGCGACCTGAGCAACACCACCCTCGGCGTTTGCGGCAACAGCCTGGTCCTTGACCTCGTTGAATGCATCTACGACCTGCTTGCGGGTTTCCTTGCCAGACTTGGGAGCCGTTGCGGCCATGATGCCTGCGCCAACGAGGCCTCCGATGACAAATGCTGCGATCCTACCCATTGATTCCTCCTAGCTTTGAGGTTCTTTGCAACGTGTATCTTACAATTTTTACACTCTGGCCTATTATATTGCAGCTTTTCCCCACGCGGCCAAAAAACACACTCGTCGCAATATTTGCACAGATGGGACCGTTAATAGAAGAAGCAACAAGAAAGAACCGTCCTCCACTACAAGGCGTTGAGGAAGTCGACCGCTTCCCGAATCGCCGCGAGAGCGACAAGGTCATCAAGGAAGCTGACCTGGATTTGTGCGATCCCCTTTTCCCTGTCGACCCACTTTGTCACGCCAGTCAAAAGCGGTGAGCCACCCGAGGAGGCGCCTCCTGCGTTTGACCGCGTATAGACATCAGCCTGCAAATCGATAACAAGATGCTCGAGCACATGGGGAATGGACGTGTGATCCATCACGTCTCCAAACTGAGGCCCCTTTGCGTTTACGCACGAGTGGAAAGGCAGATCGGGAAACCGTTCGAGGATGCGGTCAACCAAGGCACGCGAGGTGAACCGAGACGCGCCCTCGTCCATGCGAACCACCGCCACAATACGGTCGCGTCTGACCACGATGGACTCTACGTGCAACATGGGAACCTCCCGTCGACACCCGCAACCTATTCGGAGGCAGATGGAGCCCCCGCATCACTGGCCACGCTCGCCGAATTCCCTTGCGCGTTCCCTTCGGCGACCTGTTGCCCAGCGTCCCCTTCGGTGGCCTGTTGCCCGGCGTCCCCTTCAACAACCTCAGCCGTCATGGTCACCACACCAGGGGCGTCATACCCCGCGCGATACATGATGATGCCAGACTCCCCACCGAGCAGATCGGGCGACTCCCCGCCGAAAACCTTGGCAAACGCACAATCGACATACCACCTGAGGTCAATCATGGCGTTGTTCAGCCAATCGCTCGAACTGTCATCAAAAATAGCGACGCTGTTACGATCCTCGGAGAACCGGTAGCGAGCCGCACCCTTCATGTTTCCTAAGGTCTCATTGATGACCTTGGCCTGCGTGTCCATGGTATAGGTATAAGAGACCTCATCGGCAAGGTTCATTTCGGTATCCGAGATGACAACGCTGACCGGCTCGGCAGACAGGTGCCACGAACCCTTGATGTCTGTTACATCATCCACAAACACCCAGCGGGAAAGGCTTGCATAGGTCACGAGGGCGACAACGACGACAAGAAGAAAAGCAACGATTGCCAAGATGACCTTCCACGCCGCGAAGCGCTTGGCCCCCACAGACTTGCGGGGCTTGCCGCTCGTTTTTCGATTGTCAGGTTGGCTAGGCTTTCTTCTCGACGGTTTCTTTGGGCGATTCCCCTCAAAGGTTGTCCTAGTATCCCCATCGACGGGGCCTTCGGCCTCTACCATCGGAGCGTCGGCAATCGAATCCGAGCTGACGGCTTCGTCTTCGATGTCGTTCCCCGACAAATCCGGGCCGACGGCTTCGTCTTCGATGTCGTTCCC
>CAZOGL010000001.1:8841-11659 GCA_964579575.1 uncultured Eggerthellaceae bacterium | reverse complement strand
CAGCTGCCTCGCGCGCAGCTGCCTCCTCACGCTCCTTGCGTTTCTTGGGATCCCAGATATCGGCAAGAGCCTGCGCCTCAGACTCATAGGTACTCCGGGGTTGCGCTCCAGAACGCCTACGTGGCCCATCAGCACGCGACCCTTCGCCACGCAACCCATCGCCACGCGACCTATCGGCACGCGTCCCAGAAGAGGCGGCCTTCCCATACTCGGAAGGCCGTCCTGTCGATTGGTTGTCTTCGAACTCCGTGCTCACTGATTATCCAAGAATCACCAACGGGTAGCGTGCGTTTGAACTCGCCTAGTCCTGGGCCTTGATGTACTCGCAGCCCATATAGGGAACCAAAACCTCGGGGACCTTGATGGATCCGTCGGGTTGCTGGAAATTCTCGATGATGGCGGCCATGGTGCGACCGACGGCAAGACCGGAGCCGTTCAACGTATGGACGTAGCGCGTACCCTTGAAGTTGTCGGGATCACGGTACTTGATGTTTGCACGACGAGCTTGGAAATCCCAACAATCGGAGCAACTGGAGATCTCCTTGTAGGCGTTGTAGCTCGGCAGCCAAACCTCAAGGTCATAGGTCTTGCAACTCGAGAAGCCGATATCACCGGTGCAAAGGGAGATGACTCGGTAGGGCAAACCGAGCAGTTGCAAAATGTTCTCCGCGTCGGCAACCATGGACTCAAGGTCATCCTGGGATTCCTCAGGCTTCGCGAACTTGACCATCTCAACCTTGCTGAACTGGTGGACGCGGATGATGCCACGGGTGTCGCGGCCAGCACTACCAGCCTCCTTGCGGAAGCAGGGCGTAAATGCGCAATACTTCATGGGCAGGTCGGCGGCATCAAGAACTTCGTCGCGATGGAGGTTGGTGAGCTGAACTTCGGCGGTGGGGATGAGGTACATGCCATCGGTGGTCTTGAAAAGGTCCTCTTCGAACTTCGGCAATTGCGCAGTACCGGTCAGCGTCTCCTTGTTTGCGATCGCCGGCAACCACCATTCCTTGTATCCGCGGCTCGTGTGGGTATCAGCCATGAAGTTGATGAGGCTGCGCTCGAGTCGGGCACCCAAACCACCGAGGCAATAGAAGCGGCTATGGGCAAGCTTCACGCCGCGTTCGCTGTCGATGATGCCAAGCTCTGCACCGAGGTCCCAATGGGGCTTTGCCTCAAAATCAAACTCGGTGGGCGTGCCCCAGCGACGGACTTCGGGGTTGTCGTTCTCATCAGCACCGATCGGAGTGGTCTCGTGGGGGATGTTGGGGGTGGACATCAAAATCTCGGTGAGGGAGGACTCTGCGGTCTCGCGGCGGGCAGTAGCGACCTCGAGTTTCTCGTTGATGAGGCGAACTTCTTCCTTTGCGGCGTCTGCCTCGTCCTTCTTGCCCTCCTTCATCAAAGTCCCGATAGCCTTAGATTGGGCATTGCGTGCGGCCTGGAGACTCTCTTGATCAGCAATGGCAGCACGACGCTCCTCATCAAGCTGGGAAAACTTCTCTGCGTCCCATTTGGCATTGCGGTTTTTCATGGCATTTGCCACAAGCTCTTGGTTCTCGCGAACGAACTTGATATCTAACATGCGTCGCACTCCTTATGCTTTTGTTTCCACACAGCCCGGTACGTGGGCAAGACAATTGCCTTACAGTATACAACCCCTCGTCTGTACGCGGATGCTTTGTTTCTGTTTTCGGGGCGCAATCAAAGCGCTATACTTCAAAACAGCTAATCACAAAGGGTTTATCTCTGTGTTTAGCTGGTGCGGTACGTACAATCAGAAACGGTGTCGACGTTATGGACTTTATGCAGATCTATCACTTCCTCTTTGAGACCCCCGCAGGTGTCGGAATCCTCGTCGGGGCATCGCTGGTGATCTGCATCATCATCTGCATCATCTGGGAAATCCGCACACGTAAAATCTATCAAGACCGCGGCCCCGCCAAAGATGAGTGGGCCCTCTTCGACGACGAAGAGGAAGAAGGCGAGTAGCGTGCGTATCGCCATCCTTTGATCGTCACCCTTTAAAAGAGGTCAAATGCTCCACGACCGATTCGGAATTACCACTTCAAGCGCGTAAGAGAATGTGAGCAACCACGTGGATCGCCAAGAAAAACGCATACATTACGGGAACCAATCCGACCGAAGCGAAAACGCAACGAGCGAACATGCGCGCACTTCCCACTACGAATCATCGAGAAATGTCAGTCCCCGTTCGCAATCCGTCGAATACAATCCAGAAGAGCGCAGACTCTCAAGTTCCACCTGGTACAGCAAGGATTCCGCAGAGACCGAGCGCGCCCGTCGCTACGATCGGAGCGAGAGTGTTTGGGCCGAGCCCGAAGACGCAAGGACACGCCAGGCGGAACGGCAAGGAACCGCCCAGGACGCACGCCGAACCATCCAACGTCACGCGAACCGGTACCATCGTACCCAAAGTCGTCAGACGGTGTACAACACCGGCGGCCTTCAAAAAGACTCCGACATGTTCCAAGCCGTTGCTGCGGAGGGCCGCGACCGCACGAGCAACCGAAAAGCCCTCGAGGGTATAAACTCCCACGGAACGTGGCGGTCGAGCAACGGATTGGACTACCCTGCCCTTAGGGAGCACCACCGCATGGATTTTCTCCGCTTGGCGCTTCCCATCGTCTTGTTGATTCTCATCATTGTCGCAATCGTGCTCGGCGTCCGCAGCTGCACCGGGGCGTAAACACCCAATCCAGAACAGATATCGCATTTCCGCAAAAAGCTCCGCCCCCGAAAAGAGGCGGAGTTTCGTTTTTGCCGTTTGGGACGCTTGCCATACGGGGCGCCTGCAGCA
>CAZOGL010000001.1:1821-8741 GCA_964579575.1 uncultured Eggerthellaceae bacterium | reverse complement strand
TCACGCCACCCTCGATAAGGGGTTGATAGGTTGCGTCCGGAATGTTCTTATACAAGCCGGCACCGCTACGCTCCGTGTGACCCATCTTACCCAGAATGCGCCCATCGGGGCTGGTAATACCCTCAATAGCTAGGACGGAACCGTTGGGGTTGGCGTCCAGGTCCATGCTGGGGATGCCCGCCTCGTTGACATACTGGAAAGCGATTTGGCCGTTGGTCTTGAGCTGCTCAAGCACCTCGGGGCTTGCCACAAAGCGGCCCTCACCGTGGCTGATAGCAACAGTGTGGATATCGCCAACATTGGTCTGGGACAACCAAGGAGAGTTGTTCGTCGCAACACGGGTGCGAACAAGACGACTCTGGTGGCGGCCGATGGTGTTGAACGTCAGGGTCGGACACTCGGCGGTCATCGGAACGATGTCGCCATAAGGAACGAGACCGAGTTTGACGAGAGCCTGAAAGCCGTTGCAAATGCCAAGCATGAGGCCGTCGCGCTTTTGGAGCAACTCGCGAACAGCCTCGGTGACGGCGGGATTGCGGAAGAACGCGGTGATGAACTTCGCGGAACCATCTGGCTCGTCGCCGCCGGAGAAACCTCCGGGAATCATGATGATGTTGGCGGCATTGATCTCTTCGACAAGTTTTGCCGTGCTCTCAGCAACCGCGGCGGGCGTCAGATTGTTGATGACGAAGGTATGAGCCTGTGCGCCAGCTCGCTCAAACGCACGGGCGGTATCGAACTCGCAGTTGTTGCCCGGGAAGACCGGGATGATGACGCGCGGCTTCGCCTGAAGCAAAACCGGGGCCTTGACCTTGGGGGTCTTGGCCGTAAAGCTGATGGCCTCGACCTCTTCGCCCGCTCCGCGATAGGGGAAGACGCTCTCGATACCGGACTCCCATGCCTCTTGGAGCTCGGTCATACAAACGCTTTCTCCCTTGACGGCAAACGCATAAGCCTCGGTCGTCTCGCCGATAACAGCAACGGAAACGTCGTCGGCTGCGGGAGTCTCAGCGCCACAGGCAAGCTCGACGACAAAGGAACCATAAGTCGGCGCAAACAGGTCGATATCGGAATCGAGAGAAATGCCGATGCGGTTACCGACGCACATCTTGAACAGGGCCTCTGCGAGTCCACCATAACCGGGAGTCGAAACAGCCTTGGCCTCACCGCGACCGATGAGATCCTCGACCATCGCGATGGCGGCGTTGAGGCTTGCGGCTTGCGGGATGAGACCTTGCTCGTCATAGGCGGGCTTGATGTAGAGGATTCGATCGCCAACCTGCTTGAACTCGGGACTCGTGACGCGATCAAGAGAACCGACGGCTGTCGCAAAGCTCACGAGCGTCGGGGGGACGTCAAGATTATCAAAACTTCCAGACATGGAGTCCTTGCCGCCGATTGCTCCGACGCCGAGGTCAACCTGGGCCATCAGAGCACCGAGCAAGCTACCGGCTGGCATGCCCCAACGCTCGGGGACATTGCGCAACTTGCCGAAATACTCCTGGAATGTGAGGTACATGTCCTTCTTGGCGAAACCAGAGGCGGCAAGGCGACAAACGCTCTCGACAACGGCGTTGTAGGCGCCAGCGTACTGGTTCGAGGAAGACAGGTAGGGGTTGAAGCCCCAAGACATGCCGCTGACCGTGGTCGTCTCGCCGTCAACGGGGAGCTTGGCAACCATGGCCATGCTCGGGGTCAGTTGCTTGCGGCCACCGAAAGGCATGAGGACCGTTGCGGCGCCGATGGTGGAGTCGAAGCGCTCAGAGAGGCCCTTGTTAGATGCGATGTTGAGGTCGGTAACGAGGGCGGTCATTCTCTCTTTGAGCGAACCGGTGGTCTTGGTCGCCGCTGCACAATAAGGCTCGGCGGCGAGAATGTGGACACGCGCTCTCTTCGGAGCACCATTGCTGTTGAGGAACGCACGGCTGACGCTGACGATCGTATCGCCTCGCCACCTCATGACCAGACGCGGATCCTCGGTGACCGTCGCGATGACCGTTGCCTCAAGATTCTCCTCGCGCGCATAACCGAGGAATTCCTCGACATCCTCGGGGGCGACGGCGCACGCCATACGCTCTTGGGACTCAGCAATTGCCAACTCGGTGCCATCAAGGCCTTCGTACTTTTTGGGAACAAGGTCGAGGTTGATGTTGAGACCGTCCGCGATCTCACCCGTGGCGACAGAGACGCCACCTGCGCCGAAATCGTTGCAACGCTTGATCAACTTGCAGGCATCGCCGCGGCGGAACAGGCGCTGGAGCTTACGCTCGACAGGAGCATTGCCCTTTTGAACCTCGGCGCCACACGTCTCGATGGAAGTCGCGGTGTGGGCCTTGGAGGAACCGGTTGCACCGCCGATGCCGTCACGTCCCGTGCGGCCGCCGAGCAAGATGATGGCATCTCCCGGAGCTGGGGTCTCGCGACGAACGTGCCAGGCGGGAGTTGCGGCGACAACGGCGCCGATCTCCATGCGCTTGGCGGCATACCCGGGGTGATATAACTCGTTGACCTGGGAGGTCGCAAGACCGATTTGGTTGCCGTAGCTGGAGTAGCCAGCGGCAGCGGTTGTGACAAGCTTACGCTGGGGAAGTTTGCCGGGGAGCGTCTCGGAGACCGGGACGGTAGGATCAGCAGCTCCCGTCACGCGCATCGCCTGGTAGACGTAGCTACGACCGGAGAGCGGGTCGCGGATTGCGCCGCCAACACAAGTTGCCGCCCCACCGAAAGGCTCGACCTCGGTCGGATGGTTGTGGGTCTCGTTCTTGAAGAGATAGAGCCAATCCTCCTCCACGCCGTTGACATCGACCTTGACCTTGACCGTGCAGGCGTTGATTTCCTCGGACTCATCTAGGTTTTTCAAAATCCCCTTGGACTTGAGATACTTGGCCCCGATGGTACCAAGGTCCATGAGACAAATCGGCTTGGCATCGCGGCCAAGCTCGTGACGCATCTCGAGATAACGCTGGAAAGCGGCCTTGGTGATCTCGTCGTCGATCTTGACGTCTTCGAGAACCGTGCCGAACGTGGTGTGGCGGCAATGGTCGGACCAATAGGTGTCGATCATCTTAATCTCGGTGATGGTGGGGTTGCGATGTTCCTCATCGCGGAAGTACTTTTGGCAGAAGGTGATGTCAGCCAAATCCATGGCCAGTCCGCGATCAGCGATAAACGCAGCGAGTTCGTCTTGGGAAAGGGTGCCAAACCCTTCGATAACCTCCACGTCTGCGGGCTCGGGATAGTCGACCTTGAGCGTGTCGGGGAGCTCGCTGCTCGCCTCGCGCGCCTCGACGGGGTTGATGACGTAGTGCTTGATGGCGTTGATATCCTCTTCGGACAAATCACCGCTGAGCAGGTAGATCTTGGTGCTGCGGACGGTAGGACGCTCGCCTGCGCTGATCAGTTGGACGCACTCAGCAGCGCTGTCGGCGCGTTGGTCAAATTGGCCAGGCAAGTACTCGACCGCAAAGATCTCCTCACCCTCACGCAGTGGGACTTCATAGGTGACATCATCGGACTGCGGCTCACTGAAAACCGTCGGAACACACTGGGCAAACAGCTCGTCGCTTATGCCCTCAACGTCGTAGCGATTAACGAGGCGCAAACCCATAAGACCCTTGATGCCAAGGACGTCGCGCAACTCGACAGCAAGTTGCTTTGCCTCGACATCAAAGCCAGGTTTCTTCTCAACGTAAACACGAGAAACCATCTCAAACCTACCTTCCTGGAGAGAAACCGACACTCCAGTTGGAATCAAAAACACAGATGTTTTCATGATAAAGGTTGGAGACAGCTTTGCCACGCTCGTTGTGGCTCAACGTGCACCAATTGCGCGAAGTTCGGAGGGCAGACGAGCGAGGGGGCAAGCCCCTGCGTTGCGGCGACGTCCTTACGTTGCAGCGCCCATGCGTTGCGACGGCGTCCTTGCGTTGCGATAACGACCTGCGAGCGTCCCAGTGTCCCTTGCGCCATGGCAACGATCCGCGAGTGCCACGGTGTCCCTTGCGCCACGGCAGCTATCCGCGGTGGCACCCTATACCACAGCAACGACCGTCAAGACATTGCCTGCGACGACAAAGCGAACATCCCGCCCCGCAAATGACATAGCGTAGACACGCTCAGGATCGTCGTGGTATTGCGGACGGGGGTCTTGTTGCAAAACCTCGACAAGGGCAGCCCGCTTATCCAAAGGAATCGATTCGAGCAACTCCTCGGGAAAAACAACCGCCACCTCTCGACGAGGCTCCCTATCCGTAAAACCTCCGCGCGCATCCGGGTGGGCATCGGCATAGGGGATATAGGGCTTGATGTCATAGATCGGCGTGTTGTCACGCAGGTCCGCTCCGAGGACATGGAGCACCGGGCCCTCGGGCGTCGAGAGCTCAACACGTTCGAGTTCGACGACGGAAAGACCGAGGCTGTTCGGACGGTTGGGGCTGCGTGTCGCGAAGACGCCCATGCGCTCATTGCCTCCAAGACGAGGAGGGCGCACCGTCGGTTGCCATGTCTTCGGGCGCGTCATCCCGTCGAATTCCCAAATCAGCCACAAATGGCTGAACCCCTCGATACCACGGAGTGCGTCCGCGTTTGCGAAATCGGGCTCGAACACAATTTTCCCCCGCAGGTGGGGAGCGATGCCACTTTGGCGCGGGATACCGAACTTCTGGCCGAAATCCGTCCTAATCCTCGCAATGGGAACGATTTCCATTCTCTTCCTCCAGGGATTTCTCTTCCTCCGGGAACTTCTCTTCCTCCAGGGACTGCGCGTTCTTGCCCTGACCCTGCGCGACTCCGAAAGGACCGGGCCTGTCGCCTGCAGGTACTCCCAGGAATTGCGCGTTCTTGCCCCAATCTTGTGTGACAGCAGCTTCACGCTCAGCCTTCTTGCGCGCTTCTTCTTTTGCGACAAACGCGTCGAGCTGTTTTTCCACCGTGCTTCGAATGCCAAACAGCGTCCGAGTCGAGGAAAACACACGTGGAGGTTCGCCGCGGGCTTCGGCGCCAAGCTGTTGTTGCAGCATCTCCCAATTTCTTTGTTGTCTACGCAGGTCCATGGAAACAGACTACCACGGACACCGCCCCCTATCATGCGTTTTGACGGTTAGTCGCCTACGCGGGCGCATCATCAGAACAGGCCGCCACAAACTCAGCTTCCCATCATGCGTTTTGATGGCACGCCTACCCAGGCGCCCTGCTCGTCCGTCCGAAGCCCGCACCTGCCCAGAACACCCGACTCGCCACGCACGGCGCAATCAACCAGAAGGCTACTGGACCTCGCTAAGGATCGCCTCTCCAACGCTAGTGGTGGTCGCCATGGTGAGGTTGTTGAGGAAAATCAGGTCATTGACGTTCTTCTCCTTGCAGAAATCGACGATATTTCCGTCGTAGTAGCGGAAATCGATGATGTAAACAGTCTGATAGCTGTCCACAAGGAATGGCGCAAAAGCACACCCAAAGGAGTCTTTGACAAGCAGGCACGAAGAACCATCGTCGATCTGCGGGTTTTCGACAACCGACAACGGTTTGTCACCGGCAACAAACGTGGAATACTTCGCGGACTCGTTCCATTCCGAGACATCAGTGATGACGTGGTACTGAACCTCTTCACCGCCGTCCCAGTACGTCATATCGTTGGTGCCGAGCGGGTAGTACGCCGTCACGTAGTCAGGATTTGCCGCCATGGCATCAAGTTCCAACTGGCCATAGAAAGCCCCGAGGAATGGCTCAAACGTGACGGACTGGTGATCTTCCAGGGGAATCTTCTGCTTTCCGGAAACGGCGCAGAAATTCTCATACGCATAATATGCACCCAACGCCGTCCAGTGATGATCGGTTCGGAAATAGAGGTATTCGCTGTTGTGGCTGCGCAATGTATCGTAGGTGTCGACAAGTGTCACTTTGTCGGAATAGAGGCTGCCAAAATAATCGGTCGCCTTCTTTTGGTCGGCACCACCGAGCTGCGCCAGTTCTTCTTCGGAAAGCATCGCGCCAGAATTATTCGGAGCCAAAATCGAATAGACCCTCGTGGTCCCATCAAGGCGCTCAGCCGCAAGATTAAGGGCCGACGTATAGGTCTCAACAGACTCCTGGACAAAGTAGTAGCGACTGTAAGCAGCTCCGTCTTTGACATAAAGACCATCCATGATGGAGTTCTGAATCTCCTCGGCCATCAGCTCGACAGAGGGAGGCTCAACTTCCTTCTTGGCAGCAGTCTCGGCGCTGGCTGCCTCGGTATTTCCCTCGCCATTTTCGGGAATGTCTTGGGAAACAGCAGAGCCGCCGATCATCATCGTGTTGCTTTGGATGCCGAAAAAGCCCTCGAGCCAATGGTCAAAGGAGACAAGAACTTCGCGCAAGGGATAGGTGTCCGCATACCATGTCGAAACGCCCGAGAAGAAAGAGCCGTCCAAGACCCCTTCGACCGTGAAGGCGGGAAAAGGCGTCAATGTACGGTTCTCAATAGCAGACGTGGCCGGACGCGCAAAGAACAAAAGGCCGACAACAAGGCCAAGGGCCATGAGCGCAGCAAACACCCGCGTCGTCCACTGGCGCCAGAGAGAAACGTTTTGGCGATGGGCAGGATTGATGTTTTCAATCGAGAACTCGTCACCGGGCTCAGCGATGACCGAGTGCTTCGAAGAGGCAACGCCACGAGTTTCGGAACGGGTTGCGCGACGCTCGGCGCGCTCTCCGGCGGAACGGGTTGCGCGACGGATAGGCGGATTCGCTCCCGCGCGAACGGGACGCCCGTCAACGGGGCGAGTTGTACGACGAGTAGACCGGTCTGTGCCCGTACGAACGGGACGTTCGGCGGTGTGACGCTCGGAGCGCGCGTCCGCGTGGCGCACCCGTTGATCCTGGACCGCACCTCGAGGGGCAGTTCGGCGGGTCGGCTCTCCGTGCCGCGTCCCGCTCGAGGCCCC
>CAZOGL010000001.1:0-1721 GCA_964579575.1 uncultured Eggerthellaceae bacterium | reverse complement strand
GGTCGCATCTGGGGTTCCATATCGTTGCTGAGCAGCTCGTTGCCGCAATCTGCGCTGATCTTCACGACTGAATTCGTTCATGCTGCCCACCTCCTAGAACCTGAAATAGATGAACGGGTTATAGCTGTCACCGGCAAGAGCGGCGATCGCAAACACGAGACACAGAATCGGCGTGGCCAACTCCGAAACGTTGTAGATAACCAACCAGACGCCGCCACCATTCGCACGTTCTTGAAGTAGCGCTCGAATACGCTTGCCAAGATTGGTACAAGCGATGATGCAAAACAGCAAAAGGAACACGTTGCTCATGAACACCGTCTGGGTGGACAGGTCGACAAAACCGCTCGTACCGATGCCTATCAATCCGACAAGCATCGAGCCCATCTGTCCGAAGTCCTCAAATCGGAACAAGATCCAACCAATAAATACAACGACCAACAGATAAACATGGCCAACAGGGCGGGGTAACGATTCGAGCTTTTCTCGCAAATAGAACTTCTCAAGCAACAAAAACACAAGGAAGAGCAAGCCCCACAACACAAAATTCCAACTAGCACCGTGCCAAAAACCAGTGAGCAACCACACCACGGCGGTGTTGCGAACAAACTTCGCCGTAGAGCAGCGGCTTCCCCCGAGAGGAATGTACACGTAGTCGCGGAAGAAGCTTGATAAGCTGATATGCCAACGACGCCAAAAGTCTTGAACGCTTTTAGCCATATACGGATAGTTGAAGTTCTCGAGGTAGTGGAAGCCGACCATGCGCCCCATGCCAATCGCCATGTCGGAGTACGCGGAGAAGTCGAGGTAGATCTGAAGCATGTAAAACGCCATCCCGAGCCATATGCCCGTAGTAGTGGGAATGACGCTCAGATCGCCCACTGGAACGAGCGAGTCCGCAACCGCGGCGCACGCATTGGCAAGGACGGCTTTCTTCGCAAGCCCGATGCAGAAACGGCGCACGCCAGCATAGATGTCATCACGGGTAACGTGGCGCTCGTCAATCTCGTCTGCGACGGTCTGGTAGCGAACGATAGGGCCCGCGACGCATTGGTGGAACAAGCTCGCGTACATGAGCAGCTTCCAATAGGCAGGTTGCGCTGCGACCTCCCCTCGATACACATCTACGACATAGCTGATAAGTTGGAACGTGTAGAAGGAGATGCCGATGGGAAGGATGACCTCGGGTTTGATCTCGGGAACACCAAATAGGCTTTGCGTGATTCCGGCAAAAAACCCGGTGTACTTGAAGTACATGAGCAAGCCGAGCAAAATCACAACATCGGCCGCAAGCAACGCCTTAGACGCTCTGTTGCCACGGCCCCCCGTTCGCTCAATGGCGAGCGCGAAAAACCAACTGACAAGTGATTCGCCGCACAAAAGCAACACGTAGGCAGCACCGCCCCACGCGTAAAACACGATAGAGAAAGCGAGCAGCACAATATTGCGCCATTGAGCTGGCACAACGTTATAAACAATCAAATTGAGCGCCAAGAACGCAAATATGAAAAGCAGACTGGAAAAGACCACCCGAATACCCCTCATCCAGAAGGCATCAAACGAGACCATTATAGACAGAAAGCGATTGTTTACCTGCATTATCACGACTTTTTCCGATGGTTGTCGAACGCGGGACAAACGAGCGCCCGCGAGGCGAAATCCCATGAACGGTTATCGCAAGCGGGACAAGCGAGTGCTCACGAGGCGAAATCCCACCGACGGTT